>CAUGSS010000019.1 GCA_959602365.1 uncultured Eubacteriales bacterium
GGGGGGGGGCGGGGTTGGCGGTGACCGGCTGGTAAGAGCGGGGGTTAACCGCACCGGCCGGAGAAGGGGGGAGGGGGCGCAAAAAGCCCGCCGCCTCCCGCTGTATTTTGCGCGCTGGCTTATGCCTGCCCCGAGTGCAGACAGTGAATCTTGGTACTCTGATTCGAAATGCCCGCAGGGCGGGGAGCAGTCGTTTCAATGGGGCGGTCCCGTCTTTATAAAATGTTCATCGCTTTTGGCCCGGGGGTGTGGTATACTTGCTCTGTCGAAACAGAGGTGATTTGGATGAGATGGAACAAGAAATGGAATAAATTGGCGCTGTGCGCGCTGCTGGTTTTGCTGCTGCCCGCCTGCGGCGCCCCCGGAGCGGCCCGGGATCCGGAGCCCGCTTATTCCGGCCCCACCGTCAGCGTGGGAGGCCAGACGGTGGCGGTGGATGAGTCCATGGAGCAGAGTACGTTTACCGAGGCGGATTTTTCCCTGGATGAGACCACCGGGCGGGTGACCTGCCTGAGCCGCCAGGCCCTCACCGGCATTGATGTCTCTTCCCACCAGGGGGAGATCGACTGGGCTGCGGTGGCGGGGGACGGCATCTCCTTTGCCATACTCCGCATCGGCAACCGGGGTTACTCCGAGGGGGTGATCAGCGCCGACCAGCGCTTTGAGGCCAATCTGGCCGGGGCCCAGGAGAACGGGCTGCAGGTGGGTTGCTATTTCTTCTCCCAGGCGGTGAGCGTGGAGGAGGCCCAGGAGGAGGCCGACTTTGTGCTCGCCGCCCTGAACGGCCGGGAGATGGACCTGCCGGTGGTCTTTGACTGGGAGCATATCGACAACGACGAGGCCCGCACCGACAGCGTGGACACCGAGACGGTCACCGCCTGTGCCCAGGCCTTCTGTGAGCGAATCCAGGAGGCGGGCTATCAGACCGCCGTTTACTGCAACGGCATGCTGGGCTACCTGCACTACGACCTCTCCCAGCTGGAGCAATATGACGCCTGGTATGCGGAATATGCCTCCTGGCCCAGCTTTGCCTATGCCTTTGATTTGTGGCAGTACACCAACACCGGCACCGTGGCGGGCATTGCGGGCAACGTGGATCTGGACCTCTGGTTCCCGCCCCAGACAGAGGGGTGACTTTTTGAGGGTTTTTCACAAAAGGGATAGGAAAAAATCCCAAAAAACCGGGCAGAATGATTGACAAAGTGCCGCTCAGGCAGTAAAATCGAGGGTGGAAGCATCCGGGCAGACATGCCCGGTTTAGAAAAGGCTTTGTGCTTGCAACAGCATCAATAAGGAGGCAATTCTATGAAGAAGATCATCAATGCGCCGGAAACCTATGTGGACGAGATGCTCAAGGGCATCTACGCCGCCCACGGCGACCAGGTCAAGCACGCAGGGGACGACCTGCGCTGCTACTGCACCGCCCACAAGAAGCCCGGTAAGGTCGCCATCATCACCGGCGGCGGCTCCGGCCACCTGCCCCTGTTCCTGGGCTATGTGGGCGACGGCCTGATCGACGGCTGCGGCGTTGGCGGCGTGTTCCAGTCCCCCTCTCCGGAGCAGATCTATAACATTGCCAAGGAAGTGGAGGCCGGCGCCGGCGTGCTCTACCTCTACGGCAACTACACCGGCGACATCATGACCTTCGACATGGCCACTGATCTGTGCGATATGGACGATATCGTGTGCAAGAGCATTGTGGGCGCCGACGATGTGCTCTCCCACAAGGATCCCGCCACCCGCCGGGGCGTGGCCGGCATCTACTTCATGTTCAAGGCCGCCGGCTGCAGGGCCGACGAGGGCGGCACCCTGGACGAGGTGCTGGCGGCGGCCCAGCTGGCCAAGGACAACACCCGCACCGTGGGCTTTGCCCTGACCCCCTGCATCATCCCCGAGGTGGGCCATGCCAACTTCGAGCTGGGTGAGAACGAGATGGCCATGGGCATGGGCATCCACGGTGAGCCCGGCATCTGGAACGGCCCCCTGAAGACCTCCCGGGAGATCGCCCAGGAGTCCCTGGACGCCCTGCTGGGCGACATGCCTGTGGCTGAGGGGGAGGAGGTCTCCCTGCTGATCAACGGCCTGGGCGCCACCTCCATCGAAGAGCTGTACATCCTGTCCAACGATGTCACCGAGCTGCTGGCGGAGAAGGGCATCAAGGTCTACAAGACCGTGGTGGGCGAGTATGCCACCTCCATGGAGATGGCGGGCGCCTCCATCTCTGTGTGCAAGATGAACGACGAGCTGAAACACTATATGGATCACCCCGTCAACACCCCCTTCATTTGCCAGAAGTAAGCGGACGCCGGACGGAGTGAGAGGAGATAGTCTGTATGGAAAAGATTTTGTTTGACCAGGTGCCTGATCTGTTCCAGAGTGTGGGCGACCTGTTTGTGGAAAAAAAGGAAGAGCTGTGTGAGATGGACGCCAAGCTGGGCGACGGCGACCTGGGCCTGACCATGAGCAAGGGCTATGCCGCCCTGCCCGGCCTGATGCGGGAAGAGGCCGCCGGGGCCGGCGGCGACGTGGGCAAGATGCTCATGAAGGCGGGCATGAAGATGTCCTCCCTGGTCCCCTCCACCATGGGCTTCCTGATGTCCACCGGCGTCATGGAGGGCGGCAAGGCCCTCAAGGGCAGGACCGAGATCGACGGCGCCGCCCTGGCCGACTATCTGATGGGCTTTGCCGCCGGGGTCCAGAAGCGGGGCAAGTGCCAGAGCGGCCAGCGCACCATCTATGACGCGGTGCTGCCCGCCGCCGAGGCGGCAAAGGCCGCTGTGGAGGCCGATCCCGCCGCCAGCCTGCAGACGGTCATCACCGCCGCCCTGGCTGCCGCCAAAGAGGGCGTGGAGGCCACCAAGCATATGACTCCGGTCTTTGGCAAGGCCGCGGTACACGCCGCCCAGTGCGTCGGCGTGGCGGATCAGGGCGCTGTGGCCGGCTGCTATAAGATCCAGGGGCTTTACGACTACATCTGCGGCTGAGTACGAAATATCCCCCATCCGCCGGGACCCTGGAGGTCCCGGCGGACATTTTTCACGTCCGGCGGGAAAAGCCCGGCCGGGCGCAAAAGGAGAGGAATTATGATCCCGAGAGATATTTGCCAGCGGGTGCTGGAAAAGGCCGCCTCCACCGGGGCGGACTACGCTGAGCTCTTTGCGGAGCACACCGACAACCACGCCATCAACATGGTGGACAGCCGGGTGGACTCCATCGACGACACCCTGATCGCCGGGGCCTCGGTGCGGGTATTCAAGGGGCTGCGCAGCGTCACCGCCTCCACTGTGGACACCAGCCCGGAAGGGCTGCTCCGCTGTGCCGCCCAGGCCGCCGAGGCCCTGGGGGAGGGGACAGCGGAGATCAGCATCTGCCTCCACGAGCGGCTGTTCGGGGATATCCATCCGGTGCAGATCGTTCCCTCCACCGTGGGCAATGCCCAAAAGGTGGAGATTCTGAAAGAGGGGTACTTTGCCGCCCGGGACTATGACGGGGCCATCCGCCAGGTCACCGGCACCCTGCTGGACGTGGACCACCGGATCCTGGTGGCCAACAGCGAGGGGGTGTATGCTCAGGACCGGCAGATCCGCACCCGGCTGGCCATCTCCGCCGTGGCGGAGGTCAACGGGGAGACCCAGACCGGCGGCTGCCGGCCCGGCCGCCGGATGGGGCTGGAGATGTTTGAGCAGATTGACCCCAGGGAGGTGGGCGTCCACGCCGCCCGCCAGGCCATCACCATGGCCGGGGCGGGCTACTGCCCGGCGGGGGTGATGCCGGTGGCCATCGACAACGGCTTCGGCGGCGTCATCTTCCACGAGGCCTGCGGCCACTCTCTGGAGGCCTCCTCGGTGGCCTATGGGCTCTCCCAGTTCACGGGCAAGCTGGGGCAGAAGATCGCCAACGAGAAGGTCACCGCCATCGACGACGGCACCATCCCCAACGCCTGGGGCTCCATCAACATCGACGACGAGGGCACCCCGGCCCGGCGCAATGTGCTGATCGAGCACGGCGTGCTCAAAACCTATATGGTGGACAAGTTCAACGGGAGAAGGATGGGCATGGCCCCCACCGGCTCCGCCCGGCGCCAGAGCTATCAGTTCACCACCACCTCCCGGATGACCAACACCTATATCGCCCCGGGAGAGGACAGCGACGAGGACATCATCGCCTCCATCGATTACGGACTGTACGCCAAGGATATGGGGGGCGGCTCGGTGAATCCGGTGACCGGCGAGTTCAACTTCGCCGTCAACGAGGGCTACCTGATCCGCAACGGCAAGATCTGCGAGCCGGTCCGGGGGGCCAGCCTGGTGGGCACCGGGGCAGAGGTCATCCAGAAGATCGACATGGTGGGCCGCCAGCTGGACCTGGGCCAGGGCATGTGCGGCTCCTCCAGCGGGAGCGTGCCCGTCAACGTGGGCCAGCCCATGATCCGGGTGTCCTCCATCACCGTGGGCGGCAGATAAGGAGGCAGCAGCATGGAATTTCAAGCGTTTCAACAGCATGTGGCCGAGTACGCCCGGCAGGCAGGGGTAGAGGACTATGAGCTCTACTACCAGAGCGCCGAGGGCACTCAGGTGAGCACTTACCGCCAGGAGGTCAACGAGTTCTCCAGCACGGTGGAGGGGGGCGTCTGCCTGCGGTGCATCGCCGGCGGCCGGATGGGCTATGCCTCCACCGAGGAGCTGAGCCGGGAGGCGGCCCGGGAGCTGGTCCGCCGGGCGGTGGACAATGCCGCCGTCCTGGAGTCCGACGAGCCGGCCTTCCTGGGCCAGGGGGGCCAGAGCTATCAGAACTTCACCCCTGCCGCCGTGGGGGGCTGCTCTGCCGGGGAACTGATCCAGGCCGCCCTGGACACCCAGGCCGCCCTCTATGCCGCCCACCCCAGCGTGGTGGACGGCGCCAGCACCCAGGCCCTGTGGGAGCGGGATCGGATCGCCATCGTCAATTCCCGGGGACTGGATCTGCACTATGAAAACACCGTTTCCGCTCTGGTGGCCGCTGCCGTGGTGGCCGAGGCGGGCGAGATGACCGACGCCTATGAGATGAAGCTGGGCGCTGTGGACCAGCTGGACAAAAAGGCCCTGGCGGAGCGGGCGGTGGAAAAGGCCCGGGCCAAGCTGGGGGGCGACGCCGCCCCCACCGGGGTGTGGCCGGTGGTCTTTGCCCCGGAGGCCATGGCCAGCCTGCTGGCCACCTTCAGCCCTGTGTTTTCCTCCGATCAGGCCCAGAAGGGGCTGTCCCGGCTGGCGGGGAAGGAGGGGGAGCACATCGCCTCTGCCGCCGTCACCCTGGTGGACGACCCCTTCTGCCCCCTGAGCGCCATGCCCATCCCCTTCGACGCCGAGGGCACCCCGGCCAGAAAGAAGAATGTGGTGGAGGGCGGCAGGCTGAACACCCTGCTCTACAACCACCGCACCGCCGCCGCCGCGGGGAAGGAGACCACGGGCAACGCCGCCAAGGCGGGGTATGCCGCGCCGGTGGAGGTGGCCCCCTTCGCCTTTTATCTGGCCCCCGGGGAACAGGACGAGGCGGCCCTGCTCCGGCAGGCGGGCCGGGGCGTGTATATTGATTCCCTGGCCGGACTCCATGCCGGGGCCAATGTGGTCAGCGGGGACTTCTCCCTCCAGAGCGCCGGCTTCCTGATCGAGGACGGGGTCAAGACCACCCCGGTCAAGGCCTTCACTGTGGCGGGCAACTTCTACGAGCTGCTGCAGAAGGTGACCGCCGTGGCCGGCAACCTGAAAGTGCCCAACCCCGGGGGGATCACCTGCTTCGGCTCCCCCAGCGTGCTGGTGGATGGGCTTTCCATCGCCGGCAAATGATGCACTCAGAACAATCAAAAACTCCCGCCTGGGCCGAGCGCCCAGGCGGGAGTTTTGTTTTTGGATGGTGGGACTTCAGCTGCCGCCGTGGAGGATGGTGTCCTCCCCATAGGCGGTGTAGCGGTCCACAATGCCGCAGATGACCAGATCCACAATGGCATAGTCGTCGTCCAGGAGCATGTTCCCGGCGCCGCCGTCGGTATTCACCACCACGATGTCTCCGATGCCGGCATCGGCACAGTCGAAGGCGATCATGCGGGGACCGGAGGGGGTGCCGTCAGGCTCAAAATATTCCACCAGCATCAGTTTGTAGCCGTTGTAGCCGTCGTCCTTGATGGTGGAGACCACATTGCCCACTACTTTTGCCAGCCGCATGACGGTTCACACTCCTCTCTGTCAAAATCATACCGGCTTGGACGCCGGGCGCGCCCGGCTTAAAGCTCTTCGTTATAGGTGTCGATGAAGCCCACGATGGCCACGTCCACCGGGATGCGCTTGACCCGGAATACCCGGGCGGCCTCTTTGGAGCCGATCATATACACATAGTCGCCCAGGCCGGCCTGACGGGTCTGATCCGCGGCCACGATCAGGCCGGTTTCCTTCCCGTTTTCAATCTTGCGCACCACCAGCAGGGGGACGCCCTCCAGGGCGGGATCCTTTACCGTGGCCACCACCGACCCGGCCACTACGCCGGCGTACATGGATTATTCCTCGTCGTCCCGGTCCAGGTGGGGCAGGATGTACTCCACGTCGTTGTGGGGACGGGGAATCACATGCACGCCGTAGAGCTCGCCCACCCGCTTGGCGGCGGCGGCGCCGGCATCCACAGCGGCCTTGACGGCGCCCACGTCGCCCCGGACCATGACGGTGACCAGACCGGAGCCGATCTGCACCTTGCCGATCAGACGGACGTTGGCAGCTTTGACCATCGCATCGGCGGCCTCGATGGAGCCGATCAGACCGCGGGTCTCGACCATACCTAAAGCTTCTTTCATGTTGAAAACCTCCATTAATGATTTTTTGGATTCGTTGTTGGGGTTGAAGGGTTCTTATTTATCCAATCGCCTTGAGCATGTCAGGGTGGGGCGAGGGGATGACTGCACTCTTGGCCATCAGGCCTTGGGTTTCCTCCAGGGCCTCGGCGGCCTGGATGGCGGACTGCACAGCGGCGACTTCGCCGGTGAGCAGGATGAAGGATTTCCCGCCCAGGCCCCGGCCCAGGCGTACCTCCAGCAGATCCACCTGGGCCGCCTTGGCGGCGGCGTCGGCGGCGTTGACAGCGGCACAGAGGGAGTAGGTCTCCATGATGCCCAGGGCGTCCAGGTGCTCCACCATGGTGCAGGCGGAGATGGCCGGGGCCACCTGGGGGTCCACGTTGGGGATAATCAGGCTGTCGATGAGCAGGCTCTCCGCCACCTCGCGGCCCGCCTCGACGGCGGAGCGGACGGCGGCCACCTCACCCTGGACCACGATGTAGTACTTGCCGGCGCAGACGCAGCCCGCGCTGACCAGTTCCACTTCAGCGGCCTTCAGCATGGCATCGCAAGCCAGGATGCCGGTGGGGATGCTCATGATCTCGTTCATACCGATGGCACCCATAGCTTCACTTCCTTATCTCGATGAATTCGCCGGTCACCTGGGTGACGGTGCCGTCGATGGAGGCGTGGATGTTGGCCCCCATGCCGTTGGGCTGGGCGATCAGCTGGCCCCGGGCCACATGTTCGCCCGCGGCGACCACCGGGGTGTCAGGCCCGCCGATGTGCATCTTCAGGGGGATGCGCACCTGGCCGCAGGTGACCGGGTCGCCCATGGGGGCGTCCACATCGTAGCGCTTCAGATCCAGCCGGTAGAGCAGCCGTTCGGTGGGCACCCGCTTGTTGTCGATGCCGCCGTCCGGGGCGTACTTGACCTCCTTGACCGGCTTGACGCCGGACTGCTGGAGCCTGGCCTTGGCCTGCTGCATGGCCTGGCTGGGCTTCAGCCCGAAGTTGCAGGCGAAGTAGGTGCACACGCCGCAGTCGCAGCAGGAGAATACGCCGTTCACATCTCCCAGCAGGAGTTCATTGCCGGAGGCCAGGGCCCGCATGGCCTTGTGGGGCTGGACATTCAGTCCCATGGCGTTGCGGGGACACAGCTGGGTGCACATGCTGCACTGGCTGCAGGCGGCCCGGGCGATGACCGCGTCCCGGGGGGAGACCATTTTCTTGGCCAGGATGGGATGGCCTTTTGGAATGGCCAGCAGCCCGCCGGTGGTCTTGGTGACGCTCTCGGTCAAATCATCGGTGAGCCGGCCCATCAGAGGACCGCCCACGATGTAGGTGCAGTCTCCAATGCTTCCTCCCGCCGCCTCCAGCAGCGCGGAGAGGGGGGTGCCGATGGGGCACTCCACCGTGACCGGCCTGGCCACAGCGCCCCCCACCGTGACCAGCTTGTCGGTCACCGGGCGGCCCTCCATGGCCTGGGCGATGTTCAGCACCGTGCTGACGTTGCTCACCACGCACCCCACGTCCAGCGGAATGCCTCCGGTGGGAACGGTTTTGCCGGTGATGCACCAGACCAGGTTCTGTTCGTCCCCGGCGGGGTAAAAGGCCTCGGAGAGGTAGAGCTCCACTTTGGTGCCCTTTACCGCGGCGGAGAGGGCCTCCACCGCATGCTCATAGTGTTTCTTCAGGGCGATGACCGCCCGCTTGGCCCCGATGTGGTCCCGGATGGCCCGGACGGTGCGGACAATCTCCGGGGCGTGAAGCTCCATCACATGGCGGTCGGTGCGCAGCAGGGGCTCGCACTCGATGCCGTTGACAATGAAGACTTCCGCCTTGCAGTCCAGCTTCCGGTCGGTGGGGAATCCCGCGCCCCCCGCGCCGACCACGCCGGCATCCCGGATCTGTTGGATCAGGCCCATGGCGTCAGATGATGCGGAAGCCGTCCTCCAGCACGCAGCGGCGGGCGCGGGTGAAGCTGCGGGCGGAGGTCAGGCCCTCGCCGGTAGGAGTGGCGATGGTCAGGGTGGCGTAGCCCTCGCCGTTGAAGCCCACACCAGCGGTGGAGGGGCCGTTCTTGACGAAGATGGTGGTGTTCAGCGCCTTGGCGGCCCGGCTCATGTTCAGGTAGTTGGTGGAGTGCATCAGCGCCGAATGCCAGCAGCCGTGCTCGGCCTCCACCGCCCAGTCGATGGCCTGGTCCACATTGTCGCACCGCACACAGCCCAGCACCGGCATCAGCATCTCCACCTGGACGAAGGGATGGCTCTTGGGCACCTCGGCGATGACCAGACGGGGAGAGCCGGAGTAGGAGACGCCGGAGGCGTCCATGATGTAGGTGGCGTCATGGCCCACGAATTTGCGGTTGATGACGTATTTGCCGTCCTTCTGCAGCAGCACGGTGCGGACGATCTTGTCAATGTCCTCTCCCTTGACCAGCCAGGCCCCGTGCTTCTGCATCTCGCTGAGCAGCTGGTCGTAGACGGTGTTGACGCAGAAGACCTCTTTCTCGGCCACGCAGAGCACGTTGTTGTCGAAGCTGGCGCCGTCCACGATATCCTTGGCCGCCTTGGGGATCAGAGCGGTCTCGTCCACGATGACCGGCGGGTTGCCCGGTCCGGCGGCGATGCACTTCTTGCCCGTCTTCATGGCCACGCCCACAACTGCCTCGCCGCCAGTGACACTGAGCAGCTTGATCTTGGGGTGGTTCATGATGACCGCGCTGGTGTCCATGTTGGGTTTGGTGGGGCAGCAGATCAGGCCCATGGGGCCGCCGGCGGCCACAATGGCCTCGTTCAGGATGCGCATGGTCTCCTGAGAGCACTTGGTGGCGCTGGGGTGGGGGTTGAATACCACCGCGTTGCCGGCGGCGATCATGCTGATGGAGTTGTTGATGACGGTGCCGGGGGGGTTGGTGGAGGGGGTGATGGATCCGATGACCCCGAAGGGGGCCTGCTCCACCAGGGTCATGCCGTGGTCACCGGTGAACACCCGGGGGACAATGTCCTCGGTGCCCGGGGTCTTGTTGGCCACCAGCAGGATTTTGGCGATTTTGTCGGGCACCTTGCCGTAGCCGGTTTCGTCGTGGGCCATCTGGGCGAGCTTTTCGGCGTTCTCCCGGGAGGCCCGGCGCATGGCCCGAATCAGCTTTTCCCGCTGATCCATGGTCATGGCCACCAGCTTTTTCTGAGCGGCGATGGCAGCCTCGATGCAGTCCTCCGCCCGGTCGAACATCCAGCCGTTGCCGGCCGCCGCGGCCGCGGGGGCGGCGGGGGCCTGCTGCTGGTTCATCTGGGCGATGGTCATCTGAACGATTTGCTCAATCTGCTCTTTGGAAAGCATGAATTTTTACACCTTCTTTTCGCTGTCTTTGTCCTTTTCTTTGCTGAAAATGCGTTTATTGCCCAAGTCGATATAGTCGATGATGGCGATAATGGCGGTGTCGGAGGGTTTGTTCTCCGTCAGCTCGGTCTGGCGGGAGGAGGATCCGGAGACGATCATGACGACCTCTCCCTCTCCGGCGCCCACGGCGTCGAAGGCCACCACCACGCTGCCTTTCTCCTGAAAGGTCTCCAGGTCGATGGGCTTGACCAGCAGCATTTTCAGCCCTTCCAGCTTTTCCGACTTGCTGGTGCTGACCACAGTGCCCACCACTCTGCCGATTTGCATGGCGTACCTCCTTCCTCACGCGCGTACGATTTTGATCCCGGTCTCCGCCGCCCGGTCGGCGGCGGCGGGGGTGATCAGAGCCTTCTTGGTGCACAGCACCTGGGGATGGCTGTCCCGGAAGGCGTCGTTGATATCCCGCTCGGTCACCAGGTCCAGCGGCTCCTGCTCCGGTTCAGCGGGGGGAGCGGGGGCGGGCGCCGGGGCGGAATGATGGCCGCAGGTGCAGCCGCCGCCGCTGCGGCAGGTGCCCTGGCAGTGGTGGCCCTCGCTCAGGCCCGGGAACACCAGTTCCAGCAGGTCGCCGTTCTGCAGGGCGCAGGCGTTGGCCTCGTCGGTGTCGATGTGGATTTCCAGCTCGTGGCCCTCGCCCACCCGGCAGACGACCCCCTCCAGAAGACAGGGACGGGCGCCGGTGACCCGGACGGAGACGACCTGCTTGTCATGGACGCCGTAGGCCTGGGCCTGGGGGCCGCTGAGGTGGAGGTGGCGCTGGGCGACGATGACGCCCTGGGTGACGGTGAGCTCGCCCCGGGGGCCCACCAATTTCAGTCCCGGGGTGCCGGCCAGGTCGCCGGACATGCGGATGGGACAGTTTTTGATCCCCAGCTTCATGGCGTCGGTGAAGGACAGCTCAATCTGGGTTTCCGCCCGGGCGGGGCCGAGGATGCGTACCTTGCCCAGCTCGCCCTTCGGGCCCACCAGGGTCAGCTGCTCCCTGGCGGCGTACTGCCCCGGCTGCACCAGGGGCTTCAGCGGGGTGAGCTCATAGCCGGGGCCAAACAGCGCGGCAATGTCCCCTTGGGAGAGATGGACATGCCGGGCGGAGATGCCCACCGGCACGAATTTGCTGCCCTGACGGGCCAGCTCAGTCAATACTAAATGGCGGATGGCCGTTTCGTCAAGTGCCAATCATGGATCACCTACTTTCCTTTTGATAAGGGCGGGAGAAGCACTCTCCCGGGGGCTGCGCCGTGGGGCAGACGGAGGCCTGTCCCAGGGAGCGCATCTCAGTGTCCGCTCTGGGCGGACAGGATCTGGCGGACGATGTCTACCACCTGCTGTACCTCTGTCTGGTCGGCGGAGGGGGAGCAGCTGGCGCAGCTCTGGGCGGGGGACTGGGCGGCTTTGGCCGCCGCGGCCTCGGGAGAGCCGCAGGAGACACAGGCGGGGACGCCGTTGGCGTCGCAGTTGCGGCACAGGGGGCGGCCGCCGGTGGTGATGCCGCTGTTGGTGCGCCGCTCGATGAGCCGGTCCACCTGTTCGCAGGTCAGCTCGTTGGCCTGGCCGATGAGGCCGTGGGTGTACATGCTGACCAGGGCATAGTACTCGATGGATTCCATGCGCATCCAGGCCTCCATCACGTCGTTGCCCCAGGCCAGGGCGCCGTGGTTGGCCAGCAGGCAGCCGTTATGGGTGTTGACAAAGGGGGCGATGGAGTCGGGCACCTCCTGGGTGCCGGGCATGGCATAGGGGGCCAGGGGAATCTCGCCGATGCCCATGACCGCCTCGGTGAGGATGGCGTGGTTCAGGGGCAGGCCGGCAATGGCATAGCTGGTGGCCGCTGGGGGATGGGCGTGGACCACCGCCTTGATCTTGGGGTTTTCCTGGTAGACCCGCAGGTGCATCTTCATCTCGCTGGAGGGTTTGTACTCTCCCCGGATGACATTGCCCTCCACGTCCATCAGCACCAGCATCTCGTCGGTCATAAAGCCCTTGGACACCCCGGTGGGGGTGCACCACAGGGTGGTGTCGCTGACCTTGCAGCTGATGTTGCCGTCATTGGAGGCCACGAAGTTCTTCATGTACATCCGGCGGCCCACTTCCAGGATGGCCTGCTTGGCCTCAAAATCACTGGGGTACTCGTCGTTGATTCTGTAATTCATTGTTTCGACCTCTTTTCACCGGAATTTCCATCATTTGCTGAGCATATCCACAAAGGTGCGGCAGTTGGCGGGCAGATTTTCCGTGACGGTGAACAGACCGCCGCCCATCAGGAAGGCCACGTCTCCGCCGTAAAACGCTTTCATGGGGGCCACCTTCTCGAAGGTCATGCCACCGGCAGGGCTGGGGAAGATGGGGGGCATATCCCCCTCCTGCTCCTGGCAGAACTCCACAATGGAGCGGCACTGGGCCTGGGAGAGGGAGAAGCGGCCGCCGTAGTTGGGGAACACGGTGATGTCCGCGCCGCAGATCCGGGGCAACTGCCCCAGCACACAGCCGCAGTCAAAGCCGCCGCTCCCCTTGTCCAGCAGACATCCGGCCATGGCCGGATGGGCCACCACCGGCAGTTCGGTGTGGCGGGCCACATACTCCATGGTGTCGTAGCCCACCAGGCCGGGGGCCAGCATGACGCCGCCGGCGCCGCAGTCCTCGGCATAGCGGACCCGGTCCATGATAGACTCGAAGCTGCCGCTCAGGTTGGGGATATAGGCGGTGTGGTGGCCGCTCTCCTCGTTGCCCCGGCGCACTGCCTCACAGACCGTTTTGACCCGGTCCTGATAGGTGGAAAAGCACTGGTTCATCAGCCCGTGGTCGTCCTTGATCAGGTCCACGCCCCCCAGGGCGCATTGATAGGCCTCGTCCGCCAGAGCCACAGTGGGCAGCCCCATGGGCTTCAGGGCGGTGAACGCCAGGGGACGCCGCTCCACCCCCAGCCGCTCCCGCAGTCCGGGCACGCCGTATTTGGGGCCGGGGAACCAGTCCCGCAGCTCCCGGGAGAGATGGATGCGCTCCACGGTGATGCCGGGCAGCAGGCTGGAGTTGCCGAACACCACGTTGAAAAACTGGGAAAACTCCTCGGTGGCGCACTGATCGGAGTAGCTGATCAGTGCCCGGAAGCCGCCGTCACAGGGGCTGAAGTCCTCGAGCCGGCCGATGATGTCGCTGTGAATGGCGTCGCACTCGATGTGTTGGGCGGGAAACTCCACGGTCTGCTCCACACACATGCTCTTGGCCATCTCCAAGGCGGTTTTTTCATCGGCGGCGATGCGGTAGGAGACGGAAAAACGGTCTCCCAGCTGGGCCAGCAGGGCGGCGTCGGAATACCCTTTGAATTTCATGACTGTGCACCTCCAAGGGAAGGATGACTTCTTTTATTGCCTTTTTTTTGTAACTGTGCTATGCTGAACTCAGCAAAACCACAGATAAATGAGGGGGAACAAAGGATGCTAGCGATTGCCCGCAGAAATGCGATTCGGGAACAGCTCCAAGAGAGAAAAAGCGTGACCATTACGGACCTGGCGGCCCGGCTTAATGTGACCAAAGAGACCATCCGTCGGGATCTGCGGGCCATGGAGCAGGACGGACAGCTGATCCGGACTCATGGAGGCGCCTACATCCTGGAAGGCGTACAAAATGATATCGACATCTCCACGAGACAGGTTCTGAAAACGGCGGAAAAACAGATCATCGCCCAGAAGTGCGACGCGCTGATCCAGCCGGGGGATTTTATCTATCTGGACTGCTCCACCACCGCCTGGTTCATTGCCCGCAAGATTGCGGACAGGAAGCTGACCGTGCTGACCACCTCGCTGGAGATCGCCAATATCCTGTCGACCTCCAAGACGGTCCACCTGTTCCTCATCGGCGGGGAGTTTTCCAGCACGACCATGAGCTTTACCGGGGACGGGGCCATGAGCAGCCTGCAGCGGTATTTTGTGGATAAGGCGTTTATCTCCTGCCGCAGCGTCAGCATGGAGTACGGCGTCACAGACACCCACGAGAATATTGCGGCGCTGCGCCGGCTGGCGCTGGAGCACGCCAAGCAGAAGTATCTGGTGGTGGATCACTCCAAGCTGAACAATACGTCCTTTGCCAGTCTGATCTCCTTCCGGGAGCTGGACGGCATTGTCATGGATACGGAGTTTTCGCCGGAGTGGAAGGAGTGCCTGAAGCGCAACGGCGTGCGGATTTACTGAGCAAAAGAGTTTGAGCAGCGTGGGGCGGATCAGATGATCCGCCCCGCGCTTTGCGCTGTGGAGGGATTATTTCTTGTCTACGTACTTCTCCACCGGCTTGATGCCCATCCGCTCAAAGGCGGACTTGAAGGAGCCGTTCTCATCGGGATAGGCGATGCCCTTCTCGGTGATGATGCCGGTGACCAGGCTGTGGTCGGTGACGTCGAAGGCGGGGTTCACCACGCCGACTCCCTCGGGGGCCATCCGCTTGGCGTACCACATCTCGGTGACCTCTTCGCCCTTGCGCTGCTCGATGTGGATCTCGTCCCCGGACTCCATGGTCATGTCGATGGTGGAGGAGGGGGCGCAGCAGTAGAAGGGGATGCCGTAGTGCTTGGCGATGATGGCCACGCCGCTGGTGCCGATCTTGTTGGCGAAGTCGCCGTTGGCGGCCACCCGGTCGCAGCCCACGAAGATGATGCCGATCTTGCCGGACTTCATGGTGTAGGAGGCCATGTTGTCGCACTGGACATAGGTGTCCACACCGGCGGCCTGCATCTCATAGGCGCTCAGCCGGGCGCCCTGGAGCAGGGGACGGGTCTCGTCGCAGTAGACGTGCAGGTCCTGCTTGCCGTCCCAGCCGTTCTCCAGCGCGATGTACACGGGAGCCAGGGCGGTGCCGTACTTGGCGGTGGCCAGGGTGCCGGCGTTGCAGTGGGTCATGATGCCCACGCCCTTGCCCAGCTTCTCCAGCAGTTCAAAGCCGTACTGGCCGATGTTGCGGCTGATCTGGATGTCCTCAGCCCGGATGGCGTCGGCCTCTTCCATCAGCCGCTGCTTCATCTCGGCGACGGTCTTGCCCTCCTTTTCGGCCATCAGCACCCCGTGCATCCGGTTGAGGGCCCAGCTCAGGTTGACGGCGGTGGGGCGGGAGGAGTTCAGATACTCCATCAGCTCGGTGCACTTGGACACAAAGGCGTCCATATCCTCGGTGTCCACCTGGTTGGCCAGCACATAGTAGCCATAGCCGCCGGCCACGCCGATGGCGGGGGCGCCGCGCACACGCAGGGAGTAGATGGCCTCCCAGATGTCCTCGGCCTTGTCCAGGGTCAGATACTTGCACTCGTTGGGCAGCAGAGTCTGGTCCAGGATCACCACAGACTTTTTGTCCTCGGACAGCAGTACGGTGTCCAGATTCAGAGCGTTTTCCATAGTTACATCTCCTTATAGTCGCCGGTTCCTCCGGAACCGGATGGCTTACTGGGCGTCAACCGCGGCCACAGCGTCCTTCAGCACGTTCAGAAAGCACTTGCCGCACTTGCGCTCGGCCCGGTTCTTGATGAAGTCGATGCCGGCGGTGATGCAGATCTTCTCGGCGCGGGCCCGCTTGGCCTGATCGGCGATGGTGGTGATGTCCTTGACGTTGGCCATACCCACGATGCGGCGGATCATCTCCAGGCCGGTGACGGCGGAGGTGTCGGCCAGGATGGTGGACATATAATAGTCCTCATAGGCCTTGTTCTTGCACATGGTGTCGGTGACATGGCCGTCATAGTAGGCGCGCATCTTCTCCATGGTCATGTTGATCACGTCCACGATGACGCTCTCCACCCAGTCGCAGAACTCCTTGGCGCCGGCGGCCTCGCCGTTGCACCAGGCGAAGATCATGTTGGCGATGACGTTGCCGATGTCGTAGCCCATGGGGCCGTAGAAGCAGAACTCCGGGTCAAAGACCATGGTGGTGTCCTGGTTGATAAAGATGGAACCGGTGTGCAGGTCGCCGTGGATCAGGCTCTGGGCCCGGGTCATGAAGTCCATCTTCAGCTTGGCCACTTCGCAGTGGAGCTCCTCGTCGCCATAGAGCTTCTCTTTGACAAAATCGGCGATGGGGGGGAAGACGTTGTTGCGGCCCAGCTCGTCGTTGTAGGGCTCGGTGTACACCAGCCGCTCGGAGATGTCGCACAGCTCGGGGGAGATGAACTTGCGCTGCAGCGCCTTCTTCTCCTGGTGGTCCATCACCACGTCGGTGGTGCCCATCAGCACCTGGGCCATGAAGGTGGAGATCTGGTCGGCGAACTTGGGGAAGATCTCGTGCTTGAGCATGGCGGTGCGCATGATCTCGTGGTCGCTCAGATCCTGCATGCCGCAGGCGCTCATGACGGTGTCATAGAAGTAGATCTCAGGCACATAGCCGGGGGCCAGCTTGCCCTGGAGGATCAGGATCTCGGACTCGATGCGGTTGCGGTCGGTGTCCAGCTTCATATCCTCAGAGATCCGGGTGACGGTGCCGGCCTGCTTGATGATGACGCTGTGGCCCTGGCTGTCCCACACTTTAAAGACGTAGTTCAGGTTGCCGTCGCCGATCTCCTTGCACTGCATGCTGGCCGCGTCCCAGTTCTTCTGGGGCACCTTCAGCTGGGCGTACTCAATGGCGTCTTCTGCCTTCATCAGGAAGTAGGTATCGAACTTTGACATAATAGATTCCTCCCTAGGTATAGAGAACATTGCTGCCGGTAGGCATTGCTGCGCAGCGGGGGCAGTCTGCCCGCTATTTTCATCAGGATTATTGTACTCTGAAACGGCTTTGATGTCAACGAGAAAACGGACACAAAACAACATTTTCAACAAAAGATAACATTTCGCATCCGGCAGAAAACACGAGGCAGCTTCAAAAGATGGGGTAAAATTTCCTTGTTTTACAGTGCTTTTCTGGGATAGCAGCGAAAAAGAACGGGGCGTTGTGAAACGGACATTTCACAACACCCCGTTGCAGGTAGTGGGTCAGGTTCGGCCGGTGGACGGACAGGGCGGCCGCCCAGCGGTCGAACGCAGGAGAGACGAGGAATCAGTCCTCCTTGGAGGTGGCGTAAGCGGCGACCAGGGCCAGGCAGAGCACGGCGCCCTTGACAGCGGGGAGCACATAGTACACCACGCCGCACATGGTCAGACCGTTTTCAAGCACCTGAATCAGCAGGGCGCCGATGAAGGTGCCCAAGGCGTTGGGCCGTTCGGCACCGCCCACGCTGCGGCCGACGAACACGGCGGCCAGGGAGCTCATCAGGTAGGAGTCGCAGCCGTTGATCATGGCGGACATGTTCCGGGAGCACACCACGATACCGCCGACGGCGATGAACACGGCGGCGAACATGCCGGCCAGGAAGCGCATCCGCTTGACGTTGATACCGGACAGCTTGGCGGCGGTCTTGTTGCCGCCCATGGCGTACAGGTAACGGCCGTACTTGGTGCGCTCCAGCAGCACCCAGCAGACCACCACGCAGACGATCATGATGACGTAGATCCAGGGGGACTTGCCGATGTTCCGGGCAGCTTCAGCCCAGCCGCCGGCGGGAGAGGCGTCGCCGCCGTTCAGAGCGGCAAACCAGCTGGGGCCGTTCAGACCGGCGGACACGGCGGAACCGCCGGTGTAGGCCAGGCCGAGGCCCTGATGGACGAACTGGAGGGCGCAGGTGCACAGCATGTCGGGCACTTTGCAGACCAGGATCAGGAACATGGTGAGCAGATACATCACCATGGCGAAGATGATGGTGATGATGAAAGACAGCCACACCGGGAAGCCGAACCACAGGCACATGGATGCGAACACATAGGCGCAGAAGGTGCCCAGGGTGGCGGCGGACATGTCGAATCCGTCGGGAGCCATGGAGACGGTGGCCGCCATGGCGAAGATGGTGACGGTGGACATGGAGGTTAGGATGCTGGTCAGGTTGTTGACGGAGAAGAAGGCGTTGCCCCGGATGATCGTGAAGATGATGACAGACAGCACCAGCACGATGACGGCGGCCCAGTTCAGGAGCTGGTGGCCAGCCTTCCTCAGACTAGTTGAACTTTGAACCATATTGTTTTCCTCCCGTAATGGAATATCCCGATCTCTCTTCGGGTCAGCCGGCCACGTAGGCAGAGGTGTCGCCGGTGGCGTAGTGCATGATCTCGTCCTCGCTGGTCTTGGCGGTTTCCAGCTCCGCCATAACCTGGCCGTCGAACATGACGTACATCCGGTCGGTGATGCTCAGCAGCTCGGAGTTTTCGCAGGTGGCGTAGATGACGCAGTGGCCCTGCTTGGCGATCTCGTTGATCAGGTGGAAGATCTCCTGCTTGGCGCCCACGTCCACGCCCTTGGTGGGTTCGTCAAAGATGTACACATCGGCGTCAGCGTTGAGCCACTTGGCCACGGCCACCTTCTGCTGGTTGCCGCCGGACAGGTTGGCCACCTTCTGGCGCACCGAGGGGGTCTTGATGCTCAGGCTCTCCACAAACTCCTCGGCCACCTTGGCGGTCTTGTGGTCGTTGACAAAGGTCAGGTGGCAGAACTTGCCCAGGCAGGCGGCGGAGACGTTGAAGGTGACGGTCTCGGTGACCAGCACGCCCTCCTTGCGCCGCTCCTCGGGCACCAGGGCAATGCCCTGCCGCACGGCGTCGGCCGGGTTCTTGAACTTGAGCTCCTTGCCGTTGAGGGTGATGGTGCCGGAGGACTTCTTGTAGTCGCCGAACAGGGTCTTGCACAGCTCGGTCTTGCCGCCGCCGACCAGTCCGGCCAGGCCAACGATTTCGCCCCGGCGGACGTAGAGGGAGACATCCTTGACGCGGCCCTCCCGCTCAGAGAGGTGCTCCACGACAAAGGCCTTCTCCCCGATATCACAGACTTCCTTGGGGAAGGATTCGTCAAAGGAACGGCCCAGCATCTTGTCGACGATCTCCTTGGTGGTCGTCTCGGGGGTGATGGGGGTGGTATCCACGATCTCGCCGTTTCTCATCACGGTGTAAGAGTCGCAGATCCGCAGCACCTCCTGGATGCGGTGGGTGATGAAGATGATTGCGATGTTTTCGGTCTCCCGCAGGTGGCGCACCACCCGGAACAGCTCCTCGGTTTCGGAGTCGGACAGGGGGGCGGTGGGCTCGTCGAGGATCAGGAAGTTACAGGTGTTCTGAATCGCCCGGGCGATCAGCACCATCTGCTTCTGAGCCAGAGTCAGGCTGCCGCAGGGGCGGCGGACGTCAATGTCCACGTTGAGCCGCTTCAGCACCTCGGCGGCCTCTTTGCGGATTCTGCCGTAGTTCATGAAGAGCTTGCCCTTCATGTTCATGACCGTGTCGTTGAACATGACGTTCTCTGCCACCGTCAGGGTGGGGACCAGAGCCATGTCCACCTCCTGGTACACGATCTGAATGCCGAGCTTCTTGGCGTCGGCGGGGTGGCGTACCTGAACGACCTGCCCGTTGTAGAGCACGTCGCCGGTATAGGTGGGGTTGGAGCCGGCCAGCACCTTCATCAGGGTGGATTTGCCGGCGCCGTTGGCGCCCATGACAGCGTGGATCATGCCGGTGCTGATCTCGAAATCACAGTCGGACAGAGCCTTGACGCCGGGAAACTCAATGGAAACCTTTTTGGTTCCTAATGTGATTTTGTCCATAGATTCCCTCTTTTCAAGCTTTCATTCCGGCCCAGCGCACAAGCCGGCAATGGAAGGCGGGGCGCCGGAGCAAATACTCCGACGCCCCGTTTCGCTTAAGATTGGTTCAGATGCGGTTGTGGATGCCGTCAGGGCTTAGTGGCCCAGCAGCTCGACCATCCAGTCGCAGGTGGGCATCCAAGAGACATCGCTGTAGGAGTCGGGGGCGACCTCGCCCAGGTTCTCCACAGTGGTGCCCTCCTGGCTCATGACCATCTCCTGGGTGATAACGGAGGAGGGGATCTCCAGCCAGTCGCCGATGTCCGCATAGTAGCAGGAAGCGGCGCGGATGTCATCGTACTGATCGGCCATCTCCAGAGCCAGGATACGGCAGGCGAACTCGCCGTTGCTGGTCCAGTTGGTGGTGGCGCAAGCCTTCCAGTTCTTGCCCTCGGCCATGTACTGGATGTCCTCGTTGCTGATGTCAACGGAGACCATGGGGATCTCGGAGTTGGCCTCGACCAGAGCCTGATACACGCCCTGAGCATAAGCGTCATAGCAGCACCAGATGGCGTCGATGTCCTCGGTGTCGTTGTACTTCTGCAGGGTGGCGGCGGTCACGTCGCGCATGGACTGGGTGGCGTTCTGGTCATCGATGGGGGCGATGCGCTCCACGGTGGTGATGCGGCCGTCGTCCTCATAGGGCTGATAGCCTTCCTGGCGGCGATCGAAGGGGCTGTTGTAGCCGGCGCCCTGCTGAACCTGCAGAACGCGGACGGCCTCGCCGGCCTCGACCTTCTCAGGATACATGTCCAGGATGGTGTCCAGCAGCATCTCGGCAAAGCCGGCGTCCTGCTGGAAGAACTGGGTCACGCCCTCGATCTTCTGGACCTCGCCGTTCTCATCCTTGAAGGGAGTGTCGAAGGTGACGATCTTCAGATCGGGATACTGCTCCAGGATGCCGCTCAGGAAGCTCCAGGCATACTCCTGGCCGCCGTGGGAGACCATCAGTCCGTCGTAGCCGCTCTGAGCGCACTGGGTGATACGGGTCTGCCACTCGTCAGCGTTGTCGTTGCAGAAGAAGGTGTCGGCTTCCATGCCGAGCTTCTCAGCAGTCTCCTCGAAAGAGGTGGACCACATCTGGAAGATGGTGGCGGGGGTCATCAGCATGATGTAGGCGATCTTCTTGCCGGCCACGGGGGACTCGGTGGTGGTGGCGTCGCCAGTGGAGGCATCTCCAGTGGAGGCGTCGCCGGTGGAGGCATCACCGCTGCCGTCAGCGGAGCTGGCGGGAGTAGAAGTGCTGCCCTGGTTGGACGTGGTGCTGTTTCCGCCGCAGGCCACGAGAGCGAAAGCCATGGCGAGAACCAGCAGCATAGCAACTAGCTTTTTCATGTTTTTCCTCCTATATAGATATTTTTACCAAAGCGGTTTCCGCTTCGGTACTGTCAATTTAGCACAAGTTCATAGTTTTGTAAATGTTCTGTTTTGGATTTTTGCCCGTTTTTCTTCTTTTCGGAACAACGCACAAAAAAGCAAGTTTAATTTCGGCGAATCGCCCATGGAACTCCCCCTTGACAAACGCAAACTTCTATATTGTGTCAAAATATTCACAAAATATGCGGCGTTTACAGGGGGACATCATTCCTGAAAAACCTGAAAATGGCGGCCGTCCCAAAGGTCAGCCGCCATTTTATAAAATCCGGATGTGGTTTTTTTTGCTTTTCTGTCCGTTTTCTTACAGGCACCCCTTCTGCAGGATGGTGCAGGCGTAAAAAGCGGTCTCGGTGGTGGCCACCACGGCATAGGCATTTTTGGCCATGGTGTAGAACTTGCCCCGGGGGATCATGGCGCAGGCGTCGGCGCCCCGGGGATCGTGTTTGGCCACGATGGCCTTGAACTCGTCCCACACCGGGCACTCCAGATCGGCGTGGCGGGCGTCCTTGTCCATGATGAGCACCGGATCGTCCACAAAGTCGTCCAGGGGAAGCAGGGTGAGGATGGCGTCCATCAGGTCGGTGGCCTTGACCCCGTCGCAGCGGATCAGAATGCTGTCCTTGGCCATGGAGGCGGCGGCGAAGTTGGCGTCGCCGATGACCAGGGTGTCGCCGTGGCCCATCTCGGCCAGCACCTTCAGCAGTTCCGGGGACAGGACGGGGGGAATTCCTTTCAGCATAGCGTACACGCACCTTTCTTTGCTCGTTGTCTTTGGGTTCGTTTGGTCCTGCGCCGCTGGCGGCGCGGTGTTCTGAGGTGAGTGTACACCGCCGGGGTGGGAAATGCAAGGGGAGAATCGCGCCCGCACCCTTCTCCGGCGGCCGGTTCTATGGTAAAATAGCCTCAAAAGGAAAGAGGAGGCGCCGAAGATGGAGCTGCAGAGCAGGGAATCCCGCCTGGTCCATGTGGCGGAGCTGTATTATGAGCAGGGGATGAGCCAGCAGAAGATTGCCGGGCTGCTGGGGCTGTCCCGGCCCACGGTGTCCCGGCTGCTGGAGGAGGCCAGGGCGTGCGGGGTGGTGGAGATTGTGGTGCACGCCCCGCTGCGCAAGCAGGCCGAACTGTCCGCCCGGCTGCGCCGGGAGCTGGGGCTCCGGGATGCGGTGGTGGTGGCCGGCCGCTGCGACCGGGACCGGGCGCTCCACCGGTGCGCCCAGGCGGCGGCGGAGGCCTTTTTGGCCCTGCTGGAGAGCGGCATGACGGTGGGCATTGCCTGGGGCCGGGCGCTGCGGGCCTTCTGCGGCCAGGTTCCCGCGCAGCAGCACATCTTCCAGGTGCAGGTGGTCCAGATGATCGGCTGCCTGGGGACGGGCAACCCCCAGCTGGACGGCCTGGAACTCTCCCTCACCCTGGCCAAGAAGCTCAACGGCACCTTCCGCAATGTCTATGCTCCGGTGTATGTGGAGAGCGAGCTGGTCCAGTCCTATCTGCTCCGGGAGCCCTCGGTGGCGCTGGCCATCCGCCAGGGGGAGCGGGCCGATATCGTGGTCACCGGCGTCGGCTCCCTCTGGGACCGGGAGGGGTCGCTGTACCGGGCGGGCTACTTTACGGAACGGGATCGGGAGGAGCTCACCGCCGCCGGAGCGGCCGCGGTGATCCAGGGACGGCTGCTGGACCGGAACGGCCGGGAGATTGAAGTGCCCGGGCGCTATGTGGTGGGCTGCCCCCTGGAGGCCACCCGCCAGGCCTCCTGGCGCATCGGCATCAACGCCGGGGCCGGCCGGGCCGTGGAGACCCTGGCGGCGGTGCGGGGGGGCTGCGTCAACCTGCTGGTGGTGGACGAACCGCTGGCGGAGGAGCTGCTTGCGCTGAACAAAACGGAAGAAAACTGAACAAATGTAAAGGCGGGGGCGGAGAATTTTCCGCTCCCGCCTTGACTTGCCCGGCGGGGTGTGAAAAAATGAAGCCGAAAGCGAACCCGAAAACAAGAGAGGAGACGCATAGCTATGGCGGAAAAAAGTTACACCAAGGCAGAGACCCAGGCCATCGCCAACCAGATCCGCAAGCAGATTCTGGGCATCGCCCTGAAGACCGGCGGCTGCTATCTGGCCCAGGCCTGTTCCTCTGCGGAGATCATCTCCACCCTGTACACCCAGGTTCTGAAGCTGGGGCCCTCGGTGGGTGAGTGGGACGCCATCCCCTTCCCCGGGGTGCCCGGCCCGGACAACATGGACTATCAGCGGGGCAGCGCCTACCACGGACTGCCCGCCCCGGACAAGGACCGGTTCTTTGTCTCCTGCTGCCACTACGCCTCGGTGATCTACTGCGCCCTGGCCGCTGTGGGCCGGATCAGCCCCGCCGCCCTGGACAAGTTCAATGTGGACGGCTGGAATATGGAGATGATCGGCGCCGAGCACTCCCCCGGCTTTGAGAACACCGCTGGCTCCCTGGGCCAGACCGTGTCCATCGCCGCCGGCACCGCCCAGGCCCGGAAGTGGAAGGGGGACACCGGCAAGGTGTACTGCCTGCTGGGAGACGGCGAGCTCCAGGAGGGCCAGACCTGGGAGTGCGTCCAGGCCGCCGGCTACTACAAGCTGGACAACTTTGTCATGATTGTGGACGCCAACGGACAGCAGGTGGAGGGCGCCATTGAGAACCAGATGACCGAGGAGCCCATCGCGGACCGGTTTGAGGCCTTCGGCGCCAAGTGCGTCACCTGCGACGGCCACGACATCGACGATATTCTCCGCGCCTGCGCCACGGAGCACCCGGACCGCCCGCTGGCGGTGATCTGCCGCACCCGGGGCACCACCGGCATCCCGCCCCTGGAGAAGAAGTGGCCGTTCCTGCACTTTGTCCGCATCCCCGAGGGGGAGCGGGCCGAGTACCAGAAAATCTACGACGAGATGTAAGGAGGGAACTGGTCATGAAAATCGAAGTCAACACCCACGAGCGCTGCATGATCGACCTTGCCGCCCGGCATCCCGAGGTGCTGGTGCTCTCCGCCGACCTGGGCACCTCCTGCGAGGTCAAAAAATTCCGGGCGGTCTATCCCGACCGCTACCTGACCCTGGGCATTGCCGAGCAGAATATGTGCTCCTGGGCGGCGGGGCTGGCCCGGGAGGGCTACCGCCCCTTCCTGCACACCTTCTCGGTCTTCCTCTACCGGCGCATTCTGGACCAGCTGGAGATGAGCGTGGCCTATCCCAACCTGCCGGTGGTCTTTGTGGGCTTTGTGCCCGGCATCACCACCCCCGGCGGCGTGACCCACCAGTCCATCAACGACGTGGGGGTGCTGCGCACGGTGCCCAATATGGCCATTTTCGACATCGGCGACGCCACCGAGATCGAGAGCGTGCTGGATATGGCCTACAATTATAACGGCCCGGTGTTTATCCGCATGCTCCGCAAGGAGGTGCCCCGCCTGTTCCCCGCCGACGAGCCCATGGTGTTCAACCGGGCCCGGGTGCTCAGCGAGGGCGACGACGTGCTCATCCTCTCCTCCAGCATCTGCACCGAGGAGGCCATGCGGGCCACCGCCGTGCTGAAGGAGCGGGGGGTGTCGGTGCAGCACATGCACGTCTCCACCCTGAAGCCCTTCACCGACCCCACCATTGTGGAGGCGCTGAAGAAGTGCAAGTACGGCGTGGTCACCATTGAGAACCAGTACAACATCGGCGGCCTGAGCAGCGCCGTCGCCGAGGTCATCGCCGAACAGGGCATTGGCAAGCGGCTGGTGAAGATCGGCCTGCCGGGCTATCCCCATGGCGCCTCCAAGATGTACCTGATGAAGAAATACGGCATTGACGCCATGCATCTGGTGCAGGCGGTGGAGGATCTGACCGGCCGGGACCTGCACATCAGCGAACAGGATCTGGCCGAAGAGCGCTTTGTGGACTTCCTGGAGGTTTGAGCCCCTGCCGGAAATGGGCGGCGCAATCGAATTTTCTGAAAAACAGCGCATACGGGCTTGCTCCGTATGCGCTGTTTGAGTTAAAATAGGGGCGGAATCTAAGGCGGAGGTCCGCTGATTGTATTATAATTAAATGTATGGGAGGAACAGCGCATGAAAATTGTAAATCTGGGCTCTCTGAATGTGGATCATGTCTACCGGGTGGACCGTTTTCTGCTGCCCGGGGAGACCAAGGCCTCCAAGGGCCTGAACGACAATGCCGGCGGCAAGGGGCTGAATCAGTCCATCGCCGCCGCCCGCACCGGCTCTGAGGTCTACCACGCCGGCTATTTCGGCTCGGGCAGCGAGATGCTGCGCCGGGTGCTCACCGAGGCGGGGGTCCATATGGACTGGATGGAGGACCACATGGATATCCCCTGCGGCCATACGGTGATCCAGGTGGACGACCAGGGACAGAACTGCATCCTGCTCTTTGGCGGCACCAACACCTGCCTGACCGAGGATTACATTGACCGGGTGCTGGATCAGTGCACGCCTGACGACATGCTGCTGCTCCAGAACGAGACCAATCTGATCCCCTATATCATCGAGGAGGCCGCCCGGCGGGGCATTCCGGTGGCCATGAACGCCGCCCCCATGGACGAGGGCGTCAAGGACTACCCCATCGGCAAGCTGCGCTGGCTGATTGTCAACGAGATTGAGGGGGCCGGCCTGGCCGGAGGCGGCAGCTTTGAGGAGATTATGGCCAATCTGACCGCCGCCTATCCCCAGACCGGCATCCTGCTCACCCTGGGCAGCGACGGGGCCTGGTTCCACGACGGGGAGCGGGACATCCGCATGGGCTGCGCCAAGGTGCCCCATGTGGTGGATACCACCGCAGCCGGGGATACCTTCCTGGGCTATTTCCTGGCGGGAATGCTGGACAAGATGGATCCGGCCCAGGCCCTGCGCCGGGCCACCTACGCCAGCGCCCTGACCATCCAGTCCCCCGGCGCCGCCGACTCCATCCCCACGGTGGACCAGGTGGAGGCGGTCATGGCCGCCGGCACCCTGGGCGAGCTGGCCGTCCAGGACAATCAGGCCTGAAAGAAAAACAAATCAAATACGGCAAAAGGCCCTGTCCCGCTTGAGGGACAGGGCCTTTTTGCGATTGGTTCAGGCAAATTTGCTGATGTAGCCCTGTACAAAGATGTAGAGCACGATCAGCGGCAGCAGGAAGGTGACATAGAACCGGGCCCACTTGGGGAATTTTAGGCCCTGGCCCGCGTCGGCCTCGGCCACGAAGTTCTTCCAGCCCCAGCCGTAGCGGCTGGTGCAGAAGAGCAGATAGACCAGGCTGCCCAGGGGGAGCAGGTTGTTGCTGACGATAAAGTCCTCCAGATCCAGCACCGTGGTGCCCTCTCCCAGCGGGGCGAAACCGCTCCACAGATTATAGCCCAGCACGCAGGGCAGGCTGAGCAGGATAATGGCCACGGCGTTGCAGATCACCGCTTTGCGCCGGGAGCAGCCCGTCAGATCCATGGCGAAGCAGATGATGTTTTCAAAGACGGCGATGATGGTGGAGATGGCGGCAAAGATCATGAACAGGAAGAACAGCGTGCCCCAGAGGCGGCCGCCCTCCATGGAGTTGAACACGTTGGGCAGCGTGATGAAGATCAGGCTGGGCCCCTCCCCCGGATCGATGCCGTAGGCGAAACAGGTGGGGAAGATGACCAGCCCGGCCAGCAGCGCCACGCTGGTGTCCAGGGCGGTGACATACACCGCCTCCCCGGTGAGGGAGCGGTTGCGGTCCAGATAGCTGCCGAAAATAGCCATGGCGCCGATGCCCAGGCTCAGGGTGAAAAAGGCCTGGCCCATGGCGGCGAAGATGGCCTCCCCCAGACCGTACTCCACCAGATTGCTGAAGTTGGGCATCAGGTAGAATTTCAAGCCGGTGGAGGCCCCGGGCAGGGTGACCGAGCGAATGGCCAGCACCACCAGCAGCCCCAGCAACAGGAGCATCATCACTTTGGTGATCTTCTCCACGCCTTTCTGCAGCCCTTTGGCGCAGATCAAAAAGCAGGCGATCACCACCAGGATCATAAAAGCGGCCATGGGCAGAGGATGGCTGAGCATGTCGGAAAAAGCCATGGATACGCCTTCGGTGTCCAGCCCCTCAAACTGGCCGGTGGCCATCTTGATCAGATAGGCCACCATCCAGCCGCCGATGGTGGTGTAGAACATCATCAGCAGGTAGTTGCCCGCCATGGCGCCGAACTTATACCAGTGCCACTTGGTGCCCTTGGGCTCCAGGCGGTCAAAGGACAGCGCGGCGCTGCAGCGGCTGGAGCGGCCCACGGAGAACTCCATCACCATGATGGGCAGCCCCAGAATGACCAGAAACAGCAGATAGATCAGCACAAAGGCCGCTCCGCCGTATTTGCCCACGATGTAGGGAAAACGCCATACATTGCCCAGGCCGATGGCGCACCCGGCGGAGATCAGGATAAATCCCAGCCGGGAGGAAAATTTTTCTCGTTTTACAGCGTTTACCTCTCTTCTCTCTCAAACGAAGGTGGATACCCCAGTATAACAGCGCAGGAGCGGTTTTTCAATACAGGGAGCATCTTCCCCGGCGTATTTTGTGGGGGAACAGAGGTTCCAGGGGCGGTGGAAAGAAAAGCACAACTCGGCGCCGGGAGGGCATATACTGGGATAGGGAAGAGGGCGCTCTTCCTGGAAAGGAATGGTTGCTGCAATGAAACGTTATAACGGATCTGAGCAGGGCGAGCTGGGGAGAGGCTGCGGCTGCGGGCCGGAGCCCTGCCGGCCCTGCCAACCCGTCTGCTGTTATCCCATTGCCCCGGGAGTCACTGGCCCCACGGGGCCCACCGGACCCCAGGGGGTTCCCGGCCCTGCCGGGGCGACCGGTCCCACCGGGCCTCAGGGGTATGCCGGCCCTGCCGGGGCGACCGGTCCCACCGGGCCCACTGGCCCTGCCGGCACTTCGGGCACGGGCCCCACGGGTCCCACCGGCCCTGCCGGTGCCACGGGCCCGCCGGGCCCCACGGGTCCTGCCGGCGCGCCGGGCGTGACAGGCATTACCGGGGCCCCCGGCCCCACCGGCCCCACCGGGCCTGCCGGTGTCGAGGGGGCTCGGGGCGCCACGGGTCCCACCGGCCCTGCCGGTGCTGCGGGCGTGACCGGCGCCACCGGGCCGACCGGTCCCACCGGCCCTGCCGGTATTGAGGGCGTGGCGGGCGCCACCGGCCCCACCGGGCCCACCGGCCCTGCCGGCACCACCGGCGCCACCGGTGCCACCGGCCCCACCGGGCCTGCCGGCGCCGCAGGCGTGACCGGCGCCACGGGTCCCACCGGCCCCACTGGCCCTGCCGGCACGGTTACCCCCGCTGCCGCCGTGACCGACGCCACCGGTACCGGCGATATTGTGACCCAGTTCAACGAATTGCTGGCCAATCTGCGGGCGGCCGGCCTGCTGGCCACCTGACACAGCAAGGGTTCCATCCCGGCGAGGCCGGGGAGACTGCCGCCGCCGGATTGCCTCCGGGCAGTCCGGCGGGGCGGGGGTGACAGAGAAGAGGCTGCCGCGGCCATGGCTGCCGCGGGAGAGCCGGTCAAAGGGGGAGGCGCCTGCGGGCGCCTCTCCCGCGCCGGGGCGGAAGCAGTCCCCGGCCGGAGGAAAGGGAGGAAGGGCTATGGGAAACTATCAAGTTGTGGTTTATGCCATCTGCAAGAACGAAGCTAAATTTGCCCGGCGCTGGATGGCGTCCATGGGAGAGGCCGACCGGGTGATGGTGCTGGATACCGGGTCGGAGGACGGCACGGCGGAGCTGCTGCGGGAGCTGGGAGCGGAGGTGGAGGTGGCGGCCATCTCCCCCTGGCGCTTTGACGAGGCCCGCAACCGCAGCCTGGCTCTGGTGCCGGAGGACACGGACATCTGCGTGTGCACCGACCTGGACGAGGTCTTTGTGCCGGGCTGGCGGGCCGAGCTGGAGCGGGCCTGGGCGGCCGGGTGCAACCAGGTGCGCTATCATTACATATGGAGCTTCCGCCCCGACGGCAGCGACGGCATCTCCTTCTGGGGGGATAAGATCCATGCCCGCCAGGGCTGGCGCTGGGTCAACCCGGTGCATGAGGTGCTGCGCTGCGATGGGCAGGCCGCCCCGGTGTTTGCCCAGGGCATCCGGCTGGAACACCACCCCGACGAGACAAAATCCCGGGGGCAGTATCTGCCGCTGCTGGAACTGGCAGTGCAGGAGGATCCGTCCAATGACCGGAATATGCACTATCTGGGCCGGGAATACATGTTTTACGGCCGGTGGCAGGAGGCCGTGGCCACCCTGAAGCGGCATTTGGCGCTGCCCAGCGCCACTTGGGCGGAAGAGCGCTGCGCCTCGATGCGCTACATTGCCCGGTGCCAGCAGGCCCTGGGGGATGAGGGGGAGACAGAGCGCTGGCTGCTGCGAGCCTGCGGCGAGGCGCCCCAGCTGCGGGAACCCTGGCTGGATCTGGCCAAGTTCTGCTATCAAAAGGAGGACTGGCACGGAGTCATTTTTGCCGCCCACCGGGCGCTGGAGATCCGGCAGCGCTCGGAGACCTATCTCTCAGAGCCGGAGGCCTGGGGGGAAGCGCTCTATGACCTGATGGCCATTGCCCTGTACTATACCGGGGATTACCGCCACGCCCTGGCTATGGGGGAAGAGGCGCTGCGGCGCAGTCCTGCCGACCGAAGGCTGCGGGAAAACCTTCGCCTGATCCGGCAGAAGGCGGAGCAGGGGGGATAGTTTCCCGGCCCGGGCGGACGGCCGCCGCAGGCCGTCGGGGCACATCGGTTTTGGCGGACGAAACAGAAAAACTTAGGAAAAAGAGGGAATGCAATCCATATAAAACTCCCCAATGCCGCGCTTTTTCGTGGGCTTGTACAGAGGAAAACCAGCGCTGCTTGACTTTGCCAGCGCAAACTGCGCCGTTTTTGTGACATAGTAACAGGGCGCGGTTTTGTGCCGTGTGAAACCAGCTGAGAGAATGCGCGAGAAAAGGGGAGGAAAATTATGGAACAAAAGGAGGCAAAGCCATGGGGGATCTGGCTGACGGCGATGCTGCTCGCCCTGGCGATGGTTTGCTCGCTGGCGGCGGCTGCGCTGGGGTGGCACCGGCCGGCGGAGGCGGCGGAGTGCTTCGGCGCACAGCGGCGGTATGTGGTGCCGGTGGGCCACACCGTGGGCATCAAGCTGTTTTCCCGGGGCGTTATGGTGGTGGGACTGGCCGATGTGGCCACAGAGCAGGGGGACACCTCCCCGGCGCGGCAGTGCGGGCTGCGCACCGGGGATATCATTACGCACATCGACGGGCGGCAGGTGGACACCATTGAGGAGGTTCAGTCCCTGCTTCAGGCCGCCGGCGGTGAGACCATGGCCATCCAGCTCACCCGGGGCGGCCGCATGGTGGAGACCGAGACGGCCGCGGTGCAGTGCATGAATGACGGCTCCTACCGGCTGGGGGCCTGGATCCGGGATTCCATGGCGGGGATCGGCACCATCACCTATTATGACCCGGACAGCGGAAAATTTGCCGCGCTGGGCCACGGCATCAACGACATTGACACCAAGCTGCTGATGCCCCTGGAATCGGGCGCCATTATGGGAGCCAGGGTGTCCGATGTCCAAACCGGGCAGAAGGGGACGCCGGGCGAGCTCCACGGCACCTTTGACCTGGAGCAGGATCTGGGTACCCTGTATGCCAACACCGACTGCGGCGTTTTCGGCGTGACCAGCGGGGCCGGCGGATGTTTTACCGGAGAGGCGGTGCCGGTGGCCGAAAAGAGCGAGGTCAAGGTGGGTGCGGCCACCATCCTGTCCAACGTGGAGGGGGATTCGGTGGAGGAGTTTGATGTGGAAATTCTGCGCATTTACCGCTGTACCGGCCAGGACAGCCGCTCCATGATGATCCGGGTCACCGACGAGGACCTGCTGGCCAAAACCGGCGGCATCGTCCAGGGCATGAGCGGCTCGCCCATCCTCCAGGACGGGAAACTGGTGGGGGCGGTCACCCATGTACTGGTCAATGACCCCACCTGCGGCTATGCGATTTTCGCGGACACCATGCTGGAGGCCGGAGCGTAACGGCAGGACAGCCCCGGTGGGTTGTTTCGGGCGCTGAAGGCCGCGCGGGCCTGGGCGCAGGTGTGGGGAAAAGACAAAAGCGGCCCGCCCCGGACAGGGGCGGGCCGCTGTATATGCCGGCGAAATCCGGTTTGTGGTTCAGAGCGGCAGGCGGGTATGATGCCTCTGAGCTCAGACCTCCATAATAACGGGCAGGATCATGGGGTTACGCTTGGTCTTTTTATACAGGAAGGAGGACAGGTCTCCCTTGACCTCGCTCTTGATGGTGGCCCAGTCGGTGAGATGGCGCTGTTCGCAGCTGTGGAGGGTCTGGCAGGCGATGCTCTTCAACTCGTCCATCAGCTGTTCGCTCTCCTTGACGTAGACGAAGCCCCGGGTGATGATATCCGGGCCGGAGACAACGCTGCCGTCCTCGCCGGACATGGTGACTACCACCACAATCATGCCGTCTTCCGCCAGGTGCTTCCGGTCCCGCAGCACCACGCTGCCCACGTCGCCAACGCCATAGCCGTCCACCAGCACGTTGCCCGAGGGGACGGTGCCGTTGATGCGGCAGGAGTTGTGGGTCAGCTCGATGACCTTGCCGATGTCGCTGATAATCACATTTTTGGGGTTCATGCCCATCTGTTGGGCCAGTTTGGCGTGGATGCGCAGGTGGCGCTGCTCGCCGTGGACCGGAATGAAGAACCTGGGTTTGACCAGGGCATGGATGATCTTCAGCTCTTCCTGGCAGGCGTGGCCGGAGACATGGAGGGCGCCGGCCCGCTCGTTGACCACCTCGGCGCCCTTGCGGTAGAGCTCGTTGATGACCGCGCCGATGGAATTCTCGTTGCCCGGAATGGCGGAGGCGGAGAGGATGACCCGATCCCCGGGCTGGATGTCGATCTGCCGGTGGGTGGAGAAGGCGATCCGGGTTAAAGCGGACATGCTCTCGCCCTGGCTGCCGGTGGTGATGATGCACACCTGCTTTTTGGGCAGGGTCTTGATCTGCTCCAGGGGGACCACGGTGCCCTCGGGGACGTTCATATAGCCCAGCTGGGTGGACACGGCCAGGGCGTTCTCCATGCTGCGGCCGCTCACCGCCACCTTCCGCCCGTAGCGGGCGGCCACATTGACCACCTGCTGGATCCGGTCCACGTTGGAGGCGAAGGTGGTGACGATGATGCGCTCGTCACAGCCCTTGAACAGCGCGTCAAAGCTGTCCCCCACGGCCCGCTCGCTCTTGGTGTAGCCCGGGCGCTCCACATTGGTGGAGTCGCACAGCAGGGCCAGCACCCCCTTGTTGCCCAGGGCGCCCAGCCGGGCCAGGTCGATCATGCCGCCGGAGATGGGGGTGGGGTCGATCTTGAAGTCGCCGGTGTGAATCACGGTGCCCACCGGGCAGGTGATGGCAAAGGCCACCGCGTCGGCGATGGAGTGGTTCATGTGGATGAACTCCACGGTGAACTTGCCTGCCCGGATCACATCCCCGGCCTCGCAGGTCTGGATGTGGGTCTTGCTGAGCAGCCGGTGCTCCTCCAGCTTCAGCTCCACCAGCCCGGCGGTCATCCGGGTGGCGTAGATGGGGGCGTTGATGTCCCGGAGCACATAGGGCAGCGCGCCGATGTGATCCTCATGGCCGTGGGTCAGGAAGATGCCCCGGATCTTGCTTTGGTTCTTGATCAGATAGGTGATGTCCGGGATGACCACGTCAATGCCGTACATGTCGTCATCGGGAAAGCCCATGCCCACGTCTACCACAATGATGTCCTCGCCGTACTCGTAGACGGTGAGGTTTTTGCCGATCTCATTGAGGCCGCCCAGGGATATAATTTTCAATTTTTCAGCCATAAATAGAAAACTCCTTTTGTATCTGTTTCGATGTAAGCGCGGCTGAAAGACGGGACCAGGAGAGCGCTCCTGACAAAAACGGGGCGGAATGGACGCAGGCCAAGACAGCCTTTTTCCCCGGAGGGCGCCGGCGGCACCCGGCCCTGCTTCGCCGGGGGCCCAGCCGGGGCCCTGTGGGGAAAAACGCCTTTTGCTGCATGCTCCGTTTTGGATTCAGCGGACAGTTCGTGCTGCTGTCGCTGGATTGCGTCCCTGCCCAGCCGCGGCAGGTGACTGCGCAGACCGCCCGTCCGGCGGGCCTGCATGTTCTCAGACCGTCTTAAGCTGGGGGATGCCCCGCATCATGGGCGCCCAGCTTACACTGCACGATATAAAAAGTATATCACAGGATAGGCCCCGCGTACAGCCATATTTTTCACATTTCTGCGGCCGCGTCCGAGGCCATTGGGGACAATATGAGCAAAAAACGTCAATTTTGCGGCTTTTTGCGGTCCAGCCGCCGGGCCTCTGAGAGGACAAGGTCGCACAGTTCTGCGGCCAGCTCCACGTTTTCCCCCTCGGTGCGCACCTTCAGCACGGCCTGGGAGGCGGCGGGGTGCAGCCATGCCCAGCCTCCGGCCAGGTGGAGCCGCAGCCCTTCCCGGGCCGGGTCGGCCTCCGGCCAGCGCCGGGCCAGCTGCTCCATCAGGTCGCCCCGGCTGCCCTCCAGGGGCAGCTCGCCCCGGAAAACCCCAAAAGCGGGGATGCGGCGGTTCAGTTCTCCTAAAGATTCCCCGGTGCGCCCCATTCGGCGGCAGAGCAGGCAGGCGGCGAAGATCCCGTCCCGCAGGGCAGCCTGGGCCTGAGCCAGGGCGGCGCCTTCCTCAATGGGGGCGGGGGCGGCCCCCAGCTCCCGCAGCAGAGTGAAGGCGGCGGCCGGGGTGTCCCAGGGCAGGGCCAGCCGGGTTTCCCCGGCCTCCACCAGGGCCAGCAGCGCCATCAGCAGCAGGTGTTCCGGCAGGATGGCCCCGCCCCGCTCGTCCTCGGCGAAGAGCAGCCGTCCGCCCCGGCGGCACCAGAGGGCGGGCACCCCCCTGCGCCGCTGGCGGAGCACCTTGCAGCCCATGCCCTGCAGCGCCTGGATGAGCAGCTGGTTTTCCCGGCCCTCCTCGGGTACGCAGAGGGTGAGGGCGGGCATGGCCCCGGTGCCGGCCTGCTGCACGGCGGCGGTGCAGTAGGCGGTGTCAACGCCTTTGGCCTGCTCCTGGCGGCCCATGGCCCCGGCGCTGGCCCGGTGAATCTCCTGCCGCCGCAGGGCCCCCTCGATGCGGCGGCTCTGGTCCCGGTCCAGGGGCAGGCCGTGGCAGTCGAAGGTCCACAGCAGGCACTCCTCCCCCTGGCACTCGATAAACAGGGAGCAATCCGCCCCGCCCCGGCGGGCAAAGTAGGCCCCGGCGCCCCAGGTGGTGCCGTCGTGCACCAGGGGGATGCTGCCGGCGGCGGACACCCCGGCCGCCGCCGCCATGAGCAGGGCGGCGCCGCCGGTGCCCGGAGTAGCCCCCAGGGCCACCCGGTCCCAGCGGCCCAGTACGCTGCCCAGGGTGAGCAGCAGCTCCGGGGTGATCTCCTGGGCCAGCCTGCCCCGGATCGCCCCGCCCTCAAAGCAGACGTGAATGGGCAGGGCGCCGCCGGTCACAGAGGAGGTGAGGCGGCTGCCCGATTTCACCGGAATTCTGGGCCAGATGCGCACCTCCTCCCGGAGCATGACGTGGTCCTCCAGCACCGCTTCAGCCCCCAGTACGCTGCCCTGGGCCAGGGTGCATCCGCTGCCTACGCTGCTGTCCTCGCAGAGGATGGCGCCGTGGAGAGTGGAACTGCTGCCCACGGCGCACCCCAGCAGCACAGAGCGCTGGGCCACCGTCCGGTCCCCCAAAAAAGTGCCCTGTTCCAGCACGGTGTGGGGGCCGATCAGGCAGCTCTCCCCTATGGTGACCCGCTCGGCGATCCAGCAGGGGGGCACCACCGCGCAGCTCTCCGGCAGGGGGGAGGCGCACCACACGCCCGCCCGGAGCTGCGGCAGCAGCAGATCCAGCTTGACCTTGCCGTCCAGCGCGTCGGCGGCGGCCTGCAGATAAGCTCCGGTGTCCCCCATATCCCGCCAGTAGCCGTAGGGGGTGTCGCCGTAGAGGGGCGTCCCCTCCTCCAGCAGTTTGGGAAACAGCTCCCGGGAGAAGTCATAGGCGGTGTCGGCGGGGATCTGTTTCAGCACGGCGGGGGAGAGGAAGTAGATGCCGGTGTTGACCAGATTGGTGAACACCTCGCCCCAGCCCGGCTTTTCCAGAAAACGCTCCACCCGGTTGTCCTGGTCCAGCTGTACCAGGCCGTATTCCAGAGGGTCGCGCTCCCGATGCAGCAGCAGGGTGACGGCGGCCTTGCGGGCTTTGTGGCGGGCACAGCACTCCTGCAGGTCGAAATCACAGACGCAGTCTCCGGAAAAGACCAGAAAATCCTCATCGCCTATAAATTCCTCCGCCGCTTTGACCCCGCCGGCGGTGCCCAGGGGGTCCTGTTCCACGAAATAGTGCAGTTCCATTCCCCAGGCGGACCCGTCGCCGAAGTAGTCCTGAATCACCTGGGGCAGATAGCGCAGAGAGAGGGCCACCTGGTCAAATCCGTTTTTCCGCAGCAGGAGCAGAATGTGCTCCAGTACAGGCCGGCCAAAGAGGGGCACCATGGGCTTGGGGCGCTCCAGGGTCAGCGGCCGCAGCCGGGTGCCCTCGCCTCCCGCCAGAATTACAGCTTTCATCCTGTTCATCCTTTCTTGGAAATACCTGGTACTTCCATTATGGTTGGACGGCGGGAAAATATACCTCCTGAGCGGGGACGGAAAAGGTAAAAAGGGGGAGGCGCATATGCGCCTCCCCCTGGCTGTGAAGCAATTCCCAATATTTTAAATAGGTGGATGGGACAAAATGAACATGGCGTTGATATCACGCCTGCGGTCAAGGCCGGACAAACTGCTTTTCCTGCGCGGCTTTTTCCTGAATGATCCGCATCGCTTCCATCCGATTGGAGGTGGCCATCACCTCATAGGATCCGGCCGGGGTGTGGATTTTCAGTTTTTTGCCGCTGACGGTCACATTCATAATGTCCCGATAGGAGAGCTCAAACTTTCGAAGCCCCTTGGTGAGGGTGAGCTTGGTGGTGCCGGTCACCCCGCCATCATACACATCGCAGCGGGACAGGGGCAGGGTAAAACAGACCGCTGCACAGCACAGCAAGAACACCATCACGATGATCTGCAGCACCTCTCCCGCTCCAGGGCTTCTGAAAACGCTCCAGGCCAGCTCTGTCATGGCCCGGCTCATGGTCTCGTTGAACATATAGACGATGCCAAGAATCACGAGGACAACGCCGCACACCCAGTCCAGAACCGTCATCGCCGTGGAATTCTTGGTGGTCACCAACAGTTTGCCTTTTTGCTCCATATTTCTCTCCCTTTCCTGTCTGTATATGATTTCTTTCGGCATTTCGCCTGCGCTCTCCCGCAGACCTTCTCAGCAATCGGCAGGGTGGCGGCATTCAGAGGCTACAAATGAGATCGCCGGCCGGCCGTCCCGCATCACGCAGGGAGATCAGAGGAGGAGCGCGATCTAATTTTAGATAATATTTATCTAAAAATTAATAGACAAATATTATCTAGATATAATTCTATTGACATTTCTGCGAGGGGGCGAGGGATGGTGAAAAACCGCATCCGGGATTTACGGGAGGACCACGACCTGACCCAGCAGAAAGTGGCCGACGCCATCGGCATCACCCAGCGGAAGTACAGCTATCTGGAGACCGGGGTGCAGCCGCTGACGGATGAAATTCTGGTCAGGCTCTCCCGGTTTTATCAGGTCAGTATTGACTATCTCCTCTGCCAGACAGACCGCCCCGAACGCTATCACTGATAATGCCTCCCGGCGCTGTGCGCCGGGAGGCATTGTTTGGTCCGGGACGAAATGCCCTGCTCGTTTCAGCACAGGGGCGCGGGATGCATGGGACTGCGCCCGGGCAAAGGCCGCCCGATCCGGGCGGCTGTGAGCCCTCAACATCTTGCGGGTGCATATCTATGAGAGAGGTCATGCGTCGTGTGTCTCAGGGAATGGTGGGATCTGATGTCCCGCCCTCCAGGAAGAGTGTCCTGGTTGATGAATGTTTTAAATATAATTTTTAATGTTTATCATTAAATTATAGTTGACAAACGTTGCTCTGCCTGTTATGCTGTTCTTACAGAGCCAGGGCAAAGCTCTGGCCACAGACAGGAAAAAGCCAAACGGCCGCCCGACCTGAGCGGGCGCTGTGCGACAGGAGGTATATGGGCAATGGAGAAGATGAAAAAAATTGCCCGGGGGCTGGATGTGTTCTGCCGGGTGATCTTTTGGTTCGTATTGGTATTCGGGGTACTGCTGGTGGTGCTGGATATAGCGCTGCTGGTGCTGGGGCCCGACTTGCTGGCACTGTCCAACATCGACGGAAAACTGACCTTGGGGCGAAATGTATCCATCCAGCTGCCCGCCGGGGCACTGGAACAAATCAATGGGGTGAACTTCTGGATCTTGGGCACACTGAGCTACCTGTTGGCGGCAGGGGTAGTCTGCTGGGTGCTCCGAGTGATCCGACGCATTCTAACCCCCATGCGGGAAGGACGCCCCTTTGACGCAGGCGTCAGCGGCCGCTTGCGGCTTCTGGGCTGGGTCTCCATTGCCTGGGGGGTGGTGATCAATCTGTACAATCTTCTCCTCTGCGGCTGGATCGGCCGGGTATTGCAGGGCCTGGATGTGGGAGCGGGGACGTTGGAAATGGAACATGTGCTGGACGGCTCTTTCCTGGTGATCGCCCTGCTGCTGTTCCTGTTCTCCTACATCTTCCGCTATGGCGAGGAGCTGCAGAAGCTCTCCGACGAGACGCTGTAAGGGGGGACGGGAACCATGCCGATCATACTGCGGCTGGACCGGGTCATGGCCGACCGGAAGATGTCTCTGAAGGAGCTGTCGGAAAAGGTGGGCATCGCCAACGTCAACCTGTCCAAGCTCAAGACAGGCAAGGTCAGCGCCATCCGCTTCTCCACCCTGGAGGCCATTTGCGGCGTGTTGGACTGTCAGCCCGGGGATATCCTGGAATTCCGCCGGGCGGAGCCGGAGGAGAAAGACTGACAAAACGCCGGGCGGGCACAAATGTGCCCGCCCGGCGTCAGCTTTGCGCCATTTCACGGTTCCGCCGGAATGGGGTCGTCCTCCCGCACCCAGTCCTCCACAACCACCACGGAATAGCCGGTCTCGGTGTTGCGGATGACCACCTTGGCGATGCCGGCGTTGATGACCAGCCGGCGGCACATGGAGCAGCAGGTGGCGTCATGGAGCAATTCCCCGGTCTTGGCGTCCCGGCCCGCCAGGTAGAGGGTGCCCCCCAGGATGTCCCGCCGGGCGGCGGAGATGATGGCGTTGGCCTCGGCGTGGACGCTGCGGCACAGCTCATAACGCTGGCCCGAGGGCACCTGGAGCTCCTCCCGGGTGCAGCGGCCCAGATCCACGCAGTTCTTCCGGCCCCGGGGGGCGCCGTTGTAGCCGGTGGAGAGGATCTCGTCGTTGCGGACGATGATGGCTCCGTATTTGCGCCGCAGGCAGGTGGAGCGCTCCAGCACGCTCTGGGCGATATCCAAATAGTAATTTTCCTTGTCAACCCGGTTCACTGTCTGTCCCTCCTGTGCCGCTTTGGGGCGGCTGGCCAGCCTTGGCTTATTTTTGTCTATTATAGGGGAAAATACGCTGGGAGACAAGGAAAAATTGCGGAAGCCGGCGGTCGGGGGATGTGGAGCGGGGAGGACGGAAAACGGCAGATAAACCGCCCAACCGCCGGGATGTTGGGGGGAATTTACACAAAATTCACGTTTGTTTCATTGACGAAGCATCATTTCCGTATTAAGATACATGGTGAAAAATGAAAGTGAATGGAGCATTTCTGTGATCCGTAATTTCTTCAGTAGGCTGATGTACGGCCGCTATGGTTCTGACCAACTGAACATTTTCCTGTTTGTGATCTTTTGGCTGTTGTGGCTGGTGGATATCTTTGTCCGGAATTTGCTGGCCTCCTCCATCCTCAGCACCGTCTCTCTGGTGGTGCTGTTGATCGCCTTCTTCCGGATCATGAGCCGCAATTACAGCCGCCGCCGGGCGGAGAACGACGCCTTTCTGAAGGTGTTCGGGCCGTTGATCCACTGGTTTAAGCGCAAGCGCAACCAGGCGCGGGATAAAGATCACGTCTACTTCAAATGCCCTACCTGTTCCCAGGTGCTCCGGGTACCCCGGGGAAAGGGGAAAATCTCCATCACCTGCCGCAACTGCGGCACTGTGTTCCAGGAGAAAACGTAAAAATGGACCGACACCCCTGCCCGCCCCAGCCGGGCGGGGGTGTTCTGACTGCGGGACGCCCGGACTGGTTTGGGAGAATTGCAGGCGTTTTTTTGAAAAGCTGCACTGCGGCAGCCAAGCGCAGAGACCGGACTTCAAACGCCATGTCGGAGGATTTTGCCTTTGACAGGGCGTTTCTTTTTGTCGCCCCGGACAAAGGGGGAGGGGGTGACGCGTCTGTTTTTGTCTCTTTCCAATATTTTTTGCAATTTTTCAAATTTATGCTTGCAATTTTCGAATGACCTGCTATACTGTATCTTACAGCAAATACTTAAATAAAACTATTTTGGAAAAGGAGACGGGAACATGGCGCTGAAGTTGGAAAAGTATGGAGAAAACTGGAACATCATCTATTCCGAGCATCCCTCCGGAGAAAAGGTGCTGTGGGATGTCACCGGCACCGGCAGCAGCTTTGTGGTGCCCGCGGATGTGGTGGAGATCCGCAAGCGGGCCTTTGACCGCAATAACTGCCCGTCTCTGGAGCAGGTCTTTATTCCTGAGCGGGTCAAGGTCATCCACCGGGATGCCTTTGACGGATTCGACAACAGCCTGGAGATCCGTTGCGCATGTCAGTACAAGCCCGAGGGGTACTATGAAGGGGAGTATGTGGAGGAGTTCCAGGAGGACGGCACCATTTACCACATCACCCATTACGGCAGCTGGCTGCGCCGCTCTGTGGTGCTGCGCAGCCGGGACAGTGAGGGACGGCTCACTTGGATCTCCTGTTCGCCGGACAGCGAAATCTCCCAGCGGCCGAAGGTTCAGTGGGGGTGCCGCCGGGAGGAGGCGTAAGGCACGCCGCTTCATGTCAGAAACAGCGCCGGCCCTGCCTATCTAAGGCAGGGCCGGCGTTTTGCTGCCGGTTTTGCGTTTTTTGGCCGGTTCGGGGGCGTCAGCTCCGCTTCAGCAGCCCCTGCTCCAGATCCTCCAGGGCCTGCTGCTTCATGACATAGTGCAGCTTTTTGCCGGTGGCGGTGTGGGGCAACTGATCCACCAGCCGGTAGTAGCGGGGGCGCTTGTAGGCGGAGAGCATGGGAGTCTCATTGCAGTAGTCCACCAGGGAGCGGATGGTCAGATCCTGGTCGTGGGGCACCACATAGGCCACCACCACCTGGCCCCGCACCTGGTCGGGCACGGCGGTGACCAGGCTGTCGGAGACGCCGGGGTGCTGGTTGAGCACCTCCTCGATCTGGGTGGGGTAGATGTTCTCGCCGGAGCAGATGATCATGTCGTCCTTTCGGCCGCAGATGGTGACAAACCAGTCCTCGTCCCAGGTGCCCAGGTCGCCGGTGTACATCCAGCCCTTGTAGAATTTCTTGGCCTGCTCCTCCGGATTCTCATAGTAGCTGTAGGTGGTCTTTTCCGGGCAGAAGATGATGACCTCGCCGGTCTCTTCCCCGTCATGGGCGACCATCTCGTCGGGCTCCGCCTTCCGGTCATCGTAGACCTTGACCACCCGCACTTCGTCGTCGATGCAGCTGCGCCCGGCGGTGCCGGAGTGCTCGGGCAGGTCGTAGGGCCGCAGGAAGGAGTTCCAAAGGGTCTCGGTGGTGCCGTAGCCGTTGTAGATGTTGGGAGTGAGCACCTGCATGTACCGGGTGCAGGCCGCCTTTTCAAAGGGGGCGCCCATGGTGATCAGCCCCCGCAGGCGGCTCAGATCCACCGGGTTTTTCTCCTGGGAGCGGCACAGCATCTCCAGAGAGGAGGGGGCGCCCATGGCGAAGGTGACGCCATACTCCTCGATGGTCTGCAGGCTGAGCTTGGGCTGGAACACCCGGGAGATGATGGTGCAGGCCCCCACATAGAAGGTGGGGCAGGGGCCGCCCACATGGACGCCGCCCCGGTGGAACCAGGGGGTCATGTTCAGCAGCACGTCAAAGGCGTTCAGGGGATAGTGCATGATGATGTCGTGGGCGCTCAGCACCTCGTTGATGTCGTTGACCGGCACGCTCTTGGGCAGGGCGGTGGTGCCGGAGGTGCACAGCCGGAGCACCTCGTCATAGATGTGGGGGCGCACCTTCATCTCCGGGTCGGTGATGAGCTGATCCTTGACATAGTCCTCGTAGGAGATGTGTCCGGCGGGCAGGGCCACCCCCTTCTGGTTGTCCGCCATGACCACGCTGATGGGCTTGTGCCGGGCCAGCTCCACCGCCTGGGCCGCCATGGGGGCGATGTCGGCGGAGTAGATAAAGACCTTGGGCTTGTTGTGGTCGATGAGCAGGGCGGTCTCCCCGGCGGAGAGGTTGAAATTGCAGGGGTTGACGATGGCCCCCAGCTTCCGGGGGGCGATATAGCTGAAGGCGAACTCCGGGCAGTTGAGCAGGGAGGTCATCACCACGTCGTTTTTGCCCACTCCGTCGGCGGCCAGGGCGTGGGCGAGCCGGTTGGCCTCGTGGTTGAGCTCGTTATAGTTCCACTGGCGATGGGTGGCCGGGTCGATCATGGCGGTCTTTTTGGCATAGCGGCGGACATTGCGGTAGAAGCCGTTGAGCCAGGTGTACTCGTGCTCAAAGGTGTCCCGGAACATGGTGTCGTCATAGGTTCTGTTCATAGCGTTTCCTCTCTGCGCCCGTGGCGCGTCGGCGGCGGACTGGTATTCCGCCCGGGTGATGGTCTGGGTGTAAAGATTGGTGCCGGTGGAGCGGTCACACTGGACAAATCCCTTGTCCGCCAGCCGGGACAGGGAGGTCATCAGGGTGGACAGGCTCCACTGGCGCTGGGGTTGGATGGCCTGCTGGATCTGCTTGGCGGTCAGGGGAGCCTTGGCGTCCCAGATCACCTGCATGATGTCCCGCTCGCCTGCCCCCAGGGTGCGTTTCTTTGCCATGGCGGTATTCTCCTTTCCGGGTGGGTCAGCCGGCCTGTTCGGTCACTGCCCGGTCAGCTGGCGCATCCGCTGGTGGTGGCGGGGCAGCTTGTGCTTCAGAGAGATGGGGAGGTAGTCCCCGTCCCGGACAAAGCAGTGGTCGGTGGTGCCCCGGTAGCAGAGTTTTCCCGTGGCTTCACTGGTGATTTCGTAGGAAAAACACATCCGCACCCCGGAGTACTGCTCCAATGTGACGGCCACCTGATAGGGTTCTCCAAAACGCAGGAAATTGAGAAATTCCCCCTGGGCGGCGGTGCAGGGGACGATGACCCCGGAGCGCTCCATCTCCGGATAGTTCATCCCCATCGCGTCCAGCCAGTCCAGCCGGGCGTCTTCCAGAATGCGCAGATAGTTGGAGTGGTGTACCACCCCCATGCGGTCGGTCTCATAGTACCGCACACGGCTGTGCCAAATCCAGGGTTCGTTCATAGGCGGCCTCCTATTATACGAGTTTTGGTTTTTGTATAATATATTATACAAACTGGAGTAGGTGCATTATACGATGAAATGAAAACCTTGTCAACTCTTTCCTGTAAAACACTGTTCTGCCGGTCCGGATGCCGTGGGCAAAGCGCATGTTTGAACGGCGGTGCCGGGGGCGGAAGGTCCGGGCGGGGAGAGGCGCAAAAAGGACGCGCTGCACAGGCAGCGCGTCCTTTTTGCAAAATCATACAGACATACAGCGTTCAGGGGCGATAACGGCCCACAATCAGGCTGGCGTTCTGGCCGCCGAAGCCCAGGGCGTTATTCATGGCGATGTCCACCCGCGCCTTCCGGGCGGTGTTGGGCACGATGTCCAGATCACACTCCGGGTCGGGGGTCTCGAAGTTGATGGTGGGGGGGAGGATGCCCTCCTGGATGGCCAGGATGCAGGCGATGGTCTCGGTGATGCCTCCGGCGCCCATCAGGTGGCCGGTGGCGCCCTTGGTGGAGGAGATGGCCAGGTGATCGGCGTGGGCGCCGAAGACGGTGCGGATGGCGGCGCACTCGTAGGCATCCCCCTTGGGGGTGGCGGTGCCGTGGGTGTTGATATAGTCCACGTCCTCCGGCTTCAGGCCGGCCTGCTCCAGGGCGGCAGCCATGCACAGGGCGCCGCCTTCTCCGCCGGGACGGGGAGAGGTGATATGGAAGGCGTCGTTGTTGTTGGCGCAGGAGAGCACCTCGGCGTAGATCCTGGCGCCCCGGGCCAGGGCGTGATCCAGGGTCTCCAGCACCAGCGCGCCGCCCCCTTCGCCCATGACAAAGCCGTTGCGGTGCAGGTCAAAGGGCTTGCAGGCGTGGGCCGGGTCGTCATTGCTGCGGCTCAGGGCCTGGGCGGCGGCCAGGGAGGCGATGGTGATATCGCACATGATGGACTCGCCCCCCACTGCCACCATGGCCTCCGCCGCCCCGGACTGGAGCAGCATGCAGGCCACATAGACCGCGTCGATGCCCGAGGAGCAGGCGGTGTTCACCGTCAGGCTGGGGCCCCGGATGTTGTTGGCGATGGCGATCTGACAGGGGGCCATATTGCCCAGGATCTTGGGCACGAACCGGGGAGACACCTTCTTGCGCTCGGCGGCGTCATACTCGGCCTGGGTGTTGGCGATCTCGGCCACCCCGTCCATGGCGGTGCCCATGACGATGCCGGTGCGGAAGGGGTCAATCTCCATGCCGCTCATGTCCAGCGCCTCCTGGGCGGCGGCAAAGGCGTACTGGCCAAAGGGGGCCAGATTTTTGATATAGGCCTTGGGGATGGCCGCCTCGGCGTCAAAGTCCCTGACTTCCCCGGCAAAGCGCACGGGGAGCTGGGAGGCGTCAAAGCCGGTGATGGGGGCGATGCCGCTGACACCGGCGGTCAGATTGTTCCAATAGGTATCCACGCCGGTGCCGATGGGGGTGACGGCCCCCATGCCGGTGACGACAATTCGAATGTTGTTCTGGTTCAATGGCATATCCTCACAGTCTGTTCAGATGTTCGTTCATACGTAATAATTATAGGAGGTTGAGGGGGCGCTGTCAAGAATTGCATGGCCTTCCCGCCCTTCGCCGTCAGGACACCTCCGCCACCAGGCGGCGCAGCTCCCGCAGGAATGCCTCCGCCGCCTTGGAGAACACCTGGTACTTTTTCCAGATCAGACAGGTGGAGGCGTCCCATTTGGGGGAGAGGGGCCTGAAGCACAGGCTGCTGCCCCGGGTGTTGATGAGTTTGTCCAGCGTCAGGGCATAGCCCAGCCCTTCGTCCACCAGCAGGGAGGCATTGTAAACCAGGTTATAGGTGGCCACCACGTTGAGCTGGGACGCATCCCGCTTCAACCACTGGCTCAGTTGAGGGCTGCCTATCCTCTGGCGGGAGAGGATCAGCGGCTTGTCCCACAGATCCTCAGGGCAGACGGTCTCTTTTTGCGCCAGCGGGGAATCCTGCCGCATGAGCACCCCCCAGGTGTCCGGAATGGGAATGGGCAGGGTCTCGTACTTCTGGGCATCTACGGTGCCAAAGATCAGCCCGAAGTCGATCAGCCCCTTTTCCAGGGACTCCAGCACATATTCCGCGTTGCCGCTGGAGATGTGCAGGTGGACGTCCGGATGCCGGGCCCGGAGGGCCTGGGCGGCCCGGGCGAACAGCCGGACGGTGTCGGTCTCCCCGGCGCCGATATAGACGTCCCCCACCACCGTCTCGCCGGAGCAGGAGATCTCATTCTCGGTGCGCTGCACCAGAGAGAGAATCTCCTCCGCCCGTTTGCGCAGCAGCATCCCCTCCTCGGTCAGGGTCACCTTGCGGGACCCCTTGGTGCCCCGGATCAGCAGCTGTTTACCCAGCTCCTCCTCCAGCGCCTTGAGCTGGGTGGAGAGGGTGGGCTGGGAGAGGTGCAGGGATTGGGCCGCCGCCGAAATGCTCTGTTCCCTGGCCACCGCCAGAAAATAGTGCAGCACCCGCAGTTCCATGGGTATCGCCTCCTTTTGGATCAGTATACCCCGAAATACCATTGGACGCAATAATGGATTGATGTGATGCATTGGTTTTTGTAATTGAAAGATGGGCGTGGGGCGGGATCGGATGGGCCAAAGAGAGGTGTGCGCGGGGCGGCGGCAGGAACTGCAAATGCATTGAATTTTCCTATACAACATTATAAAACATAAGTATTTGCTATTTTCTGAACAGGGAGATACACTGTAAACAAGATAATCCACTCCAATGTGCTTGGAAAGGGCCTGCAGCAGAGGGGCGGGTGCTCCAGCTGTGCGGCGGCGCATTCCTGTGCGCTGCGCGGGGATGAAACCGGAGAGGCGGCGAGGGAATATGAAAGAGGACAGCGTATGGCAGGCGGTTGTTCAGAACTTGCGGGATGCCGGCTGTGATGAGGAGACGGTAGAGCGGTTCCTGGCGCTGGAGGCGGCGGGGGACCGCCGGGAGCAGCTCCGGCTGCTCGCCCGGCACCGGAGGCTGCTGCTGGAACGGGTGCACCGGGAGGAGCGGCGGATTGACTGCCTGGACTATCTGGTGTATCAGATTCAAAAACGCGAAGCGGCGGGCTGAACAGCCCTGTTCCGCGGAGATCGGAGGAGTGTTTCAGTATGGATGTGATTGAAAATCAGCGGTTTGACCAGGAGCGCGCCCTTTACGGCAGGCGCGGGATTCTGGTGCGGGGGTGTGCGTTTGACGGTCCCGCCGACGGGGAGAGCGCCTTCAAGGAGTGCGGCGAGGTGCAGGCGGAGCGCTGCTTCCTGAATCTGCGCTATCCCTTCTGGCACGACCACGGGCTGCAGATCCGCGACTGTGAGCTGACCGAGCTGTGCCGGGCGGCGCTGTGGTATTCCGACCGGGTCGAGATCACCGGCACAAAGCTCCACGGTATCAAGGCCCTGCGGGAGTGCGCCGAGGTCAAACTGCGCCGCTGCGATATTGTCTCCCCGGAGTTCGGCTGGTCGGTGCGGGGCGTTGAGATGGAGGACTGTACCGCGGAGAGCGAGTATTTTATGATGCGCTCCAGCGGCCTGCGCTTCCGCAATGTGAAGCTGACGGGGAAGTACTCCTTCCAGTACATTCAGGACGCGGTGTTCGAGGGGTGTGCGTTTGATACAAAGGACGCCTTTTGGCACGCCCGGGATGTGGTGGTGCGCAACTGTGTGGTCAAGGGGGAATACCTGGCCTGGTACAGCGAGAACGTCACCTTTGAGAGGTGCAGGATCATCGGCACCCAGCCCCTGTGCTACTGCAAGGGACTGAAGATGGTGGACTGCGAGATGGTGGATACCGACTTGGCCTTTGAGCGCTCCCAGGTCCAGGCCACCATCACCACGCCGGTGGTCAGCATCAAAAATCCTCTGTCCGGCCGGATTGAGGTCCCCGCCGTGGGAGAGGTCATCCGGGACGTGCCCGGGGCGGACGGCGAGGTCGTGGTCAGGTCGGAGGGAGAACAGGCCCGGAGGACGGCCTGTGCTGCCACAGTGTGCGCGTAAGGCCGCAGGTGCGGCGGATGGATATGCGCCGGCCGGCATCCGGTCCGGGCGCCCGGCCAGCTGCGCCGGGCCCGGTGCAGGGCTTCCGATGGTGGGGCTGAGACGGCAGCGGAACCGCGGAACTGGAGCGAATAAAGCGCGAAAGGCACCCCAACCCCGGGGCGCAGATCAGACAGGAGGTAATCAAGCATGAGCGGACATATTTCCCCTCTGAGCGAGGGCGTCACCCGAACCCGGGTGGTGTATCAGAACCGGTACGGGATGGACATCGTGGGCGAATTGTACCGGGCCGGTACGCTGGATCTGGAAGAGCGGCACCCGGCCCTGGTGGTGGGCGCCCCCTACGGCGGAGTCAAGGAGCAGGGCCCCTGTGTCTACGGGGACGAGCTGGCCCGGCGGGGCTTTGTGGTGCTGACCTTTGACCAGTCCTTTATGGGCGAGTCCGGCGGCTTCCCCCGGCATGTCTCCTCTCCGGATATCTTTGTGGAGAACTTCAGCGCTGCGGTGGACTTCCTGGGATTGCAGCCCTATGTGGACCGGGAGCGGATCGGCGCCATCGGCATCTGCGGCTCCGGCGGCTTTGCCCTCTCGGCCGCCCAGTGCGATACCCGGATTCGGGCGGTGGCCACAATGAGCATGTACGATATGAGTGTGGCGGCCCGGCTGGGGATGGACGCCGTGGCCGTTCAGGCCGCCAAGGAGCGGCTGTCCCGGCAGCGCTGGGTGGACGCGGAGCGGGGCTATCCGGAGTATATCCCCTCCTTCCCGGAGCAGCCCCTGGACCAGGTGCCGGCCGGGATGGGGGAGCCGGACGCCGAGTGGTTCCGCTTCTACGCCGTCAGGCGGGGCCACCATCCCAATGCCCGGGGCGGGTTTACCACCACCAGCGGCCTGGCCATGATGAATTTCCGGCTGCTGGATTTCATCGGCGAGATCTCCCCCCGGCCCATTCTGCTGGTGGTGGGGGACCGGGCCCACTCCCGCTTCTTCAGCGAGGATGCCTATGCCGCCGCGGCGGATCCCAAGGAGCTGTATGTGGTGGAGGATGCGGAGCATATCGACCTCTACGACCGGCGGGACCGCATCCCCTTTGACAAGCTGACGGAGTTCTTTGGCGCCAATTTGAAGTGAGGCCGCTCCGGCGGACATTTGAAAACGCCCCGCCCCGGCAAACGCCGGGGCGGGGCGTTTTGCTGCCTGTCCTGTCCCGTGGGCCATGGGGGGCGCGATGCCTGAGGGCGGCAGCGCGCAAAACCCGGCGGCTCCACAGCGGCCCAGTGGAGGGCGCTCGCTGTTTTGAGCGGGGAAACGCGGCGCTTTTGCCATCATCGGCCCCGATCGGACAGGGGACGGGGTTGGAAGGCTGCTATAAGGGAGGCGCCCCGCCCTGCTGTGCCGGCGTTTCCCAGCTTGCTGCTGAACTGAGCGCGGCCTGTGCGCCGCCGCGTGTTTTTGCAGAACGACACTTGGGCGGATTTGACCTGCGCGGTCATGGGGGCGGTCCGGAAGCGCCTGGGACGAGACGGCGTATCTGGGCGCGGCGGCCTGCCTTTTGTGCCCGGGGGAGCGGATGGGAAAAAGAAGCGGGGCAAAACGCGGGAAAGGCTGGACGGGAGCGGGGGAAGGGTGATAAGATAGCACAAGAGAGCTGTCAGATAAGAGAGAAAGGAGTATTTCTATGAAAAAAGAGCGCAAGACCATTCCGCCGGAGGGGATTCGGAATTCCTTCCGGGAGCTGGGTACGCCCAAAACCCTGCTGCTGGGCGTACAGCATATGTTTGCCATGTTTGGCGCCACCATCCTGGTGCCCATCCTGGTGGCGGGCTACTTCCAGGCCGCCTGCGGCGAGCCCATCACCCGGGGACTCACCGTGTCCACCACCCTGTTCTGCGCCGGCATCGGCACCCTGCTGTTCCATGTGTGCACCAAGCTGAAGGTGCCCGCCTTCCTGGGGTCCTCCTTTGCCTTTCTGGGGGGCTTTTCCACAGTGGCCAACCTGAACAGCGGACCCTATGCCTCCATGGGGGCCAATGAGAAGATCGCTTACGCCTGCGGCGGCATCGTCATCGCCGGGCTGCTGTACCTGGTGCTGGCCCTGATCATCAAGCTGGTGGGGGTCAGGCAGGTCATGCGGTTCCTGCCCCCGGTGGTCACCGGCCCCATTATCATCTGCATCGGCCTCACCCTGGCCGGCTCCGCCATCTCCAACGCCTCCACCAACTGGCTCATCGCCGTGGTGGCTCTGGCGGTGATTGTGGTGTTCAACATCTGGGGGCGGGGAATGTTCAAGATCATCCCCATTCTGATGGGAGTGCTGGTGGCCTATGCCTTTGCGGCGGTGCTCAACGCCTTTGGGGTCACCAACCCGGATGGTTCCGCCATCCTCAACTTCTCCGCCGTGGCGGAGGCGGGGTGGGTTGGCCTGCCCAACTTCCAGCTGGCCAAATTTGACCTGACCTCCATTCTGGTCATGGCGCCCATCGCCATCGCCTCCATGATGGAGCACATCGGCGACATCTCCGCCATCTCCGCCACCACCAACCGCAACTTTATCGAGGACCCGGGCCTTCAGCGCACCCTGCTGGGAGACGGCCTGGCCACCTCCCTGGCCGGCCTGATCGGCGGCCCGGCCAACACCACCTACGGCGAGAACACCGGCGTGCTGGAGCTGTCCAAGGTCTATGACCCCTGGGTCATCCGGCTGGCCGCCATCTATGCCATCATCCTCTCCTTTATTCCCAAGTTTTCCGCCATCATCTCCACCATGCCCGCCTCCATCATCGGCGGCGTCTCCTTCATGCTCTACGGCATGATCTCCGCCATCGGCGTGCGCAACGTGGTGGAGAATAAGGTGGATCTGACCAAGTCCCGCAACCTGATCATTGCCGGCATCATCTTTGTGTGCGGCCTGGGCTTCTCCGACGGCCTGACCTTCACTGTGGCCGGCGCCCACATCACGCTGACCGGTCTGGCCATCGCCGCCATCGCCGGCATCGCCCTCAACGCCATCCTGCCCGGCAAGGACTATGAGTTCAGCGGCCAGCCGGGCCGGGCGGACACGGGCAGCTTCGGCAACCTGGGACAGGGGGAGAACACCCGGCGTAAATAAGCGGGAAATCTTCCGGCAGAACTCAGTTTGGCATTCACGGCAGAGCGGCCGCCCCGGTTTGGGGCGGCCGCTTGTCTGTCCTTCCGCTGAATCGCAGTGCGCGCCCCAGTACATCGGCGCCCCCGTCAGTTTTTTAAAAAAAGTGTAAAATTACAGATAAAAAAAAGGGGGGTATAATCAACAAGAACAAGAAAAAAAACAC
>CAUGSS010000020.1 GCA_959602365.1 uncultured Eubacteriales bacterium
CCCATCGGCTCCTTCCTGTTCCTGGGCCCCACCGGCGTGGGCAAGACCGAGCTGGCCAAGACCCTGGCCGCCACCCTGTTTGACGACGAGAAGAACCTGGTCCGCATCGACATGAGCGAGTATATGGAGAAGTACTCCGTCTCCCGGCTGATCGGCGCGCCTCCGGGATATGTGGGCTATGAGGAGGGCGGCCAGCTCACCGAGGCCGTCCGGCGCAAGCCCTACTCGGTGGTGCTGTTCGACGAGGTGGAGAAGGCCCATCCCGACGTGTTCAACGTGCTGCTCCAGGTGCTGGACGACGGCCGGATCACCGACAGCCAGGGCCGCACCGTGGACTTCAAGAACACCATCATCATCCTGACCTCCAACCTGGGCAGCCAGTTCCTGCTGGACGGCATCGAGCCTGACGGCAGCATCAGCGAGAGCGCCCGGAACCAGGTGGAGGAGCTGCTCAAGCGCTCCTTCCGGCCCGAGTTCCTGAACCGGCTGGACGAGATCGTCTTCTACAAGCCCCTGACCAAGGAGAACATCCACGGCATCATCGACCTGCTGGTGCAGGATCTGAACCGCCGCCTGGAGCCCCAGGAGATCTCGGTGCGTCTCACGTCCGAGGCCAAGGACGTGATCATCGACCGCAGCTACGACCCCGCCTTCGGCGCCCGTCCCCTGCGCCGGTATGTCCAGCACACGGTGGAGACGCTGATCGCCCGGAAGCTCATCGCCGGAGACGTGATGCCCGGCACCACCCTCACCGTCACCGTGCAGAACGGCGAGCTGGCGGTGGACTGAGCCCATATCCCGCCGCACAGGAAATGATCTGCGCCGGCACAGCCATGGCTGTGCCGGCGCTTTTGATTGGGCCACCCCGCACCGCCGTTTTCCTCCAACAGGAGTCGACTTGGCCGCCGTTTCCACAGCTGCGGGGCGGCGGGGTCGATATTGGCGCATGGCCCGGCCGGCATCGCTATCGGTCAACCCTGCTCAGCAATACGCCGCATACGCAAACAGCCAATACCAGTATTACGATCAGCGGCAATAAATGTCCGAGCTGAAGCGTACTGTCTGCCATCAACCGGAATCCCCACGAAGCCGGGAAGAGCTTTCCCACTGTTTCAAACGCGCTTGGCAGCAGTTCGACCGGAAACATGATTCCAGAGAGCATGATCGAGGGCAGAAAAATAACAATGGAGACCACAGAAGTTTTCGCCTGGTCCCTGACCGCCAAACCGATGAGGCTGGCAACGCCGAGTGATACCGCAATGTAAACGGCAAGACTGACAAAGTACAACCCCGGATTGTCCGGCATTTCAGCGTGGAACGCAAGCGGCGCGGCAATGTATAGAACTGCGCTCATGATAAACAGATGGATGTATGCGGAAACATTCGTCAAAACAAGGCCGAGATATAAGGGCACACCATTTGCCCGATAAACCTTTTTTATATCGCTGCCGTAAATCTCCACAAGAGAGGGCGGCAAACCAATCAGCGCGCCCATTGTCACGCCGAAAACCGTCATGGACTGAATCAGTGTGTATCTTGCCTCCGGCATGACAGAGGTAAATATTCCTCCCATAACCGCAAAAAACAAAAGCGGTACAATGTAGCACGTTATGAGCAATGTCTTGCTCCGTATGTCTAACTTCCACTGCAGGGAAACTCCATATAAAAATGCGCCCACCTATTCTGCCTCCTTTGCCAATTTCATAAAGTGCTGCTCCAACGAACCGCGATTGATCTGTATATCTATAACGGGTTCCCCGTGTTCCTTGTACTGCGTCAACAGGGCAAGCAAGGTTTCTCCGACTTGATCAGACTCATATGTTTCGGTTCTGCTTTCCGTTTGAATGGTGATGTTATAGTGCCTTCCCACCGTCTCGCTCAGCTGTTGGGCGGTTCCAACAAAGGCAATCTTCCCCCTGGACAAAATGGCAATCCGATCACACAGGTCCTCCACCTCAGCCATATCGTGGCTTGTCAATACGATTGTCTTTCCCATTGCCTTTAACTGCCGGATCTGTTCATGCAGAGAAAAGCGTCCCTCTACATCAAGTCCGGCCGTCGGTTCATCCAGAAAAAGGATGTCCGGATCTCGGGTGAGGGCAAGCGCCAAATGAAGCCTCCGCTTCTGACCTGTGGATAATTGATAATACTGTTTTTTCGCAAACGCATAGATCCCCAGCGCGTTCAGCGCCGCATCGTCAAGAGAGGTCTGATTCCACTTTGCAAACAGTTTGACCGCTTCCAGCGGCCTGATATGCGCCGGCAAGGACGCCGACTGTAATTGGATGCCCATTCTGCCGTTGACTGTGACGCTTCCGCTGTCATATGTTCTCAAGCCCTCAATACTCTCCAGCGCTGTGGTTTTTCCCGCGCCATTGACACCCAGCAGGGCAAAAATTTCTCCCCGCCGAACGCAAAACTCCAAGCCGTTCAACACCACATGAGGGCCATAACTTTTCTTTAAGCCGTCGATTTCGATCGCATTCTTCATTCCGTCTCCTCCTGAAATGGGTTAACGCCCAACCTGGAAAAATAGATGTCTAACGCCTGCCCGACATACCCGTTGGCCATATCCTGCCGCTCTTTCCATCTGGGATCCGCACTTTGGACCTGTCCCAATTCAATCAGCTTGGGAAGCATACTCATGTCTCCGCCGGTAAACTCCAGAATCATATTCCAATATGCTTTTGCAAAACCCTGCCCCACATCACTGTCTGCGGGGATACCCGCATTTTGAAGCCGGATCGCTTCCTCTTGAAGCTGCAGGAACTTGTTCATAAACGCCTTTCCGCTGTCTTTATCGAAATGGCTGCGGATGTGATCCAGGGTCTGATCATCGAAATGTTTAATCAACCAGTAAAATTCATTTTTCATCTGCAAATTGACAATGATATCGGCATATTTTTTAAAGTCAACCGACTGCATCTGGAGGACTTCCTCCCGCAACATTTCCAACGCTCGCAGGGATTCAGACAGACTTTCTACCTTTTGTCTGACTGCGGCAGCCTGCTCCGTCAGGACAGCAGCAATTTCAGCCGGAGTTTCCAGTGGAATCAGCCGGTTTTTGATGTCATTCAACGTGAACCCTAAATGTTTGAGGGACAATATCTGATGGAGCGTCACGATGTCTTTATCCGTATATAACCTGCGGCCTCCTTCGCTTATGGCGGAGGGACTAAGCAGGCCCTCCCTGTCATAGTACTGTAATGTCCGCACAGTGACGCTCATCTTCTTTGCGACTTCGCCAATGGTCATATAGCCCTGTGGTATCGCCTTATGTTGATCCATATCGCACCTCCTGCTCATAGTATAGCTTATGACGTTAGGGCACGAGCAAGCGCTTTTTATAAAAATATGGACGCGCAAAACCGCGGGGTGCCAGCGATCTGATCCCCCCTCCCCCGGCGGGACTGCTTGCAGTTGGGCCGGGGCTTTGCTATAATGTCGAATTGCCGGGTCTGCGGCATGCCGCCCCGGATTTGCAAAAGAGAGAGGGAAGTTTCACTTATGTCCAACCGCGTCAAAGGGGCTTTTTTGACCCTGTTCGGCGGCGCATGCTGGGGCGTCTCCGGCTGCATCGGCCAATACCTGTTCACCCGCCAGGGGATGGATTCCACCTGGCTGGTACCCATCCGGCTGTTTTTGGCCGGGTTGCTGATGTGCGGCTATTATCTGGTGCGAAACCGAAAACAGCTGTTTGCCCCCTGGAAGGGCCGCCGCAATGCCATTGATCTGCTGATCTACGGCCTGGCCGGGGTGAGCGCCTGCCAGTTCCTCTATTTTTTCACCATTCAGCACTCCTCCGCCGGGGTGGCCACCATCCTTCAGGACCTGTTTCCCGTGATGGTGCTGGCCATCACCTGCATCTCCGGCCGGCGCTGGCCCCGGGCGGCCGAAATCGGCTCCATCGTGCTGGCCCTGGCCGGGGTGTTCCTGCTCACCACCCACGGCAGCCTGACCGGACTGGCCATCTCCCCCATCGCTCTGGCCTCCGGCGTGGCCAGCGCGGTGTGCGTGGTCATCTACAATATGTGGCCCAAGAACCTGCAACGCCAGTTTTCCACCCCCATGCTGCAGGGGTGGGCATTTCTGATGGGGGGCGCCCTGTTTCTGCTGCTCTTCCGGCCCTGGCGCATGGGCTATGTCCCCAATCTGATCGGCATTCTGGGCATTGCCGCCGTGGTGCTCATCGGAAACGTGCTGGCCTTCAGCTGTTATATGCAGGGGGTCAAGCTCATCGGGCCTCAGAAGGCCAGCCTGTACAGCTTCTCCGAACCGGTGACCGCCGCCCTGATCAGCACCCTGCTGCTGGGCAGCCCCTTCACCCTCTGGGACGCGCTGGGCTTCGGGTGCATCTTCGTCATGCTGGTGCTGCTGGGCCTGCCAGAGCGGCGCCCGGCTGAGACTGAACCCGCCTGAAAACCACCTTGCCGGGCGGTATGGGATGTGTTATAGTTAGGAAAAATATGCACCAGAAGAATACGGAGGGGTTTTTATGAATTACGCCGCCATCAAATCCTATGACGTGGCCAACGGCCCCGGGGTGCGGGTCAGCCTGTTTGTCTCCGGCTGCACCCACCGCTGCAAGGGCTGCTTCAACGCCGAGGCCTGGGATTTCAGCTATGGCGAACCCTTCACCCCCCAGGTGGAGGAGCAGATCATCGCCTATCTGAAGCCCTGGTATATCCGGGGATTTTCCCTGCTGGGGGGCGAGCCCTTTGAGCCGGAGAATCAGAAGGCGCTGCTCCCCCTGATGCAGCGCATCCGGACCCTCTATCCGGACAAGAGCGTCTGGTGCTACACCGGCTATGACTATGAAAAGGACATCCTGGCCGGAAAGCTGGGCCCCTGGGAGGTCACCCGGGAGCTGCTGGGGTGCATCGACATCCTGGTAGACGGGGAGTTCCATCAGCAGGAGAAGGACCTGACCCTGCGCTTCAAAGGCTCCCGCAACCAGCGGATCATCGACGTGAAGGCCTCCCGTCAGGCCGACGCGGTGGTGCTCTGGGACCCGGACAATCCGGAGGAGAACTGATGGCCCGCCTCGGCCGGGACTACCGGCGGTGCGCGGACTACTGGGATCAGGTTTTTGGGGCGGAGGAGCCCCGCCCGCCCCGGGACAAGGGCACCGGAAACCCTGTCCTGGACCGGGGGCTGGACTGGCTGTGCGCAAAGGGGGGCCGGGTGCTGGACTTCGGCTGCGGCAACGGCGTCCTCCTGCTGCTGTGCGCCCTGCGGGGCGGGACGGAACTGGTAGGGGTCGACCTCTCCCCTGCCGCCGTAACCAGCGCCCGCGCCCGGATGGAGGCGGCCCGCATTTCTCCCTCTTCTCGCTTCACCCTGCTGGAGGGCGGGGCGGAGGCCCTGGACGGGCTGGAGGCGGGCAGTTTTGACGCGCTGATCCTCAGCAATATTCTGGACAACCTCTACCCGGAGGACGCCGCGGAAGTCCTCGCCCAGGCGGGACGGCTGCTGCGCCCCGGCGGGCGGGCCCTCATCAAACTCAACCCCTGGCTCTCCCCGGAGCAGGTCCATGCCCGGAACATCCGGGTGGTGGAGGGGGATCTGCTGGACGACGGGCTGCTGCTCTGGAACAACACCACCCAGCGGTGGCGGGAACTGATCGGGACTACCCTGGATATCGTTGGCTTTGAGACCGTCTATTACCCGGAGTTTGACCAGACCAACCGGCTCTTCCTGGCGGAAAAGGAATAAACCTTTCAGACAAACCAAAGACACCTCACGCATATCTTTGCGTGAGGTGTTTGTTATGATTTGGAAGCGCAGACTGCGGGATGGGCTGCTGGGGCTGGGGCTGCTGGCAGCGCTGGCGGGACTCATGGCCTGGCCGGAGGAGGTGGCCAGCGCGGGGCGGGACGGACTCGCCCTGTGCGGCAATGTGATTCTCCCCTCCCTGTTTCCCTTTTTTGTCGTCTCCTCCCTGACGGTAGGGCTGGGGCTGGCCGAGTACCCCGGAAAAGTCATGGAACGTTTTATGCGCCCCCTGTTCGGCGTGGGAGGGCGGTGCGCCTCCGCCCTGGTGCTGGGGCTGATCGGCGGCTATCCGGTGGGGGCCCGAACAACAGCGGAGCTGTACAAGACCGGCCAGTGTTCCCGGGGGGAGGCGGAGCGGCTGCTGGGGTTCTGCAACAACGCAGGGCCCGCCTTCCTGTTCGGCGTAGTGGGCAGCGGCGTATTCGGCAGCCCCCGGATCGGGCTGCTGCTGTGCGGCATCCACATGCTGTCCGCGCTGGTGGTGGGCGTGCTGTTCCGGTTCTGTCCCGTCCCGGAAGCGCCCCGGGGCGGCATCCCCGCCCAAAACAAAGTTCACGACGACGTCCACCCCGCCGTGGTGTTTGCCGGAGCGGTGCGGGACAGCTGTGCCGCAGTGCTCAACGTCTGCGCCTTCGTGGTGCTGTTCGGGGTCATCCTGCGGCTGCTGAACCTGTCCGGACTGTTGGGGGCGGCGGCCCGGGGGCTCTCCTCCCTCTTCGCCCCGCTGGGGCTGAGCTATCCCTGGGCCAAGCGGCTGCTGGGGGGCATGCTGGAGCTGACCAACGGGGTGGCCGCGCTGCCCGCCGGTGATCTGGCGGGGGGACTCCCCATGGCGGCCTTTCTGCTGGGCTGGGGCGGACTGAGCGTCCAGTGCCAGACCATGAGCGTGCTGCGGGACACAGGGCTGTCCATCAAGCCCTGTCTGGTGGGCAAGCTGCTCCACGGCCTGATCTCCGCCGCCCTGGCCGTGCCCGCCCTGCGCCTGCTGCCCGGCGCGGCGGAGGCCGGTCTGGTCTGCGGCAGGCCGGTCCAGAACCAGGTCTGGCCGGAGTTCGGGACGGTACTGCTGCTCTCGGCGGCCGGTGCAGCGGCGCTGCTGGGACTGCTCCTCCGGCTGAGCGTGGAGGGGCAGGGAAAAAAGAGTGGAAATTCAACGCGCAGGAGGTTATAATAGGAGAGAATGTGGGGCATTTCCCCGTTCCGCCTCCAAAAAGGCAGAACGGAGCCCAAAACCACAGAAGAAGAGAGGGCGGAACATGCTGTTTCGAACCACAATTGATCCCCGCTGCGCCTACTGCCGGCGGGGCGGAAGTCTGGAAAACGGCGAGGTGATCTGCCCCAAGAAGGGCATCGTCTCCGAGGGGTTCCACTGCCGCCACTTTGTCTATGATCCGCTGAAGCGCCAGCCTCCGGCCCCTCCGGCCCCCAACTTTTCCCAGCTGGAGGACGAGGATTTTCAGCTCTGACCCCATGCGCTCCTCCCTCCAGGACTGCTGCCGCCCTGACGTCAAAGCGCCAAAAAGCGCTTTGGCGTTTTTTGATTTTTTTGCAAACATAGTTTGTTCCATTTTGGGCAAAGTAATGGGGCGCAGAGAGATACGCAATCATCATTGGGAGGTTTGACAAGATGATCGACAAAATCGCGCTGATCATTGCCATCATCGGCGGTCTGAACTGGGGCTGTATCGGCCTGTTTCAGTTCGACCTGGTGGCCTGGATCTTCGGCGGCAGCGGAAGCATGCTGGCCCGGATCATCTACACGGTGGTGGGCCTGGCGGCCATCTGGTGCATTTCCCTGCTCTTCCGGGATCGGGACACCGTCCGCCGGGAAGCCCAGGCGCAGTAAACAGAAAATGAAGCGGGGCGCCTCGGCGCCCCGCTTCGTTTTAATCCTGTGCGTTCAGGGCACAGGCCAGCATCCTCCCCAGAGGCACATCAAAGCCCAGGGACCGATACATGGCCGCGTCCCCCTCGCTGCACCCCAGCATCAGGCTGGCCATCCCCTGGCCGGCGCACCAGCTCCGGGCGGCGGTGACCAGCAGGCGGGCGATCCCCTGTCCGCGAAAAACGGGCTCTACATAGAAGTCGTCAAACACGCCGCAACTCTTGCAGGCAAAGGTGGAAAAGCAGGGGCTGACGGAGCACATCCCCACGGCCCGGGTGCTCCGGCGGGCCAGAAAGAAGGCGATCTCCTCCCGGGCCACCGCCGCTCTGAGCCGCTGTTTTTCCTCTTCCGTCAGCGGCTGCTCCCCCACGGCAGTTCGGAATCCGTTTTCCAGTTTCATCAGCTGCCAGTCCTCCGGATCGTCCAGCCGCTCCACCGTCACCGGAAGCTCCACTTCCGGCGGCCGCAGCATCAGGGGCATCCCCCACTCGTCCGCGCCGTTGGGGCGAAAGCCCAGCCTGCTCCAGAAGCACCGGCGGCGCGGGTCATCGCAGTTCAGTTCAGTATAGGCCGCGCCGCGGGCCCGGGCCCAATCCAAAAACGCCCGGCCGCAGGCGCTGCCGGTGCCCGCTCCCCGCGCCTGGGGAAAGACACAGAATTCCAGCAGGAAGCACTTCCCGTCCTCCGTGTCAAAGAGCGCCGCCAGGGCAATGCCGATCTCCTGTCCGTCCCGGCACAGGAAGAGGTAGTGGACGCGGTCACGGGGCCGGTCGTGCAGCCGCTGAATGCTCTCCCGGTACGCGTCGCTCAAAAAATACGGCCGGTCCCCGTCCGCGGGATCGGGAAAGATGTCCCGGACATAATAGGCCCGGAGCTGACTCCAGAAGGCGGCAAGCTCCTGCGGCGTGACCGCCTCCCGAATGGTGATCTGATGGTTCATGCTTGTATTCCTCCATACACTGGTTCGGAGGGTCAAGCGCCGTGGACCCTCCCAGCACGGTTCATTTTCATACCGAATCATCCTCTCTGTCATCGAAGTGCCGGAGCATCCCCCGGCCTGAGGTCATTTTAGCAGGAAAACCCTCCGCCGGCAACCGCCCAATTTCCCATTGACAAGCTAGGAAATCTGAGCTATAGTATAGACACCCCCCGGGGGTGGGGTATCTCCCCCGAGATTGGAGGTATGCTATGAAATGCAAATTTGACGTGACCGGCATGAGCTGCGCCGCCTGCCAGGCCCACGTGGAGAAGGCGGTGAACTCCCTGGAGGGGGTGGACACCGCCACGGTCAACCTGCTGGCCAACAGCATGGTGGCGGAGTTTGACGAGACCAGGCTCTCCCCCCAGGACATCTGCGCCGCAGTGGACAGGGCGGGCTATCACGCCAGCGTCCACGGTGAAAGCCCCTCTGCCGCGGCAGCGGCGGCCCAGGCCGACCCGGCGGCGGAGCAGGCCCGGGGCATGAAGCACCGGCTGATCTGCTCCATCGTGTTCCTGGTGCCCCTGTTCTACCTGTGCATGGGCCACATGGTGGGGGCTCCCCTGCCCCCGATTTTCCTGGGGGACGAGAACTGCATGGTGTTCGCCCTGACCCAGCTGGTGCTGGTGCTGCCCATCATGTATATCAACGACCACTACTTTATCAACGGCTTCCGCTCCCTGTGGCACCGGGCCCCCAATATGGACTCGCTGATCGCCCTGGGCAGCACCGCCGCCTTCCTCTACTCCCTCTGGGCCATCTTTATGACCGGCTGGGCCCTGGGCCATGGGGACGCGGCCCTGGCCCACGAGTACAGCATGAACCACCTCTATCTGGAGTCGGTGGGCATGATCCTGACCCTGATCTCCGTGGGCAAATACCTGGAGGCCCGCTCCAAGGGCAAGACCGGCGACGCCATCCGGGCGCTGATGGATCTGGCCCCCAAGACCGCCTTCGTGCTCCGGGACGGGGCGGAGGCGGAGCTCCCGGTGGAGCAGGTGCAGACCGGCGACCTGCTCCGGGTCAAGCCCGGCGGCTCGGTGCCGGTGGACGGGGTGGTCACCGAGGGAGTGTCCTCGGTGGATGAGTCCGCCCTGACCGGGGAGTCCATCCCGGTGGAGAAGCACCCCGGGGACAAGGTGAGCGCCGCCACCATCAACCAGACCGGTTCCTTCACCATGCGGGCCACCGGAGTGGGGGAGGACACCGCCCTGGCCCGGATCATCCAGCTGGTGGAGGACGCCTCCGCCTCGAAGGCCCCCATCGCCAAGCTGGCCGACCGGGTGGCCGGGGTCTTTGTCCCCATCGTCATGGCCATCGCTCTGGTCACCGCCATCGTCTGGCTCATCGTCACCGGCACCCCCAGCCGGGCGCTGGTGGCCGGGGTGTCGGTGCTGGTGATCTCCTGCCCCTGCGCCCTGGGGCTGGCCACCCCGGTGGCCATCATGGTGGGCACCGGCCGGGGGGCTCAGAACGGCACCCTGTTCAAGTCCGCCGAGGCCCTGGAGGCCCTGCAGAGCGTCAACACCGTGGTGCTGGACAAGACCGGCACCGTCACCCAGGGCAAGCCCGTGGTCACCGACCTGCTGCCCCAGCCGGGGCACACCGAGGAGGAGCTGCTGGGCGTCGCTGCCTCGCTGGAGGCCCTCTCCGAGCACCCGCTGGCCCAGGCCATCGTATCCGCCGCCCGGGAGCGGGGCCTCCCCTCCCAGAGCGCAGCGGACTTTGAGGCGGTGCCCGGCCAGGGCATCCGGGGCGTCATCGGCGGCCACCGCTATCAGGCGGGCAATGCCCGGCTGATGGGGAGTACAATTTCCACCGCCGACGCGGACCGGCTGGCGGAGGAGGGCAAGACTCCCCTGTTCTTCTCCCGGGACGGGGCGCTGATGGGCACCATCGCCGTGGCCGATCCCCCCAAGGCGGACAGCCGGGAGGCCATCCGGGCCATGGGCGAGCTGGGGCTGGAGGTGGTGCTGCTCACCGGGGACAACCGCCGCACCGCCGAGGCGGTGGGCCGCCAAATGGGGAACATCCGGGTCATCGCCGAGGTGCTGCCCCAGGACAAGGAGCGGCACGTGGCCCAGCTCCAGGCCCAGGGCAAAAAGGTGGCCATGGTGGGGGACGGCATCAACGACGCCCCGGCCCTGGCCAGAGCCGACGTGGGCATCGCCATCGGGGCGGGCACCGACGTGGCCCTGGAGAGCGCCGACGTGGTGCTGATGCGCTCCTCCCTGATGGACGCGGTGGGGGCCTATGAGCTCTCCCGGGCCACCCTGCGCAACATCAAGGAGAACCTGTTCTGGGCCCTGTTCTACAACGCCATCGGCATCCCCCTGGCCGCCGGAGTGTTTTACCCCCTGCTGGGCTGGCAGCTCAGCCCCATCTTCGGCGCCGCGGCCATGAGCCTGTCCTCGGTGTGCGTGGTGTCCAACGCCCTGCGGCTGCGCTTCTTCAAGCCCAAGCACCGCGCCGCCCCTCAGGCCATAAAAACTGAATCTGAGCCGGAGGCCATCCCGGCAGAAAGCAAAGGAGACGATGAGACCATGACAAAGACGCTGACTGTAGAGGGCATGATGTGCGAGCACTGCCAGGCCCGGGTGGAAAAGGCCCTCGCCGCCGTCAAGGGCGTCAAGCGCGCCCAGGTGGACCTGGAGGCCAAGACCGCCACGGTGGAGTGCGGCCTGCTGGTGGGGGACAAGGCCCTGAAGCAGGCGGTCACCGACGCAGGATATGAGGTGACCGAGATCCGATGAAGGCGGACAAGGCCCAGGTCCAGCGCCTGTTGAAGACGGCCCGGGGGCAGCTGGACGGCATCCTGAATATGGTGGAGGAGGACCGGTACTGCATCGACATCTCCAACCAGATCCTGGCCGCCCAATCCATCCTCTCCAAGGCCAACGCCGCCATCCTGCAGGCCCACATGTCCTGCTGCGTCCGGGAGGCCGCGGAGAGCGGCAACGCCGAGGAGAAGATCGAGGAGATCTCGGCACTGCTGCAAAAACTGCTGAAATAAACGCCGGGGCGCACCGCTGGTGCGCCCCGGGTTTTGTCTTCAGGCCGGCCCTCTGCAGCGCGAAAAAACGCCCCGGGACGCCGGGAATTTCTTTACAATGCAGGACAAACTGGATATAATAAAATAACCCACTATATTGACAACTGCCACAGGCATCGCTCAGGAGGTCGCGAAACATGGAACCGGCAGAAATCATTGCACAGATCCGCCCATGCGATATGGATCAATCTTACATCTTTATCAGCTACAGCGCCCAGGATTACGTCCGGGTCTGGGAGGACGTGTACACATTCCAGCAGCTGGGCTACAATGTCTGGCTGGATGAGAAAAACCTGGACAAGACCAAGGCCTCCTGGACCGAGGACGCCCTGGCGGCCATCTCCGATCTGGACTGCCTGCTGGTGGTCTTCTATGTCAGCCAGTACTCCCTGACCAGCGAGAACTGCTTCCGGGAGCTGTGCCAGACCACCGCCAAGGACACCACCGAGCTGCACTTCGGGCCGGTGCCCTTCATCGCCGTGGACGCGGAGAACGTGGGCAACATCGGCGCCTACACCAAGGCCATCCACAAGCAGGTGCTCGCCCAGCCCATCTCCAAGCAGGAGAAGGGCCAGAAGGCCCGCACCCTGTCCCGGTTTGTGGAGCTGTTCTTTGACAGCAACAACGAGCGGGTGCGGGTCCACCCCAAGGACGAGCCGGGCCGGAAAACCAACTATTATCAGGAGATTGTCTCCTCCTTCCCCGACGAGTGCAAGGTATTCCCCGCCACCATCTCCCTGCCCAAGCCCGCCCCCACGCCGGTGCCCCATCCCGTCTCCGCACCAGAGCCGGATCTCGCCCCGGAGGCAGAGGGGGAGGAATCTCTGGCCGACCGCATTGCCCGTCAGCTGGGCCGCAAGCGGGAGCCCCTGGAGGCGGAGGCCCTGACTCCCGCCCCGGAATACGCCGGCCCGGAGGCCCCGCCGGAGCCCGAGCCCGAGCCTGACGCCGCCCCCGCCCCGGCCCCCGGCCCGGAGGCGGTCTCCCCCAGCCTGGCGGAGCAGATTTCCTCCCTGCTGGGCAAAGGGGAGGAAAAGGGCGCCGGCTCTCCCCCGCCCTCTCCCGATGAGTCTGAGGGGGCGAAGAAGCCCTCTCTGGCGGAACAGATTCAGCGCAAGCTGGAGGAACAGAAAAAGGGCGGCAAAGGCGGCAAAAAATAACGCAAGGCCGTCCCGGCACATGCCGGGACGGCCTGATCTTTTGGATGCTCCGGGGGTAAACCGGGGTCACTTCCCTGCCTCTTCCGCTCCGCTCAGGATTTCCCACAGCTCCCCGGCGCTGTGGGCCAGCTGTTCCGCCCCGTGCTCCCGCAGGAACGCCTCGCTGCGAAAGCCCCAGGTCACCGCGATGCACTGCAATCCTGCGCTGCGGGCCGTGGCCAGATCCACGTCCGAGTCCCCCACATACACTGTGGACTCCGGCGCCGCCCCCAGCAGGCGCATGGCCTCAAAGACCGCATCCGGGGCGGGCTTGGGGGCAGCGCCCGGGCGCTGGCCGATGGCTACCGGAAACAGGCCGGAGAAGTAATATTCCGCCAGCTGCCGCACCGCCTCGTCGGGCTTGTTGCTCACCACGGCGATGTCCACGCCCCGCCCCTTCAGTGCGGCCAGCAGCTCCGGCACCCCCGGATAGGGGCCGGTTTTGATCCGGGCGTGGGCGTCATAATAGTCCATATAAAACGCCAGGGCCTCGGAAAACCTGACGTCCTCCGCCCCGCCGGGCATACACCGCTCGATGAGCTTGGCCGCGCCGTTGCCCACAAAGGCGCGGACCTCCTCCAGGCTGCGGCGGGGGCAGCCCATATGATCCATCGTGACGTTGACACTGTCCCGGATGTCCTCCAGGGTCTCCAGAATGGTCCCGTCCATATCAAAAATTACGGTTTGATACCGCATCCTATCCACCTCCAGGAAATTGTCTGGAGGTATTGTACCACAGCCCGGGCTAAGATTCCAGCAGCCTGCGCAGATGTTCCACCGCCCGCCGCTCAATGCGGGAGACCTGGACCTGACTCACCCCGATCACCCGGGCAGTCTGCTCCTGGGTGAAGGCGCGAAAATAGCGCAGCTGGATGACCAGCTGTTCCCGCTGGGAGAGCTGGGCTATGGCTGCCTTCAAATCCAGGTGTTCCACCAGCTCCTCTTCCATCCCCTGGTCCCCCAGCACCGACTCCAGGGTGAGCCCGTCCCCGGTCTCCGCCGAGAGGGAGGCCACCGCCGTGGTGGCGCTCTCCGCCATGGCGATCTCCTCCGGCTCCAGCTCCAGGTATTCCGCCAGCTCGGACACGGTGGGCTCTCCCCCCATGGCCGCCGTCAGCTCAGAGCGGGCCTGGGCAATCCGGGCGGCGCGCTCCCGCAGGGTGCGGCTGACTTTCACCGTGCCGTCATCCCGGAGAAAGCGGCGCATCTCTCCGGCGATCTTGGGAACGGCATAGGTGGAAAACTGGGTGCCGAAGGCGGGGTCAAACCCCTGGATGGCCTTCAGGAAGCCGATACACCCCAGCTGGTACAGATCATCCTGCTCCACCCCCCGGCCGGTGTAGCGGCGCACCACACTCCAGATCAGCCGGCTGTTCTCCGTCAGCAGCCGCTCCTCTGCCGCCTTGTCCCCCTGCTGGGCCGCGCTGAGCAGCTCAGGCGCGGGTCCGCTCATGTTTCAACCGGCGGGAGATGCGCTTGCGCAGGGTGACGGCGGTCCCCCGGCCCGGGGCAGAGGTCACCCTGATGGCGTCCATAAAGCTCTCCATGATGGTGAAGCCCATGCCGCTGCGCTCCTCTCCCCCGGTGGTGAACATGGGCTGCCGGGCCTTGGCCACATCGGGAATCCCCACCCCCCGGTCCTTGACCTGCACTTCCAGCAGGTTGTCCTCGTAAATCCGCATCCGCAGGGTGATTTTCCCCAGGGTGTCCGGATAGCCGTGGACAATGGCGTTGGTCACCGCCTCGCTCACTGCGGTGCGGATGTCCCCCAGCTCCTCCAGGGTGGGGTCCAGCTGGGTGGCAAAACAGGCCGCCACGCCCCGGGCAAAGCCCTCGTTGGCGGAGGTGCTGGGAAAGTCCAGTTTGACTTCGTTGATGATTTTCATTATGTAAACCTCCAGTTCACAGGTCATGCCCGCCGCTCAGCGGCTGCGGAGGGCAGAACCCGACCAATGCGCATTATTTGTCCTGTGGCCTGCCGTCACCTTGGGCAGGCGCCGTACACAGAAATCGCCTCCGGCGTTCCCCTCAGCCGTCGGCATAAGAGATGGAAAACAGGCGCCCCAACCCGGCGGCCTTCAGCACCTTTGCCGGCTGCCTGGGCACCTGCACCACCTGAAGTTTCCCTCCGGTGAGGGCCAGCGCCCGGTGCAGCCGCAGCAGCAACGCGATGCCGCTGGAGTCCATAAAGGTGACGCCGCTCAAATCCAGCTCCACCACCCGGGGGGACTCCAGATCCAGCTGGTCATCCAGCTGGCGCATCAGCTCCCCCGCCCGGTGATGGTCGATCTCCCCGGTCAATCGGAAATACATCCGCTCCCGCTCTATTCTGCAATCCACTGCCATGGCGCCGTGTCCCCTTTCCATTCTTACCCCCTCCGGCACTGCCGAAGGAGGGAACAAAAGCAAAAAATCACCCTGCATCTCCAGGATGCAGGGTGATTTTATCAAATCAAGCTATAAAATGATGTCAAGCGCCGTCGAGCTGGAAAAATAATCCTTTTTATGTTCAGCCCAGAGCGGCGGCGGACTCCTTCAGCTGGGCGATCAGGGCCCGGGTCTTGTCCAGATTATCCCGCTCCCGCTGGACCACCGCCTCGGGGGCCTTGGAGACAAACTTCTCGTTGGAGAGCTTCTTTTCGATGGAGGCCAGGTATTTTTCCGCCTTCTCGATCTCCTTGGCCAGCCTTGCCCGCTCCGCCTCCAGGTCCACCAGCTCGGCCAGGGGGATATAGAGCTTGGCGGCGGAGGTGACCACGCTCACCAGCCCGTCCAGGCTGACGGGGGGCTGGGCGGTGATGTTCACCTGGCTGGCGTTGGCCAGCCGCTGCAGGAAGGGGATGCCGGCGGCAAACACGGCCTGATCCTCGGTGACCACAGTGAGCTCCGCCTTCTTGGAGGGGGGCACGTTCATCTCGCTGCGGCGGGCCCGGATGGCCTTGATGGCGTCCATGACCAGCTCCATAGCCCGCTCCTCCTCGGGGAAGTTCAGGGCGGCGTCATACTCCGGCCAGGACTGGAGCATCAGGAAGTCCCCCTCGTGGGGCAGGGCCTGCCAGATCTCCTCGGTGATGAAGGGCATGAAGGGGTGGAGCAGCTTCAAAATCTGGGTGAGCACATGGCAGAGCACCTGCTGGGCCTGCTCCTTGGCGTCTGCGTCCTCCCCGTTCAGCCGGGCCTTGGTCAGCTCGATATACCAGTCGCAGAAGGTGTCCCAGATGAAGTCATAGAGCTTCTGGGCGGCCACACCCATCTCGTAGGACTCCATGTTGGCGGTGACGTCCCGGATGACCGCGTTGAGCTTGGAGAGGATCCACTTGTCCTCCAGCTCCAGCTGCTCCGGCAGGGCACAGCGGTCGATGGTCAGGTTCATCAGCAGGAAGCGGCTGGCGTTCCAGATCTTGTTGGCGAAGTTCCGCATGGCCTCGCAGCGCTCGGTGTAGAAGCGCATGTCGTTGCCGGGGGAGTTGCCGGTGATCAGGTTGAAGCGCAGGGCGTCGCAGCCGTACTTGTCGATCATCTCCAGGGGGTCGATGCCGTTGCCCAGGCTCTTGGACATCTTGCGGCCCTGGGCGTCCCGCACCAGGCCGTGGATGAGCACGGTGTGGAAGGGGGGCTGCTTCGTCTGCTCGCAGCCGGAGAAGATCATCCGGGCCACCCAGAAGAAGATGATGTCGTAGCCGGTGACCAGCACGTCGGTGGGATAGAAGTAGTCCAGATCGGCGGTCTGATCCGGCCAGCCCAGGGTGGAGAAGGGCCACAGGGCGGAGGAGAACCAGGTGTCCAGCACGTCCGGGTCCCGGGTGAGGTTGGGGCTGCCGCAGTGCTGGCAGACCTCCGGGTCCTCCCGGGTGCAGGTCATCTTGCCGCAGTCGGCGCAGTACCACACCGGGATCTGGTGGCCCCACCAGAGCTGGCGGGAGATGCACCAGTCGTGGACGTTCTCCATCCAGTTCAGGTAGGTCTTGGAGAACCGCTCCGGGACGAACTTGACCTCGCCCTCCCGGACCACCCGCATGGCCTCCCGGGCCAGGGGCTCCATCTTGACGAACCACTGGGCGGAGATGATGGGCTCCACGTCGTTGTGGCAGCGGTAGCAGGTGCCCACGTTGTGGGAGTAGTCCTCGATCTTCTCCATCAGGCCCAGCTCTTCCATCCTGGCCACCACCGCCTTGCGGGCCTCGTAGCGGTCCATCCCCTCGAAGGGGCCGCCCTCGGCGTTGACCACGCCATTGTCGTCCAGCACCCGGATGACCTCCAGGTCGTGGCGCAGGCCCACCTCGAAGTCGTTGGGGTCGTGGGCGGGGGTCATCTTCACGCAGCCGGTGCCGAAGTCCATCTCCACATACTCATCGGCCACAATGGGGATCTCCCGGTTCATGATGGGCAGGGTGACGGTCTTGCCCACCAGATCCCTGTAGCGCTCGTCATTGGGGTTGACGGCCACGCCGGTGTCGCCCATCATGGTCTCGGGCCGGGTGGTGGCCACCACCAGATAGCCGGAGCCGTCGGTCAGGGGATAGCGCATGTGCCACAGGTGGCCGGGCTTGTCCTGGTACTCCACCTCGGCGTCGGACAGGGCGGTGACGCAGTGGGGGCACCAGTTGATGATCCGGCTGCCCTTGTAGATCAGCCCCTTCTCGTAGAGGTTGACGAACACCTCCCGGACCGCCTTGGAGCAGCCCTCGTCCATGGTAAAGCGGGAGCGCTCCCAGTCGCAGGAGGCGCCCAGCTTCTTCTGCTGCTCCACGATGCGGTTGCCGAACTTCTCCTTCCAGGCCCAGACCCGCTCCAGGAACTTCTCCCGGCCCAGGTCGTAGCGGGTGAGGCCCTCCTTGACCCGCAGCTCCTCCTCCACCTTGATCTGGGTGGCGATGCCGGCGTGGTCGGTGCCCGGCACCCAAAGCGCCGCATAGCCCTGCATCCGCTTGAAGCGGGTCAGGATGTCCTGCATGGTGGCGTCCATGGCGTGGCCCATATGCAGCTGGCCGGTGACGTTGGGGGGCGGCATGACGATGGTAAAGGGCTTTTTCTCCGGATCAGCCTTGCCTCTGAAGCAGCCGTGGCTCTCCCACTGGGCGTAGATCCGCTCCTCCACTTCCTTGGGATCGTAGACCTTTGGCAGTTCTCTTGCCATTTGATTCAACTCCTTGTTCCATAAAAAAGCGCCCCGGGCCGTTCAACGGCTCAGGGCGAAACTTGTTCCGCGGTACCACCTGAATTCGGCGCCAACAGATGCGCCGCACTCTGGCCCCGATAACGGTGGGCATTCCGCCGCCCTCTAGCCATACCTGGCATGGTTCAAGCGCGGTGCTCCGGGACGACTTTCTCCAGCGCCGAACAGGGCCTTGCAGCCGGGCGGCCCCTCTCTGGGGATCGGCGGGTGGGTACTCCTTCCCATCTTCGCAGATAACGTCTGTAGTATAACCAACCGGTTCAAAAATGTCAAGGTTTTCCCTGTATTCCGGAAAAATCCGGCAAGAGGTTCCACCCCCGCAGGGGTGCGGCGGCAAATTTTCCGGCATTTTGGTTGCGGCGGAGGCCCGCCGGGAGTAAAATAGAGCCATCCGGGGCCGCAGGGCCGGAGCTGCCCCGCCGACTGCGGGGCCCCATCAGAGACTGACACGGAACAGGAGGAGCGCACATGGAATTCGACTGGCGCAAAGACACCCCCAAGCTGGGCTTCGGCCTGATGCGCCTGCCCAAAGGGGCAGACGGGAAAACCGATCTGGAGACCACCCGGCGGATGGTAGACCGGTTTCTGGATGCCGGAATGACCTATTTTGATACCGCCTATGTCTATGACGACGGCGGCTCTGAGCGGGCGGCCAGGGCCGCCCTGGTGGAACGGCATCCCCGGGACAGCTTTACCCTGGCCACCAAGCTGTGCGCCTGGCGGGACGCGCCGGATGAGGAGGCGGCCAAGCGGCAGCTCTACACCAGTCTGGAGCGCACCGGGGCGGGCTATTTCGACTATTACCTGCTCCACTCCATACAGACGGGAAACCTCCAGCGCTATGACGAGCTCCACCTCTGGGATTTTGTCCAGGAGCAGAAGGCAAAGGGGCTGATCCGGCACTGGGGCTTCTCCTTCCACGCCGGACCGGAACTGCTGGACAAACTGCTCACCGAACACCCGGAGGCGGACTTCGTTCAGCTGCAGCTCAACTACGCCGACTGGGAGAACCCGGATGTGACCTCACGGGCCAACTATGAGGTGGCCCGGCGGCATGGCAAGCCCATTGTGGTGATGGAGCCGGTCAAGGGGGGCGCCCTGGCCCAGCCCATCCCCGCCGTACAGCAGATCTTCCGCGCGGCCAATCCCAACGCCTCCTTCGCCTCCTGGGCCATCCGCTATGCCGCCTCTCTGGAGGGCATCCTGACGGTGCTGTCCGGCATGTCCACCCTGGAACAGATGGAGGATAACCTCTCCTACATGCAGAACTTCAGGCCGCTGGACGGGGCTGAGCGGGTTGCCGTACAGCGGGCCCAGGAGGCCATCCACGGCGTGAAGTCCATCCCCTGCACCGGCTGCCGCTACTGCACCCCGGGCTGTCCCATGCAGATCCCCATCCCGGAGATCTTCGCCGCCCGGAACAAACAGCTGGTCTGGGGCCAGCTGGAGGAGGGGCGGGCTGACTATGCCCGGGCCGTCCAGTCCGGCGGACGCGCCCAAGACTGCATCGCCTGCGGCCAGTGCGAAGGGGTGTGTCCGCAGCAGATCGATGTCGTCGCCCGGCTGCGGGACTGCGCCGCCCAGCTGGACCGCTGAATCCCGCCCTCCCAAAACCGCCGCATAAGTTCTGCTAATTGGGACATTCAGAACCGGAATTGTCATTTGCGGGAAATGCTTTAAAATAGAATATGGACCGGCGGCCCCGCCCGCTCCCCAGCGGAGCGGCGGCCGGAGGCAGCCGTTCAGAATATCAGATAAGGACAGGTGATATGGCAATGAACACCACAGAGCAGGCCCGGGCATATGAGCAAAAGATGTTCCCAGGCTGTTCCGCTCCCCTGCGGGAGACAGACCCGGAATTTATGGAGCGGTTTGAAAACTTTGCCTTTGACGAGGTGGTGAACAGCGACGACCTGGACGACCGGACCCGGATGATGGCCATACTGGCCACCCTGCTGGGCTGTCAGGGCATCGAACTGTTCCAAGTGATGCTGCCCGCCGCCCTGGAGGCGGGGGTCACCCCGGTGGAGGCCAAGGAGATCGTCTATCAGGGGGCGGCCTATCTGGGCATGGGACGGGTTTATCCCTTCCTGAAGGCCGCCAACGAGGTCCTGTCTGCCCGGGGCATCTCCCTCCCCCTGGAGGGACAGGCCACCACCACCCCGGACACCCGGCTGGCCGACGGAGAACAGGCCCAGGTGGACATCTTCGGAGACGGGATGCGGGGCTTTTCCCAGTCCGGCCCGGAGGAGAGCCGCCATATCAACAAGTGGCTGTCTGACAACTGTTTCGGCGACTACTATACCCGTACCGGCCTGGACTACAGGCAGCGGGAGATGATCACCTTCTGCTTTCTGGCCGCCCAGGGCGGCTGCGAACCCCAGCTGACCTCCCACGCCGCCGGAAACATGCGCATCGGCAACGACAAGGCCTTCCTCATCAAGGTGATCTCCCAGTGTCTGCCCTATATCGGCTATCCCCGCAGCCTGAATGCCCTGCGCTGCGTCAACCAGGCCGCCGGACAGGCGTGATCCCCTGGCGCCCCCCAATGCATCAGGGCAAAGAGGGCCAAGCCAAATCTATGCCCCGAGCGCACAATCCCGGCGTATTCTCCATGGGCGGCAAGCCGCCCGAAGCCTTCCGCCCCAACTTCACCGGCCAGGCCTGGGCGAACCCCTGACTGACAGGGACGCCCCATCGCCAATGTGGCCTTTGAGCCGGGCTGCCGGAACAGCTGGCACATCCACCACCACAAGGGAGACCAGATCCTGCTGGCCGCCGGCGGACGCGGCTGGTCCCAGGCCCGGGGCGAACCCGCCCGGGAACTTCACCCCGGGGACGTGGTGGACATCCCCCCGAGGTCAAGCACTGGCACGGAGCCGTGGCGGACAGCTGGGTTTCCCACCTGGCGGTAGCGATACCCGCAGAGGGCGGCTCCAACCAGTGGCTGGAGCCGGTCTCCGGCGAGGAGTACGGCAAGCTCCGATCTCCCGCCATCACCCCCCTATATTTTACCCTCAGGGCCAGGGGCCGTTTACGGCCTCTGGTCCTGGGGTGCAGAGGAGCGAAACATATATGAAGAAAAACATCAAAAATATGGTCCTGGCAGCCATGTTCCTGGCCATCGGCCTGGTGCTGCCCCTGTTCACCGGCCAGATCCCCCAGGTGGGCAACATGCTGCTGCCCATGCACATTCCGGTCTTTCTGTGCGGCCTGATCTGCGGCTGGCAGTACGGCGCGGCGGTGGGCTTTATCGTCCCCCTGCTCCGCTCGGCCATCTTCGGCATGCCGGTGTTCTTCCCCTCCGCCACCGCCATGGCCTTTGAGCTGATGACCTATGGCCTGGTGGCCGGACTGCTGTACGCCCTCTCCCGGTGGCAGTGCGTCATCGCCCTGTACCGCTGCCTGATCGCCGCCATGGTGGCCGGACGGGTGGTCTGGGGCGTGGTCCAGGCCATCCAGCTGGGCCTGACCGGCAGCCGTCTCACCTGGGAAATGTTCATCGCCAGCGCCTTCCTCAACGCCATCCCCGGCATCATCGTGCAGCTGCTGCTGATCCCGGGGGTCATGGTGGCCCTGAACCGCACCGGTTTGGTCCGCTTCCGGAAGCGCCAGACTGCGGCCAGCCCGGCGGAGCGCTGAGCATGACCCGGGCCGCAGCCTATCTGCTGCAGGAAATCCAGCGCCGGGGCGCCAGCTCCCCTCTGCTGATCGCCATTGACGGGCGGTGCGCCGCGGGCAAGACCACCCTGGCCGCCGAACTGCAGGGGGAGACCGGCTGCAACGTGGTTCACATGGATGATTTTTTCCTGCGCCCGGAGCAGCGCACTGCCCAAAGGCTGGCCCAGAGCGGCGGCAACGTGGACTGGGAGCGTTTTCAGGCTGAGGTGCTGATCCCGCTGAGGCAGGGCATCTCCTTCTCTTACCGCCCCTATGACTGCCGCACCCAGGCGCTGAAAGAGGCTGTCCAGGTGTCTCCCCGGGCTGTGACCCTGGTGGAGGGCTCCTACAGCTGCCACCCCCAGCTCTGGAACTACTATGGGCTGCGCCTGTTTTTGACGGTAGATCCCCAGGAGCAGCTGCGGCGCATCCGGCTGCGGAGCGGCCCGGAGGCGCTGGAGGTATTCCGCACCCGCTGGATTCCCATGGAGGAGCAGTACTTCCGGGCCTTTTCCATCCCAGAGCGCTGTGATGCCCGCTTTTCCACCGACGGCATGGGCCAGGCTCCCCACCAACAATAACCGAAGAAGGCCGCCGGCCGCCTGAGGCGGCCGGCGGCCCTTTTCATTGCGTGGCCCCGTCGGCCCTGCCGCCGAGGGGGCGGCAGCCCTGCCCGACGGCAATGCCGCGGCGTACCCGCTGCTCCCCCATCTTCTGCGCCGCACCCTCCCCGGCCGATTTTCCGGAGAGCTGGCGCTGTGCGCTGTCCCAGGGAATTCACCGACTTGCCTCCATCGGACCTTTGGCAATAAAAACAGGACGGGAACCCGCCTGCGGCAGGTTCCCGTCCATTGCTGCGCTTCAAATGCCGGGGGGCGGATCAATTCAGGGCCGCGTCCAGGGCCTGGCTGTAGGCGGCGGCAGGCATGGCCCCCACCTTCCGGTCCACCTCCTGGCCGTCCTTCAGGATGACCACATTGGGGATGGACATGACGCCGTACTCCCGGGCCAGCTCCGGCTCCTGGTCCACGTCCACCTTGCCGACGATGACCTTGCCCTCGTACTGCCCGGCCAGCTGCTCGATCACCGGGGCGATCATCTTGCAGGGGCCGCACCAGGCGGCCCAGAAATCCACCAGCATCACGCCGCCCTGGGCCCGGGCCTTCTCAAAACCTTCCTTGCTGAAATGCACAACTGCCATATCGTTTACTTCCTTTCCATTTCTGTCAGCTCATCTGCCGCGCACTCCGCGGCGATCAAGCCCTCCCCCACCGCTTTTGCGATCTGGAGGGGCTTTCCGGTACAGTCCCCGGCGGCGAACACGCCGGGCAGGTTGGTGCGCATCTGCCGGTCCACCCGGATGGCCCCGTCCTGGGTCTCCAGATCCGGGAAGAGCTCCGTGGGCACCACCGTCTCCCGCAGGATAAACACGCAGTCACAGGGAATTCTGCCCCCGTCCGCCGACAGGGCGGTGACCGCCCCCTCCCCCAGGATCTCCAGCCGGCCGGCGCGGACAAAGGGGATATGCGCCTCCAGCCCCTCTGGGGCCTGGGGCGAGACATAGGTAACCTGACAGCCCAGCGCGGCCAGGTAATTGGCCTCCAGCGGCGCATCCTTGCTCCGGCCCACCACCGCCACCGGCCGGTTCCGGTAGAGCATGCCGTCACAGGTGGCACAGTAGCTGACGCCCCGGCCCAGGAACTCCTGCTCGCCGGGATATTTGGCCCCTCTGGCCACGCCGGAGGCCAGGATGAGCCGCCTGCCCTCATAGACTTCACTGCCTACGGTGAGGAAGAACTGCTCTCCCAGGGCCATGGCGCTGATGACCCGGCCGGTGACAAAATCCGCCCCCATCTTCCGGGCGTGCTCCTCAAAGGCGGAGAGCATCTCCACCCCGTTCATCCCGGGCATGCCCAGATAGTTGTCAATCCGCTCCGCCCGGGACAGCGGGTTTTGCCCGGAGGGATTGGAGATCACCAGCGCGGAGCGGTTTTTCTGCCGCGCCGCCACCGCGGCAGACAGGCCGGCGGGCCCGGCACCCAAGATCAAAATGTCATGCATAAGCTCGCCTCCTTCCTCCCATTATACTCAAGATGGGCCAAAACACAAGAAATATCCGCCTTCACACCGTTGATTTTTCTTCTGTTTTCGGTATAATGTATCATATGCTTTCTGCGGCCAATTCCACGGCGTGCGCCCAGCGGCGGCACGGCCGGCGGCGGAGAGCGATTTCCGAGAGACAGGAGTGAGCAGCATGGCGGAAGAGGAAAGAGATACTGTCATGAGCCAGAATTTTATTCACGATTTGATTGACGAGGATCTGGCCCCCGGGGGACAGTACGAAGGACTGCAGGTGCACACCCGCTTCCCGCCGGAGCCCAACGGATATCTGCACATCGGCCACGCCAAGGCGGTCTATGTGGATTTCGGCACCGCGGCCAAGTACGGCGGAATCTGCAACCTGCGCATGGACGACACCAACCCCACCAAAGAGGACACGGAGTATGTGGACGCCATCCGGGAGGATATCCACTGGCTGGGCTATGACTGGGCGGAGTTCCACTACGCCAGCGACTACTTTGAACAGATGTATCAGTTCGCCGTGGAGCTGATTCAAAAAGGGCTGGCCTACGTGTGCCAGCTCACCCCAGAGGAGATGAGCGCCAACCGGGGCGACGTCAATACTCCGGCCGTCAGCCCTTACCGGGACCGGCCCATTGAGGAGTCCCTGGACCTCTTCGCCCGGATGCGGGCGGGGGAATTCCCCGACGGGGCCATGACCCTGCGGGCCAAGATCGACCTGGCCAGCGGCAACTTCAACATGCGGGACCCGGCCATCTACCGCATCAAGCACATGTCCCACCACCGCACCGGGGATCAGTGGTGCATCTACCCCATGTACGACTTTGCCCACCCCATTGAGGACGCCCTGGAGGGGATCACCCACTCCCTGTGCACCCTGGAGTTTGAGTCCCACCGGCCCCTCTACGACTGGGTGGTGGAACACATCTCCATCCCCCACCACAAGCCCCGGCAGATCGAGTTTGCCAGGCTGGGCATCGACCACACGGTGATGAGCAAGCGCAAGCTGCGCCAGCTGGTGGAGCAGGGCTATGTCTCCGGTTGGGACGACCCCCGGATGCCCACCATCTGCGGCCTGCGCCGCCGGGGCTACACCCCCGCCTCCCTGCGCGCCTTCTGCGAGCAGATCGGTGTGGCCAAGGTGGACTCCACCGTGGAGTACGCCTTCCTGGAGCACTGCCTGCGGGCCGACCTGGACGACACCGCCCAGCGGGTCATGGCGGTCATCCGGCCCCTGAAGCTGACCATTGTCAACTATCCCGAGGGACAGAGCGAGACCTTTGAGGTGGAAAACCACCCCAAGCACCCGGAGATGGGCACCCACACCGTCACCTTCTCCCGGAACCTCTATATCGAGCGGGAGGACTTCCTCCAGTGCCCGGTGCCCAAGTACAAGCGGCTCTATCCCGACGGGATGGAGTGCCGGCTGAAGGGCGCCTATCTGGTCCGCTGCGCCGGCTGCCGCACCGATGAGGACGGCAACGTGGTGGAGGTCTTCGCCGAGTACGACCCGGACTCCCGGGGCGGCAACCCCGCCGACGGCCGCAAGGTGAAGGGGGCCACCATCCACTGGGTGGACGCGGCCACCGCCATCACCGCCGAGGTGCGGCTGTACGACAATCTGTTCTCTGACGCCGCTCCCGATGCCGGCGGCAAGAACTTCCTGGACTGCCTGAACCCGGACTCCCTGGAGGTGCTCACCGACTGCAAGCTGGAGGCCTCCCTGGCCGGAGCCCAGTCCCCCGCCTCCTTCCAGTTCATGCGTCAGGGCTACTTCTGCGTGGACAACCGGGACTCCACGCCGGAGCACCTGGTGTTCAACCGCAGCGTCTCCCTGAAGGACAGCTTCAACAAGGGCGCAAAGTAACGCCGCCCTTCCCTGGAAAAGCTACAAAATCCCCTGCCCTGGGCTCAATCGCCGGGGGCAGGGGATTTTTGACTGTCAGGACAGCCGCATATTGGGCCAGATCACCTCCAGCATCTGGTCCGGATAGTTCTGGTCCAGGAACTGCTGGATGACGTTATAGGCCACAGGGTCGGTGGCGCGCTGGACATAGCGCAGCATGGCCGCCACACTGACCGCCGCGTCCAAAAACAGCAGCACCACCAGAATCCAGGTGAGGATGGTGCCCGCCACCGGAGGAATCTTCTCTATGAGGGTGCTGATCCGGGGATAGAGGATCTTGATCCAGAACACCGCCAGCAGCCCCCAGAACACGCAGAACAGCAGATTGGTCCGGCCGCCGAAGTTGAAGGGCATATCGCTGTAATCCCAAAAGGTGGTGCCGAAAAAGGCCTCAGTGAATACGCTGCACAGGTATTCATAGACGCCGCCGATCAGGAATCCGGCCAAAAAGACATACCGGTCCGCCTTGTCCGCCAGCTTTTGGAGCACCACGGTCAGCACCACCGCTCCAATGCCCCAGACCACGCTGAAGGGACCGTAAATCAGGCTGGAGCGGCTCATCCAGACCCCTGCGGAAAAGCGGCAGAACACAGTCTCAATCAAATCGCCCAGAATGGAGCAGATGAAAAAGACCCAGATCAATTTGGTGACACACACGCCCCGGGCAAAGACCCGCCGCTCCCCCTCGGATTCCATCCGGTCCAGATTGGGATAGGCCCGGCTGAGCCGCCGCCACACCCACTGATAGAGCACCAGCCCCAGGCTGCGTTTTCCCTTTTGCCTGCTGGCCTGGTACTTCTCCAGCTCCGCCGGCGTCTTCCGCCGCCGCAGGGCCACCAGAATGAGCACGAAGTCCACCGCCAGCAGGCCGCCGAACACGGCACACAGGACGGTCACCAGCAGGCTGGGCAGCAGATTGACCAGGGTGAAGAGCACCGGGTGGAGCAGCAGATAGGCGGCATAAAAGGCCGCGGCCTGGAGCAGAGACAGCAGCACCCATTTCCGGCTGCCGGCAAACAGGGCGTTCTCCTGGTACTTCCACAGCTCCGTGCGGCTCAGGCGCTTTGCCAGTCCCCCGGAGAGGAAGGTCACCACCGAGGACACAATCAGCGTCACAACATATTGGCTCAGATAGTGGCTGCCCATGGTGGGCAGCACCAGGATCAGAATATCCATGGCCACGCCGTAGGACAGGCAGAAGGGCAGGCTGAAAAACCCACGGTTGCTCAGCTGCCGGTTCCGGATGGAGACGATCACCACCTCCACCACCCACCCCAGGAAGGAGTAGATCAACAGGTAGCAGAGCAGGTCAAGATAAGTATAGTTCATTTTCTTTTCTCCCGAGCAGAATGAATGGATACCCCGATAGTGTACCACAGCCGCCGGGACAAGAAAAGCCCTTTCTCGCCCGGCCGGCAGCGCTCTGCCCGGGCAGAACAGATATCACAGCAGATCCTGCACCACATCCCACAGGGTGACCGGCGTGACCAGATTGCGCGCCAGCAGATCCAGCACCTCCTCCGCCCGCTCCCGGCGGGTGGTCAGATCCCGGACCGAGGCGTGGTCTCCCCCCCGGTCCAGCACCGCCACGCCATAGCGGCAGGGCTGACCCGGCTCCTCCAGCAGGTAGTAATCCAGCCGGTGCGCGCGCCCTTTCAGGTCGACATAATCTTTCTCCGCATATCTGACTTGCTTCACCAGAATCCCTCCAAAATTGCTCTCTCGAGAGGGATTATACCGTTTTTCCGACACATTGCCAGCATAAACGTTCGCAGTTTTTCGACCCTTCGGCATGGAAAAATTTCGCATCAGCGCTCTTTTTTTCCTTTTTTCCCGGAGTGTGTCGAAGATTTTTCAGCACAACGCCCCGGCGGGACCCGTATGGCTCCCGCCGGGGCGTTCCATCCCGCGGTCAAAGCCGGTCCATCAATTCCCGGTATTCCTCCCAGGAGAGCAGGCTGTCCAGCACCTGGGGCAGCGCCTTGGCGCTCAGGTGCTCGGGCAGATCCAGCCGGCGCAGCAGTTCCCGGCGGCGGGCGGCGCTGTCGGGGCGGCCGGACAGGCCGTCCTGGTAGAGGTCCAGCCGGGTGATGTGCCGCCGCTGCTGTTCCGGCGCCTCCTCCCCCAGAATGGTGGCCCCGGCGGCGCGCAGACAGCGCTCCAGCACCTCGGGGCGCATCCCCTCCACCCCCAGCTTCCCCTCCCGCCCCGGGGTGCGCTTGCGGCGCTCCTTCCCCATCAGGTCGGGGATATAGGCGTGCTTCACCTGCTCCGGGGGCAGAATGCCCTTCAAATGATTCCGAATGACAAAGCCGGCCCCGTCGCTGTCGGTGAGGATGATCAGCCCCCGGCCGGCGGCCAGCCGCCGCAGCAGGGCCGCCTTCTCCTTGTCCTTAAAGATGCCGAAACCCTGGGTGGGAATGATGAGGGTGTCCACCAACTGGGACAGGGTGTTCTGGTCATAGCGGCCCTCCACCACAATGGCCTCCCGAATTTTCAGCTTTCCCATCATCCCATCATCCGTTGGCCAGCCGGAGCAGCAGCTCGGTGAGCACTTCCTTTTTGTCCCGGCCGGTGCTCTTCATGGCCAGGTCGGCCTCGGCGGCCTGTTCCACCGCCCTCCGGCACCAGTCCAGGGAACAATTCCGGGCGCAGCGCATCAGCTTGCCCGCCTGCCACTCACTCTTCATATTCCAAATCTCCATCAGCGCCGGAGTCCCCTTTCCGGACTCCAGCGCCAGCCGGGCACTGTAGAGCTGGCGCAGATTCCGGCCCAGAATGGCCAGAATGCCGATGGGCTCTTCACTGAGGGCGTAGAGCTCTGAGAGCAGCTCCAGGGCCCGCTCAAAGTTCCGCCCCCCCACCGCGTCGGCCAGATCAAAGACCCGGGCCTCCAGCACCGGATCGGCCACCGCGTCAATGTCCTCCCGGGTGATCTTCGCCCCCTTGGCGTAGCTGGCGATCTTTGCGATCTCCTGGGCAAGGCCGGTCATCAGCCCGCCGCACAGGAAGATCAGATACTCCCCCTCCCGGTCGTCGATATCCTTGTCCAGCGCCCGGAAGCGGCGCCGGATCCAGTCCAGCAGGTCTCCCCGCTCCGCCGGGACAAACTCCACGATGCGCCCGGTCTTTTTCACCAGGTCCTGAAACTTGCCCCGGCCAATCTTATAATCCAGCGTGTCATAGACGAACACCAGACAGAGGTAGTCCGGCAGATCGGCAAAGGCCTGGGCGAGCAGCTTTTTCTTGGCCTCGGCACAGCCGAAGAGGTCAAAATCGGTGACCTGGATCAGGGTGTGCTCACCCATCATGGGCAGGTTGTCCACCGCGTCCACCAGCTCCCCCACGTCCAGGTCTTTGCCGGTAAAGCGGCGGAAGTTGAACTCCTCCGTCCCCTCGGGCACCAGCAGCCGGCGCAGGGCGTTCAAACTCTCCTCCATCAGGTATTTCTCCGGGCCATGAAACACATAGAGCCTGCCCGGCGTCCCCGCCTTCAGTTCCCGGCGGAGCTGCAGATAGGCGCTGTTATCGGTCTTTTTTCCTGCCATAGCTTCTAAATCCTTTCATTGATAGCGAACGGTCACCGTCCCGTTCCGGTCGGTGCGGTAGATGTCACAGCGGTAGTCCGCCAGCCGCCCCAGCACCTCCTCCGAGGGCATGGCATAGGCGTTGTCCCCCACCGAGATCACCGCAGTCTCCGGGGACAGGGCGGCCAGCAGCCGGGCGCCGGTGGAAGTTGCGCTGCCGTGGTGGCCTGCCACCAGCAGATCCAGGTCAGGCAGCTTCTCCCGCTGCAGCAGAAGCTCCTCCTGCTCCTGCTCCAAATCGCCGGTGACCAGAACTGCGCGCTCCTCCCAGGTGCACAGAGCGGCCAGGCCGGAGGCGTTGTCCTCCCCCTGGGACACCGGCGGGCAGACGGTGAGGACGGCCTCCCCGAAGCCCACGGTCAGGGTCCGGTCGGAGATCCAGCGCAGCCCGCAGCCCCGGGACCGGGCCAGCGCGGCCAGGTCATCCCGGGTTCCGGTGCCGTCGGCCACGTCGGGCAGCACCAGGGTGTCCACCTCCACCCGCGCCAGCAGTTCCTCCACCCCGTCCACATGGTCGGAATCGTAGTGGGTCAGCACCAATACAGACAGCGACCCGGCCCCGCCGGACTGGAGATAGTCTGCCAGCACGTCCCCGGCCTGATACCCGCCGCAGTCCACCGCCACATAGGCGCCGTTGGAACTGAACACCGTGCAGGCCCCCTGACCCACATCCAGCACCGAGACGCACAGCCCCGGCCCGGACAGAGTGGCCATGCGCAGCGTCAGGGCCAGGGCCAGCAGGCCGACCGTGGAGCAGACCGGCAGGATGGGGCGCCGGCGCAGGCCGGGCAGGGCAATCACCAGCGCCACCATGGCCATCAGGAAGGCCAGCCAGACCCGGAGATAGAGGTTGTCCAGGCTGACCGCAGCGAAGTTCAGGCCGCCCAGGGCCTCGGCCACTGCCGTCAGCCACTCCAGCAGCCATCCCACCACCCGGCACAGCAGCTCCCCCAGGGGCGGGCAGAGCGGGGTCAGGACGCAGCTCACCAATCCCAGCCCGAAGGCCAGCTCCCCGGCCCAGACGCCGCAGAGGTTGGCCAGCGGCCCCACCAGGGAGACGCTGCCAAAATACCAGGCGGTGAGGGGCAGGGTGAATACCGAGGCACAGCAGGAGGCGGACAGGCCCGCCGCCGCCCAGCGCCAAAGGCGCTGCAGCAGCCGCGCTCCCAGACGCCCTTTCCCCCTGGAGGCACGCTTCAGCGGTTTGGTCATCCAATCATACATCTTTCCCCCGAAACAGGCAAGCCCCGCCACCGACGCGAAGGAGAGCTGGAGTCCCACCCCCAGCACCGCGTAGGGATTGGGCAGCAGCAGCACCAGCAGGGCAAAGCTCAGGGAGGTGACAGGGTCGGTCTCCCGTCCGAAGAGCGGGGCCATCAGCAGCAGCGCCCCCATGACCACTGAGCGCCAGACCGGGCTCTCGCCCCCGGTCATCAGGGCAAAGCAGACCATCAGCGGGATGGCCAGAAAGATCCGCCTGCGCCGCTGCCCCGGCAGCAGATAGATCATGCCGGAGAGGAAGGCCACATGGAGACCGGACACCGAGAGCAGATGCACCAGGCCGGAGCGGCGGAAGCTGGTATAGAGCCCGTCGCTCAGACCGCTCTCGTCCCCCACAATCAGCCCCTGGAGCAGGGCGGCCTGCTGGCCGTCGTAGAGAGAGGAGATCAGGCCCTTGAGCTGCTGCCCCAGCCAGGCGGGCAGATAGCGCGCCGGCACCGAGGGGACAGAATAGACGGAGGCAATCTCCACATCTGCCTGGAGAAAGACATCCCCGGCCGCCAGCCGCCGCCCTGTTCCCTCCGGCTCCTCCAGCACGGCGGTGAATTCCGCCGTCCCGGTCAGCTGATCGCCGGGCTTGAGGCCGCGATACCAATCCTCCAAATAGACCTGAACCCTGCGGCCCTGGGCGGCGCCGCTCTCTACCTGCAGCAGCACCGAGACGCCGTAGTCGGTTTGGCTGGGATAGGCGGCCACCTGGGCGGTAAATCCGGAGGTCTGGCCGTCCAGGGCCCGCAGCGGCACAACCACCGCGGCCTGATGGAGGCCGAACCAGCAGCAGCCCAATCCGGCCCCCGCCGCTGCCAGGGCCAACAGCACCCGGCCCCGCCGGACCGGCCGGGACAGCAGGGCAGGCAGCACGGCCAGCAGGACGAACAGTCCGCCCAGCGGCCAGACCAGCCAGCCCACCGGCAGCAGGCACCCCAGCAGCAGCGCGGAGCAGAAGGGCAGGGCAAACCAAGTCAGATAGCGCATGCGGCCCCGCCCCCCTCACTCTATTTTCTGTTATGTATCATACCATAAAAAGGCGGGGAAATCTTCCCCGCCTTTTCAAAATATTCTGCTTTGCGCTGTCGATGCCGGCATCAGCCCGGAGGCCAGGTCATGTCCCGGCCGGAGAGCACATGGAAGTGCAGGTGGTGGACGCTCTGGCCCGCCTGCTCCCCGCAGTTGGAGACCACCCGGAAGTCGGTGATGCCCATCTCTTTGGTCACCTTGGAGATCACCTCAAAGGCGTGGGCCACCACGCCGGAGTTTGCCGGGGTGATCTCCCCGCAGGAGGCGATGTGCGCCTTGGGGATGACCAGGAAGTGCACCGGGGCCTGGGGATCGATGTCGTGGAAGGCATAGACCTGCTCGTCCTCGTACACCTTGTTGGAGGGGATCTCCCCCGCCGCGATCTTGCAGAAGAGGCAGTCGCTCATGGTTTTCGCTCCTTTCCGTTTTCTAAATCATGACGGCCGTCAACACCGTCTCTCTGAATCAAAGGCCCAGCTTGGCCGCCACAAAATCGTCCACAGAGGCCAGGGCGTCGTCCAGCTTGAGCACGTCCTTGCCGCCGCCCATGGCGGAGTCGGGCTTGCCGCCGCCGCTGCCGCCGCAGATCTTGGCCACGTTCTTGATGATATCCCCGGCCCGGATGCCCGCCTTGACCGCGGCCTTGCCGCAGACGGCCAGGAAGGTGATCTTCTCGCCGTTGACCGTGGAGAGCACCGCCACGACGCCCTCCTCCTTGTCCCGGAGGAAATCGCCGATCTTGCGCAGGGTGTCGGGGGCGGCGGCGTTCAGGGTGGCGGTGATCACCTTCATACCGCCCACCTCTTTGGCGGAGAGCAGGAAGCGGCTGGCCTCGCCCAGCATCTCCTTGTCCTTATAGTGCTCCACCGCCCGGCGCAGGTCGCGGATCTCATTGAGCTGGGCGCTCATCCGTCCCACCAGCTCGGCGGGCTTGACCTTCAGCAGCGCCGAGGCCTCCTGGAGCTCGTGGGCCAGCTCGGTCATGGTGCGCAGGCTCTCCCGGCCGGTGGTGGCCTCAATCCGGCGGACGCCGGAGGCCACGCTGCCCTCGCTTCTGATGTGGAAGGCGCCCACCATGGCGGTGTTGGCCACATGGGTGCCGCCGCACAGCTCCATGGAGAAGTCCTGGTCGTTCTCGTCCTTCATGCGCACCACCCGGACGCTGTCGCCGTACTTCTCCCCGAACAGGGCCATGGCCCCCAGCTGCTTGGCCTCGTCCAGGCTCATCACGTCGGTGACCACGTCACCGCCGGCCAGCACGGCATGGTTGACCATCTGCTCAATCTGGAACAGCTCCTCCGGGGTGACGGCGGAGAAGTGGGTGAAGTCAAAGCGCAGCTTGTCCGGCTCGTTGAGGGAACCGGCCTGGTGCACATGGTCGCCCAGCACGCTCTGGAGCGCCTTCTGGAGCAGGTGAGCGGCGGAGTGGCTGCGGCAGATGGCTTGGCGGCGCTTGACGTCGATGACGGCCTCAACGCTGTCCCCCAGGCTAAAGGAGCCGGATTTCACCACGCCGTAGTGCATATATTTGCCGCCCTTGTTGCGCTGGACGTTGGTCACCTCGAACACCGCGTCGCCCCGGGTAATGGTGCCCTGGTCAGCCACCTGGCCGCCCATCTCGGCGTAGAAGGGGGTCCGGTCCAGCACCATGACGCCCTCAACCCCGGCGCCGATGGTGTCCTGGAACTCGTCCTCCGCCACCAGCGCCAGCACTTTGCCCTGGGCCCGGGTCTGGGCATAGCCCAAAAACTCTGTCTCTGGCATCTCCTTGCCGAACTCAATGCCGGCCCAGCCCAGGTCGCCCAGGGCCTCCCGGGCCTTCCGGGCCCGGACGCGCTGCTCCTCCATGAGCTGGTGGAAGGCCTCCTGGTCCACGGTCAGCCCCTCGTCCTCGGCCATCTCCAGGGTCAGGTCGATGGGGAAGCCGTAGGTGTCGTAGAGCTTGAAGGCGTCGGCGCCGGAGAACACCTGCTCCCCCCGCTCCTTGTGGCCGGCGAGCATCTCGGAGAAGATCCGCAGGCCGCCGTCGATGGTCTTGGCGAAGTTCTCCTCCTCCACCCGGATGACCTTGGTGATATACCCCTGCTTCTCCCGCAGCTCGGGGTAGTGGCCCTCGTTCTCATGGATGACGGTGTCGCAGACCTCGTAGAGGAAGGGATCGTTGACCCCCAGCAGCTTGCCGTGGCGGGCGGCCCGGCGCAGCAGCCGGCGCAGCACATAGCCCCGGCCCTCGTTGGAGGGGAGGACGCCGTCGCTGATCATCATGACCGAGGAGCGGATGTGGTCGGTGATGATCCGCAGGGAGACGTCGGTCTTGTCGCTGTCCCCGTAGTGGGCGCCGGTGATCCTGGAGACGTGGTTGGTGATGTTCATCACCGTGTCCACATCGAACAGGGAGCCCACATCCTGGCACACCACCGCCAGCCGCTCCAGGCCCATGCCGGTGTCGATATTCTTCTGGACCAGCTCGGTGTAGTGCCCCTCGCCGTCGTTGTTGAACTGGGAGAAGACGATGTTCCAGACCTCCATATACCGGTCGCAGTCGCAGCCCACGGTGCAGCCCGGCTTGCCGCAGCCGTACTGCTCGCCCCGGTCGTAGTAGATCTCAGAGCAGGGGCCGCAGGGGCCGGAGCCGTGCTCCCAGAAGTTGTCCTCCTTGCCGAACTTGAAGATGCGCTCGGCGGGAATGCCCACCTCGTCGTGCCAGATGTGCCAGGCCTCGTCGTCGGCGGGGGTGGTCTCGTTGCCGGCAAAGACCGAGGGATAGAGCCGGTTGGGGTCCAGGCCCACCCACTCCGGGCTGGTCAGAAACTCCCAGGCCCAGTGGATGGCGTCCCGCTTGAAGTAGTCGCCGAAGGAGAAGTTGCCCAGCATCTCAAAATAGGTGCCGTGGCGGGCGGTCTTGCCGATGTTTTCGATGTCGCCGGTGCGGATGCACTTCTGGCAGGTGCACACCCGGTGGCGGGGGGGCTCCTGCTCCCCGGTGAAGTAGGGCTTCATGGGGGCCATGCCCGAGTTGATCAGCAGCAGGGACGCGTCGTTCTGGGGGATCAGGGAGAAGCTGGGCAGCCGGAGATGGCCCTTGGTCTCAAAGAAGGAGAGGAACATCTCCCGCAGGTCGTTGACGCCAAACTTTTTCAATGGAATTACCTCCAACTCAAAATGTGGTGGGACATGAAAAAAGTCTCCGCCCCTGTGGTTCAGGGGCGAAGACTGCTTCGCGGTACCACCCTGATTTGCCGCCCGCTCTTCTCTTCCGGCGGCATCTCGGTAACCCTTAACGCGGGTTTTCACCACGGCCCGGTCCTCCCGGGCGGCCCGGACGCCGGAAGGCGTCCCCCAGAGGGGCCGGACGCCGCGCTGTGCCGCGGGGCTCCCACCGTCCCCCGCTCGCTTGGTGCCGCTGCGGCGGCCTCTTCTCTGCTAAGGCCAAATTTTGATCAGCTCAATTATTCTATCACGAAAACGGAAATTGTCAACGCCCGGAGGCGGTTTTTGCCGCCGCACCGGGCATTTAGCGATTATCTGCCCGGCCAGAACAGCATCAGGCCGCAGAAGATAACGGTGCACACCCCCAGCACCAGCAGGATCTTCCCCAGCAGGCGGTAGCCCTGGGGCAGCTTTTTGTTCCAGAGGCAGAACAGCCCCAGGCCCAGCTCCAGCACAGCCAATAAAATCAGACGGATCAGCATGGTTTCTCCTCCTCGCGCTCACTTGATCTCAGGTTCCAGTGTGTTGAACTCTTCCGTATCAAAAAACTCCGCCAGGGTGATCTCCAGCCCGTCGCAGATTTTCTTGATCGTCAGCAGGCGCGGGTCACTGCTCCTGCCGTACAGGATATTCTTGATACTGGAGGGCGGCAGTGCAGAAATGGCAGCCAATTTATTGATGGTAATATTGCGCTGGCCACAGAGCTGCAAGATTCGGTTTTTTGTAGCCGTATAGGTGTCCAAGGCCAATCACTCCTTCTTACGTTATTTTAAAAAGAAGCGATTGACTAGGTGCCTTTGGGCGTCAGGTCCACCGCCCGGCGGAGGATGGACAGGGGTGGGACCTGCCGGTCCAGCTGCAATTTGAATTTCATCTGAGGGGTTTTGGGCTCCCGGAGGGGCAGGCCGTCCGGGGTCTCCATCACCGGGGCCACGAAGGAGAAGGGCTCGGTATCCGGCCCCACCAGCTCCACCTGGTCCCCGGCAGCGAACTTGTTGCGCAGGGACAGGGTGGCCAGGCCGCTGCCGTCGCAGTCCTCCACGATGGCGCAGACCTGCCAGTCCCGGATGTAGCGGGCGTCCTCATAGAACTGGCCGGGCTGGCCGTACCAGAAGCCGGTGGAGTAGTGCCGGTGGGAAACCTTGTCCACCTCGGAGCGCCAAATGGGCTCCAGGGGGCGGCCTTCCCAGGCGGCGTCGATGGCGTGGCGGTAGGCCCCGGTGACAATGGCGGCGTAGTAGGCCGATTTGGCCCGGCCCTCGATCTTGAAGGAGTCCAGGCCGATGTCCATCAGCTCCCCCACATGGTCGATCATGCACATGTCCCGGGAATTCATAATGTAGGTGCCCTTCTCGTCCTCAAAGACCGGGAAATACTCCCCGGGGCGCTTCTCCTCCATCAGGTAGTACTGATAGCGGCAGGGCTGGGCGCAGGCCCCCCGGCTGGCGTCCCGGCCGGTCATGTAGTTGGAGAGCAGGCACCGCCCGGAGTAGCTGACGCACATGGCCCCGTGGACAAAGGCCTCGATCTCCAGCCCGGGCGGGGTCTCCCGGCGGATGGCGGACACCTCCTCCAGGCTGAGCTCCCGGGCCAGGATGACCCGCTTGGCCCCCAGCTCGTACCAGGCCCGGGCGGTGACCGGGTTGGAGACGCTGGCCTGGGTGGAGATATGGCGCTCCAGGGCGGGGGCATACCGCTCCGCGAGCCGGAAGGCCCCCAGATCCGCCACGATCACCGCGTCCACCCCGGCGTCCTGCAGGATCTCCAGCCACCGGGGCAGCTGCTCCACCTCATCCCCCCGGGGCATGGTGTTGATGGTCACATGGGTACGCACACCCGCCTCTTTGCAGAGGCGGGTGGCGTCATAAATGGTGTGTTCGTCAAAGTTGCCGGCAAAGGCCCGCATGCCGAAGGATGCGCCGGCCAGATAGACCGCGTCCGCCCCATAGGCCACAGCCATGCGCAGGCGCTCCATATCTCCGGCCGGGGCCAGCAGCTCCGGCTTACCGGACTCAGCCCTCCGCATCGCCGCTCTCCCCGTCATCGGTCTGGGTTTCGCCGGTCTGGGAGTCCCGGAAGGCCAGGAACTCGTCATAGTCGGAGAAGAAGTGGGTGGAGCCGTCGTCGCCCAGATAGAAGTAGTAGTAGTCTGTCTCATCCGGATCCAGCGCCGCCCGGATGGCGGTCAGGCCGGGGCAGCAGATGGGGCCGGCGGGCAAGCCCTGGTAGAGATAGGTGTTATAGGGGCTGTCGATGGCCAGGTCCTCGGCGGTCAGCGCTCTGGAATAATCGCCGATAATATAGTAGATGGTGGAGTCCATCTGGAGGTAGCCGTTGGTGCCGCCGCCCTCGTTCAGGCGGTTGTAGATGACCGAGGAGATGCTGGTCTGATCCACGCCGTCGGTCTCCCGCTCGATGATAGAGGCGATGGTCAGGATGTCCCGCAGCGAGTAGCCGTTGGCCTCGGCCTGGGCGATCAGATTCTGATCCACCTGCTCCTCGTCAAACACCCGGTTCTGGAAGTTGGAGAGCATCCGGCTCAGCACGGTTTCCGGCTCACTGTTCACATAGAACTCATAAGTGTCCGGGAACAGGTAACCCTCCAGCCGCTCCGACTGGCCCAGGGTGGAATCGTCCAGGAAGTCATAGTCGAAGTCGTAATTTGTGGCGGCATCGGACAGTTCGCTGGCCGTGGCCACCCCGTTCTCCTCCAGCAGGGCAAAGATGCGATCCAGGGTGTAGCCCTCGGGGATCATCACCTCCACGGTGGCCCGGGCGGAGGAGGAAGAGCCCATATTGCGCAGCAGGGCGCTGTAATCCATATCGGTGTTGAGCTCATAGGTGCCCGGCGCCAGGGCGTCCCCCTTGCCGGTGAAGGAGGCGAAGAGCCGGAAGAGCCACTTGTACTCGATCAGGCCGTTCTCCTTCAGTGTGTCGGCCACCTGGCCCAGGTCGGCATTATAGACCGTGGAGGTATTCCCCTCCTCGTCGGTGACCGTCTCTTCGGTGAACATGTCGTCCTCCAGGACAACGGAGGCGGTGATCTCCTCCTTGTTCAGCGCCAGCAGGTCGTTGGCCCAGCGCCAGCCAAAGGTGGCCAGCAGATAGGCGGCAAAGGTGATGACCAGCAGATAGATCAGCACAATCAGCACACGGCGCAGCACACGCATACTGGTGGGCTGTCTTTTTCTGCGGTGTTTTCTCGTCGGGTGCATCTCCTGTTCCCTTCCCACCGGGGTATACTCTCCGGTATCTCCGGAGGGGGCGCTGTCCGCCGCCTCCGAATACGGCGCCTGATCCTCTTCTCCGTCGAAATTGACCCGGCTGGTATAATCCTCAATATTGAAATCGTCCATCCCGTAATCGTCGTTGGGATCATAGGGCAGAGACATATCCATCACTCCTGTCTTGGGGGTTCACTGCCGCCGGGCCGCCCGCTCCGGGGCGCGGCCGCCCTGCTGTTTCTATTTCTGTCTGTATTTATGATAACGGTTGAAGCGGCGGATCATCTTCCGAACTGCTCCGTCTCCGTCAGCACCACATTCACGCCCCGGTCCCAGCGCTCCACCGGCACCGCCTCCTGCAGCAGGATATTGCGGCACAGGCCCAGGGTAAAGCCGGTGTAATCGGCCAGATACCGGTCATAGTATCCGCCGCCCCGGCCCAGCCGGAAACAGCGGCGGTCATAGCAGAGCGCGGGCACCAGGATTAAGCCGAGCTCCGACTTGTCCACCACGGGGCACTGCTCATCCGGCTCCAACATGCCGTAGCGGTGGCGCACCAGGCGCCGGCGGTCATACCGCCGGGCCTCCATGCCGCCGCCGGGCAGGCACCGGGGCAGGCAGAGCAGCTTCCCCTGTCCCTCCAGGGCATCCAGCAAGGGGCGGGTATCCACCTCCATGCCCATGCCCGCAAAGAGCAGAATGGCCCCCGCCTCCCCCACCCGGGGGTGGGCCAAAAAGCGCCGGCACAGCGCCTCATCGCTCCTCAGCCGTTCGGCCGGCGAAAGCGCGCGCTCCCGCCGGCGGATCTCCTGTCGGAGCCCGGCCTTGTCAGCCATAGTAATAGACGCTGCGGCGCACCTCGTCGGCCTTTTCCGGGCCCTCCAGCACCTCCAGCATCAGCAGCCCCAGGTCAAAGGCGCTGCCGGCGGCCTCGCCGGTGAGCAGCCTTCCGTCCCGGTGGGTTCGCTGGCCGGGGACATGGACCGCCGGGGGCAGCAGCTCCTCGCAGCCGGGATAGCACACCGCCCGCTTTCCGTCAATGAGGCCCAGCCGGCTGAGCACCGTGGGTCCGGCGCAGATGGCGGCCAGGTATTTATCCGCCGCCGCGGCCCGGGCCAGGAAATCCCGGGCACCGGGGCTGTCCAGCAGGTGATTGACGCCGCCCAGGCCGCCGGGGACAAACACCATGTCCACCCCCTCCAGGGCCACATCGGAGAGCAGCGCGTCAGCGGTGACCACAATGCCGTGGCCGCCGCGCACCGCCATGGTCTCAACGCCCGCCAGGATCACCTCAACGCCGCCCCGGCGGAGCAGATCCACGGGGATAACGGCCTCCGACTCCTCAAAGCCGTCGTCCAGAAGCACACACACCTGTTTCGACATGACCGGGTCTCCTCCTCACTTCAGCAGGGGTTCGACCTGCGCCCAGATCTCCCCATGAATATCCTCAATGGACCGCATCGCCCCGTCCCGGACACACTGCACCCGGCGCCAGCCCAATACCTGGGCGGCCTGGGCGCCGCTCTCCCGGCAGGTGCGCAGGTAGGCGGTGTCCTGTTCGTGGATATCGGCCTGGGTGCTGGTCTGCTCCTCCCGGGAGCGGAGCATCCCCACAGTGTACTCCGTCGGCACATCCAGATAGAGCACCAAATCGGGCCGGGGCAGGCCCAGCTTTCCATATTCGAAGTCATAGAGCCAGCGGAAAAACGCTTCCCGCTCCTCCGGCGGCACCTTGGACGCCTGATGGATGGCGTTGGAGGTGGTGTAGCGGTCGGCCAGCACCAGCCCGCCCCCCTCGTACCAGTCCCCCCACACCTTTTTATAGGAGGCATAGCGGTCCACCGCATAGAAGGCCGAGGCGGCATAGCCGTTGACATCCCCTGGACGGGAGCCGAATTCCCCGGCCAGGTACATCCGGATCAGCGCCGAAGACTCCTGCTCGTACTGGGGAAATTTCAGATGCTGAAAGGCCGCCCCCCGTTGCTGCAGGTGGGCGCACAGCCGGGCGAACTGGGTGGACTTGCCGCAGCCGTCCGTCCCCTCCAATACAATCAGTGTTCCCGCCATGGCCCGCTTCCTCCCTCTGATGCACACAATACTCCAAGTATAAATGTGATTTTAACACATTTTTTCCCTCAAGTCCACTCTCTTCCCGAAATCCGGCGGTCCGCCCCCGCAAATTTGCCGATTCCGTCCCCAAAATGCCCTCCGGCCGTATAAAAAGACCGCTCTCCCCGGAAAGCGGTCTTTTGTGCCCGAGTTGTCACGGGCGGCAAAATATGTTACACTTTTTGCACAGTTCCCAGGCGACGTGCGCGCTCTCCTCCAGCTCTTCCAGGCAGAAGAAGGCGTCCATCACATCTCTGCCCGGCACAACCGCCCCATGACGGCGCAGCAGCCAGCCGTCGCTGCGCTCCAGCCGCTGCTCAAAGGCCCGGAACAGGGCCGGAGAACCGGGCGGCTCATAGGGCACCAGCCCCACGCTGCCCAATTTCATCCGCAGATAGGGCGTGTGGTCAGGGATGCAGTCCGCCTCATTTTCATGCTCCAGACAACTCCAGAGCACACTGTACAGGCTGTGGGTGTGGATGACCGCCCCCACCTCCCTCCGGGCCCGGTAGACCGCCAGATGGAGCGGCCACTCTTTGCTCATCTTAGGCCCCTCCAGAATCCGGCCATCCAGATCGGTCACCCCAAACTGCTCTTCTGTCAGGGCGGCAAAGGTGCTGCCTGAGGCGCTGACATAAATCCGCTCGCCGATCCGAAGGCTGATATTGCCCGTATTGCCGGTGACCCGCCCCCTTTGAAACAGCGTCCGGGCCACCCAAACAGCCTGTTCCAACCGCTTGCGTATATCCCCGGTCATGCTCCACCTCCCGGCTGCGCCAAAAGCGCGACGGCCCGTTCAAAAAAATCGGGCTGTCCAAAATTGCCTGATTTCAATACCACACGCATCTGAGGGGCCTGCAGCGGAATCATCACCGGCACACCGGGGGCCACACTCCGGCCGATCCGATAGCTTCCCATGCCCAGGCGGCGGGTCACCGCGCCGCTGGTCTCGCCGCCGGCCACAATGAATTTGCCGACCCCCTCCGCCCTGGCCCGTTCCGCCAGGGAAGCCAGGCCTTCCTCCAGCGCCCCGGAGACCTCTCCCCAGCGCCGCCGGGCCGAGCGCACCTGTTCCGGCGTCTCGCTGGTGTAGACCAGCGCACTCCCCCGCTCCAGCGCCCGGCGCACCTGCCCCCAGAAGGTCTCAAAATCCCAGCCGCCTCCCAGAAGCTGCTCCGGGCTGAGGTGAAAGCACGCCCCGCCCGACGCTCGGAACCGGTCTATCTGGACCCGGGTGGCCTCGCTGCAGCTACCCGCCAGCAGCAGTGTACTGCCCCCTGCCGGCTCCGGCAGCGCCGCCGCCCGGCCTTTGCCGCCCTTGGACAGCAGCCGTGCCAGGGGATATGCCAGGCCGCTGCCCCCGGTGAGCAGCGGCAGAGCGCCGAACCGGGCCGCGATGGACTCCAGGTCGGCCTCATCCTCGCAGTCCGGCACCAGGTAATAGTGCTCATCGGGATGCTCCGTCTCCAAAAAGGACCGACTCAGACGGTAGACGGGATATCTGCTCTGGGGGGACATCAGCCGCTCCAGGTCGCTGTCCCACATGGGGGTCAGCGGATGGTTTTTCATGGGGCTCTCCTGCAGCGGAACTCCATTCACAAAAAGTTTTCCGTCCCGCACAGTGCGTCCATTGACCGGCAGCGCCGGGCAGAGCAGGGTAAAACGCGCCTGCAGCCGCTCCATGACCGCGTCACAGATAGGGCCGATATTCCCCCGTGGAGTGGAGTCAAAGGTGGAGCAGTACTTCACATAGAAGTGGGTACAGCCCAGCCCCCGCAGATACTCCAGCGCCTCCAGCGAGGCCGCCACAGCGTCATCCGTCTCCTGGGTGCGGGTCTTCAGGGCAACCACCGCCGCATCCTCTCCCTCTGCCCCTCCGGGTTCGGCCGGCACCCCGTTATACAGTACGGTGTGCATGCCTCCCTGAGCCAGAAAGGACGCCATGTCGCCGGCCCCGGTGAAATCGTCAGCGATACATCCGAATATTGCCATATGCCGCCTCCTCTCGCCACGGCGGAACGCCGCCGCTCACTTGTCCAGAATATAGCTGCGGAACTGCTCAGACTCCCGGGCAAATGCCTGGTTGGCCCGCCGCAGCTGTTCCACCACCTCGCCGGCGCTCAATCCCACGGTGTCCCGCCCGGCGGGAATGGTGGTGCGGCATTCGTTGGAGTCCATAAACCGCACCCCCTCCAGCAGGTTCCGGGTATCCTCCGGCGGGATGGCGATGAATCCGTATTTGTCCGCGTGGATCAGCATGCCCGGTTTCACCCGGGCCCCATAGATCTCCACCTCGGCGCCGAAGCGCAGCGGGCAGGAGTAGGCATGCCCCACCCCCAGCCGGCTGGCCATCATTTTAAATCCGGCATAGGAGCCCTCGTCCACGTCCCGGACATAGCCGTTGGTGATGGCTCCCACACAGCCCAGTGAATGGTAGGCGTTGGCCGTCACCTCGCCGAAGATGGAGCCCACGCTGTTGGGCGCATCCAAATCCTTGGCAATGATCACCTTCGGGCCCGGGATACTGCTCAGATACTCATACAGCTTGATGTAACAGTCGGGGTTTGCCTCCTTCACCGCCGCATCACTGCAGATATACTCCACAGTGACCGCCCAGCCCACCATAGGCCCAATCTGGGGCACATAGTCCTGAACCGCGCCGTGGCTCATGACCACATTCATCCGCTCCTGTTTGGTGACGGCCTCCCAACCGTTATAGACGGTGGGCGTGCTCCAGCGCCGCAGCTCCAGCAGTTCCGCATGGCTCAAAGGCATATTGCTCATGTTTTCATTCCTCCTTGTCTTTTCAATGATGTTTTTCTTTGATCAGGCATACAGAATCAGGGCGATATACACCAGATCTGTATCGCCGGTATTTACAATCTCATGGCCCTCGCCCACCTGCACGATATTGGTATCTCCCGCTGCCACCTCGGTGACCACCCCATCCTGGTCGGTCACCCTGCCCGTGCCGGAGAGGAAGTAACAGATCTCCATATCGGCGCTGTGGACATGATAGCCCACCGTGCTCCCCGGCGTCAGACGTCCCCGGGCGAACAGCCGCCCCTTTTGGCGCATCTCCCCGGGATTCAGAATGTTCTCCACGATGAACTCCCCGTCGCCGCCCATCATGTGTTCCCGCACGTCCACCACATAGCTTCCTTTTTTCCGAATCACACAAACCCCTCGCTTTCATGAACAGATGAGAACATAACCCCTGTGCCCGGTCAGGGCCACGGAAAGGGATGATTGAATTGAGTAAAATCCATATGCTGTCCGCCCTTCCCCACGATCAGCTGCAAAAACTGGTACAGGAGGGCGCAAAGTCTTTTCCCGACCTCACCCTGGGCGCGGTCTCAGGCACGCTGGACGAGGTAGTGGAGTATGCCCGCACCACCCCTCTGGACATCTATGAGGTGATCTTGTCCCGGGGCGGCATGGCCCACGCCCTGCGGCAGGTGCTGCCCATCCCGGTCATCAGCCTCCAGTTTTCCAGCGACGAGATCCTCAAAGCCCTGAGGGACGCGGCCGGCACCCATCGCCCCTTCGCCGTGGTGGGCCATAAGACCGTGGTGGAGCCGGCCCGGCCGCTGTGGCAGGCCATGGGCGGCGAGGACACGGTGGCCTTTGTCTCCCTCCAGGAGCACGAGCTGCCGGAGGGCATCCAGGCGCTGAAGGACCGGGGGATAGAGCTGGTGGTCGGCGATGTAGGCGCCGTCCGAAACGCCCAGGCCCTGGGACTGGACACCATCTCCTTCGAATCCACCGCCGCCTCTGTCCTGACGGCGCTGCAGCAGGTGGACCGGTACGCCCAGGACACCTGGCAGCTGCGCCGGGAACTCAGCCTGGCCCGAAAGGTCTCCGACCTGTCCCAGAGCGCCCTGCTGGTGCTGAACGACCAGTGGATTCCCGTCTTTTCCAACGAAAAGGCACGGCAGCTCAACATGAACTCCATTCTGCGCAAACTCCACCCGCAGCAGGCCGGGCGGCCGGTGCTCCCCGTACAGACCCGTCAAATCCACAAGATCGACAACCAGTATTACTCCGTTGTCATCGATCAAAGCCGCAGCACCAGGCACGCCTATTTCCTGATCAGCGTGACCCCGCTGGACGACAAGCTCCGGGAATCGCCCGCCATACGGGTGGAGACCGCCGCCGCCGCCGACCCGCTGCTGTACCTGCGGCCCAGAAGCGGATTTGCCAAACAGGCCTCCGACCTCTCCGATCATCTGCACAGCCACAACGGTGTCGTACTGATCTGGGGTGATCCGGGCACAGAACAGGTGGAGCTGGCCCACTACTTCTCCCACAGCAGCACCCAGACCGGCTTCCCGCTGGTGTTCATCGAGTGCGCCTCCCTCACCCCGCAGGAGTGGGAAGGCTCTATCAGCTCTGATATGCTGGTGCGCTACAGCTCCGGCTGTACTGTGCTGTTCAACGGAATCCAGAATCTGCTGCCTCAGCTCCAGGGCAGGCTGGCCGTTGCGCTGGAGCGGAATCCTGTCATCAAGCGCAGATATCTGATTCTGGCCACCTGCACCGGCAATCCCCACCGCCTGGCCGCCGAGGGCAGGCTGAACTCCGATCTGTACCGGCTGCTCAGCCGGCGCTCCATCCGCATCCCCGCTCTGGACGAGCGGCGGGAGGACATTCCGGAGCTGGCTGCGCGCTATTGCTACCGCTATGGAGAGCAAAACGGCTGCGCCGCCCCCAGTTTTTCGCCCCAGGCCATCACTCTGCTCCAGAACTTTCACTGGTTTCTCAACACGGCGCTGTTTCACACGGTGATGGACCGGCTGCTCCCGCTGTCCCACGGCGCGCCGATCTCCCCGGAGCAGACCCTGGCCGTGTTGGAAGAGGTGTCCAGGTCGTCCGCCAGATCCCCCGCTCCTCCCCAGGCCCCCCGGCGCTCTCTGAAGGAGATGGAGCAGGAGATCATCCGCCAGGTGCTGGAGGAAGAGGGGATGAACCACAGCAGAGCTGCAAAGCGCCTGGGCATCAGCCGGAGCACCCTGTGGCGCAAACTGGGCGGCCAGGGCGATGGAACGCCCTGACCGCCGGTCCATCCTGTTTTCAACTCACCGGTTGACCCAGTGGACGGGCTCCCGTCCATCCAGAACCGCCACAATGTCCCGGGCCACCGTCAGGCTGACATTGCGATATGCCTCGTAGGTCTCCGCCCCGATGTGGGGCGTACAGATCACGTTGCCGCAGCGGAAGATCTCCGCGTCTCTGGGCAGGGGCTCCACCTCAAAGGCGTCCAGCGCCGCACCGGCCAGCTTGCCCGACCGGAGGGCGCGGCACAAGGCGTCCAAATCCACCAGACCGCCCCGGGCGCTGTTGATCAGATAGGCCCCGTCCTTCATCCGGGCGAACATGCCGTCGTCAAACAGGTGATGGGTGTCCTCGGTCACCGGGATGTGGAGGCTGACAATGTCGCTGCCGCAGATCACCTCGTCCCGGGTGCAGACCTGGACCTTCAGTTCCTCTGCCTTTGTCTCGTTCATGTACAGGTCAAAGGCGCGAATCTGCACGTCAAACCCCTGAAGTTTCCGGGCCACCAGCTGGGCGATGGCCCCAAACCCCAGCAGGCCCACAGTCTTGCCTTTGAGTTCCTCTCCCAGCCGCCGGGGCCAGTTGCCCTGAACCATCTCATTGTGCAGCGGCAGAATGCCCCGGAGCAGATCAATGATAAAGCCCACGGTCATCTCCGCCACCGCGTTGGAGTTCTGGCCCGGAGCATTCAGCGCCTTCACCCCGTGGCGGCGGGCAGCTTCCAGGTCGATATTGTCCACACCCACGCCGAATTTTGCCACCGCTTTGAGCCGGGGGGCCATTGCAAAGACTGCCTCATTGTACTCGTCCATACCGATGATGGCCGCGTCTATGCCGCCGATGATCCCCTGCAGCTCCTCATAGCTGTAGGCCGGGAATGCCCGGCTGGGGTCGAATACCACCTCGTGGCCGTGCTCCTCCAGCAGCGCCCAGGCCTCTTTGCACAGGGTGTCAAAGTGGGACGCGGAGACCAAAATCTTTCCCATCTCGCAGCTCCCTTCCCGTCTGTCAAAGCGCCATCTGCAGCCCGGCTTCGGAGCAGATGTCCTCCAGCTGGGTTCGGAGGGCGTCAATCTCCTCCTGAGGCAGATCCAGCTGGGGCGCGCGCATGAAGCCCGCCTGGATGCCCCGCATTTTCAGCGCCTCTTTGAAATAGGACATATTGCTTCCGCCCCGCAGCGCGTCCACCAGCTTGACGCAGGTCTTCTGGTACTGCTGGGCGGTCTTCAGATCGCCTTCCAGATACGCCTTGTAGGCGGCCACAAAGGGTTCGGGGAAGATGCCGGCGATGCCGGAGACCGTGCCCTTGCACCCCAGGGCCAGCATGGCCACCATGGCCCGGTCATGTCCGTGGAGCACAGAGAACCGGCCGTCGTTGATATTGATATAGTCCACGGTGCGGGCAATATCGGCAAAGCTGTACTTGATGCCGATCACATTGGGGCAGCGCCGGGCCACCCGCTGGGCCACCTCCGCCTTCAGATCGTTGGCGGCGCACTGGGGGATGTTGTAGAGATAGATGGGGAAATCCGGCACGGCGCCGGCCACTGCCGCATAGTATTCCTCCATCTCCCGGTTATTCAGGCCGAAGAATACCGGAGTGACGACCCCGGCGCCGTCTGCGCCGATCTCCCGGGCGTGTTTGACCAGTTCTATGGTGTCCTCCTGGTTCATGCAGCCGCAGTGGACAAACACATTGACCCGGCCCGCCGCAGTTTTCACCACCGTCTCGGCCACCAGCTTGCGCTCAGCCAGGCTCAGCCGGAGCATCTCGCCGGTGGTGCCGCAGGGATACAGGCAGTTGACCCCTTTTTCGATCAGCATGTTGGTCAGCTGGGCGATCCCCTGCGGATCCACCTGGTTGTCCCGGGTGATGGGGGTGACCATTGCGACGGTGACGCCATACAGTTCTTTCATAACAATTACCTCTCTTTCCAGATTGTGGTCTTCCGTAACTGCCTCTTCACCCCGTCCGCTCGGACGGGGTGTTTTTTGTTCAGGGGGTCAGCTCGTAGAGATCTACCGCTCCGGTCTCATGGCTTGCGCTGAAGATCCGCACCCGGCTGTGCTCTGAAACCACGGCGATCTGGGTGGCTCCGCTGCCCCGGTCCAGAATTTGGGGTTCCAGCTGGATATGCCCCTCCCGAAGGGTGACCCGGTGGAGGGTCAGTTCCATGTCTCCGGCGCGGCTGGCGGTGATCAGACTGGGGCTTCCCAGCACTTGGCCGGACCAGACCACATGGCCGAAGTGCACCGGAATGGTGACCTGTTTTTCGTAGCCGCCGGGGCCGGACTTCAGGATGGAGACCGTATCCCCGTGGAAGCCCTGGATCACCGCCAGTTCCTCTTTTCCGTCACCGTCCAGGTCGGAAAGCCACAGGTCGCTGGTCTCTTCTCTAAAAACAAATTCTGTATTCCACCCCCCTGACTGCCGCCGGACGCGCAGGATGCCCTCCTGGGCGCTCAGCCAGAGCACGTCCCCGCCGGGGCAGGGCTGGGTGTACATGCCGTGGTGTTTGGTCAGTCCCTGATAGACGGGTTCCAGCCGAACCCCCGCCGGGTCATAGGCGCCGATGTAAATTCCGCCGGGATGAGCCCAGTCCTCTACAAAGTCTTTGCGTTCACACAGGCTGGCGGCCGCCAGATAGACCCCGTCCGCCTCCCGGAGCAGGGTGATCCGGTGGGTGTAGGGCAGCCGGCACAGCAGGGTTTTGTCCACCCGGAGCCGCCCCCCCTCAAAGGACAGTGCCGTCCGGTGAACGGAGGCATGTTCCGACTGGAACACCGGGTAGAACTCGTCAATGGACAGGAACGCCCCCGCCTCCCCCGGAATGGGCACCAGAGACATGACCCCACCCGGCCCGGTCCAGATGGTGTGCACCGCCCCGGTGTCCGGATCGATCAGCAGGCAGTCACCCCCCTCCCCCTCCAGTTCGGAGGCGGCCAGGCACCAGGTGCGTCCCTCCAACTCCAAAGTGGTAATCGCATAGACCCAGGGCAGCCGGGCCAGGAAACGCTTTTTGACCTGCATTACAGACACACCTCCTGTTCCAACACCCGCTCCAGAAACCTGCGGTTTTGGTCTTCCCGCTCCCATATCTCATGTTCCGAGGTGCTCCGGCTCTCCACGGTGATGCCCAGATGTTCCCCCTCGCTCAGATGAAGTACGGCGCAGCTGCCGATGGCATAGGCCGTCTCCTCTGTCAGAAAGCCGGGTCGGCCCATGGGCATATGCCAGTCTCCAAACTGTGGATCTTCCCGCTCCAGCACCGCATTGGCCAGATGGAGCTGGCCCACATAGGGCATGGCGAGAGCCAGAGACATCTGGAGATCCTCCCGGTTCAGCGCCACATGGGCGCTGTCCCAGGACAGCAGCACATTGGGCTGGCTCTGATGTACTTCCCGCAGAATGGCCACCGCCTCCGGCGTAGGGCCGATGAAGTTGTCCTTGTGGGCGCCCCGGTCCAGCGGTTCCAACAGCAGCGTGAGCCCGCAGTCCATGGCCTTTTCCGCCACGGCGCACATCACCTGGGTCAGGCCCCGGGCGGCCTCCTGACGCATCGCCGGACCCGGATCTCTGCCGCTGATAAAGGCCATCCGGTCCGCGCCGCTGTCGGCAGCCACCTCTGCCAGCTCCCGCATCTTTGCAATGGTTTTATCCCGCAGCGAACTCTCCACCGCGGAGGGGTTGAGCTGGAGCTCGTTCAGGTCATTTGTAATCCACTGGGTGATCTGCAGCCCGTAGCGCCGGGCGATCTCCCTCAACCGCTGCCGCCCCTGACGCGTTTTCATGGCGCTGATCTCCAGGCGGGTATAAAAGCCGGAGTCCACTGCCCGCTCGACGGCGTCCAGCAGCCTGACCTCGTCCCCCAGCAGCGGGAAAAAGCTCTCTGAAACCAAGAGTGCGGGCGTTAATCTCTCCTTTAATTTCATGTTTTCTCCTTCAACGGTTTCGAATGATTGCGCCCTTGTCGGCGGACTCGGCCAGCCGGGCGTAGACGTTCAGATAGCCGGTCACATGCTGCTCCGGCCTGTGCCACGCGGCCCGGCGGCGGGCCATCTCCTCCGGAGAGACGTCCACATCCAACCGTCCGGCCTCGATGTCGATGGTAATCCTGTCCCCGTCCTGCACCAGGGCGATGGGGCCGCCCTCAGAGGCCTCTGGGGAGACATGGCCCACAAAGCAGCCGTTGTTGGTGCCAGAGAAGCGCCCGTCGGTCACCACCGCGGTGGACAGGGCAAGCCCCTGGCCATACAGCTTCTTCATAATGCGCACCATCTCCCGCATGCCCGGGCCGCCCTTGGGCCCCTCGTAGCGGATCACCACCACAGTGCCCGGGCTGATCTGCCCCTGGTCCACCGCCCGGGCGGCGGCGGCCTCTCCGTCAAAGCACCGGGCGCGCCCCTCAAAGCGCAGCATGCTGGGATCGATGGCGGTGGGCTTGGTGACGCCGCTGTCCGGGGCTAGGCTGCCCCGCACCACCGCCAAGCTTCCCCA
>CAUGSS010000021.1 GCA_959602365.1 uncultured Eubacteriales bacterium
ACTCTACCATAAATCCAAGGGTCTGTCAACATGTGGTGCATAAAAAAGATGCGGCACAAGATATTGTATTGAAAGCGGCTTGCAATGGAGGGTGCGCGAAAAGACAGGCCGCCCCAAAGGGGCGGCCTGTCCACCGGCGGCAATGGGGTGCCGGTGGGTGGTATTGTATGGTCTGGCTTTTGCGTATCAGTGGATGCCCTTCGTCAGATCAAGGACCGGCGGAGCGGATGGGGAAGTTACCGTATTTAGCCCAGAAAGAGAAGAGAACCAGGCTCAGGGTACAAATGCCCCCGCCAAAGAAAAAGGCCGACGGCAAGCTCCAATCTGACAAAGCGCCAAAAATCAGGTTGGTGCCAATGGCAATGCCGTCCATAAACATGGCATAGACGCTGAGCGTTGTGGCACGATGTTCTGAGCTGACCTGTTTGTGCTGTATCTCTGCCTGAAATGGCTGGAACAGGGTGTCGGAGATCCGCAGTGCAAAAACACTGATTACAGAGGGAATGGCATACCGGGTCAGCCCCAGCACCAGGCAGGAGGCAATGGCCGGGCAGCAGAACAGCAGGAGAGAAGCGCCGCCCCCCAGCCGTTTGGTTACGGCGGCGGAATATATGCCAAGCAAGCCCAGCAGTGTGGCAATGATATAGACAACGCCGATTGCCCAACTTGGCAGGCCGCAGCGCTCATATTGCAGCTGATTCAAAAACACTGTTATGGTCTGATGGGCTTCCGACATCAGGGCCGCCCCAATCAAAAACAAAAGGAGGGGCCGGTTGTTGAATGTCTCCCGTACTGTGGTTTTGAAGGGCTCCGGTGGCGCTTGCTCTGTCTTTACCGGCTTCACCTCGGTGATGCCCAGAGAGAGCAGCGCGGCCAGGCCATAGCTGATTGCGGTAAGCAGGCCGGCCAGCGCGTAATTGTCTTGCACAAACAGGGAAAATACGGCCGCGGCGATCAAGAGCCCAACCGTGCCCAAGCTGTTATAGATGCCAAACACGTTCTGGCTGCCTTTTCCCTGACAGGATAGGTACAGAATGCTGGAATCCACACCGGAAAACCCGGCCAGCACCACGCTGAGCATAATGCGCTCGGCCAGGAAGCCGCCAAACCCGGTGGCCTTCCAAAAGACCAGTTTGGATACAAAGTAAAGCCCGGAGCAGAAGACCATGGTGTTGCGGTACCCGATTTTGTCGGCAGCAACCCCCCAGGGCAGTTCCAGCAAAATGCCCAAGGCCAGAGAAATGCCCTCGATCACCGTAATTTGGAAGAGGGTGACGCCCTGGGCCTGCCGGTACAAGGTGGCGATGGGGCTGTAAAATACCATGCCCTGCAAAAGCGCAATGGCATACATGATATATAGATTTTTCTTCATCAAAAAAGTCCTTTCTGAATTTTAAGCACAGCAGACTGACGCCGCTGTCACGGCGCCTGAATGGAAGAGATGGTTGTGCTTAAAATCAGATCGGACAACGCATAGGACTGCATTACCTCCTGCGTGAGACGATGGATTCTACAGCCAGTATAACATATCAAATCAGATCGGACAACCCATAAAAAGCGCCCAGGGAGCCCGCCGAAAGGTGGGCTCCCTGGACATAAGAGAGGAGAGAAAAGAAGAATGAAGAAAGCTAAGTTGGAAGGGGATCACCAGCCGCCCTGGCCGCCGCCCTGACCGAAGAAGTAGTTGAAGAAGTCTTCCGGGGTCATGTTGCTGTAGTCCTGGCTGTCCTGGGACTGGCTGTCGGATCCGGAGGAGTCGCTGGAAGAGCTGCCGGTGTCAGTGCCGGGCACCTCTTCGTCCAGTGTGACAGTGGTGGAGAAGGTCTCCCCGTCCCGCCACACGTCCAAAGTCATCTGGTCACCGGCAGAGCACTCGTTTTTGGCGTTGACCAGCTCCTCATAGGTGGTAATTTCGGTTCCATTGACACCGGTGATGATGTCGCCGGCCTGCAGGCCCGCGGTCTCGGCGCAGGAGCCGGCGGTAACGGAATTGACGTAGGCGCCCACCACCATATTATACCGCTGGGCATCCAGAGCAGAGACGGTGGACACGGTGATGCCCAGAGAGGGCTTGCCGGTGATATAGCCATACTCCATCAGATCGGTGATCTTGCTCTGCACGTCGGCATAGGGGATGGCAAAGCCGATGCCCTCAATGGAGGCGCTGCTGGAATAGCCGCTGGAGGAGTACTTGGCGTTGACAATGCCGATGACCTCGCCGTAGGCGTTGAACAGAGGGCCGCCGGAGTTGCCGGAGTTGACGGTGCAGTCGGTCTGCAGCACGTTGATGACGCTGCCGTCGCTCATCTCAATGGCCCGGTCCAGGGCGGACACCACACCGGTGGTGGTGGTGTTGGCCAGGGTGCCCAGGGCGTTGCCGATGGTGGTGACGGTGTCGCCCACCTGGAGCTGACTGCTGTCGCCCAGCACCACAGGGGTCAGGCCGGTGGCGTCAATCTTCAGCACGGCGATGTCGTTGTCTGCGTCGCCGCCCACCAGGGTGGCCTCATAGCTGGTGGAATCGGAGAAGGTGACGGCGATCTCGTTGGCGCCGTCGATGACATGGTAGCAGGTGACAATGTAGCCGTCCTCGGTGATGACGAAGCCGGTGCCGGCGCCTACGGCGGTATCGGTGCTCACCTGAATGGACACCACGCTGCCGGAATAGGTGTTGTAGATCTGGGAGACGGACATCTCCTCACCGGCGCTCACCTGGTTGGTCTGCACGTCGGTGGTGGGGGTGCGGTCGCTCTGTAGTACGGTAGAAGTGGAGGTATTTGCCGCCGCCTGATTCTGAGAGGAGGTGACCAGGGCAAAGGCACCGCCGCTGACGCCGCCGCCTACCAGGGCGCAGGCCAGACAGAGGGCCACCAGCCGGGGAGCGGTCCAGCCCTTTTTCACCTTGGCCTTTTTTACCTTGCCGCCGTGGGGCGGGGTGGGAGGGGTCGTGCCGGCGCCGCCGTGATAGCTGCCATAGGAGTTGGAGCCATAGCCAAAGCCGCCGTTGCCGGAGCTGTACGCCCCGGCAGAGGGGCCGTAGGTGTTGTCAGAGCTGCCGTAGCCGCTGCCCGGGGCAGCGCCGGAGCTGCCGGCGGCATTATAGCTGCTGCCGGAGGTGCCGGAGCTGCCGGCGGCGCCATAGCTGTTGCCGGAAGTACCGGAGCTGCTGTCGGAGTTGCCGGAGCCGGCGGCGTTATTGTTGGGGCTGCCGTGCCATTCCCCGGAAAGGTAGCTGGGGGTGGTGGAGCCGGCGCCGGGCTCGCTGTTGGAACGGGGGGTCTCGTCGGGTTTATATTCATCAGGGAACATATACAAACACTCCTTTGACTGGGATGGTGACAAATTAGGGTGGATCGGTCTGTGGGGAGGAGGCATCCGGCCTCCGCTTCCTCTCAGCATGGCCATTGTATCCAAGTAACCTTAAATTAGTTTGAAAACGAGAAAAACAAATTGTGAACAAATCTTCTCTTGGCAGCATGGGCAAAAGCCTTTTAAAAGAAACCGGAACGGGCAAATCCAACTACAGGTTGAAAACAGACAAAGTAATCTCCGTTGTATACAACCGCTGTTTTTGATACAATTCAACCAGACGAAGAAAAAGGAGGGCTTGAACGTGGAGACCATCGGGACGAGGATTGCCGCCCTGCGGAAAAAGCGGGGATTGACCCAGGAGCAGCTGGGGAGCCAGGTGGGCGTATCGGCCCAGGCGGTGAGCAAATGGGAGAACGGCGGGGCCCCGGACGTGGAGCTGCTCCCTGCCCTGGCGGACCGGCTGGGGGTGAGCGTTGACGCGCTGTTCGGCCGCCAGGAGCGGGAGGTTCAGGATATGGGCGCCCTGCTGGGGCGCTGGCTCCGGAGCCAGCCCGGAAGCCGGAGGCTGCAGGCCCTGTTTAAACTGCTGTTCTCCAATCTCTACAATCTGGGCCTCCCCCTGGAGCTGCAGGGCCAGTTTTTACAGCAGGGTCTGCTGGAGAGCAGCGCTTTCGTCCCCCGGGGCGGGGAGTGGGAGGGGGAGCGGTGCTGGCTGCGCAGCGAGTATATCAATGAAGAGGGGATTGTGCTGAATGTGCCCGCCAGGGATTTTCCCATGCTCCTGCTGCTGCCGGAACCGAAGCCGGGCTATGCCTCCGCCTTTGCCGACTTTGATGAGAGCCGGAAACTGTTTGCTGTCCTGAGCCGCCCCGGGGCGCTGGAGCTCCTGTGCTGGTTCTTGCGCCGGAAGCATCACACTTATGCCACCGCTCCGGCAGTGGCCCGGGGCATTGGCGCCCAGGTGGGGGCGGTGGAGCCCCTGCTGGAAGAGCTGGTGGCCTGCAATCTGCTCTCCGCCACGCCGCTGGAAACCGAGGAGGGGAGGGTGACCGCCTACCAGAACAACGACCAGGAGGGGCTGGTCCCCTTCCTCTATTTTACCCGATGGCTGCTGGAAAAAAACGAGGCCTGGATCAACTGCTGGAATGAACGGGAGAATCCGATCCTGAGGGAGGTGGCTGCCCATGGATGAAAAGCGCAGGACAGACGGAAGGGTTTATTTGCGCGCCTTCTACCGGGGGAACCGGCTGCGCTTCTGGGCCTCCATGGTGCTGATGGGACTGAGCACCACCTTCTGCCTGATTATTTCCATGCTCTTGGGGGATATGCTGGACATCATCACCGCCGGGGACATTGGGGCGCTGGGGCGGATCACCATATTTGTGGTGGCGCTGATTCCGGTCCTGCTGGTTGTGGAGCTGACCGTTGGATGGCTGCGCAGCGTCTTTGTCCACCGGGCCCTGGAGCAGTACAAGGCCCTGGCCTTTTCCCGGCTGACGGAGAAGAGCATCTCTGCCTTCACCCGGGAGAATACCGGCCGCTACCTCTCGGTGCTCACCAATGACGTGAACTCCATTGAGGAGAACTATCTGAACCGCTCCTTCCTGCTGGTCTACCACTGCGTGCTGTTCGTGGGGGCGCTGGGAACGATGCTCTGGTATGACTGGCGGCTCACCCTGGTCACGGTGGTGCTCTCCGCCCTGCCCATCCTGATTTCCATCACCCTGGGCCAGGGCCTCTCCCGGCGGGAGCAGGCGGTCAGCGGCGAGAACGAGCGCTTCGTCGCCACCCTCCAGGACCTGCTCCGGGGCTTCTCCGTCATCAAGAGCTTCAAGGCGGAGGGCCGGGTGCGGGGGCTGTTCGACCAGGCGAACCACCGGCTGGAGCAGACCAAGCGAAAGCGCCGCTGGTTTGAACATGTGCTCGGCGGCTTTACCAACACCGGCTCCCTGGTGCTCCAGATGGGGGTGTTTATCTGCGGGGCCTGGCTGGCCATCCGGGGGGAGATCACCGCCGGCACAGTGATCATCTTTGTCAACCTGAGCGGCTATCTCCTTCAGCCCATTCAGATCGTCCCCCAGTACTGGGCCAGCCGCCGGGCGGCCCGGTCCCTGGTGGACAAGCTCGCCCAGGTGACTGCGGAAAACGCCGCACACACCGGCAGGCCCATCCCCCAGCAGCTGCAGGATGCCATCCAGCTGCGGGACGTCACCTTCGGTTACGAACCGGATAAACCGATTCTGGACCACCTGTCCGTCCGCTTCGAGCCGGGGAAGCGCTATGCCCTGGTGGGCACCTCCGGGGCGGGAAAGTCCACCCTGCTCAATCTGCTGATGGGCTCCAGCCGGGACTACAGCGGCTCCATCACGGTGGACGGGGTGGAGATGCGGGACATCGACCCGGACAGCCTCTATGACCTGATCAGCCTGATCAGCCAGAATGTATTCCTGTTTGACGACACCATCCGCAACAATATCACCATGTTCGGCGATTTCTCGCCGGAGCAGGTAGACGCGGCGGTGCGGCAGGCCGGACTGGACGGGGTGCTGGAGCAGCGGGGAGAGGACTACCGCTGCGGAGAGAACGGCGTGGGCCTCTCCGGCGGTGAGCGTCAGCGGGTGTCCATCGCCCGCAGCCTGCTCCGGGGCACCCCGGTGCTGCTGGTGGATGAGGCCACCGCCGCCCTGGATGCCCACACGGCCAGCCGGGTCACCTCTGCGATTCTGGATCTGCCCGGCATCATCAGCATCGTGGTCACCCACCGGCTGGAGGAGGGGCTGCTGCGGCGGTACGACGGCATTCTGGTGTTGAAAAACGGCGCCATCACCGAACAGGGAACCTTTGCAGAGCTGATGGAGCGCCGGGGGCTGTTCTACTCGCTGTTCACCGTGGCCAATGGCTGAGTCCGCTGACGCCGTCTTTTACGGGAACCGGTCGGGGATGGGAACGGCCTTGATCCGGTTGTCGGAGGGGCGATGGAATAGATATAGATGAAAAAAGACCTCTCCGCTCAGACGGGCGGAGAGGTCTTTTTGAACGTTAAAAACTTATTTGGTGACCCAGTTGCCGGTGGCGGCGCAGGTCAGATAGGCGGTGATAAAGCCGTCCAGGTCGCCGTCCATGACGGCGTTGATGTTGCTGGTCTCGTAGCCGGTGCGGTTGTCCTTGACCATCTGATAGGGCATAAACACATAGGAGCGGATCTGGCTGCCCCACTCGATTTTCATCTGCACGCCCTTCAGATCGGAGATTTTCTCGGCGTGGGCCTGCATCTGCAGCTGGACCAGCTTGTCCCGCAGCATGCGGTAGCAGGTGTCTTTGTTCTGGAACTGAGAGCGCTGCTGCTGGCTGGAGACCACGATGCCGGTGGGCTTGTGGATCAGCCGGACGGCGGAGGAGGTCTTGTTGATGTGCTGGCCGCCGGCGCCGGAGGAGCGGAAGACCTGCATCTCCACGTCCTCGGGGCGGATCTCCACCTCCACGTCGTCGGGCAGGTCGGGCATGACCTCCACTGCGGCGAAGGAGGTCTGGCGCCGGGCGTTGGAGTCGAAGGGGGAGATGCGCACCAGCCGGTGGACGCCGTTTTCGCCCCGGAGATAGCCGTAGGCGTTTTCGCCGGTGACCATGATGGTGGCCGACTTGATCCCCGCTTCATCGCCCTCCTCGTAGTCCAGGGTCTCCCACTTGAAGCCCTGGCGCTCAGCCCAGCGGGTGTACATGCGGAAGAGCATGTCCGCCCAGTCCTGGGCCTCGGTGCCGCCGGCCCCGGCGTGGATGGTGAGCATGCAGTCCAGATGGTCGTACTCCCCGGTGAACAGGGTGGCCAGTCTGGCCTTCTCCAGATCCTGGACCAGCTGCTCATAGCCTTCGCTGATCTCAGGGATCAGGGATTCGTCCTCCATCTCCTGCCCCATCTCGCACAGGGTGAGCAGGTCTTCCAGTCCGCTCTCCCGCTTTTTCTGGCTGTCGATTTTGTCCTGAAGGTTTTTGATCCGGGTGGTCACCTTCTGGGCGTGCTCCATGTCGTTCCAAAAGCCCTCGGCCGCGCTCTCCGCCTGCAAAAGGTCCAGTTCCTGCTCGGCGGCCTCCAGCCCCAGGGCCTGGGAGAGCTCTTCCAGGGTGGGCTTCAGGGCCAGCAGCTTGCTCCTATATTCGTCAAATTGAAGGATAGCCATATCCATCATCCTCTCTTTAATCAAAGCATATCAACTCAGCTTAATATTATATCTGACTCTTTGCGGGCTGTAAAGAGTTGGGCCGGGATTTTCCTGGAGAAAATCCCGGCCTGGACAGAACCGGCGGATAGAATGAGCGCCGGATGGGTAAAAAATATGGATGGGCGAACAGGGCGGCGCGGTATTATCGGTCGCTGATCTGTGGCTCTTCGCTCAAGGTAAAAATCAGATCGTCCAGATCCCCCTGGGGCAGCGCGCGGCTGTAGGGGTTGGGAAAATTCAGCATCTTTGGTTCCATGGAAATCCCTCCAAAAAATAGTCTACCGGATATCCTATGCGCCCGGGGCAGAAAATATGCCGCTATTTTTAGTTGACGGTTTTTCCAGCGGATGCTAAAATAAATACCACGCCGGAGTGGCGGAATTGGCAGACGCCCGGGACTTAAAATCCCGTGTGAGCAATCACGTGCCGGTTCGACCCCGGTCTCCGGCACCACGCCGTCGCGGACGTTGCAGCGTTCGCGACGGCGTTTTTTCCTTCCGAACAGACGCGCTGTCTCTTAGTCTGTCCCCGGCCCAAAGACCGGGCTGAGGTTATGCCCTGCGCTTTTTGGACAGCAGGGCGTCCAGCACCCCGCTTTTCAGCGCTTTGATCAGGGGACGGAAGTGAAGCAGCACAACTGCGACGCAGCAGATCAGCGCCGGCAGCTGCTGTTCCCACTCTACCAAGAGGCACTGTGCCAGCAGCACCAGCATGCTGAGGAGGAAGCGCGGGACGCTCCACCGGATCCGCAGCAGTGCTTGGGAGTGCACTGCCCGGGTGACAAAGATCACCAGATAGCTGAACAGGGTGGCAATCGCCGCGCCCATGGCGCCCCACACCGGGATGAGCAGGGCGTTTCCCGCGATGTTTGTCACGGCGCCCGCCACAGTGGTCAACAGTGTGGCGGTGCTGTTTTTTTCCGCCACATAGATCGAGGAGAAAAAGGAGCCCAGGCAGGCGATGGCCATGCCCAGCACCAGCACCGGCGCATAGTGCCACGCCTCGTAGTAATCCGGAGCGGCCAGAAAGCGCATAATCAGCCGGGAGGCCGCCATCAGGACGGAGGCGCCGATCAGAATGCCCGCCTCATAGACGGAGAATACGTTGGAAAAGAATCGCTCCTGCTCCTGTTTGGAGCGCTGGGAGACAATGGATATCTGCCAGGCCGAGGTGAAGATGCCCGAGGCGATCAGCAGGATGGTGGAGATTTTATTGGCAATCGCATAGAGGCCGGATACATCGCTTCCAATCATGTAGGAGATGAAGTAGCGGTCCGAGATGTTGATGATCCAGGAGCAGACTGTGGCCGGGATCAGCGGCAGGCAGTAGCTGAACATGCGCTTGATGACGCTTCGCTTCAGGGCCGCGGGCCGGAAGTACTTCCAGAGCCGCAGGCAGAAGAAGAGCAGCAGCGCGGTAAAGGCGTCGGCAATTACGTTGGAGAGGACGTAGCCGGTGATGCCCAGCCGGAATACCGACAGCAGCAGTATATTCAGCCCCACTACGGATGCGGTGCACAGGATTCCGCTGACGGCATAGAGCCGTATGCGTCCCATGGCCTGGGCCATAGAACCACAGAGAGAGTGGAGGTTCGCCATAAGGACATAGAGCAGCAGCAAAATGGTGTAATCCGACATCAAGCTGATGTTCTGCAGCAGCGGGCAGAACAGGGCCAAGATGCAGGTTCCGGTTACAATGACCAGCAGGCCGGTGGTAAAAATGCAGGACTTATCCGCCTTGTCGTCCAGCCCGAAGCGGAGCACGGCGTTGAGAATCCCCAGAGAGAGCAACGGGATCAGAAAGTTGCCCGTTTGGATGAGCAGATCTGTCACACCGTACTCCGACTCCGTTAAAATACTGGTGTAAAACGGGGTCAGCAGGAATACCAGTATTTTGGACCCGAAGGTGCTGATGGAAAACAGGGCGGTGTTGGAAATGAGGCGGCGGTAAGAGTTCATCTGGTTTCCTCCGTTTTCGTGGGGGTATTGCGGTCAGAGCAGCATGGCTCCTGTGCCGATCAGGATCAGCGCCAGGCCGATCAGGGCTCTCCGCCCCAGCTTTTCTTTCAGGATCAAGGTGGAGAATACCACGGTCACCAGAATACTGAGCTTGTCGACCGGCACCACCACACTGGCTGGACCGTCCTGCAGCGCGCGGTAATAGCACAGCCAGGAGAGCCCGGTGGTGATTCCGGAGAGGAAGAGGAAGATCCAGCTTTTCCGGCTGATTTTCCTGAGCCCCTTCTGCTCTCCGGTGATAAAGACCATCAGCCATGCCATGACCAGAACCACCACGGTCCGTATCGCTGTGCCCAGATTGGATTCCACCTGTTCCACGCCTATTTTTCCAAATATGGAGGTCAGGCTGGCAAACACAGCGGAGAGCACGGCAAAGAGCAGCCACTGCATGCTGTCCGGCTGGTTTTTTTTCACCTCCTGTTTTGAAATCATCAGAAGGGTTCCAATCCCGATGCCCAGTATGCCGATGATCTGGGGAAAGGAGACGGGCTCCCCTAGAAACAGGAACGCCAGCAGGATGGTCAGCACCGTACTGGATTTGTCGATGGGGGCGACCTTGTTCACATCTCCCAGCTGAAGCGCCCGGAAATAGCAGAGCCAGGATGCGCCGGTGGAGAGGCCGGACAACACCAGAAAGAGCAGTGTATGTCCCGACAGCGCCCAGATCTCCGCTTGGGAACCCGCCACAAAGACCATCAGCCAGGAGAAGAACAGCACCACGATGGTCCGGATCGCCGTGGCCAGGGTTGAATTGACGTTTTGAATCCCTATCTTCGCGAGAATCGCGGTGATTCCGGCAAAGAAGGCAGAGCCAAAGGCAAATAAAAGCCAAAGCATAGTTTTTCTCGATACCTCCCGATTGCTCCGCCGTCCCGGCGACAGGCGGGCCCGTCCATCGGCGGGCAGGCCGCCTTGATCCGGCGGCTGTCTCCCCGGCAGTCTGCTGTCACGCCCGGCTGGCGCGCCGCTTCACCCCGGGGCGTCTGAGCCCGGTGGACGGTCGGCCCCGCCGGCGGAGGGCTTGCGCTGCTTTCATCATAGTGCGCACATATGAATAAATCAACACAAAAGAAATAAAACCCTTCATTAGACGGTTTTCCCGTTTCAGCACAGGAAATTTTGTGGAAAAGCAGAGGGCATCCGGCGGGCCAGATCAACCGAACTGGTCCGCCGGATGCCCTGCACAGAAGTGCCTGCAGAGAGAAATGAAATTGTAATGCGTTCAGACTCAAAGGTTCTCCGGAGGAATGAGATTGCTCACATAGGGGCGCTTCCCGGAGAGCACCTCGTCGTAAAAGTTTTGCTTCCAGTCGATGTAGGCGACGCTGTCCTCCAGCTCCTGAATGGAGCTGCGCAGCGCCGCCTGTTTTTGCGTCAGCATCTCTTTCCGCTGGGGGATTGTGGACGCCCCCTGCAGGCAGAGGTCCAGATAGGCCTTCATCTCCTGGATGCTCATGCCGCATTTTTTCAGGCAAACCAGATCTTTGATCCACTTCAGATCCCGTTCATCAAAGATGCGGCGGTTGTTTTTATCCCGCTTGACATTGGGCACCAGGCCCTCGTTGCAATAGAATTTGAGGGTCTGATAGGTCATGTCCGCTTCCCGGCAGACCTCCATCATAGTGAACAACATAAATGCCTCCCATGACATCACAAAATTGGTTCAATTATTTTAAAAAAACCTCTTGACCGGTTGTAACAACCGGAAATTATAATCGTTTATATCAACCGGAAGAAACAATCGGATTATATCACGGATTGCAGGTCAATGCAAGAACGGACAGAAAGCGGGGATCCTATGTTGTTCTATTTCACCGGCACCGGCAACAGCCTCTATGCTGCAAAGCAGATAGAGGCGCATCCGGTCAGTATTCCTCAGATCATCCATTTGGATGCGCTGGAATTTACGGCGGATCAGATTGGGATTGTGGCCCCGGTTTACGGCCACGAGGTGCCGCCCATGGTAAAGGATTTTTTGAAGCGCGGGGTGTTCCATACAGATTATTTCTATATGATTCTCACCTATGGCAACCGCCACGGAGGGGCTGCGGAGCTGGCCGGGCAGCTTTGCCGGGAGTGCGGCATCACCCCGGCCTACATCAACGTCATCCTGATGGTGGACAACTGGCTGCCCGGGTTTGATATGGAGGAGCAGAGGGGGCTGGATAAGCATGTGGAGGAGCAGCTGGCTTCCATCCAGGCGGATGTGAAGGCGCGCCGCCGGTGGATTGTCCCGGTCACAGAACAGGACCGGTCCGCCCATCGGGAGTTCCTGGAGCGCATGAGCTGTCTGCCGCCGGATGCGTGGCAGCATCTTCTGCGGGTCGGAGGGGCGTGCATCGGCTGCGGTATCTGTGAGAAGGTATTTTGTACGCTGTATCAAATTATTTAGGAGGGTTATCATGCGTATCAACGACAAAGCTGTATTCAACAGGGAAAACGTCTTTGGACAGGGAGCGGCCAACACCGCCTATGCCCAGTACTTCATTGGAAATTCGTATCTGAACCCGCTGACTGAGGCGGGCAAGTGCCCGGTGTTTCTGGCCAATGTCACCTTTGAGCCGGGCTGCCGGAACAACTGGCATATCCACCACGCCAAAAGCGGGGGCGGACAGATTTTAATCTGCACTGCCGGAGAGGGCTGGTATCAGGAGACGGGAAAGCCCGCCGTCAGTCTGACCCCCGGCACAGTCATCACCATTCCCGCCGAGGTCAAGCACTGGCACGGGGCAAAAAAGGACAGCTGGTTTGCCCACATTGCCATTGAAGTGCCCGGAGAGGAGACGGCCAACGAATGGCTGGAAGCAGTGGACGACGCAGCCTATGACGGGTTGGAGTAAGCGAGAGACAATCTTGTAGTACACAAGATCGGAAAATTCTGATCCGGTGGTTTCCCACATTATGCATAGGGTGCAGGGGGTGACAACCCACAAAAGCCGACACAGCTGGACGCTGGACAAAGCCCGCTGCCGGGAAGGTCATCCGGCAGAGGCGGGCATTGGAGGTCAACTCCTTTGACACTGCCACCGGTTGCCGGAGCGGCACCAGCGGGCGGTATTTGAACCGGGCCTTCAAGGCGGGGAAGTACACGGTGGGGGAGTGGATAGAGGTGTGGTTCCAGGACTACGCCAAGATCAAAGTGCGGCCCTCCTCCCACCAGACCTACCAGGGGTACATCCACAACCACATCCGCCCCAATATTGGAGATATTCCACTGGAAAAGCTCACGTCTCTGGATTTACAGAAGTTCTACAAAAAGCTGCTGGCCCAGGGCAGGGTAGACCGGGTGGAAGCCAAAGGACAGCCCAAGGGGCTCAGTGCCAAAACGGTGCGGAACATCCACCAAATTTTATCCTCTGCCTTCAAACTGGCCCAAGAGCAGCGGCTGATCCTCGCCAATCCGGCCGAGGGCTGCGCCCTACCTCGTGTGGAGCACCAGGAGATGAAAACCCTGACCACGGTGCAGCTGGCCTCCTTCTTCCGAGAGGCCAGGGAGAGTGGCGTGTTTGAGCTGTATTATCTGGAATTGGCTACGGGCCTGCGGCGGGGCGAGTTGCTGGGGCTGAAATGGGAAGATGTTGATTTGGAACGGGGTGACCTCCGGGTACGGCGGCAAGTTTCCCGCATCAACGGGGAAGTGGTGGAAGCCCCTCTGAAAACGAAAAACGCCTACCGTACCCTGCCCCTGGCAGAGGATACGGTAAGCGTTCTGAAAGAACAGAGGAGAAAAGTGGGTAATAGCCCTTGGGTATTCCCGTCCCCCAATGGCGGGCCGATTTCCCCGGACAGTGTGCTGCATATGCTCCACCGGGTGCTGAAACGGGCAGGTCTACCCAAAGTGCGGTTCCACGACTTGCGCCACACCTTCGCCACCCTGGCACTGCAAAATGGGGTGGACGTGAAAACGGTGTCCGGGATGCTGGGCCACTTCTCCGCAGGGTTTACCCTGGACACTTACGCCCATATCACCAGCGCAGCCCAAAGGCAGGCGGCGCAGACCGTGGGGAGTGTGCTGGCGGGGACGATTGAAGTGTGAGCAAAGTTGTTCGTGACAGAGATTGATAAGCGTGGTACAATAACATTCAGGTGAACGGGTAATGGGGGTTTATTGGGATAAAAGAGAGGTTTGTGAAAACATATGAATAAAGAAATTAGAGGGAAAAGAATTATTTTGCGGGAGCAAAGAGAAGAAGATGTGCCGTTTTATACATATTGGTTCAATCAGCCGAAGGTTATGTTTCAATGCGGTTTTGAGAAGCCTACCACAGAAGAAGAGATGAAAACGTGCATTAACGTCAACCATAAATCGAAAGACTCGGTTTGGTTCACGATTACAGATCTCGACGGCAATATTATAGGTGAGACTGGTCTGCTCCGCATGTTTCCTGCATGGCATCAAACCGATCTGACGATTATTATTCCAGATCCAAAAATGCAGAATAAAGGATACGGGACAGAAGCCATTCGCATCATGCTTGATATGGCCTTCCATGAGTATGAAATGCATCGTGTCTCAATCGGAGTAGTGGGATTAAATACCGATGCACTGGAATTCTACAAGAAAATCGGATTCAAGCAGGAAGGTATTCTGGAAGAGGCATATTACTACAACAATGAGTACAGCGATTTTATTATGATGCGGATTCTCAGCCACGAATGGAAATAACGGTGGGGTAGATGTCTAATTGTAGTTCGAGTGCTGGGGCATCTGCTCCAGCACTTTCCCGCTCTAACCGCTCCAAACTCCCGTATGGGTCACGGTTTGGGTCAAGCCAGTTTAGTGCCGTTTTGACACTACCAGGGGAGGGAAGCCATCACAAATCCAAGCCACCGAAAAAGTCCTGAAATTCTGGTAAAGTTAGTGAATAGTGAAGAGTGAATAGGGGAAAAGGAAATCCCAGATGCTTTCGCATCTGGGATTTATGGTTGCGGGGACAGGATTTGAACCTGCGACCTCCGGGTTATGAGCCCGACGAGCTACCGAGCTGCTCTACCCCGCGATAAGATGTTCCCTTGAGCGTTCCCTCAAGTGCTCTAATAGTATATCAGTAGTATAGGAAAATGTCAACCCCTGTTTTCAATATTTTGGCGATGGACTTGGGCGGCCTGCAAAAAGCGCGTCCATAGGGGTTATTGGCGGTTCCCTTGGGCAGATGGGAGGGCTCCAAGTGCCGCTGGAGAAACCGGGGAGATCCCTGGCGCATCAGAAATCAGCGCCCGGGCGGCAATGAATTCCGTCCGGGCGCTGTGTGCTTCAGGTGTGGCAGTCCGCCCCTTGGTGGGCAAAGGCAGCGGGTGTTTCGGAGTCTTCTGCCCATCGCCAGGTCAGGGCTCCGGTGGGACAGGCGCGCACGCAGGCGGGGGAGAGTCCCGCCTCCACCCGCTCCAGGCAGCCATGGCATTTCTCCATCTTCTCTCTGGGCCGCTGGGCTCCAGTGGGGCGGAAGGAGAGCGCATCGTGGGGACAGGCGCGCTGGCAGGCCCGGCAGCCCACACAGGCCGTATTGTCGTAGCGCACCAGCCCGGTCTTGTCGTCCCGATAGAGGCAGTTTACCGGACAGGCGGGGATACAGGGGGCGTCGGCGCAATGCAGACAGGCCAGGGAGAGATAGCGCCGCCCCGCCTGGGTTTCCTGGATCAAAACTCGGCGGTAGGGGCGCTGCCCGGCCTCCACATCGATGTCGTTTTGATCCATACACGCGATGGCACAGGCACCGCAGGCGGTGCATTTTTCCGCGTCAAAGCCGAACAGCAGTCTCATAGCGCCGCCTCCTTTCTGGTCACAGCGCAGCGCACGCTGCGGTAGCCGGGAAAGCCGGAATACGGGTCGTTGTGCCCCGGCGGGACAATGGAGTTGACATCGGCCTCCCGATATCCGTGGTAGAGGAATACCGTTCCCGGCTTGACCGTCCGGGTGGGGTTGGCGGCCACGGTGATGGTTCCGGCACTGGTGGTCAATTCGATGGCGTCCCCCTGGGAAATGCCCAGCGCCTGGGCGTCGCCGTCGTTCAGATCGGCGGTGGGCTGGGGGCGCAGGGAGCGCAGCCAGGGCACATCATGGAGCCGGGAGTGAAGGGCATTGGGCAGCCTGGCCCCGGCCACCAGCCGGAAGGGATAGCGCGCTGGATCCACCGCATCAACGCTGTCCCGCCAGGTGGGAAGGGGGTCCAGCCCCGGAATCTGTTCGATTACGGTGGACCACAGTTCAAATTTGCCGGTGGGCGTTCCAAAGCCGTGTTCCCCTACGGGAATGGTCTTCACGCCCTCCAGTTTCTGGGGGAATTGAGAGTGGGCCTTCAGTGCGTCCACGTCGATGGGGGTGTCCCGCAGCATGTAGCGCACGCAGGCTTCGCTGCCGGAGCACAACAGCTCGTCATCCAGCTCCAGCCGGCGGGCCAGCTCCACGATGATCTCATCGTCAGGCCGGGACTGCCCGAGAGGGGCGATCACCGGTTCGGTCCACTGGCCAAAGCCGCCGCCGAATACTTTGAACTCGCTGCGCTCGAAGGAGGAGCAGCAGGGCAGTACGATGTCCGCCAGCTTGGCTGAGTCGGTGAGAAACAGGTCGATGTCCACAAAGAAATCCAGCTGCTTCAGGGCCTGTTCCAGTTCCCGGTCCCCGTTGAACATGCGGTAGTTCAGGCCGTGGGCCCAGAGGCCCTTGACCGGGTAAGGGGTGCCCTCCCGAATCTGGCGGGCCAGGTCGTTGCCCTGCATCTCCCCGACTACTCTGTCCCAGAGGGGGAAGCGCTTGGCCCCCACCGGCCGGGGAGCGTGTTCCGGATATTTTTCAAAAGGGAACTCGTGGTCCAGCGTGGTAAATCCCGCCATGGAGTGGGCATAGGTCAGCGGGGTGGGGATCATGCCGCCGGGGCGGTCAAAGGTGCCCATCAGGGCGGACAGGGCCATGATGGCCCGGTGGGTCTGCATGCCGTTGGTGTGATGCACCATGGCGGCCCCGGACTGGTTGATGGCCAGGGGCATGTGCTGGTGGATCATTTGGGCCGCCAGCCGCAGCTGGGACGCAGGTACGTCGGTGAGGGTCTCCACCCGCTCCGGGGTGAAGTCCATCACATAGTTTTTATAGGCCTCGTAGCCGTAGACGTGTTTGTCTATGTAGTCCTGATCCACCCATCCGTTGATGATCAGTTCCCGGGCCAGCCCCAGGGCCAGGGCGCAGTCGGTGCCCGGCTTGATGCGCAGGTGCAGGTCGCACTGTTTTTCCACCGCGGGGGTAATTCTGGGGTCTACAATGATGACCTTCATTCCGCGGGCTCTGGCCCGTTCCACAGCGCCAGCCATCAGATACTGGGCATAATAGGCGTTATAGCACCAGCCCAGGAAGATCCCGGCCCGGCGCAGGTCTGGAGTGGCGCAGTCCACCCCGGCGGCCAGACGCCAGGACATGATGGTGGAGGTGAAGCAGGAGGAGGATTCCGTGCCGTAGTTCACCGAACCAAAGGAGTAGCACAGCCGCTGGAGGAAAGGACGGTACCATTTGTTATAGCCGGAGTAGAAAGCGACGCTGCTGGCCCCGTACTCCGCCCGGAGCGCCTTGAGCCGGGGGACGATTTCCTCAAAAGCCTCGTCCCAGGAGATGGGTTCAAACTTTCCCTCGCCCCGCGCGCCCACCCGGCGCAGGGGCGTGAGGACCCGGTCCTTCCGGTACACATACTGCCGTCCGGCCAATCCTTTGGTGCACAGCAGGCCGTGGCCGGCGGGGTGGCCCTCGGTGCCCTCAATTTTCAGTATTTTCCCGTCTTTGACATAGCAGGTCACCCCGCAGTGGGGCCCCGGGGCGCAGATGTCGCAGAAGCTGTTGCGGGTGGTGATGCCGGTGTCAGGGCCGGGAATTTTGTGAAAGATTTTTTCCTCTGTAGAAGCCATGGAGAATTGCGCTCCTTTCCATGATAGGGAGATGGAGGGCGGCTGCAGCCCTCATTCGGTGACCTGATGATCCAGGGGGGCGCCGCTTGCAAAGCTTTGGGCGTTGTCCAGCGTGGTCCGGGCGATGCTCTCCAGAGCCTCCTGGGTCAGGAAGCCCTGGTGAGAGGTGAGCACCACATTGGGAAAGGAGAGCAGCCGCTGGACGGTGGAGGTCTGGAGAATGGAGCCGGACAAGTCCTCAAAGACGTAGTCGGTCTCCTCTTCATATACATCCAGACCTACGGCGAAAAATTTGTGATCCCGGATGCCGGAGATCAGGTCCTCGGTGCAGATCAGTCCGCCCCGGGAGGTGTTGACCAGGATGACGCCGTCTTTCATCAGGGCGATGGAACGTTGGTTGATCAAGTGCCGGGTATGGCGGGTCAGCGGGCAGTGGAGGCTGATCAGGTCGCTGCGCCGGAGCAGCTCCTCCAGCGGGACATAGGTGATCCAGTCCAGTCCGTCTTTGGGGTGAGGGTCATAGGCCAGCACCTCCATGCCGAAGCCCCGGCAGATACGGGCCATAGCCAGGCCGATCTGGCCGGTGCCCACGATACCGGCGGTCTTGCCATGGAGGTTGACCCCGGTCAAACCGTTGAGGGCGAAGTTGTTTTCACGGCATTTGATATAGGCCTTATGGGTGTGGCGATTGGCGGTCAGGGCCAGGGCCATGGCGTGTTCCGCCACCGCCTCCGGAGAGTAGCCCGGCACCCGCAGCACCGGGATATTGTGGCGCTGGGCGGCCTTCAGATCCACATGGTTGTAGCCCGCACAGCGCAGCAGAATCAGTTTGACGCCGCAATCGGCCAGGATGTCGATCACAGCTGCGCCCAGGTCGGCGTTGACAAAGGCGCACACCGCTTCGTAGCCGCGGGCCAGCGGAGCGGTTTCCGGCAGCAGATTGGCCTCAATATACTTGAGTTCCAGGCCGGGATAGGCGGGGAGCATTGCGTCAAAGGAGGCGGTGTCGTAGGGCTTTGCGCCGTAGAAGAGGATTTTCATGATCTGGACTTCCTTCCTGTCATTGATCTGTATCATGTTATCTTTTGCCAACTGCCTTCGCTTTTATACCTGCCGGGCAAAGCGGGACGGGAGCAGCGCGCTTTTTTGCGGGAAAGACGGTTGATTTTAGAGACCGTATCTAGGTACAATAGGGAAAGATACGGGCGCAGGAGGGAATGGACGCTATGAGACAGACGCGAAGCTTTGCACTGGTGCTGGCAGGGGGGCGCTCCAGCCGTATGGGCCGGGATAAGGCCCTGCTGGACTGGGGAGGCGAGACCCTGCTGGAGCGGGCAGTGGGATTCTGGCAGCGCTCCGGCCGGGTGGACGGGGTGCTGGTGGCCGAGGGAATGCCGGGCCGGTTTTCCCCGTTGCCGCCGGGGGCGCGGGCGGTGCCCGATCGTGTGCCGGGGCGGGGGCCTATGGAGGGGCTGGTGTCCGCCTTCCTGGTCTCCGGGGCAGAACTGCTCTATGTCAGTGCTGTGGATATGCCCAACCTGACGGAGCAGGCCATCCTCCCCCCGCCGGAACACGACGCCGCCGTCTATCGCCGGTTGGGTCGCAGCGAGCCACTGTTTGGGGTTTACCGCCGCAGCGTGCTCTCCGCTGCGGAGGCGCTGCTGGAGCAGGGGAGGGGCCGGATGACCGATCTGCTGGAGGCGGTGGAAACCGACTACTATTATACACCTCCGTGTCTGGAAACGGTACTGCAAAATTTGAATACTCCCGCTGATATGCTGGCCGCCCGGGCGGGTACGCCGCCCATGGTGGCGGTGACCGGCTGGGCCAATTCGGGCAAGACCACCTTCCTGCAGGGGCTGATTCCCGCCCTGACCCGGCGTGGGGTTCGGGTGGCCGCGGTCAAGCACGATGCCCATGGCTTTGAGATGGACCGGGAGGGGAAGGACACCTGGCGTCTCTCCCGGGCCGGGGCGGAGAGCGTGGCCATTCTGGGGCCGGAGCAGTGGGCGGTTCTGGGCGGAGGGGAGCGCAGCCTGGCCGCGCTCCGAGGCGCCCTGCCGCCGGTGGACCTGATTTTGGGAGAGGGGTTCAAACACAGTGCCCTGCCCAAACTGGAGCTGTATCGCCGGGGGATTGGACAGGGGCGGATCTGTCGGGACGACAGCCTGTTGGCATTGATATCTGATGAGGCGCTGGAGGCTTCGGTGCCCCGGTTTGGGCTGGAGGATTATGAGGGCTGCGCCGACCTGCTGTGTGAGACCTTTTCCCTTTGAGCTGGCACTGCGGCGGGAAATACGGTTGACGGGGCGGAATGTCCCTGTTAAAATGCCAGATTGGAAACCATTCAGGGCAGAGAGAAGTGAGACAGCATGGGAGATAAAAAAAGGATTTGCATCATCTATACCGGCGGCACCATCGGCATGGTACCCAGCGAGCAGGGCTATGTGCCCCAGAGCGGCGTATTTGAGCCCCTGCTGCGCAGCATCAACGACATCCACCGGCCGGAATTTCCGGACTGGGAACTGGTGGAATTTTCCCCCCTGCTGGACTCGTCCAATATCGCCGTCCAGGACTGGAATAAAATTGGCCGGGTCATCGCCCGGCGCTATGGGGACTTCGACGGCTTTGTCGTGCTCCATGGCACCGATACAATGGCCTACAGTGCCTCCGCCCTGTCCTTTATGCTGGAGGGGCTGGGCAAGCCCGTGATCTTTACCGGATCCCAAATTCCGCTGTGCATGATGCGCAGCGACGGGCTGGACAATATCGTCAATGCCATTCTGATTGCCGCTTCGGGCCGGGTGCATGAGGTCTGCCTCTACTTCGGGGGCAAGCTGCTCCGGGGCAACCGGAGCACCAAGACCTCCGCCGATCTGCTGGAGGCCTTTGCCTCCCCCAATGCGCCCCATCTGGCGGAGACTGGCATTGACATCCAGTATAACGACGCGCTGCTGCTGCCGCCCCAGAGGGGCGGACTGCATCTTCAGGAGTTTGTGGATGTGCCCATCGGGGTGCTGAAGGTGTTTCCCGGCATCCAGTTTGATCTCTTCGAGTCCATTATGACGGAAAAGCTCCGGGGCGTGGTGCTGGAGGCGTTTGGGGCGGGCAACATTCCCAGCGGCGCCGACTCCCAGCTGCTGCCCCTGGTGGAGCGCGCCTATCGGAACGGAACCATTATCACAGTCTGTTCCCAGTGCCTTCAGGGGTCTGTGAGCCTGGGCACCTATGAGACCAGCCGGGGGCTGGCCCGGGCTGAGGCGGTGAGCGGAGGGGATATGACCATCGAGGCGGCGGTCACCAAGCTCTACTATCTCTTCAGCTGCGGATACGACAAGGAGACCATCCGGGAGAAGATGGAGCGGAATCTCCGGGGAGAGCGGAGTGAATCAAAGTAAATTTGAGGTGAAGTGAGATGAAATTGAAACAGCCTGTGATTTCTCCCCGGGCCATGCTGGCCCGGGATGCGGTGGTGTGCGGCGATGTGACGCTGGAGGCGGAGAGCAGCCTGTGGTTTCACGCGGTGCTCCGGGCGGAGGCGGCATCCATCCGCGTAGGAGCGGGAAGCAATATTCAGGACAACTGTGTCATCCATGTGGACGAGGGGTTCGACGTGGACATCGGCCCCCAGGTCACGGTGGGACACGGGAGTATTCTCCACGGCTGCACCGTGGGGCAGGGCTCTTTGATCGGTATGGGGAGCACTGTGCTCAATGGGGCCAGGATTGGCAGCCGCTGCCTGATCGGCGCCGGCAGCCTGGTGACACAGAATGCGGTGATTCCGGACGGCAGCCTGGCCTTTGGGCGTCCGGCCCGGGTGGTCAGGCCGCTGACAGAGCAGGAGATTGCCCAAAACCTGGCCAGCGCGGCAGACTATGTGGAAGAGGCCCGGGCCTATTGTGAGGCGGGAGCTATGATATCTGGAAAAAGTTGACCTGCACTGTGTTCAGAAACAGCATGCAGGAAAACAGAAAGGGGGCTGTACGACCTGTGGTACAGCCCCCTTTTTGGAGTTTTGGGTTCAGATCAATAGGTGATTACCTGGTTCATGATGTTGAGAATCTTGCTGGCATAGTCGGGATCAGTGGCCCATTTTCCGTTGCCCAGATCTTCCACATTGACGGCACAGCCACGGGACACCAGATGGAAACGGGGATCAATGCAGGTGTTGTTCAGCGGCTGAGTGGAGCCATAGGCCTTCAGATGCTGAATATGGGCGCGGATGCCCATGCGCACCCGTTCAGCCGTGGTGGCGCCGAATTCCGAAGTGTTGAAGTTGGCCCCGGCAGCGCCTCCATCCGTGGCGCCCAGACCGCAGAAGTTGAACTGGTTCAGAGATTTGGAGGAGGCGAAATAGCCGGTCTCAATGATGGCCTGACTGAAAGCCACCAGCGCGTCTACCCCCTCGGCGGAGGCCTCTTCCAGATAGAGCTGGCAGAACTGTTCCAGCGTCATGCCATAGGTAGAGCTGTTAAAGGTTTTGCCTTTGCCGCGGAAGAAAGCCGCCATCTGAGACACTGTAGTCGTATTGGAGTTCATGATGGGGTGCTTGACACTGAGCAGTCTGTCTGCGACACGGTTTTCTTTTTGGCCGTTGTTAATATAGTGCAGATAGTAACTCTGCAAGTTGTCTCCAAACGCATCCCTCAGGTCAGAATAGTTGGTTCGGTAACAGGATATGTCAAAGCTTGCACTGGCCTTGCGTCCCTCACTCATACCGAATGAGACAAAATGCTGCAACAGTCCGGTCTCATCCCAATTATACGCTTTTTTGAGATCAGAATAGCGGTTGATATAGTAGTTGTAGTCATAAACGGCAGAGTAGTCCACGCCATTCAGGACAGTGACATATCCTACCATGTCGGTGCAGCCGGTGGTCTTACGGCCCTCCGCTTTGCCGTTGTTGATATAATGCAGGTAATAACGTTCCAGATCGCCGCCGAAGGCCCGGCGCAGGTCGGCATACTGATTGCGGTAAGAAGTAACGTCAAAATTCTGGCTGGCCTGTCGGCCTTCCGCCATCCCGAAGGTGATGAAGTGCTGCAGCAGGCCGTATTCATCACCATTATACTTTTTCTTCAGATCAGAATAACGGTTGATGTAATAGGTGTAATCATAGACGGAAGAATAGTCCACACCGTTATACTCGGTTACACCGCCGACAAGCTCAGTGCAGCCAGTGGTTTGGCGTCCCTCTGCCTTGCCGTTGTTGATATAGTGCAGATAGTAGCTTTTTAGATCACTGCCAAAGGCCCGGCGCAGGTCGGCATACTGATTGCGGTAAGAAGTAACGTCAAAATTCTGGCTGCCCTGCTGGCCTTCCGCCATCCCGAAGGTGACGAAGTGTTGCAGCAGTCCGGTCTCATCCCAATTATACGCTTTTTTGAGATCAGGATAGCGGTTGATGTAGTAGTTGTAGTCGTAGACCGCGGAGTAGTCCACTCCATTCAGGACAGTGACATATCCCACCATGTCGGTGCAGCCGGTGGTCTTACGGCCTTCCGCTTTACCGTTGTTGATATAATGCAGGTAATAACGCTTCAGATCGCTGCCAAAGGCCCGCCGCAGGTCGGCATACTGGTTGCGATAGGAAGTGACGTCAAAGTCATCGCTGGCTCTCCGTCCCTCGGCCATGCCATGAAGCACGAAGTGTCGAAGCAGTGCAGTCTCATCTGAGCCGTAGGTATTGCGCAAGTCGGAATAATGAGAATAGTAATAATCATAGTCATAGACTGCGGCATAGTCCACCCCGTCCAGTACGGTCAGGTGATCGGGATCGCTCGGTGTCTCCCCGGAACCGCCGGACAAGCTCAGATCCAGATAGCTGGCAATACCGGCGGCGTCCGCCTCGCCCAGCTGCTTCAGCTTGGCGTCGCTGGACAGGAAGTTTTCAAAGTCGCTGGGACTGGTCATGAAGGCGTGTTCCACGATGATGCCGGCGATACCGGCCTCTTTGCAGCGGCGGATGACCCCATAGTAGTCGGCCAGACTGCCGTTGGGATATTGCGTGTTGTCCTCAGAGTTCCGGATGGTCACGCCCCGGTCCTGCAGCCCCAGGTCCACCAGCTGGTCCAGAATCTCCTGGGCCAGCTCTTTGCCGTCCTCGCTCAGGTCGGGACGGTAATTCTGGTTGGGATAATACACCACGGCGCCCTGCGCGGAAGAGCTGGTAAAGCTGTTCAGGTGGATGGACACATAGTACTCTGCGCCCACGCTCTGGGCGAAGGCCACCCGCTGGGCGTTGCACTCAGTGGAGGACACCGAACTGCCGCCAAAGGGGCAGGTGTTGGACTCGCGGGTCATATAGACCGTGATGCCGGCATACTGTTCCAGCGCCGCCTTGCAGTACTGGGCAATTTTCAGGTTGTAGTCCTGCTCTTTGTAGGAGACACCGTTGGTGGTGCCGCTGGCTCCCCCGTGGCTGTTGTCGTGGCCCGGGTCCAGCACTACCACCACATTGCCGGATCTGGCGCCGGAGGTGATGGAGTTTACCGCATCGTCCAGGGACATGGTGGAGATGCCGCTTTCCGCGGTTTGGGCGTCGGCATCGCCCAGGGCGTCCTCCACGGAGTCAGCCAGCACCGCGTCGCCGCCCTCGTCCAGGGTGGCCACGTCAAAGATCACGTCGGCCTGTTCGCTGCCGGAGGCGGTGGAAGTCTCTTCCTCCACCACCACGGCGTCGGGAGAGGACTCCGCCGCGGCGTCTACGCCAAAGGCGGCATCAATGCCGATGTCGGCGAAGTTCACTGCGGTTTCCACGCCGCCATAGGTGTAGCGCAGGGATTCCAGCGCGTATGTACCCGACTGGCCAGCGCCGTAAGAGATGCGGAACAGGGCGGCCCCGGCGGTGAGCTCCGAGGCGTCATAGGTGGCGGTCTCTCCGGTGGACTGGTTGCGCACCGTGAGGGTGGCCTGCTCCACCGTGGTGGCCTCATCGCCGATGCCGATCAGGATTTCCTGGGTGGCGGGCGCCGCAAGCTGGGGGGTGTTGATCACCAGATAGCTCAGCAGGGGAGCCTCTGCCCCGGCGGCGTCTTCGGGTTCCGATTCCACTTCACCGTCGGTTTCGGCGGTATTGGCCTCGGTCAGGGTGTTCCCCTCCGACCCGGCGCCGCTGGAAGCGGTGTTCTCAGGAGAGGAGGTGTCACCGGTATTTCCCGTGGTATCATCCCCGGCGGTGTCGGAATCGGTTCCGCCTTGGGTGCTCTCGTCAGTGGGTTCGGTCTCCGTTTGGCCCGCTCCGTCAGGATCCCCGTTGACAGGAGTCTCCCCGGTCGGGGCGCTGTCGGAATCGGCCGGCTGAGTTCCGTCGGACTCCGTGCCGGAGGATGTTTCTCCGGAGGAATCCGGTGTGGTTTCCGTGGTTTCCCCAGTGCCTTCGCCGGTGGTCTCCGACGGCTCCGTCTGACCGCCCGTGGTATCCTGGGAGGCGGTGTCCTCCGTATAGACCTGGGTGCTGGAGACGGAACTGTCTCCGGCAGAGCTTCCCTCGAAGGCGACTGCGTACTGCATACACAGGCAGAGAGAGAGCAGCAGGGCCAGGATTCGCTTGGTTCGTTTGCCCATTACAAACTCCTTTCTCAATCTCAGCAATCCTCAAACAGCTATGTAATATCCGTCATAAGATTTACATAAACCATAAACAACGGAACCATTGTATCAGAAATACGAGAAATTGCAAGCGCTTTCCCCGAAATGACAGCTTTTTCTGCAGGTTCCACAACCAGAGCCCGTTTTCGGGGGAGTTTGATGGGAAGATGGGGAATGGCGGAGGATCCTGGCCTTTTTCCGGATCATATGGTACAATTAAAACAGACATAACCCGCGGCGGAAGGAGCTGAAAGCGTGAAGATTGTCATATTAGACGCCTATGTGGAGAATCCGGGGGATTTGAGCTGGGCGCCGCTGGAACAACTGGGAGAGCTGACCGTCTATGACCAGATTCCCACGGATCCGGCGTCTGTCATCGCCTGCATTGGGGACGCCCAGGTGGTGGTGGTCAACAAGACGCCCATCGGCCGGGCGGTGATGGATGCCTGCCCTGGTGTAAAGTGTTTTTGCATTCTAGCCACAGGATACAACATCATCGACGTGAACTATGCCCGCACCAGGGGAATTCCGGTGTGCAATGTACCTGCCTATGGAACTGACGCGGTGGCCCAGTTCACCATTGCCCTGCTGCTGGAGATTTGCAGCCAGGTGGCCCTGCATGACCGCACCGTCCATGAGGGGAAGTGGCAGAACAGCCCTCAGTGGTGCTATTGGGAGTGCCCTCTGGTGGAGCTGGCGGGAAAGACTCTGGGGATCATTGGGTTCGGCCGGATCGGCCGCCAGGTGGGTAGGATTGCCCGGGCCATGGGGATGCGGGTGCTGGCCTACAGTCCGTCGGAGTGCGCAGAGGGCCGGGAGATTGGCACCTATGTGGACCTGCCCGAGCTGCTCACCCAGTCTGATGTGGTCAGCCTTCACTGCCCCCAGTTCCCCGAGACAGAGGGGATCATCAATCGGGAGACCATTGCCCGGATGAAAGACGGAGCCATCCTGCTGAATGCCAGCCGGGGTGGGCTGGTGGTGGAACAGGATCTGGCCGATGCGCTGGAGCGGGGCAAGCTCTCCGCTGCCGGGGTGGATGTGGTATCGGAAGAGCCCATTCGGGCGGATAACCCATTGCTCCGGGCGCCCAACTGCATTATTACTCCCCATATTGCCTGGGCGGCCCGGGAGTGCCGTCAGCGAATCATTGACACGACGGCAGATAATATCCGCGCGTTCCTGGCCGGAGCCCCGATCAATGTGGTGAATTCCTGAAAAGCAGAAAAGCTTTACAGAAAAATGGGTGCTGCTTCCTGTAAAGCAAAAATGCATTACAACTAGATAGAAAAATACCGCCGGCTGCCATTTTTGGCGGCCGGCGGTGCTTTCGATTTTGCGAAGGCGGAGGGGTGATAGGGGCGGCCCGCAGCGGAGTTGTACCACCGTGGGCTCCGCCGGTTAAGGAACTTCTGGGCGATCAGCGGAGTGAGGCGGGATTCTCCCCCCCCTTTCCCACGCTGTTTAAGCGAAGCGCATCCAGCGCACCTCATCCCAGCCTGTGGTGTCAAAGGCATAGCGGATCCCCTGGTCCATAATCTCCAGCTTTTGCCGCAGGACGGGATGGGCCAGGACGGCCTGGGCCAGCCCGTCGTTATCCATGACGTATTCCATAATCCTGGCCCGGTCCTCTTTGGCATAGGTCTTGGAGTAATCGTCCACGAAATAGACCTCGGGATCTCCGCCCACATAAGTCCATTTCCACAGCGCTTCCTGCCCTCCGGACAGGTCATATTCAGCGCGGTAGCTGAAGCCCTCCGGATTGAGGGCGTCCCAGTTGCTGTCGTAAAACCCCTGGAAGTCCGTGCGGAAAATCTTGTTCTCTGTGGCATGCCATATCTCGTGATACAGGTTTCCCGCCAGATTAAACAGTGTGATGTCCAGGCCGATGTACTCCCGCATGCCCAGGCCGAACTCAAAGGCGGTTACAAAGATGTTGTCATCGCTGTCGATGGGGCCGGTGAGCATCAGATAAATGCCGCTGTTCTCATCGTCGGAACGGAACTGGCGGAAGAATCCATCCGGGTACTGGGACAGGGCCTGTTCCACCTCCCCCAGGGCCTGGGCGATGGTCAGGGCTTCGTCCTCCAAACCGGCCTGATCCGTGGTGGTCACATCGTAATCCGACGCCCCGCAGGGGGCTGCACAGGCGGAAGAGAGCAGGATGTGGACATCATAGCGCTGTTCCAGGGCCTGGGCGGTCTGCTCCACCTCGGCCAGTTCCGGAGGCAGTTCCGGCGCCTCCAACTCCGCCAGCCCCAGGGACAGCCGCTGCTGATCGATGCGCTCCGGGGCCGCCGCGGGGGTGGCGCCGGCATCTGTGAAGGAGAGCTGGGCAGGGGAGATCAGATAGAGGGCACAGCGCTCCTCTTCGTAGCTGTAACTGCTGGCCAGAATGGATTCCATCTCCGGGATGTAGATGGGCTGGGAGAGGTCGCCCTCCAGGCCATAGTCAGACAGAGGGCAGCGCTCCAGACCGTTTCCGCCCAGGCGCAGCAGGTCGGCGGTGCCGTTGTGAAGCATGGTGTTCGAGTCGTAGTCCCATTCCGGAGCGGTGATCTGGAGGGCGTAGCCGCAGCCGGAGATGAGCTGTACATCGGCAGATGGCCCGCCGGGGCCGTCCAGCAGATAGCTCTGCAGCGGCGCATCGCCCCGCAGCGCCCCCCAGGTCAGCTGCTGACAGCCGCTGTCATAATCGTACAGCAGGCTTTGAAACTGATCCTCCTGAAAACTGGGGGGCCGAATGCCGTCCTGAAGCAGCAGCAGTTCTCCCTGCTGCGGGTCAATCACAGCGTAGCAGGGCTGGCCGGTATAGAGGGAGGTGTAGGCCCAGCAGGTCAGGTAGTCCGAGGTGGGATGGATGGCGTCAATCCGTATGGGCCGGATCCCGTCGGGCAGGGTGAGCTGCTTTTCCGCCCCGGTGGCCGGGTTCAGGGCATAGAGACATTCCTCCCGTACGAAATAGTAGCGGCTGTGGTCAGCGGAAAACTGCCCCTCAATGTTGGGTACCTCGATCCGGCTGGGGCGCAGGGATTCGTCCAGCAGGTAGAAACACGCCTGCGCATAGTCGATCAGCAGGGCACCGCCGTCGTCAAAGCAGCGCACCAGAGCCAGATAGCCCTCCAGGGATGCGGAGCGCACCACCTGGTCCTCCTCCAGGTCAATGACATCCAGGTGGGTGGTGCCGGTATCCTCCACATCGGCGAACTCCGTCCAGCAGGTCAGCGCCAGCCCGTCCCCCAGGCTGGCTGCGGTGGGTACGGCGGTGGAGGAGAAGGCGGTCAGCCGGGTGACGGCTTCCCGGGGATGGCTGTCAGCCGCGGAGGGTTCCGGGGAGAAAGCGGCAGAGGAACCTCCGGAATCAGCGGGAGAGGGGGCAGAGGCCGGGCGCTGCCCGCAGCCGGCGCAGCACAGAAGAATCAGAAGGATCAGGATGAGTGGAAGACAGCCCGCTTTCCTGCTTTGCTGCATGTGAGAGGACAGACGGTTCTTCACAAAAACACCTCCTGACGGATCAGGCTGAAAATGGAAGTTTTTCTGATCCCATCATAGCGCAGCCCGGGCGAAAAAGAAAGGGGGAGGGTGAAACATTTGGTAACAGATTGTTTCATCCGAAGCCTTTTCCCCCGCTTTCCCTGGAAAAGGGGGGAGGGGTGTGGTATACTGGGTTTCCCATGCCGGACTGCCGGATGCCATATCTTTAGTAACTGCGAGGGATTCTATGAACGAAAAAGAAGTCGCGGAGCTGCGCCGCCGCCTCCGCCCGGACAAGAGCAATATTACCCACATCCTTGGTTGTTATGTCAACGAACAGAAGGAGATCATCTCCCAGTTCAATGAGCCGTTGGCCCTGATGAGCGCCGAGGACGGCGAAAAATATCTGGCCCTGTTCCGCAAAGTGCTGACCGGCTCCATCGGCCGCAGTCTGCTGGATCTGTCTTTCCGCACCCAGCAGGTGGTGGACAGCGACGAGCACCGGCTGCTCATGACACTGCGGGATTCCGCGCTGGGAGACGAGGACGCCGTCCACGCCTTCTTCAGCCGGGCCATCCAGTCCCTGGATCTGGAGGGCAACTGCCTGATCCTGCTGACGTATAATACCTATGATGTCTACTACAAGGGCAAAGATGGGCTGGAGCAGCAGGACAACTCCTCGGAACAGTTCCGCTACCTGCTCTGCGCGGTCTGCCCGGTGAAGGAGACCAAGCCATCCCTCAACTATGACAGCCGGGAGAGCCGGTTCCACATTCGGGCCCCGGGCCAGGTGGTGGGGGCGCCGGAGATGGGATTTCTGTTTCCCGCCTTTGATGACCGGGCCACCAACATCTATAACGCCCTGTACTATACCCGCAGCGCGGGGGAGGTCCACACCAGCTTTGTGGATGCCCTGTTCAAGACGCCGGCCCCCATGCCGGCCCAGGTGCAGCGGGAGACCTTCCAGACCATTCTGGAGGATACGCTGGAAGAGGAGTGCAGTTATCAGGTGGTGCAGGCGGTCCAGGACCACCTGACCCAGATGATGGAGGTACATAAGGAGAGCCGGGAGGTGGAGCCCCTCACCGTCTCCAAGCAGGGGCTGCGGGCTCTTTTGCGTGCCAGCGGCGTCAGCGACGCCCATGCCGAGGCCTTTGACGAGCAGTTTGATGCCCAGTTTGGGGCCGGAACCGAGCTCAGCCCTCAAAACCTGGTGGACACCAAGCATCTGGAGCTCAAGATGCCGGATGTGGTCATTCAGGTCAATCCGGAGCGCTCGGAACTGGTACAGACCCGCATTGTGGACGGGGCGCGGTGCATTGTCATCCGGGCCACGGAGACTGTGGAGGTCAACGGCGTGGCAATTCAGTTTGGCGGCGGGGAAAAAGAGGCGGCCAACGGATAAAAAAACGGAACCTTAAAAAATTTTAATCTTCCTTTCCCTGGTGTTTGCTTCACTTTCGTATTATAATAGGGCCAGCGATACCGGCGGCATTGCCGGTGTTGGAAAGGAGAGAATGAAAGAATGAAGCGTTACATCAAAAAGGGCCTGGCCCTGACGCTGTCCGCCCTGCTCTGTCTGGGCGTGCTGGCGGGCTGCGGCAGCTCCTTCTCCGCCACCGACCTGGTGAAGGGGAATCTGGATCTGATTTACCTGAACCAGTACAGCAGCGAATATCTGGACAGCGTGAATCTGACCAAAGAGGAAGCCGACCAGCAGTATGAAGACGGCATCGCCGTGGAAGTGGAATACTTCTGCAACTATTTCGAAGTTGTATTGGATTCCTGCGACGATACCATCGAGCCCCAGATTACGGAACTGTACCACAAGATCTATGAGCACAGCAAATATGAGGTGGGTGAGGAGACCAGAAACGGCGATACCTATCTGGTGGATCTGACCGTCTATCCCATCGATATTATGCAGAAGGTACTGGAAGAAGACATGGAGGCGTTCGGCACCCAGTGGCAGGAGCGCACCGCTGCCGGGGAGTTTGAGACGGAGGAGGCCTTTGAGACCGCCTGGGCTCAGGGCATCATCGATCTGGTTTCCGCCCGGGTGGACACCATCGACTATCTGGATCCCCAGACCATCTCCGTGCAGGTCACCCAGGGGGATGACGGACTGTATTCCATTGACAGCAACGACTTCAGCCGCATCGACGGGCTGATCATCGCCTACTGAGCGCAAAGGCAGCATCCTCGCCCCGCCGGAGCATCCGGCGGGGCGTTTTTTGCCGGCGCAGGGAGGAAAGTTTGTCCCCCTGCTTGCAATTTGCCGCGAAATGAGATAACCTGTAAGAGATAACGAGCTGTAACAGCCGATTTTAAATTCTTATCATAAGGCGGGATGGAAGAGATGACCAACTACAAGCCCATCAAGGAAGGCAAGGTCCGGGAGATCTATGACAACGGCGACAGCCTGATTATGGTTGCCACCGACCGGATCAGCTGCTTTGACGTGATTCTGCACAACACGGTGCCCCAGAAGGGGGCGGTGCTCACCCAGATGTCCAAGTTCTGGTTTGACATGACCCGGGACATCATCCCCAACCACATGATCTCGGTGGAGGGGAAGGACCTGCCCGAGTTCTTCCGCACCCCGGAGTTCGCCGGCAAGAGCATGCTCTGCCGCAAGCTGGAGATGCTGCCGGTGGAGTGCATCGTCCGGGGCTATATCACCGGCAGCGGCTGGGCCAGCTATCAGAAGGACGGCACCGTCTGCGGCATCACCCTGCCCGCCGGCCTGAAGGAGAGCGACAAGCTGCCCGAGCCCATCTACACCCCCAGCACCAAGGCGGAGATCGGCGACCACGACGAGAACATCTCCTATGAGCAGAGCGTGGACTATCTGGAGCGCCGCTTCCCGGGCAAGGGGGCGGAGTACGCCGCCAAGCTGCGGGACTACACCATCGCCCTGTACAAGAAGTGCGCCGAATACGCCCTGAGCCGGGGCATCATTATCGCCGACACCAAGTTTGAGTTCGGCCTGGACGAGGCGGGCAACATCGTGCTGGGGGACGAGATGCTCACCCCGGACTCCTCCCGCTTCTGGCCCGCCGAGGGCTACGAGAGCGGCCACGGCCAGCCCTCCTTTGACAAGCAGTTCGCCCGGGACTGGCTCAAGGCCAACCCGGACAACGGCTGGACCCTGCCCCAGGACATCGTGGACAAGACCAGCGCCAAGTACCTCCAGGCCTACCGCCTGCTCACCGGCGCCGAGCTGGCAGTTTGATCCCAATACAATGCAGAAAAGGCGCGCCGCAGATCGCGGCGCGCCTTTTTTCAATCTGATTGGAAAGGAGAGAATCTGATGCATCCCTTTACCTACTACGCTCCCACAGAGGTGGTCTTCGGCCCCGGCACCGAGGAAAAGGCCGGGACATATGTCAAGAAATACGGCGGCAGCCGGGTGCTTGTGGTCTACGGCGGGGGCAGCGCCCGCCGCTCCGGCCTGCTGGACCGGGTGGGGGAGGCCCTGACCGGCGCCGGCCTGGCCTGGACCGGCTTCGGGGGCGCCAAACCCAACCCCACCCTGGCCCACGCCCGGGAGGGGGTGCGGGCCGCCCTGGACTTCGGGGCGGATTTCGTCCTGGCGGTGGGGGGCGGCAGCGCCATCGACACCGCCAAGGCCATCGCCCACGGCGCGGCCAACCCGGAGCGGGACCTCTGGGACTTCTGGAGCCGGAAGGCGGCCCTGGAGCGCTCCACCCCGGTGGGGGTCATCCTGACCATCCCCGCCGCCGGCAGCGAGATGAGCGACTCCGCGGTGCTCACCAACGAGGACCTGCCCCGGAAGCGGGGGCTGAGCACCGACCTGAACCGGCCCAAATTCGCCATTCTGAACCCGGAGCTCACCCTCACCCTGCCCCCCTATCAGGTGGCCTGCGGGGTGGTGGACATCATGATGCACACCCTGGACCGCTACTTCAACCCCCTGGACAACCCCCTCACCGATGCCCTGGCGGAGGGCCTGCTCCGCACCGTCATCGCCCAGGGCCGCCGGGCCCTGGCCCAGGGGCCGGATTACAGCTCCATGAGCGAGCTGATGTGGGCGGGCTCCCTGAGCCACAACGGCCTGACCGGCCTGGGGGGCAGGGGGGACTGGGCGGTCCACCAGCTGGGCCATGAGCTCTCCGCCCGGTTTGACCTGGCCCACGGGGCCTCCCTGGCCGCCGTCTGGGGCAGCTGGGCCGAGTATGTGATGCCCGCCCGCCCGGAGCGATTCGCCCGCTATGCCCGGCAGGTCTGGGACATCCGGGAGGAGGAGGACGGCGCCGCCGCCCGGGCCGGCATCCGGGCCACGGTGGACTACTTCGCCGCCCTGGGCATGCCCACCAGTTTTAGGCCCTGCGTCGGCGTCCAGACCCCGGAGACCCTGGCCGACATGGCCTATCGCTGCGCCTACGAGGGCACCCGCACCATCGGCACCCTTCGGGTGCTGGGACAGGAGGACATCCGCCGCATCTATGAGGCCGCCAACCGCTGAAGGAGCGGGAGTACAGACAGCGCCGCCGCGCCCCCAGGGGCGACGGCGGCGCTTTATTTCAAAATTGGAATTGAACCGGATAGGCGTAGATGGTGTAATTTGCCACGAGCTCCGCGGTCACATCAGGAGGAAGAGAGAGGGATGCAGCTTCGAAGCCCATGGTCTCACCGGCCGGAAGGTCATTCAATACCGTACTCAAGACGCCAATGGGAGCGCCGGATGTGTCGTATAGAATCGCAGCCACATACACCATAGACGCCTCCGCCTCAGTGGTGTTGGTCACCCGGCCCATGAGCTTCAGTCCCCACAGGTCATCGTCGCTGATAGATATGTCTGTGACGTCGTACCGCACACAGGGTACCGAGGCCTCGTCAACGTCCAGATGAGGAAGCACTGTGTAGTTTCCCTGGGGGTCCAGCTGATCAAAGGTGGTCTCCTCATACAGATATCCCTTTTCACCGGGCTGTAATACATCGGGATAAATGGAGACGTAGGATTGCGCTGCGGCCAGATTGCCGGTGCTGTCCTCCAGATCATAGGTGCCGGAGCTGAGATAGAGGGCCTGACCGCCTGTATTGGTGATTTCCACAATGGTCTGTCCCCAGACGCTGCCGATGGAGTCCTCGTAGACCTTGCAGGATGAATAGGTGACCTCATAGGGGTCTGCTGCTTCCGCGCTGTCGGAAGGGACATCAACCGGCGTGGAGCTGGCAGGTGTCGAAGCGGCGGGCAACTGACCGGAGGAATCCGGGGCGGAGACACTTGCGTCGGACCCCGTGGTTCCACAGGCGGTCAGTAAGGCGAGGCAGAGCAGAGCGCACAGAATGGCATATCTTTTTTTCATAGCATTCACCTCTCAAAATTGCATAGTACTTATAAGTACTAATATGACAATTATACAAGGCGTCTGTGTTACTGTCAATAGTACTAATCAGTGCTTTGTGAGGGTGACCCTATGTATTTTCCACGGCTGCGTGATCTTCGGGAGGATGCGGATCTGACCCAGGCCCAGGTTGCAGAACTGCTGCATATACGTCAGACGGTTTATTCCCGCTATGAGCGGGGCTATCAGACCATTCCCCTGGAGCATCTGATCACGCTGGCGGATTATTACCGCGTCTCCGTGGACTATCTTTTGGGGCGGACGAACCGGATGCGGTGATTATGGCATTGCAGGCATTGCAATCGCCGCAACTATGGGCAGGGCCTGGGCACTCAAGCGAGTGTCCAGACCCTGCCCATAGTGCAATCTGTACGCGGTGCCAGGAGGGGAGCGATCACTCCGCCTCCGGATATAATCTCCCGTCCCCGGCCATCAGGGCGGTCATTTCCTCGATGCGCTCCAGGGGGAAGGGGGGCTGGGAGAGGGGCCGCATGGCGATGGACATCAGTTTCATCGGGTTGTCGTCCGCCGCCACCCGGTTGGAGCTGAGCTGGCCGCACCGCCGGCAGCGGTGAATGATGGCCCATTCCCGGTTTTTCCGAACCCAGACCCCCACCGGGTCCATGATGCCGCCGCAGTCCGCCGCCCGGTCGCCGGGCTCCAGGTCCAGGTGCAGGCTGCTCAGGCAGTTGGGACAGTGGTTGCGGTGGCCGCTGCCCGCCCCGGCGGAGACCACCAGGCGGCCGCACACCTTGCAGGTAAAGCTGTCCTCGCAGGCGTGGGTTTTATAGTAGCCCTTTTCATATTGTCTTCGTTTGTTTTCGCGGTTCATACTGGTTTCCTCCATAGGACGGCGAAGCTGTCAGGTCAGCATGGTCTGCAGATGCCGCTTCAGCCCATCTCTGTATTTCTGCGTCAGCCGCAGGTACTCCCGCTGTTCCTCCGGCGTCCACTCGTTCCAAATTTTTTGTTCCGCTTCCAGCAGGGGGACGACCCGTTGGGCGGCGAAGGCCTTTCCCTGTTCCGTCAGGCAGACAATGGTGTTCCGCCCCTGGCCCTGCTCCAGATATACAATCCCATCCCGTTCCAGCTTGCGGATGGCGGAATTGATGGTCTGCCGGCTGATGCCGGTCAGTCGGCCGATCTCGCTCTGGGAGCAGCGGCTGCCCTGATCGCAGAGCACATACAGGATATTCTGCACGCTGTCGGAGAGCCCCATTTTGACAGCGGCCTCGTGGTACAGGGCGTTGATCTCACCGGCCAGATAGGTGTACTGTTCCGAAGTAATATAGTGCATGCAGTTCACTCCTTGTCTGATTTCGGACATCTATATTATATCCGATTTCGGACATAAGTCAAGGGGAAGTTTTGCGTCCGCTGAGGATGGCGCTGTGGGTTTTGCAGGCCATTGTGACTTTTTTCACAAAAAGTTAACATAAAATTCATGCGTTCTGCTCTTGAATCTCGGAGCGGTTTATGTTAAGCTATACAGGAAATCTAAGAGAGGAGGGATAGACATGGATCAGAAGAAGCGCATTGATCTGGACGATCTGATCTATACGGATGACTGGTACGCAAGTGAGCGGTAAAGGGATTTTCGACAACAGAAAATACCGGCAGTCATGCCGTTTGGATCACGCTGAGTTCGTCTGAACCGGCGTTATTTTTATATTTAAAATGGGGCTGTTGCAGCAGATGCAACAGCCCCATTTTTTGTTATCCTAAGCGCCCCCCGCTTTTCGTCATCTTAAGCGGTCCGTTTTTCGCCATCCAGAACGCTTTGCTTGTTGTCATCCTAAGCGCCCCACTTTTCGCCATCCAGAGCACTCTGCTTTTTGTCATCCTGAGCGCCAGCGAAGGATCTTTTCCCGCCCTTTGCCCCTGGGGAGAGAGCAGCCGCGCCCCCCTTGGAACTCAGCATGACAGGATCACTTTGTTTGGCGGCGGTCCCGCCGTGCATTTAGAGGTGGACAAAGATGGGGGTGTGGTGGATGGCGGGCAGGATTGTTTCCAACAGGTCGGCGGTGCGCAGTCTCAGGCTGGAGGTGTTCCGGCAGGGGTGGCAGCCAAAGGTGCCGCTCTCCGCCACCGGGGCGTCCATGACCAGCTGGACCCGGTTCTCCCGGTCATTCATCAGCCCCAGCACACTGACGCTGCCCGGGGCGGTGTCCAGAAGTTCCCGCATCTGCTCGGCCGAGGCAAAGCTCAGCCGGGCCACCCCCAGCTGACGGGAGAGCTCCTTGGTGAAAAACCGCTTGTCCCCGGGCATCATCAGCAGGTAGAACTGGGTCTGCTGGCGGTTGCAGAGGAACAAATTCTTGCAGATCAGCGTCCCCAGGGCCCGGTCGATGTCGGCGCAGACCTCCATGGTCTCCGCCGCCGGGTGGTCGATGCGCTGGTAGACCACCCCGAGGGCATCCAGCAGATCGTAACAGCGCACTTCTTCGGCGGGCCGCCCGTCCAGATCGGCGGGGCGGCCGGATTGTAATTGCAGCATATGAGATCAACTCCTGAACAGACAAAGGGCAGGGGAACGAGGGCGGACGCCGTTGTTCCCCTGCCGTCAGTGTATTGTGAGGTGCCGTCCGACGGGCGGATTCAGCGGTTCAGAATCTCCATGAACTCCTCTCCAGTGATGGTCTCCTTTTCAAAGAGGAACCGGGCCAGCTCGTCCAGCTTGGCCTCGTTCGCCTTCAGCAGGTCGAAGGCCTTCTTGTGCTGGGTGCGGACAATCTCGATGACTTTTTCATCCATGGCCCGGGCGGTGTCCTCGCTGCACTGGCGGGCGCTCCCGCCCCCCAGATAACCGCCCTGGCTGCGCTCCAGGCACACCATGTCGAATTCCTCGGTCATGCCGTAGCGGGCCACAATGGAGCGGGCCAGCCGGGTAGCCTTCTCGATGTCGTTGGAGGCACCGGTGTAGATCTCGTGGAAGTGGACCTCCTCGGCGGCCCGGCCGGCGCATACGGTGACGATGCGGTTTTCCAGCTGGGTGCGGCTGTACATCACCGGCTCGGTGGTCTCCAGCTGCTGGGCGAAGCCCAGCACCCCGGAGGTGCGGGGGAGCACGGTGATCTTCTGCACCGGAGCGGAGTGGGTCTGGAGGGCGCCGGCCAGGGCGTGGCCGATCTCATGGTAGCAGGTGATCCACTTCTCCTGCTCGCTCATGATCTGGTTCTTCTTCAGATAGCCCACCGAGGTGATGTCAATGCTCTCCTCCAGGTCGGCCTGGCTCACCTTCTCCCGGCCCTGGCGCAGGGCCAGCAGGGCGGCCTCGTTGACGATATTGCGCAGCTCGGCGCCGGAGCAGCCGGCGGCCAGCCGGGCCACCTCGTTGACGTCGATGTTTTCTTCGCTTTTCACCTTGCCCAGGTAGTGGTTCAGGATCTCCATCCGCCCGGTCAGGTCAGGCAGCTCCACGGGCACCTCACGGTCAAAGCGGCCGGGCCGGCGCAGGGCGGGGTCCAGCAGCTCGGGGCGGTTGGTGGCGGCCAGCACGATGATCTCGCACTTGTCGTCAAAGCCGTCCAGCTCGGTGAGCAGCTGGATCAGGGTGGAGTCGCTGGAGGCGGCGCCGGAGCGGGAGGTGCCGATGGCGTCGATCTCGTCGATAAAGACGATGCAGGGGGCCAGCTCCCGGGCCTTCTGGAACAGGCTGCGCACCTTCTCGGCCCCGGTGCCCACATACCGGTCCACAAAGTCGCTGCCGGAGATGGACAGGAAGGGGACGCCGGACTCCCCGGCCACCGCCTTGGCCAGCATGGTCTTGCCGGTGCCCGGAGGGCCGTAGAGCAGGGCGCCGTGGGGGATCCGGGCGCCGATGGAGTGGAATTTTGCCGGGTGCTTCAGAAAGTCCACCACCTCCATCAGCAGCTCCTTGGCCTCGTCCTCGCCGCACACGTCGGCGAAGCGGATCTTGGCGTCCTCCTCGGAGAAGAGGGTGGCGCCGGAGTCATGCTTGCCAAAGACCATGGCGCCGTTGCTGGCGGAGCTCATCTCCTCGGCGGCCTTTTCAAAGTCGGAGGGCAGCAGGGTGGTCAGCTCCGCCTTCTCCAGCTTGGCCCGCATCACCGCCTTGCTCCAGGTGCGCTCAAACAGATTGCGCACAAACCGGGCGTTGGAGAAGGTGGGGCTTAAGTAGATGTTGTTGGGCAGGGTGCGGAAGTACTCCCGCACCTTGTCGATGAACTCCTCGCCAAAGAGGAAGTCCTTTCGGGCCTGGGCGAAAAAGATCTCGGAAAGCTGTTCCCGGGTGTAGTTGGGGAATTTGATCTCGTAGGGCATCCGCTGAACCAGGCCGGGATTGGAGCGCATCAGCTCGTCCACGTTGTCCTTGTAGCCGGCCATAATGACCACCATGTCGTCCCGGTGGTTCTCCATCTCGCTGAGCAGGGTGTTCAGGGCCTCGGCGTTGAAGGAGGAGGAGCCCCCGTTGTTCTCCTTGACCGCCAGGGCATAGGCCTCGTCGATGAACAGCACGCTGCCGTAGGCGTCCCGGCAGATCTGGGCCACCTTGGGGGCGGTGTGGCCCACATACTTGGCGATCAGATCCACGCCCTCGTATTCAAAGAACACGCCCTTGCGCAGAATGCCCCGCTCCTTGAGGATCTGTCCCAGGATCCGGGCCACGGTGGTTTTGCCGGTGCCCGGGTTGCCCACAAAGCGCATGTGGATGGAGGGACGGGCGGAAGAGGAGGTGTTTTTGACCGCATACTCGATCAGGGCGACAATCTCGTTAATCTGTTCCGCCACCGGCTCGATGCCGATCAGCTGCTTGAGCTTTTCCTCACCGGACAGGTCCTGCATGTCGCTGTCGCTGTCCAGCCGCTTCAGATCGGCGGCGGTGATTACGCCTCCCACCTCGGCGCCGGGCGGGGTGAGGCGGAGCTTTTCGTAGACCAGCTGGTCCACAATCTTCTCCACCGACTTGATGCCGTAAAACCGGCCGTCGCTCTTCTCCAGGGCCACCAGCTGGGCCAGGATGGGCTCTGCCGAGGCGTCCAGGGTGTAGCCGTACTCCTTGGCGGCCAGGACGGCGCACTTGCTCAGATCCTCGAAGTCCATGGGCACAAAGGTGATGGTCCGCAGGAAGAACACGTCGTCCAGGATCGACTGGATGTTTTCCAGGGCCTTCTGCTCCAGGAAGGGGATGCGGAAGACCAGCACGCTCCGGCTGGCGGAGTAAATGGTGCGCAGCAGGCCGCGATAGCCGGTTTGATCCAGATTGCCCATACACTGACTCAGATCCAGGCAGACCACGCAGCCCTCCAGCTTGGGCAGTTCCTTGCGCAGGTTGGCCTCCAGTTTGGAGATGTCGTCCAGGTCTTCCAGATTGGGCAGGCGGATCTCCACCGCGTCGGAGTCGGAGATCAGCTTCTGCTCCCGGAGCAGCTTGGCGAACAATTTCAGGGCGGTGGTCAGGCCATAGCCGTCGTCAATGGTGAAGAGGTAGCTGTTGCGCTGGAGGTAGGACTGGCCCTTCAGCGCCCGCAGGGCGGGGGCCATCTGGGTCAGTTCGTCGGCCAGTGCCTTGAACTCCTCCGCGCCCACCAGGGCGTGGATTTTGGACAGAGCAGAGCCGTCCTCCTGGGCGCCGTTCTCCGCGGGATGCCGCCTGCGCTCAAACTCCTCCCGGATGGAGGCCTCGGTGGCGGAGGAAACCGGAGCGCCTCCGGCGCCCCCCTCTGCACCTTCCGGGTCGTCCAGCTCCACCAGGATCCGGCAGCTCATGCTGCCGGTCATGCCGGCCAGCTCGCCCCGCAGCTGCTCGGAGATGTCCTGGGCGGCGTCGCTCTTCAGGATAATCTCACAGCGGGTGTCCTGGACCGAGTTGACCTTGGTCTCATATTCATTGCTCAGCCGCTCAATCATCTTTCGGATGAGCAGCGAGGCGGAGATCTTTCCCTTCAGATCCAGATCGCCGCCGAAGTCAATCGAAATGCGGTAGTACTTCATCTCGGGTCTCCTCATCAATTCGTCCCGTGGCGTCGGGACTGGTGTTAAGGACTATCTTAATGTATTTTTCCGCTGAAATCAACTGGAAAGCGCAGAAAAACCGGGCGCCGCAGCGCGGCGCCCGGTTTTATCGGGAGAAGATGCCTTAGCATTACACATCTTGGGGGAAAGGTGGCGGAGAGTTCGGGCAATGCGGTCAGCCGGCGATCAGCAGGTTGCCGAACACCTCAGAGGCGTTCAGTGTGGTCTCCCCGGACACCACAGTGTCATAGGCGGAAAAATAGGCCCAGCCGGAACTGCCGTCGGCACAGCGGATCTGTACCCAGTGGGTCCCGTCGGTCAGGGGAAAGGAGAGGGAAAAGCTGCTGGGCTGAAGGATGAGCTGCGCTGAGGATTGATCAGGCAGCGTATAGACGGTGAGGGGCCGCAGCAGCGTGATGTTCCGGTCTTCCTGCAGCTGAGGAGTACAGAATTCATCTTCTGCCGCCGTCAGCTGTCCCTCTGACAGGGCGTAGGTCCGCAGGCCGGACCAGTTCTGCATGACATCCAGCCGGGTCAGGGCACTGACGGTTCCGTCACCGTGGAACGTGGTTGTATGGGCATCGGGCAGGCCGCTGATCTGGCCCAGATAGGAGAGCTGCCCGTCCGTATAGCGGAAATAATGGGTGATTGTATTGCCGTTGCTGCCCTGGTCTGCGATGGCCAGCTCCAGATAGCTGTCATGGACGTCCAGATCTACAATATAATAGTATTCCGTATCCGGATTCTCCAGCCAGAAGCCGTAGTCTGCCGTGGGGTTTTCCTGGCCGGGGGAGAGAAACTCCACCCCATTGATGGTGAGGCTCTCCGGTTTGGCCCCGGTGAAGACGCCGTTGGCATCGGGCTGGTCCGGTGTGACACTGTAGTAGATGGACTCCGCTGTGCCGTCGCCGTCCAGATCGATCTGCCGTTCCGAATCCAAAGTGATGGCCAGCTGATAGTTGTTGCTGGAGGAGGGCAGGTAGTCCGTCTCCGTGGGGGTGATGGACAGGGCGCCGGCGCCGTCGGGCGCGGGATCACTGGTCATGGCATTGAGGGAGCAGACGCAGTAGACATACTGGCCCTCCCGCAGTGAGAGGTCGGTGGAGCCGTTCAGATCAGATGCCGCCGAATGGGTGGTCTGCTCCAGCTGCCTCCAGGAGTCCTCAAAGGGGGCATCCAGCACATAGATGGTCCAGGTGACGGTGTCCTGGTCATAGCCCACCTGGCTGCCCTGGAAGGAGTCGGCGGTTTGGGCGCAGAAGTGGTAGGTGCCGTCCTGCTCCGGGCGGAAACAAAAGGCGGCGTCATAGCAGTCCTGGCTCTGCACCACAGTGGCGTTGATGGCCGGATTGAGGTTTTCCAGTGCGGTGGAGGCGGAGTCGGATTGGGAGAAGGTCCCGGCGTACTCCTGGGCGGGGTCCTCCGCGCTGGGGCTGGCGGAAAAGAGCGCGGCAGAGGAGGCCCCGGGGGCTTGGGCGCTGTCCTGACCGCAGCCGGCGCAGAGGGAGAGCAAAAGCGCGCACAGCGTGACAATGAACATCCGATTCATGGGTGAGATCCTTTCGTCTCCTGTATGGCACAGGAAAGGAATAAATAAAAAGCAATTATTTTATATTATAAGGAGCACTTCAGAGCAGAACAAGGCGAATCCGGTGAAAAAGGGTTACAAACAGTTTCAGATGACTTTTGGCGACGAGAAAAAGATAGCCGGCAGGTCAGTCGGAAATTGTATAATCTGTAATAATTAAGTCGGAAAAATACAATAAAAGATATTGAAATTGACGAAGCTGAGGCGTATAATGAACTTACTTACCAAAGATGCGGCATGAAGCCGCGGGCCAGCCGGAAGGCGGGAGGAGACAGGTCATGAAACTGACGTTTATCGGGGCCGCCCATGAGGTGACCGGCAGCTGTACGGTATTGGAGGTCAATGGCAAGTATTTTCTGGTCGATTGCGGTATGGAACAGGGGTTCAACGTGTTTGAGAACGCGCCGCTGCCCGTCCCCGCCGCCCAGGTGGAGGCCGTCTTTTTGACCCATGCCCACATCGACCACTCCGGTATGCTGCCCAAGCTCTACAAGGATGGCTTCCGGGGCAATATCTATGCCACGGATGCCACCTGCAACCTGTGCGATATCATGCTGCGGGATTCCGCCCATATTCAGATGTCTGAGGCGGAGTGGCGTTCCCGGAAGGCCCAGCGGGCCGGCAACCCGCCGGTGGAACCGGACTATGATTTGAATGACGCCCAAGGGGCCATCCGCCGGCTGCGCCGCTGCGAATATGGCAAGCGCTATCTGGTGGGAGAAGGGGTGGAGCTGCGCTTTACCGACGTGGGCCACCTGCTGGGCTCCGCCGCGGTGGAACTTTGGCTCACCGAGGGAGAGATTCAGAAGAAGATTGTCTTTTCCGGCGACGTGGGCAACCGCTTCAAGCCCATCCTGAAGGACCCGGAGACCGTGGACGGAGCGGACTATCTGGTGATTGAGTCCACCTATGGCAACCGGCTCCATGAGATCTCCGGGCAGCTGGACACGGTGGGGGAGCTGACCGCAGTCCTCCAGCGCACCTTTGACCGGGGGGGTAATGTGGTGATTCCCTCCTTTGCGGTGGGGCGGACCCAGGAGCTGCTCTATGTGCTGCGGGAAATCAAGGAGGAGGGGCTGGTCCGCGGCCACGACGGCTTCCCGGTGTATGTGGACTCTCCGCTGGCCAACGAGGCCACAGCGATCTTCCTCCAGTGCGACGCCGCCTATTTTGATGCGGAAGCCCGCGCCCTGCTGGATCAGGGCATCAATCCCATCTGGTTTGATGACATCCGCATCTCCGCCACCTCGGAGGACTCCAAGGCCATCAATCTGGATCCAAAGCCCAAGGTCATTCTGTCCGCCAGCGGTATGTGCGAGGCGGGGCGCATCCGCCATCATCTGAAGCACAACCTGTGGCGCAAAGAGAGCACGATTTTGTTTGTGGGATATCAGGCCGAGGGATCTCTGGGGCGCAGCTTGTTGGACGGGGTCAAAAAGGTGAAGCTCTTTGGCGAGGAGATCGCCGTCAGCGCTGAGATCGCCTCCCTCCACGGCACCAGCGGCCACGCCGACCAGAAGGGGCTGCTGGACTGGGTGACCGCGATTCCGCAAAAGCCGGAACTGGTGTTTGTCAACCACGGCAGCGAGCAGTCCTGCGAAGACTTCAGGGATCTGCTGGTGCAGCACGGCTATCGGGCGGAGGCCCCTTACAGCGGCACCGAGTATGACCTGGCTGCCGGGCGTATGACCGTCTACACCGAGGGACGGCGCATTGACCACACCCGCACCCGCAGCGGCGCCCGGGCGGTGGAGATTTACGACCGGCTGGTGGCGGCGGCCCGGGAGCTGCTCAAGCTGGCCCAGGCCAGCCAGGGACGGCCCAACAAGGATTTGGCAAAGATTGCGGATCAGATCCGCAATCTGATTCAGAAATGGCAGTGACAACCGGAAAAGTGAACCAGGAAATGGGGGTATCAGCATGAAAACGAAATGGGTCATTACCGTCGGACGCGAATTCTGCAGCGGCGGCGCCGAGACCGCCCGCAAAGTGGCTGAGCGGCTTGAAATTCCGTACTATGATAAGGCCATCATTGATGAGACGGTGGAGTCCACCCAGTTGGCCGCTGAGATTGTGGCCCACCATGATGAGCGTCCCATCACCTATTCCGATATTACAGGGTTTCAGTACGGCGGCCTTTGGTATCATGAGGATCCGTCCCTGACCCTTCCCGTGGGGATGCGGGTGGCGGATGCCCAGTTCGATGTCATCCGCAAAGCGGCCAATCGGAGCCCGTGCGTGATTGTGGGCCGCTGCGCCGACTATGTGCTGGAAGAGCGGAAGAACGTGCTCAATGTGTTCATCCGGGCCAGCATGGAGTATCGGGTCAAGCGGGCGATGGATCTGTATGGCCTGGTGGAGGGGGATGCCCGGAAACTGATCCGGAAGACGGATAAAATCCGGGCCAACTATTACCGTTACTATGCCCAGCGCAACTGGGGCGATCCGGCCAACCATGAGCTGATCATCGATGCGGGCAAACTGGGCACCGATGGGGCGGCCTGTGTGATCGCCGCCTATGCGGAACAGTTCACACCGCAGGGTTGAGAAAGAACAGCCCCGGCGCTTCAGGCGCCGGGGCTGTATTTGTCGGATGGGGCATCTGCCCGGCGGCAGGTCAGGCCCGGGCAAGCTGCCGCCGGAAGATGCGCCGGAACAGCAGCCGGGTGACCGGCCCGGCGGCGAACAGGTTCCACAGCAGGGCCATGGGGAAGTTTTTCAGTACGGTGGCCACCCAGTAAGCGGGCAGCTGCGCCCAGCTGCCGCCGCCCATCAGTACCGAGAACAGAATGGCCGCCACGGCGCTCATGGTGGGGCACATGATGAGCACGGTGCAGCATGAAGTAAAGAGGATGTGGACGAAGGGGCTGTCCTGAGGGCGGGTGATTTTCGCGGCCAGGGCGTGGCCAACCCGGTTGCCCCAGAGGTTGGAGAAGACAAAGACAAAGATCCACATGTAGGCGGCCTCCAGCAGAGCATCCCAGAAAACCCGGTTGGTCATTGCTGAAAATCCCCCCTCCTTCAATGCCGCATTGTACACCTCCATCCCATAGGCCATGGTGATGGACATGAGGATCCCGAAGATGATCCCCTGAAGTTTGGTCTTCGGCATAGTATCACAACTCCTTTTCTAAGAAAAAAGCGTGTCACGGCGGGAACCGCCATGACACGCTTTGCCGAACTATTTGCTACACGCAACACTCATTATAGGACAGAAAGATGCAAAAGTCAAAGCAAAATCCTACGTTTGCGCTGCAATGCCCCGGTTTGAGGGGGCAGGGGTTGTCAAAGAGCAGGGAATCTGCTACAATAGGGCCCGGTGAAAAGCCCCCTGGTTTTTGCCGTTCCCAAGGACACCAACGGCCGAAGCGCGCATCCGCGTGCTCCGGCCGTTTTTTGCCCCTGGGGCACGAGAAAAGATGGATGAAAAGAAGTGGTATTGTTTTGAAGCTGTCCCGTTATTTCGGCACCCCGGCCTTCTGCCGTTCCGCCCTGTTGATCACCCTGCCCATCCTGGCTCAAAATCTGCTGACCTCCTCCTTTTCCCTGATTGACACGCTGATGATCTCATCTCTGGGTGCCATTGAGCTGACCGCCATGGGGCTGGCCGCCTCCTGGATTCAGCTGCTCAATGTGGCGCTGTTGGGAATCGCCAGCGCGGCGGGGGTGCTGGTGGCCCAGTTCTGGGGCGGCAGGAAATTGGGGCAGGTGCGCCGCAGCTATGGCGGCGGCCTGGGCTTCTGCCTGATGGCGGCCCTGCTGTTTCTGATGGTTACCGCGCTCTTTCCACAGATGGTCATGTCCCTGTATTCTGAGGATGCGGCGGTGATGGAGGCGGGGGCCGGCTATCTGCGGGTGGTGGCCTTTGGATTTCCCGCCCTGGGGCTGCAGCATACCGCAAACGCCGTCCTCCGCTCCACCGAGCGGGTGCGCACCCCCATGTACGGCACCATTGTCAGTGTGTTGACCAATATCGTGCTCAACTATACCCTGATTTACGGCCACTTTGGCGCCCCCCGGCTGGGCATGACCGGCGCGGCCCTGGCCTCCTGCATTGCCAACTGGACGGGGGTGGCGGTGACCTATACCCTGGGCTTTGCCCAGCACACGGTTCTGCGCACCCCCATCCGTCAGATGTTTGCCTTTGATCGTGTCTTCCTCAGGCAGTACATCACCGTGGCCTGGCCGATTATGGCAAATGAGCTGCTCTGGGGCGCCGGCACTGCCGTGCTCAATATGATTTATGGCCATATGGGCACGCTGGAATATGCCGCGCTCACCATGTGCACCACGCTGGAGAATATCATCACCACGGTGTTTCTCTCCCTGGCCAACTCCGCCAACGTGCTGGTGGGCAAGGAGATCGGCCGGGGGGACCGGGAGCGGGCCTATCAAAACGCCCTGGCCATCACCTGCTGGACACCGGTGATTGCCGCCGTATTCGGGGGAGCCATGCTGGCGCTGCGGGGACCCATCACCGCCATCTTCCATCAGACGCCGGAAGTTACCGCCCTGGCCCGGCAGCTGATCCTGATTATGGCCCTGACGCTGCCCCTGCGGTTTTTGCAGTATATCCATATCTGCGGCATACTCCGGTCCGGAGCAGATGGAAAACGGGCGGCCCTCTATGACTTTGTGGGCGTCTGGTGTATCAGCGTCCCGGCGGCCTTTTTGGGGCTGTGGCTGAATGTCCCCCTGGTCTGGGTCTATCTGACGGTGGTGCTGCTGGACAGTTTGGTCAAGGATGTGCTGGTGCTCCGGCGGTTTTTCTCTAAAAAATGGATGATCCGCATCGGCGAGACATGACGGAAAGCGGCCGGAGCGCATGTCAGCGCGCTCCGGCCGCCTTTATTTCTGGGCCTTACGTCCCGTCGTCCTCAATCAGGCCATAGCCCCCGTCGTTGCGGGCGTACACCACGGCGATGGAGTCGTGGTTGTCCGCATTGCGGAAGACAAAGAAGGTGTGCCCGGTCAGGTTCATCTGAAGCACGGCCTCCTCGGCGCTCATGGGTTTGAGGGTGAATTTCTTGGAACGGATGATGGTGATGTCGTCCATCTCCTCTTCCACATCCTCCTGGGCCAGCAGGCTGATGAGCTCCTCATTGTGCAGACGCTTGGCCAGGCGGGTTTTGTACTTGCGGATCTGGCGTTCAATGGCTGCGATGGCAGCATCCACGGACGCGTTGGCGTCGCTGGTGGTGGACTCGCCCCGGTACAGTGTGCCGCCGGCATTGACGGCGACCTCCGCCTTCACCATGCCTTTCTTCTGGTTGGTAAAGGTGACGGTGGCCTCGGCATCCGAGCGGAAGAAGCGGTCCAGTTTGGAGACCTTCTTCTCCGCATAAAAATGCACACCGCGGGGCTGTTCTCCCTTGCGATCGACAAATTTCACGTTCACGATGATGCGCTCCTTTCCCGGTTCAAAAACCGTCCGGCAGGAATCCCTGCCTCTTGTATTGATTGTATCACAATCAGCGGGAAGAGTGCAACGAAATTGTGAACTATTTACAAATAAAAATAGAAAAGAGCGTGAAAACCCCAGGGCCCGGAGCGCAAGCGCTCCGGGCCCTGGGGTTTGAGTTCAGGAGTCTATGGAAAAAAGAGAAAAGCAAAGGAAAGAGAGGATGCGAAGGTCACTCGATGGTGATCAGCAGTTCGCCGGCCTTGACCGTGTCGCCCTCGCTGACCAGGATGGACTTGATCTTGCCGTCCATCCGGGCGGTGACGCTGGTCTCCATCTTCATGGCTTCGATGACGGCGATGACCTGGTTTTCTTCCACCGTATCTCCCACCTGGACGCTGATCTTGCTGACCAGGCCGGGGATGGAGGCGCCGATCTGGCTCTTGTCCTCCGGGTCGGCCAGGGTGACCTGCTTGACGCTGGAGACGGCGTTGGGATCGGGGACGGAGACCTCCCGGCGCATGCCGTTGAGCTCGAACTCCACGACCCGGTTGCCCTCCTCGTCCAGCTCGCCCAGGCCCAGGTACTTGATGACCAGGGTTTTGCCGTCCTCGATGTTGATCTTGTTGGTCTCGCCCAGGGCCATGCCGTTGAAGA
>CAUGSS010000022.1 GCA_959602365.1 uncultured Eubacteriales bacterium
TTCGGGAAGGGGAATGGGCAGCTTGCGTTCGGCCGCGTTGTCTCTGCTGCCGCGTTAGGGCGATCAATGTGCGGACAGGCGCTCCGGCCAAATGTTCTTTGGCCGGAGCGCCTGTCTGCTCCAATCGCTCACGGTTTTTTCTGTTTCAGGGTCTGGATGGCGGCGGCAGCGGCGGCCTGCTCGGCCTCTTTTTTGCTGTGTCCCTCTCCGGTTCCAATGCTCTGGCCGTTCAGCCGGACCTCCATGCGGAAGATCTTGGCGTGGTCGGGGCCCCGTTCGCCGATCAGGGCGTAGGTGAGCTGTTGGCCGCTCTTGCGCTGGACGATCTCCTGCAGGGCGGTCTTGTGGTCCTTGGCGGCGTCGTGGACCCGGGAGATGTGGTTGAGGATAAAGTGCTGAATCAGCCGCCGGGCGGCGCTGATGCCCCCGTCCAGATAGACCGCGGCCAGCACCGACTCCACCGCGTCGGCCTGGATGGAGGCCCGGGTGCGCCCGCCCCCCAGCTCCTCGCCTTTGCCCAGCTTCAGATAGCTGCCCAGATCCAGCTCCTGGGCCACCAGCACCAGATTGCCCTCGCAGACCAGCGCGGCCCGCAGCCGGGTCAGATCTCCCTCCGGCAGGGTGGGGCAGTTGCGGTACAGGTAGTCCGCCACCACCATTCCCAGCACCGAATCCCCCAAAAATTCCAGCCGCTCGTTGCTCTCCAGTCCGGCGGCCTTGTGTTCATTGGCATAGGAGCTGTGGGTCAGGGCATTTTCCAGCAGGGCGATGTTCTGAAAGTGATAGCCCAGTTTTTCTTCCAGTGTCTGCATTACAGTTCCACCTCTTTTTGTGTGGATTGGGCGGCGGCCTCCGGGGAGAGCTGCTGCTCGATGCGCTGGGTCACCCGTCCCTCGGCATAGTGGATGGCCTGCCGCACGGCGGAGCGGAAGGCATAGGCGTCCGAGGAGCCGTGGGCCTTGATGACCGGCCGGGCGATGCCCAGCAGGGCGGTGCCGCCGATCTCCCGGTAGTCCATCCTGCGCTTGAAGGCGGCCAGCTCCCCCTTTATCATCAGGGCGGCGGCTTTGGTGCGGGCATTCTTTAGAATGATCTGTTTGATTTCCCGGGAAATGTATCCGGCAGTGCCCTCCAGGGTCTTGAGAAAGATATTTCCGGTGAAGCCGTCGGCCACAATCACATCGGCCGCGCCCTCCACGGCGTTGCGGCCCTCCACATTGCCCACAAAATTGAGCTTTTTCGCCTCGTTCAGCGCGGAGAGCTGCTGATAGGTCTGCTGATAGAGCTCGGTGCCCTTGCTGGGCTCGGCGCCGATGTTCAGCAGCCCCACCCGGGGATTTTTCCGCCCCAGGGCCAGCTCGGCGTAATGGGAGCCCATGACGGCAAACTGCACCAGCTGTTCCGCAGTGCACTCGCTGTTGGCCCCGGCGTCGATGAGTACGGCGCCCCCCCGGCCGATTGGGATGGTGGGAGCCACGGCGGCCCGCCTGACCCCCCGGATCCGCCGCACCAGCAGCGTGGCCCCGCTGAGCAGGGCGCCGGTGCTGCCGGCGGAGAGAAAGGCCTGGCCCCGGTTGGCCCGGAGCAGCTTCAGGCCCACGGTCATAGAGGAGTCCGGCTTTTTGCGCCAGACTGTGGAGGGGTTGTCGCAGTTGTCCACCGTTTGGGTGCAGTGGACGATTTCAATGCCCTGGGGGAGGTCCTGATAGCCGTCCTGTTTCAGCACCCGGCGGATGGCGCTCTCGTCGCCGGTAAACAGGATCTCCACGCCGAACTCCTTCGCGGCCTGAAGGCCGCCCCGGACCGGGGCCTCAGGGGCAAAGTCCCCTCCCATAGCGTCAATAATAATCTTCATGTTCTTCTCTCGCTTCTCTTTCTCCGGGTTCGTCTTATTCCGATGCTTCAAACCGGCCCATGGCTGCCTCCAGCGCCTCCAGCGCCCGCTGGGAGAGGGCCGCATTTTTATTGCGCTTGCCCTTCACCTTGTAGCCCAGGGGCGGGATAATGCCGAAGTTGATGTTCATGGGCTGGAAGTTGGCCACCGTGGTGTCGCTGATATAATGGGCCAGAGCGCCCAGGGCAGTCTCCCTGGGGAACTCCACCGGCGGCAGTCCCAGCCGGCGGTGGGCCAGCTCCACCGCGGCCACCAGTCCGGAGGCGGTGGACTCCACATAGCCCTCCACCCCGGTCATCTGCCCGGCAAAGCACAGCCTGGGCTCGCCGATGACCTGGTAATAGTGGTTGAGCAGGCCGGGGGAGTGGAGGTAGGTGTTTCGGTGCATCACCCCGTAGCGGACAAACTCCGCCTGCTCCAGCCCCGGGATCAGGGAGAATACCCGCTTCTGTTCGGGGAAGGTCAGGTGGGTCTGGAAGCCCACAATGTTGTAGATGCTGCCCGCCGCATTGTCCTTGCGCAGCTGGACCACCGCAAAGGGCTCCTTGCCGGTGCGGGGGTCGGGCAGCCCCACCGGTTTCAGCGGCCCGTAGCACAGGGTGTCCCGGCCCCGGCGGGCCATGACTTCCACCGGCATACAGCCCTCAAATACGCTGCCGTCGTCAAACTCGTGGAGCTGGGCCTGCTTGGCCCCGGTCAGCTCTGTCCAAAACCGGTCGTATTCCTCCTGGTTCATGGGACAGTTGATGTAGTCCGGCGTCCCCCGGTCGTACCGGGAGGCAAACCAGGCCTTGGACATGTCGATGCTCTCAAAGGTGACAATGGGAGCGGCGGCGTCGAAGAAGTGCAGATACTCCGAGCCCGGGAAGTGCCGGGCGATGTCCTGGCTCAGGGCGTCGCTGGTCAGCGGCCCCGAGGCCACGATCACGTCCCCCTCCGGCGGGATCTCGGTGATCTCCCCCTCAATGACGGTGATGTTGAGGTGGCTGCGGATGCGCTGGGTGACTGCGGCGGAGAAGGCCTGGCGGTCCACCGCCAGCGCCCCGCCGGCGGGCACCCGGTGCTGGTCGGCACAGGCGAGGATCAGCGAGCCCATCCGCCGCAGCTCCTCCTTCAGCAGCCCCACCGCGTTCTCCAGCTGGTCGCTGCGCAGGGAGTTGGAACAAACCAGTTCGGCGAAGTCGGCGCTGTGGTGGGCCGGGGTGGTTTTCTGGGGCTTCATCTCATACAGCTCCACCGGGATCCCCCGGCGGGCCAGCTGCCAGGCGGCCTCGCAGCCGGCCAGGCCCGCGCCGATGACTTTAACGGCCTGCATACTCAGCCCTCCCCGGCGCTCCCCGTGCCCGCCGCCGGTTTGGCAGCGGATTTGGAGGAGGCGGCAGACTTCTTGCCACTGGCGGCCTTCTTGGCGGCAGTGGCCTTTTTCGCCGCTGTCGTCTTTTTGGCGGCGGTGGTTTTCTTCGCGGCGGCGGCCTTTTTCCCCGTGGTGGTTTTCTTTGCGGCGGCCGTCTTTTTTGCGGCGGTTTTGCCCGGCTTTTTGCCGCCCTCGCTCTCGCCGCTCTCCGGCGGCTGGGTCCCGTCCTCGGCAGCGGCGGCCTTCTTCTTGGGATAGCCCCGCTGGTCCTCCGGGAGGAAGCGGCTGCACTTCTCATTGATGCAGAAGGGCTTTTTGAAGCCCCGGCCCGACTTTTTGAACATGGTCATGCCGCACTCGGGACAGGTCTCCTTCACCGGCACGTCCCAGGTCATAAAGTCGCAGGGGTCGCCGGAGACCACCTTATTGCGTTCGCAGCCGTAATAGGTGTACCCGTTGCGGCTGGTCTTTTTCAAAATGCGGCTGCCGCACTTGGGGCATTTGCCCGGCATCTCGATAACCAGGGGCTTGGTGAAGGTGCACTCCGGATAGCCGGAGCAGGCCAGGAACCGGCCGAAGCGGCCGGACTTGACCACCATCTGGCGGCCGCAGACATCACACACCTCGTCGCTGTACTCCGGGGGGATTTTGATGCGCTCCCCGTCCAAATCCTTTTCGGCCTGGGAGAGCTCGGCGGAGAAGGCGGAGTAGAAATGGGAGAGCACGTCCTTCCAGTTCTCCCTGCCCGCCTCCACCAGGTCCAGCTGGCCCTCCATCTGGGCGGTGAAGGTGGGATCCACAATGTCGGGGAATTTGTCCTCCATCAGCTGGGTGACCACCTCCCCCAAAGGCGTGGGCCGCAGGGCCTTGCCCTCCTTGACCACATATTCCCGGTCCATAATGGTGGAAATGGTGGGGGCGTAGGTTGAGGGGCGGCCAATGCCCTTCTCCTCCAGCACCCGGATCAGCGACGCCTCGTTGTACCGGGCGGGGGGCTGGGTGAAGTGCTGGGCCCCTTCGGCCTCCCGGAGGGCCAGGTTCTCCCCCTCGGTCAGGTCGGGCAGGGGGGAGTTGCGTACCCCCTCCTCCTCGTCCTTGGAGGCCTCATAGACGGCGGTAAAGCCGGAGAACTTCTGGGCGGTGTGGGTGGCCCGGAACAGGTGGGGCCCGGCGTTGATGTCAATGGACAGGCTGTCGTAGACCGCGTTGGCCATCTGGCAGGCCAAAAAGCGGCTCCAGATCAGCTTGTAGAGCCGGTACTGCTCCTGGGTCAGGCTTTTGCGGATGGCCTCGGGGGTCAGGTTGACGTTGGAGGGGCGGATGGCCTCGTGGGCGTCCTGGGCACCGGCCTTGGTTTTGAAGCGCCGGGTTTCCGGCGGATAGTAATCCGCCCCGTACCGGCCCAGAATGAACTGCTTGGCCGAGTCCAGCGCGTCCTCGCTCAGCCGCAGGGAGTCGGTTCTCATATAGGTGATCAGGCCCACGGTGCCCTCGCCGTCGATGTCGATGCCCTCATAGAGCTGCTGTGCGATGGACATGGTGCGCCGGGGGGCCATATTCAGCTTTCGGGAGGCCTCCTGCTGGAGGGTGGAGGTGGTGAAGGGGGGGGCGGGCTGGCGCTGTTTCTCGGTGCGCTTGACGGCGGAGACCACAAACTGCTCCTTTGCCAGCTCGGCCTTGACGGCCTCTACTTCCTGGGCGGAGGAGAGCTCCTCCTTTTTCTTGCCGTTGCTGCCGTGATAGCGGGCCACAAAGGAGCCGGTGTGAGGGGCAATCCGGTCCAGGGTGACATCCATGGTCCAGTATTCCTGGCTCTGGAAGGCCCGGATCTCCGCCTCCCGGTCCACCACAATGCGGGTGGCCACGCTCTGGACGCGGCCGGCGGACAGCCCCCGGCGCACCTTGCGCCACAGCAGGGGGGAGAGCTGATAGCCCACAATCCGGTCCAGAATGCGCCGGGCCTGCTGGGCGTCCACCAGGTCCTGGTCGATGGCTCTGGGGTGGCGGATGGACTCGGAGACCACCTTCTTGGTGATCTCGTTGAAGGTGACCCGGTAGGTCTTGTCGTCCGGGATTTCCAGCAGCTCCTTCAGGTGCCAGGAGATGGCCTCCCCCTCCCGGTCCGGGTCGGTGGCCAGATAGACCTTTTCGCTCTCGGAGGCGGCCTTTTGCAGGGTGGAGATGATCTCCTCCTTGTCCTTGATGGGCTGATAGTCGGGGACAAACCCGGCGTCGATGTCGACGCCCAGCTTGCTCTTGGGCAGATCGCGGATGTGACCCATGGAGGCCAGGACCTCAAACTCCCGGCCCAGATATTTGCCGATGGTTTTGGCCTTGGCAGGGGACTCCACAATCACAAGGTTGGTTTTGGACATAGTGAACCTCCACTTCGTATGGGGTATGAAAACAGCGGCGCACCCAGAGGGGCGGGCGCTGGGACTTGCGTATTTAACTCAGCCGGACCAGGGCTTCAAAGCGGCCGCCGGGCAGCTGGCGCACCAGCGCCCGGATGGTCAGCACCGTCAGCGTGGCGGAGACCCGCCGGGCGGGCACCCCCGCGGCAGCCACAATGGCGTCGGTGACCAGCGCCCCGCCTTCCAGCGCCCGCAGCACTGCGATTTCGTCATCGGTGAACTCGCTCTTGTGTTCCGCCAGGCGCAGCTGACGCAGCGGAGCGGGCGAGGGCACCTCCGGGGCCGTTGCCTCCGCAGGGGCGGAGGGGGCGGCCGACTGCCGGGGCGTGTGATCCGGGGAAACGGGGGCGGCCAGCCGCTGGGCCTGGTCCGCCTCGGAGAGGAGCCGGGCGGAGCGGAGCCGGGGGTAGAGGGAGCGATAGTGTTCCAGCACGTCGGCGCCGGAGCAGATGCAGATGGCCTCGCCCCGGACCAGCAGCTGATTGGTGCCCACCCCGGCCTCGGCATCGATGTTGGCGGGGACGGCGTAGACGTCCCGCCCCTGCTCCAGCGCCAGCCGGGCCACCTGGAGCGTGCCGCTGCGCGCCGGGGCCTCCACACAGAGGGCGCCCAGGGAGAGGCCGGCGAGCAGCCGGTTTCGGGCGGAAAAGTGCTCCGCCAGGTGGGGCGTGCCGGGAGGATATTCGCTGATGAGGGCGCCGCAGGCGGCGGCGTCCTCCAGCAGCCGGCGGTTGGCCTCGGTGTCATAGTAGGGCACATCCACGCCGCCCGCCAGCACACAGACCAGCGGTCCGCCGGCCTTCAGGGCGCCGTCGGCGGCGTAGCGGTCACAGCCCTCCACAATGCCGGTGAGCACCAGCCCGCCCAGCCGGGTGATCTGGAAGGCCAGCTCCGCCGCGGCCTTGCACCCGTACGGGGTGGCCCGGCGGGTGCCCGCCATGGCGATGGCGATCTCCTCGTCAAAGCGGGGCAGGGTGCCCCGGAAATAGAGTACCAGGGGAGGCAGCTCGATATTCCTCAGCCGTTCGGGATACAGGCTGTCCTGCCAGGTGAGCAGGCCGATGCCCGCCCTGTCGCAGCGGGCCAGAATCCGGTCCTCCCGGTCCAGGGATTTGTCGCCCAGCGCCTGGCGCTGGACGGGGGAGAGCCTGGGAATCAGAGCGTACTCTGCCGGGTCGGCGAAATAGGCCCGCTCCGGCCCGCCGAAATGGCGCAGCACCTGCCAGGCCGGCCCGCACTCCAGCCGCCGGGTGAGCCACAGCCAGGCTTTGAGTTCGGTCAGCATGTCAGATCCCTCCGGTAGAGCTCCCAGAGCACCACCGCGGCGGCCGCGGCGGCGTTGAGGGATTCGCAGGTGGGTTCCATGGGAATGCGCACGGTGGCGGTGCATTGGCGCAGCAGATCGGGGGAGACACCGCTGCCCTCGCTGCCGATGACCAGCGCGGTGCGGCTCAGATCGGCGTCGGGCAGGGATACCGTGTTCCGGCCCAGGGCGGTGGCGGCCAGTTTCAGGCCGGAGCCCTCCAGCAGAGGGCACAGCGCCTCGGCGGGCACCTCCCAGATGGGCGTGCGGAAGATGGCCCCCATGGTGGCCCGGACGGCTTTGGGATTCAGCGGGTCGGCGCAGTGGTTGGTGAGCAGCACGCCGTCGCAGCCGAAGGCGTCGGCGCTGCGCAGGATGGTGCCCACGTTGCCCGGGTCCTGCAGCCCGTCCAGCACCAGATAGCGGCTGCCCTCCAGCTTGTCGGGCGGGCGCAGGTCCGGAGCCTTCACCAGGAACAGGGCGCCCTGGGGGGCCTCCATGGGGGAGACGCTGCGCATCAGGTCTCCGGGAATCGTCACGGTCCGTACGCCGCCGGGCACCGGGGTGTCCGCCAGGTCCTCCGAGAGGAGAACGGTCTGAAGAGGGGCCTTCCACTTGATTGCCTCCTCCAGCATTTTCACCCCGTCGCAGAGGAAGAGCCCCTCCCGCCGCCGGGTCTTGCGGTCGTCCCGCAGGCGGCGCACCAGAGAGATCAGCGGGTTTGTGCGGCTGGTGATGTGTTCCACGGCGGGGCCTCCTCTCTGTGGAAAGAAGATCAAATTTGACGCTGCAAATGGGATTGCGTCGGCCTTCAGTTATAATTGCAACAGCATAGCAGAACGCTGCGGTTCTGCTATGCTGGAATCAGTGGGTTGCGATTCTTCCCAGCGGGGAAGCGCATGGCCCCGGAGCTGGTTGCGTTAATATAGCTTGGCCCCTGCGGGAATCCGGTCGTCCACCATCAGCAGGTTCAGACCCTCCTGCCCGTCGTTTTCATAGACGGCCGAGATCAGCATGCCACAGGAATCGATGCCCATCATTTTTTTGGCCGGCAGGTTGACGATGGCGATGCAGGTCTTGCCCACCAGTTCTTCCGGCTCATAGTAGTCGTGGATTCCGCTCAGAATGACCCGATCGGTGCCGCTTCCGTCATCCAGGACAAACTTCAGCAGCTTTTTGCTCTTGGGCACCGCTTCGCAGGCCTTCACCTTTACCGCGCGGAAGTCGGACTTGCTGAAGGTGTCAAAGTCCACCATGTCGGTAAAGAGGGGTTCGATTTTGATCTTGGAGAGGTCCAGCGCGGGGGTCTGGACGGCGGGGGCGGCCTTGGCCTGTCCGCCGGCCTCTCCCTGCTTGCCCTCCAGGGGCTTCATGGTGGGGAAGAGCAGCACGTCCCGGATGGAATCGGAGTTGGTGAGCAGCATGACCAGCCGGTCCACGCCGAAGCCCAGTCCGCCGGTGGGGGGCATGCCGTATTCCAGGGCGTTGACAAAGTCATAGTCCACCTGGGCCCGGCTGCTGGGATCGAGGGCTTTCCGCTCTGCCACCTGGCGCTCAAAGCGGCCCCGCTGGTCGATGGGATCGTTGAGCTCGGAGAAGGAATTGCCGAACTCGGTGGCATTGATGAAATACTCGAACCGCTCGGTATAGGCGGGGTTGCCCGGCTTGCGCTTGGCCAGCGGGCTGACCTCCACCGGGTAGTCGTAGATAAAGGTGGGCTGAATCAGCTTGTCCTCCACGAAGGCGTCGAAGAACTCCGCCAGAATGGCCCCCTTGGTGGGCACCTCGGGCAGTTCCACATGGTGCTCCTTGGCGCAGGCCACAGCCTCCTCGTCGGAGGAGATTGCGTCGAAGTCCACGCCGGAGTACTTCTTGACCGCCTCCACCATGGTCAGCCGCTCCCAGTGGCCCAGGTCGATCTGATGGCCCTGATAGGGGATCACCAGGCTGCCGCACACCTTCCGGGCCACAGTCTGCATCATCTCCTCCACCAGATCCATCATGCCGTGGTAGTCGGTGTAGGCCTGGTAGAGCTCAATGGTGGTGAACTCCGGGTTGTGCTTGGTGTCCATGCCCTCGTTGCGGAAGATGCGGCCCACCTCATAGACCCGGTCCATGCCGCCCACGATGAGCCGCTTCAGATACAGCTCGGTCTCGATGCGCAGCACCATGTCCATGTCCAGAGTGTTGTGGTGGGTGATGAAGGGCCGGGCGGAGGCGCCGATCTCAAAGGGGGTGAGAATGGGGGTGTCCACCTCCAGGAAACCCTTGCCGTCCAGGAAGGCGCGCAGCTCCCGCAGGATCAGGCTGCGCTTGATGAAGGTGTCCTTCACGTCGGGGTTGACGATCAGGTCCACATAGCGCTGGCGGTAACGGGTCTCCAGGTCGGTGAGGCCGTGGAACTTCTCGGGCAGGGGCTGCAGCGCCTTGGCCAGCAGGGTCACCTGGCTGGCCCGGACGGAGATCTGGCCCTTCTCGGTGCGGAAGACCTCGCCGGTCACCCCCACAATGTCGCCGGTGTCATATTTCTTGAACCAGCCGTACTCCTCCTCGCCCACCAGGTCCCGGCGGACGTAGAGCTGAACCCGGCCCAGCTTGTCCTGGAGGTCGCAGAAGGACACCTTGCCCATGCCACGCTTGCTCATCAGGCGGCCGGCAATGGTGACGGTTTTGCCCTCCATCTCGTCAAAGTGTTCGGTGATATCCGTGCTGAAGTGGGACACGGAGAACTTGGTCTGCACAAAGGGATCGCGGCCCGCCTGCTGGAGAAGGGAGAGCTTCTCCCGGCGGACCTGCTGTTCCGAGACCTTCTGATTGCCGCTGGACTGCTTTTCAGCCATGAAATGAAATCCTTCTTTCTCTCTGATATCAGGAAATGGTCAAAATGGTGTAGTGGGAGTGGCCGGCGGGGGCCTCCACGGTGATCTCGTCGCCCACGCGCTTGCCCATCAGGGCGCGGCCGAAGGGGGACTCCTCGGAGATCAGCCCATGCATGGGATCGGCCTCCTGGGAGCCCACAATTTTGTACTCCAGGTCCCGGTCCAGCTCCTTGGAGTGGACCTTCACCACGCAGCCCGGGTGGATGGTGGCGGCGTCAAAATCGCTCTCGTCGATGAGCTCGTAGTTGGCCAGGATGTCCTCCACCTCGGCCATGCGGGAGTAGAGCTTGCCCTGCTCGTTTTTCGCCTCGTCGTACTCGCTGTTTTCCGACAGGTCGCCGAAGGAGCGGGCCTCTTTGATCAGCTCGGCCACTTCCTTTTCCCGGACGGTCTTCATCCAGACCATCTCGTCCTGCAGTTCCTTGAGCCGCTCGGCGGTCAGCTTGTATACTTTTGCCATAATTGCAACACAACCTTCCAAAAGTTCTGGCAATCGAACCTTTTTCTGCCCAAATTGAGAACGAAGATGTCAAAAACAGAAAAAAGGCCATACTGCCACATTATCTAAAGCATTATAAGTTACCTATTAAGGTATGTCAAGCAAAATCCGAACAGATTTGGATTTCTTCCGCCCGCAGCCGTCCCTGCTCTTCCAGGGCCGCCAGCAGTTCCGGCAGGGGACAGCCCTCCGGCGCGTCGGGGACGGCGCAGCACAGCCCGGCCCCTTCGATCTCCGGGCGCTGCTGCCACAGCGGCAGCGCCCAGCGCCGGGGGACGGGGGAGTAGCACAGGGCCACATCCCCCTCGCCGGGCACCGGCGACACCCCGTAGTCCCGCTGCAGCCGCCACAAAAACGCCTCCGGGGCGGGCAGGGAGAGGGAGAGCGCGCGCACCCGGGGCAGCAGGTCCAGGATGGCCCGCTGTGCCTGGAGGGTGAAACGGTCGGAACAGAACTCCACCTTGGCCCGCTCCGGCGCCACGCCCCGGCGCCGGAGCAGGAACAGCGCCGCTTCCGGCGCCTTCTGGATCCAGAGCGCCCGGGTGGAACTGAGGGGAGGCAGGTCAGGGCCAGGCCAGTATTCCGGGGCGCTGAGCAGCTGGTGGACGCCGCAGCGCTCGCACACCAGGGCCGCTTTGCGGCACATCCTGGGGGTGGGACGCTCGGGCAGCTCCAGCCGCAGCAGGGGCATCCCCAGCACCTCCTCCCGCCAGATGGCCAGCCTGCGGCGGCGGGAAGGGAAAAAATAGGCATTCATATCGATCACCGCTTTCAAACTATGCCCCGGCGTGGTAGAATAAAACAATCACTTTGCACTTGCCCGCCTCCGGGCGGGGAGAGAGAGGAAACCTTATGCTTCAGATCAGCGATTTGCACATCCCGGTAGACGGAGACGAGGCGGCCCTGCGCCGCAAAGTGGCGAAACTGCTCTCCCGGCCGCTGGCCGATCTGGGAGAGCTCCAGATGGTCAAACAGTCGGTGGACGCCAGGAAGAAGGATCAGATTCACCTGGTCTGTACGGTCCGGCTGGAAGTGGCGGGGGAGGAGGCGATCCTGTGCCGCAGCCTGCGTCAGGTGAAGCAGGTAAAGCGGCAGCCCTATCAATTCCCTGAGGTGCGCCGCCCGGCGGGGGAGCGGCCCGTGGTGGTGGGCATGGGCCCGGCAGGGCTGTTCTGCGCCCTTTTCCTGGCCCGGGCGGGCATCCCCTGTATTCTGCTGGAGCGGGGGCGGCCGGTGGAGGAGCGGGTCAAGGACGTGGAGCGCTTCTGGGCCACCGGGGCGCTGGACACCGCCTCCAACGTCCAGTTCGGAGAGGGAGGCGCCGGCACCTTCTCCGACGGCAAGCTGACCACCGGCATCCACGATGGCCGGGTCACCGCCGTCTTTGAGGCCTTCGCCGCCGCCGGGGCCCCGGAGGACATCCTCTACTCCTACAAGCCCCACATCGGCACCGACCGGCTCCGCCGGGTGGTGGCCGCCCTCCGGCGGGAGCTGTTGGAGCTGGGGTGTGAGATCCGGTTTGAGAGCCAGATGGTGGACCTCATCCCGGAGGACGGCCGGCTGGCGGCCCTCCGGGTCCGGGGGCCGGAGGGGGAGTACACCCTGCCCGCCCGGGAGGCGGTGCTGGCGGTGGGCCACTCCGCCCGGGACACCTTTGAGATGCTGGAGGGGCGGGGGCTGCCCATGGAGCAGAAGCCCTTTGCCATCGGGGTGCGGATTGAGCACAGCCAGCAGGCCGTCAGCCGCGCCCAGTTCGGCCCGGCCTGGGACAAGCTGCCCCCCAGCGACTACAAGCTCTCCTGCCACCTGCCCTCGGGGCGCAGCGCCTTCACCTTCTGCGTCTGCCCCGGCGGCCAGGTGGTGGCCGCCGCCTCAGAGCAGGGGGGCGTGGTCACCAACGGCATGAGCTGCCGGGCCCGGGATGGGGAGAACATCAACGGGGGCTTTCTGGTGGGGGTGGGCCCCGGGGACTTCGGGGACAGCAGCCCCCTGGCCGGGGTGCGCTTTCAGCGGCGCTGGGAGCAGCTGGCCTTCCGCCAGGGGGGCGGCGGCTTCCTCGCCCCGGCCCAGCTGGCGGGGGATTTCTTAAAGGGGCGGCCCTCCCAGGCCCCGGGCGGCATTTCGCCCACCTATGCCCCCGGGGTGCGCTGGACGGACATCGGCCTCTGTTTGCCGGATTATGTCATCCGAACCCTCCGGGAGGCACTGCCCCTCTTTGACCGGAAGGTGCGGGGCTTTGCCTGTGGGGACACGGTGCTCACCGGGGTGGAGACCCGCTCCTCCTCCCCGGTGCGGGTGCTCCGGGACGAGGGGTATCAGTCCGCCCTCCGGGGGGTGTACCCCTGCGGCGAGGGCTGCGGCTATGCCGGGGGCATCGTCTCCGCCGCCGTGGACGGCATCCGGGTGGCCGAGGCCATCGCCAGGGGGCTGAACTGAAAGACGGCGCGATCCGCCCGGCCGGAGGATGATCCGGCCAGGGCGGCCCTGCGGGGCAGCTCCACGCCGCGGCCCGGCCCGACTGCTGTCCGGCGGAGGGCCGCCCGCTGGCCGAGGCGGCTTTCCGGGCCGATCTGGCCGACGGGGCCCATTTCATCCCGCCCGCTCAGGCGGAGGACCGGGCGATTGGACAGTGTTATGTCACCCTCCGGAGGCGGGGCAATCTGGTGGAGTTGCCCACTGCCTGGATGGACGGGCTGTATGTGCTGGAGAAGTATCCCAGACAAGGGGAGGCCCGGGCCCTCTTTGCGGCGGCGGAGCGGGCGGCCCGGGATAAAGGGGCGCTGCGGCTGGACCTGTTGGCCTGGGCGTTCAGCGCCCCAGCGCTGGCCTTTTGCCGCAGCCCGGGCGTGACCATCCTGCGCCGCGCGCTGGAAAAGCTATTCTGAACGCCGGGCCCGCCGTGTTGGACGCGGCGGGCTTTTTCCCGGCGGCCTTCTTTTGGCCGATGCGCAAAAATCCCACCGCCATTTCTTGCATTCCAGAGGTTGGCTTGCTATAATAAATTGTTAATCTGTGTACATGTCGATATGAGGTGCATCCGTTGTATTTAAAAGCCTTAGAGATCCAGGGATTCAAATCCTTCCCGGACAAAACCGTGCTCACCTTCGGGGAGGACATCACCGCCATTGTCGGCCCCAACGGCAGCGGAAAATCGAATATCTCCGACGCCATCCTCTGGGTCATGGGAGAGCAGTCCTCCCGGGCCCTCCGGGGGGGCAAAATGGAGGATGTGATCTTCGGCGGCACCGAGAAGCGCAAGCCCATGGGCTATGCGGAGGTGTCGCTGATCCTGGACAATTCCCAGCATATCTTCGACCGGCCGGAGGCCGAGGTCATGGTGACCCGGCGCTACTACCGCTCCGGCGAGAGTGAATACTTCATCAACAAGGCCTCCTGCCGGCTGCGGGACGTGAATGAGATGTTCATGGACACCGGCCTGGGCCGGGAGGGCTATTCCATCATCGGCCAGGGCAAGGTGGACGCCATCCTGTCGGTAAAGAGCGCCGACCGGCGGGAGATCTTCGAGGAGGCGGCGGGCATCTCCCGCTACCGCCACCGCAAGGAGGAGGCCGAGCGCAAGCTGGACCACACCGCCGACAACCTGCTGCGCATCTCCGACAAGATTGAGGAGCTGGAGCTCCAGGTGGAGCCCCTGCGGGTGCAGTCGGAGAAGGCGAAGAAATATCTGGTCTACCGGGATGAACTCCGGGGGCTGGAGATCTCTGTCTGGATGGAGCAGCTGGACCGGCTCCGCGAGAGCAGCCGCAAGCTGATGGGGGACTATGAGGCCGCGGTCCTGGACCGGGACGCCGCCGCCCAGGCCCAGCAGGAGCTCTACCAGCGCTCCGAGGCGCTGGCCGGGGAGATGCAGCAGCGGGAGCGGGAGGTGGAGCGCATCCGGGGCGAGCTGGCCCAGCTGGACGAGGCCGCCGGGGAGCTGGAGTCCGCCCTCGCCGTTCTGAAGACCGAGGTGCGCAACAATCTGCAGACGGCCGACCGGCTCAACCGGGAGATGGACCAGCAGGGGGACCGGGCCCAGTCGGTGGCCGCCCAGATCGCCGACCGGGAGCGCCGCCTCGCAGAGATCACCGGGCGCCGCCGGGAGCTGGCCCAACAGCTGGCGGAACAGGAGAAAAAAGCGGAGCAGGCCCGCCGGTCCGCCGGTGACCTGGCCGGGGAGCTGGAGGAGCTGCGCCGCCGGGAGGAGCTGCAAAACGCCTCCGCCGGGGATGCCCGGGCGCTGCTGTCCGCCCTGGCCGCCGCCCAGCAGGAGCTGCTGGACCGGGACACCGCCCTCAGCGCCTCCATTCAGGAAAACGAGCGGCGCCTGGCCGCCGCCCAGAGCGAGGCGGAGGCAAAAGGGCAGGAGCTCTCCAGGGCCCGGGAGGAGCGGGACGGGGCCGCCAATGTCATCAGCGGCTTTGAGCTGCGCCGCCAGCAGCGGCAGAAGAGGCTGACCGCCGCCAATGACCGGGTGGTCAAGCTCACCATGGAGGAGAACGCCCTGTCCTCCCGCATCCACATGCTCAGCGAGATGGAGAAGCTCTACGAGGGCTACTCCAAGGCCGTCAAGTCGGTGATGCAGGCCGCCGGCCGGGGACAGCTCTCCGGCGTCCGGGGGCCGGTGGCGGGACTGCTGAAGGTGCCCGACCAGTACGCCGTGGCCATTGAGATCGCCCTGGGGGGCGCCATGCAGAACATTGTGGTGGAGCGCCAGGAGGACGGCAAAGCGGCCATCAACTACTTGAAACGCCGGGATGGGGGCCGGTGCACCTTCCTGCCCATGGACGCCATCCGGCCCAACTCCATTCAGGAGGGGGGGCTGGAGCGGCAGCCGGGCTTTGTGGGCATCGCCTCCCAGCTCATCCGGTTTGAACCTCAATATCAGAATATTTTTGCCAACCTGCTGGGCCGGGTGATTATCGCCGAGGACATGGACAGCGCCATCGCCATTGCCCGGGCCTACCGCCAGCGCTACCGCATCGTCACCCTGGACGGCCAGGTGCTCAATGCCGGCGGCTCCATGACCGGCGGCAGCGTCAGCCGCAGCGCCGGCATCCTGAGCCGGGGCAACGAGCTGGAGCGGCTGCGGGGTCAGATCGGCGGGATCCAGAGCCAGCTGGCCCAGGCCAGACAGGAGGCCGCCGAGGCCCAGCGGGAGGAACAGGGGGCTGCCTACGAATTGGAGGTGGCCCAGAGCCAGAAGCGGGAACTGGATGCCGCCGTCCTCCGGCTGGAGGGCGAGGCCGGCCAGTATGACATCCTGCTGGACGGCCTGCGCCGGGGGCTGGAGAGCGCCCGGGAGGAGCGGGCGTCTCTGGCGGAGCGCCTGGGGAAGAGCGAGGCCGACGCCGACGCCGCCCGGGCGCGGATCACCGAACTGGAGGGGGCTGCCGCCGCCCTCCGGGCCGAGGCGGAGGGCAAGTCCGCCGGGGAAGAGGCCATCCGGCAGACCAGCCGGAGCATCACCGAGGCCATCGCCGCCCTCAATCTGGAGGCGGCGGGGCTGGAGGCCGAGGCCGGGGCGCTGGAGCAGGCCATGGAGGAGCTGCGCCAGCTCCAGCAGGGGCTTTCCACGGACCAGGACCAGCGCCGGGAGCTGCTGGCCGCCTGCGATGCCCGGGATCAGGAGCTGAAGCGCTCCATCCTGGAGCAGGAGACCGCCCTGACCGCCAGGCGTGACCAGCGCGCCGCTCTGGAGGCGGAGATGCGCACCCAGACCGAGGAGCGGCTCCGGCTGGAGGGAGAGCGCACCCAGGCGGATAAGGACGCCCGGGCGAAGAACGAGCAGCTGCTTGCGCTGGAGCGGGAGTGCGCCCGGCTGGAGCAGAAGAAGAACGCCGCCGAACTGGAGGAGAAACAGATCCTGGACAAGCTCTGGGACAACTACGAACTCTCCCACTCTGAGGCCCAAAAGCAGCGCCAGGAGCTGGAGAACCTGCAGAAGGCCACCCGGCGCATCACAGAGCTCAAGCGCTCCATCAGCGCCCTGGGGGCGGTGAACCTGGGGGCCATCGAGGAATTCCAGCGGGTCAATGAGCGCTACACTTATCTCACCGACCAGCGCGCCGATGTGGAAAAGTCCAAGACAGAGCTGGAGGGGATCATCGCCTCCATTACGGAACAGATGAAGGAGATCTTCGCCGTCCAGTTTGAGCGGATCTCCCAGTCCTTCACCCAGACCTTCCAGGAGCTCTTCCGGGGGGGTAGGGCCTCCCTGGAGCTGGAGGACCCGGAGGACATTCTGAACTGCGGCATCGAGATCAAGGTGCAGCCCCCGGGCAAGAGCCTGAAAATCATCTCTCTGCTCTCCGGCGGGGAGAAGGCCTTTGTGGCCATCGCCCTGTACTTCGCCATTTTGAAGGTGCGCCCCACCCCCTTTGTGGTGATGGACGAGATCGAGGCGGCTCTGGACGACGCCAATGTCACCCGGTTTGCCCGGTACATGCGCACCATGACGGAGCACACCCAGTTTATTGTCATCACCCACCGCCGGGGCACCATGGAGGAGGCCGACGTGCTCTACGGCGTCACCATGCAGGAACAGGGCGTGTCGAGAATGCTGACGATCAATTTGAACGAAGTGGAAAAAGAACTGCACATCAAGTGACAGGGCGTGTCGAGAATGCTGACCAACCGCCTCAACGAGATGGAAAAAGAAAGAGCTGCACGACATGTGACGGCTCAGGGGCACGCCCGCCGGGGCTCCGCCTCCCGCGTGTATCAAATCCCGCAGACAAGGAGAAATCGACATGGGTTTTTTTGATAGAATCAAGAAGATCGGCATTTTCAGCGGCTTTTCCGAGCTGGATGACAGCTTCTATGATGAGCTGGAGGAGTCGCTGATCCTGGCCGACATGGGCATGGACACCACCCTGAAAGCGGTGGATGAGCTGCGCCGGCGCACCCGTGAGCGCCGCATCAAGGATGTGGAGGGCGCCCGGGCCTGTATGAAGGAGATCCTGGCGGAGATGCTGACGGTGGGCGATCTGCGCCTCCATCTGGATACCACCCCCTCGGTGGTGCTGTTCATCGGGGTCAACGGGGTGGGCAAGACCACCACCATCGGCAAAATCGGCCACGACCTGAAGAGCCAGGGCAAGAAGGTGATCTTTGCCGCGGCGGACACCTTCCGGGCCGCCGCCGCCGAGCAGCTCACCATCTGGGCCCAGCGCTGCGGGGTGGAGATCATCAAGCAGGGGGAGGGGGCCGACCCCGCCGCTGTGGTCTTTGACTCCCTCTCCGCCGCCAAGGCCCGGGGGGCGGACGTGGTGCTCATCGACACCGCCGGTCGGCTGCACAACAAGGCCAACCTGATGAACGAGCTGAACAAGATCAGCCGGGTCATCGACCGGGAGTGCCCCGACGCCAGCCGGGAGACCCTGCTGGTGCTGGACGCCACCACCGGCCAGAACGGCCTGATCCAGGCCAAGCAGTTTAAGGAGAGCGCCGGCATCACCGGCATCGCCCTGACCAAGCTGGACGGCACCGCCAAGGGCGGCATCGCCATCGCCATCGCCCAGGAGCTGGGGGTGCCGGTCAAATTCGCCGGGGTGGGCGAGGGGATCGACGATCTGAAGCCCTTCGACCCGGTGGCCTTTGCCGACGCGCTGATCTAATAGATGGATATGCCTTGTCCCCCGCCGGCGGCGGGGCGGGGTTATGAACTGATACAGGGAGGATGTGCAACAGAACCATGGCTAGACTAGACGGACGGGCCAACGACGAACTGCGCCCGGTCAGGATTATTCCCAATGTGAACGAATTTGCCGAGGGCAGCGTTGTAATCGAGTGCGGCAGGACCCGGGTCCACATCACCGCCTCGGTGGAGGACTGGGTGCCCCCCCATGTGAGCGAGGGGGAGGGCTGGGTGACCGCGGAGTACAATATGCTGCCCCGGGCCAACCGCACCCGCTCCAGGCGGGACATCTCCAAGCTGAAGCTCAACGGCCGCAGCGCCGAGATCCAGCGGCTCATCGGCCGCTCTCTCCGGGCCGCGGTGGATATGAAGAAGCTGGGGCCCCGGCAGATCACCATCGACTGCGATGTGCTCCAGGGGGACGGGGGCACCCGCACCGCCTCCATCACCGGCGGCTTTGTGGCCCTGGCTCTGGCGGTGAAAAAGCTGATGGCCGACGGCGTGTTGGCGGAAAACCCCATCATCCACAGCGTGGCCGCCGTCTCCGCCGGCATTGTCCAGGATGTGCCCATGCTGGACCTGCAATATGAAGAGGACTCCAACGCCATGGTGGATCTGAACTGCGTCATGACCGAGGCGGGGAAGCTGATTGAAATCCAGGGCACCGGCGAGGGCCGGCCCTTCACCCTGGCGGAGCAGCAGACGCTGGTGGAACTGTGCGCCAAGGGCATCCGGGAGCTGAGCGCGATTCAGCGGGAAGTGGCAGGTGATGTGCTGTGAAGGCGGTACTGGCAAGCCATAATCCGGGCAAACTGAAGGAGATGCAGCTCTGGCTGGAGCCCCTGGGCCTGGAACTGGTGCTGGAGAGCGACCTGGGGCTGGATATCCAGGTGGAGGAGATTGGCCGCACCTTTGAGGAGAACTCCCTGCTGAAGGCGGCCACCGTGGCCCGGGCCACCCGGATGCTGGCCATCGCCGACGACTCCGGCCTGTGTGTGGACGCCCTGGACGGCGCTCCGGGCATCCATACCGCCCGCTACGGCGGGGAAGGGCTCAGCGACCGGGAGCGGTGCATGCTGCTGCTGGAGAATATGAAGGGCCAGATGACCCGGGCGGCCAAGTTCGTCTCGGTGGTCACCTGCGTGTTCCCCAACGCGGACATCGTCTCCGCCCGGGGAGAGCTCTTCGGCGCCATCGCCTATGCCCCCATGGGGGCGGGGGGCTTTGGATATGACCCGGTGTTTTTTGTCACCCATATGAAGAAAACTCTGGCCCAGATGACCATGAAGGAGCGCCAGTCCTGCTCCCACCGGGCGGCGGCCATCCGCAACCTGGCGGTCAAGCTGGAGGAGTATAAGGAGAAAATGCGGAAGGAGGGGATCGAGTGGAATTGACCAGCAAGCAGCGCGCCCAGCTGAGAGCCCTGGCCAACGGCATCGACCCCATTGTGATCGTGGGAAAAGACGGGCTGGGGGACAACCTGATCGCCCAGCTCAATGACGCCCTGGAGGCCCGGGAACTGGTGAAGGGCCGGGTGCTGGAGACCAGCCCCCTGACCGCCCGGGAGGCCTGCGAGCAGCTCTCCAAGCTGACCCGCAGCGAGCCGGTGCAGGTCATCGGCAGCAAATTTGTGCTCTACCGGCAGTCCCATCGCAAAGACAAGAAGGATAAAATTGTCTTGGTCAAAAAGTAAGTGCCGACCGGGCCCCGACCCGGACAGCCAACAAGGCGGGAGGTTCCTATGAAGATTGGAATTTATGGCGGCACCTTTGATCCCATCCACCGGGGGCATATGGCGGCGGCCCGGGCGGCCAGCGGGGCGCTGGGGCTGGACAAGCTGCTCATCATCCCCGACGGCACCCCACCCCACAAGGCCCAGGACGCCTGCGGCGCCTCCGGGCAGCACCGGCTGGAGATGGCCCGCATTGCCGCCGACCGGCTGGGCCTGTCCATCCCGGTGGAGGTGCCCGACCTGGAGCTGAAGCGCCCTGGAAAGAGCTACACCAGCGACACCCTGCGTCAGATCCACAAGCGCCACCCCAAGGACGAGCTGTGGCTGCTGATGGGGACGGATATGTTTCTGACCCTCCACCGCTGGCACGAGCCGGAGGTCATCTTCTCCCTGGCCGGTATCTGCGCCTTTGGCCGGGCCGAGGGGGACGGGGAGGACCTCTTCGCCCCCCAGCGGGAGCTGTTGGAAAAACAGTATCACGCCCGGGTGACCACCATCACCCTGCCCGGCCTGGTGGAGGTCTCCTCCTCCCAGCTGCGGCAGCGGCTGGAGGCGGGGGAGCGCCCCGAGGAGCTGGACCCCTCGGTCCGGGGCTACATTCTGCGCCACGGCCTCTACGGCACCCATGCCGATCTGAAGCACCTGGGCTGGGAGGATCTGCGGGCCTGCTCCTATTCCATGATCCGCGCCAAGCGGATTCCCCACGTCAGGGGCTGCGAGGAGGAGGCGGTGCGCCTGGCCCGCCGCTGGGGGGAGGAGGAGGACGACGCCCGGGCGGCGGCCATCCTCCACGACTGCACCAAATATCTCAATTTGGAAGAGCAGTTGTCTTTGTGCAGAAAATATGATATTATCCTGGATCATATGGAGCGGGAGACGGTCAAGCTGCTCCACTCCAAGACCGGCGCCGCCATCGCCCGCTGGGAGTACGGCATGCCGGAGCGGGTGTGCGACGCCATCTGCTGGCATACCACCGGCAAGCCGGATATGACCACCCTGGAGAAGATCCTCTATATTGCCGACTACATGGAGCCCACCCGGGACTTTGACGGGGTGGAGAGGCTCCGCGCACTGGTCTATGAGGACCTGGACGCCGCGGTGCGGCTGGGGCTGGAGATGAGCGTGGAGGACCTGACCGGCCGGGGCGTGCCGGTCCATCCCAACACCCTGGGCGCGCTGCGCTTTTTGACGAAAGGAGAATGACGATGGTAGACGCCGTTGTGACCATGACCGCCGCCGTTCGGGCGCTGGACAAAAAGAAAGGGAAAAACCTGCAGGTGCTCAAAACCGGGGAGCTGACCACCCTGGCCGACTACTTTGTGCTGTGCACCGCCGGTTCCACCACCCAGATCAAGGCCCTGACCGACGCCTGCGAGGAGGCGGTGGAGGCCGCCGGGGGCGAGCTGCACCACAAAGAGGGCTTCCGGGACGGGGGCTGGGTGCTGCTGGACTTCTCCGACGTGGTGGTCCATGTGTTCCTGGAGCAGGAGCGGGACTTCTACGACCTGGAGCGGCTCTGGGCCGACGCCGAGAGCGTGGACATCACCCCCTACCTGGAGGACGGGGAAGCGTGAATCGCCCCGGACAAGAGAGAGTAAACTAATTAGAAAGCGTGATACAAGTTGAAGTATGATTTTACCGCCATTGAGCGGAAATGGCAGCAGCGCTGGAAGGAGTCCGACGTCTTCCACGCCGTCACCGGCGACACCAAGCGCCCCAAGTGGTATGGGCTGGTGGAGTTCCCCTACCCCTCCGGCCAGGGCCTGCATGTGGGCCACGCCCGCCCCTACACCGCCATGGACGTGGTGGCCCGCAAGAAGCGGATGGACGGCTACAACGTGCTGTTCCCCATCGGCTATGACGCCTTCGGCCTGCCCACGGAGAACTATGCCATCAAGATGCACATCCACCCCGCCAAGGTGACCGAGGACAACATCCACAACTTCCGCAGCCAGCTGGAGATGCTGGGCTACTCCTTTGACTGGGACCGGGAGATCAACACCACCGACCCGAACTATTACAAGTGGACCCAGTGGATCTTTTTGCAGCTGTTCAGGCACGGCCTGGCCTATAAGACCAGCATGCCCGTCAACTGGTGCACCTCCTGCAAGTGCGTGCTGGCCAACGAAGAGGTGGTCAACGGCGTCTGCGAGCGCTGCGGCGCCCCGGTGGTCCGCAAGGAGAAGAGCCAGTGGATGCTGAAGATCACCGAGTACGCCCAGAAGCTGATCGACGGCCTGGACGGGCTGGACTTCATCCCCCGGGTGGTCACCCAGCAGAAGAACTGGATCGGCCGCTCCACCGGCGCTGAGGTCAACTTCAACACCACCGAGGGGGACATGCTCACCGTCTACACCACCCGGTGCGACACCCTCTTCGGCGCCACCTATATGGTCATCGCCCCGGAGCACGCCTATGTGTCCAAGTGGGCGGACAAGCTGGAGAACCTGGAGGAGGTCCAGGCCTACATCCGGGCCGCCGCCTCCAAGTCCGACTTTGAGCGCACCGAGCTGGCCAAGGAGAAGACCGGCGTGGAGCTCAAGGGCGTCCGGGCCATCAACCCCCTGACCGGCCAGGAGATCCCCATCTTCATCTCCGACTATGTCCTGGCCAGCTACGGCACCGGCGCCATCATGGCCGTGCCCGCCCACGACAGCCGGGACTGGGACTTCGCCAAGGCCTTCGGCCTGCCCATTATCCAGGTGGTGGCCGCCGAGGACGGCGCCGAGGTGGACGTGCAGAAGGCCGCCTTCACCGACGTGGCCACCGGCGTCATGGTCAACTCCGGCTTTATCACCGGCATGAGCGTGGAGGACGCCAAGGCCGCCATGATCGAGTATCTGGAGAAAAACGGCATCGGCCACGCCAAGGTCAACTATAAGCTCCGGGACTGGGTGTTCTCCCGCCAGCGCTACTGGGGCGAGCCCATCCCCATCGTCAAGTGCCCCAAGTGCGGCTATGTCCCCCTGCCCGAGGACCAGCTGCCCCTGGTGCTGCCCGAGGTGGAGAGCTATGAGACCACCGACGACGGCGAGTCCCCCCTGAGCGCCATGCGCAGCTGGGTGGAGACCACCTGCCCCTGCTGCGGCGGCCCCGCCGAGCGGGAGACCGACACCATGCCCCAGTGGGCCGGCTCCTCCTGGTACTTCCTGCGCTATATGGACCCCCACAACGCTGACGCCCTGGCCAGCAAAGAGGCCCTGGACTACTGGGGCCAGGTGGACTGGTACAACGGCGGCATGGAGCACACCACCCTGCACCTGCTCTACAGCCGGTTCTGGAACAACTTCCTCCACGACATCGGGGTGGTGCCCTATGCGGAGCCCTATCACAAGCGCACCAGCCACGGCATGATCCTGGGCGAGGGCGGCGAGAAGATGTCCAAATCCCGGGGCAACGTGGTCAACCCCAACGATATTGTCCGGGAGTACGGCGCCGACACCATGCGCACCTATATCATGTTCATCGGTGACTTCGCCAAGGCCGCCGCCTGGTCCCCGAAAGCGGTGGCAGGCTGCAAGCGCTTCCTGGACCGGGTCTGGAACCTCCAGGATATGGCCAAAGAGAGCCTGGAGTACAGCCCTGAAAATGAGGCGGAGATCCACAAGGCCATCAAGAAGGTCAGCGACGACATCGAGGCCATGAAGTTCAACACCGCTATCGCCACCCTGATGGCCCTGGTGAACAGCTTCTACGCCAAGGGACTGACCCGGGGCGACCTGAAGGCCCTGGTGCTGATGCTCTCCCCGGTGGCCCCCCACATCTGCGAGGAGATGTGGCAGAACCTGGGCGGCGAGGGCATGGTCTGCCAGCAGAGCTGGCCCGCCTACGACGAGAGCAAGACCGTGGAGGCCATGGTGGAGCTGGCTGTCCAGATCGGCGGCAAGATGCGGGGCAATATCCAGGTGCCCACCGACTCCGAGCAGGACGCGGTGGTGGCCGCCGTTCAGGCCGATCCCAAGCTGTCCAAATACACCGACGGTATGGACCTGGTGAAGGTGATTCTGGTGAAAAACCGGCTGGTCAACCTGATCCTGAAGCCCAAGGCCTGAGGCAGTTTGGCCTGTTTCAGCCAAAAAGCGGCGGATTGTCAAACTAATACTTGACAGAATCCGCTTCACAGCGTAAAATACCTAGGTAAGGCTAAGAATTTGGCTGTTCATGCCCTGTTGTCACATAACTCCCTGGGCATTTCGGAGGGAGGGAAATTAGATGTCTGAAGTCCGCGTCAGAGAGAATGAGTCTCTGGACAGCGCCCTGAAGCGCTTCAAGCGCAGCTGCGCCAAGTCCGGCGTCCTGGCTGAGGTGCGCCGTCGTGAGCACTACGAGAGCCCCAGCGTCAAGCGCCGCAAGAAGTCTGAGGCTGCCCGCAAGAATCGCAAGAAATACTATTGATTTCTCATGGAGATCAGAAAGGGCTGTTGCGTCTGCAACAGCCCTTTTTTCTTGTCCCTGCCCCGGCGGTGGAAGCGGCCGGGCGGCGCCGGAGCAGGATCCTGAGTGCCGCCCGGGGCACAGAGTGCCGGGGAGAGAGATACGCCAGCAGGAGAGGGGAGAGCACCATGAAAATTGCCGTCATCGGATACAGCGGCAGCGGAAAGTCCACCCTGGCCCGGCATCTGGGCCGTCAGTACGGCCTGGATGTGCTGTATCTGGACAAGGTCTATTGGCTGCCGGGATGGCGGGAGCGGCCGAAAGCGGAGACTCAGGGCATGGCGGAGGCCTTTCTGGACACTCACAGCGCCTGGGTCATTGACGGCAACTACACTTCGTTCTCCTTTGAGCGGCGTATGGCCGAGGCGGACCGGATCCTTTTTTTGAATTTCAACCGCTTCCGCTGCCTGAGCCGGGCTGTGGCGCGCCACAGAGCCTATCGGGGCAGGAGCAGGCCCTCCATCACCGAAGGATGTCCGGAAAAGATGGATTGGGAATTCTTTTGGTGGATCCTCTGTCGGGGCCGAACCGCCCGGCAAAGGGCGGTTTTCCGCAGCTTGTCGGCCCGTTATCCCGGCAAAGTGATGGAAATCAGAAACCAGCGTGCGCTGGACCGCGTCTACCGGGGGGAGGGGCTGGAGGTTGCGCCGCCGGGACGGGGAGAGCGGGAGACCCGCTGACTGGCCCTGGAGCCGGGCGGGTTCCCCGCGCCGCCGGCGCCCCGGTCACTGTCCGGCGGGGGCGGCGCGCAGGTCGTCCCAGGCGGCCAGGCACTGCCGGATGCCCACCTCTCCCGCCAGCCGCAGCTTCGCCCGCAGGGTCTCCCCGTCGTCAAACAGGACGAAATGGGCTGTTCCGCCGGGCTGGAAATAGGTGAAGTACCGGGCGCAAAGCTCCGGCGACCAGTAGACGCTGGGGCGTATCCGCTCCCGCAGCTGTTGCAGGGCCTGGGGGGAGAGGGTGGTGCCGGAACCGGTTCGGGCCGGGGGCAGAAAGTCCTCCGCCACCCGTTCCAGAGCGGCCACCGCGCGCTCCGGGCCCAGCTGCCGCAGGGCCTCGGCCAGCCGCCCCCTGAGGGTGCCGCCGGAAATGGCGGTGGAGATCAGGATCCGGGCGTGGGGGCAGTCTGATTGATAGCGCTCCGGCACATAGAGTTCCAGCCCCTGCTGGGAGAGGGTGCGGTCCAACTGGCGGGCGAGGGCCGTGTTCTCTCCCCCCAGATCCGCCACGACCCCCTGGTACCGCCGGGCAGAACACTCCCGGATCAGTTGGGCGCAGAAGGAGTTCATCCGCCCGGTTCCCCGGCCGGCCTCCACCGGGCAGTAGAGCAAGCCGCCCTGGCCCGGCATAGTCTGGCTCAGGCGCATGAGCCGGGGGCCCGGCTCCACCCGGTAGGCCATGTGGGCCACCGTGCGGTGGGGCTCCCTGGCCAGCTGGCCCTCCTGCATGGGATTGGCCGCCAGTATCAGACTTGGAAGCTGTCCCATTTCCATCCCTCCTCTTGTCCCCAGCGGCGGAATCATGTATAATCAATCCGGATCAGGCGCCGCCCCCCAGAGAGGCGGGAACCGGCCGCCGCTGCGGCGGCAGCCCGGCGGGCTGCGCTTTTTCCCAATGTATGAGGCACACGGGCCGGCCAGAACCGGCCCCGGAGGTGGCTATGTCTTTTTCTCTGATTCCCCGGCAGCTCTGCCGCAGCATTTACCACCTGGACCTGGACCGGTTGTATGCCCGGGGGGTCCGGGTGCTTTTTGCCGACCTGGACAACACCCTGGCCCGCTACGGAGAGCAGGGGCCTTCGCCCCGGCTGCGTTCATGGGCGGCGGAAGTGGAGGGGCGGGGCATCCGGCTCTTCGTGCTCTCCAACAGCCGGAAGGCCACCCGGGCGGACCGGTTTTGCACCGAACTGGGGATTCCCTATCTGAAGCACGCTGGGAAGCCCAAAAAGGGCGGCTTTCAGCGGGCCATGGCCATGAACGGCGTGACGCCGGACCAGTGCGCCATTGTGGGAGACCAGATTTTTACCGATATTCTGGGGGGCAACCGCTCCCGGGTGTTCTCCATCCTGGTCCATCCCCTGGCCATCGACAACCTGTTCCGGGCGCTCCGCTACGGCGTGGAGACGCCCTTCCGGCTGCTGTGCCGGGACAAGGAGGAGTGGAAATGAGCGCGATTTTTGGAGTGGCGGGCAACTCCGACACCTATACCAATACCGTCAGCAAGTCCTCTGCCAAGGCCCCGTCCTGGCTGCGCTCCATTGGGCTGGACGCCTACGAGTACCAGTGCGGAAAGGGCGTCCATGTGGGGGAGGCCACCGCCCGGGAGATTGGACAGAACGCGGCGGAGGCAGGCATCACCCTCTCCCTCCACGCCCCCTACTTTATCAATCTGGCCAATCCGGAGCCGGACAGCCTGCAAAAGACCATCGGCTACATCACCGCCGCCTGCCGGGTGGCGGACTGGATGGGGGCGGGACGGGTGATCGTCCACTCCGGGGCGCTGATGAAGCGCACCCGCCGGGAGGCGCTGGACATCGCAAAACGGTCCCTGGCCCAGGTGATCCGCGCCTGTGACGAGGCGGGCTTCGGCCACATCGCCCTCTGCCCGGAGACCATGGGCAAGATCAACCAGCTGGGGGATCTGGAGGAGGTGCTGGAGCTGTGTACGCTGGATGAGCGTCTGGTGCCCTGCATCGACTTCGGCCACCTCTACGCCCGCACCCTGGGGGCACTGGACGGGGCGGAGGCCATGGAGCACATCCTGGACCGGACGGAGCAGGTGCTGGGAACAGACCGGGCAAGCCGGTTCCACAGCCACTTCTCCCACATCGAATTCACCCCAAAGGGCGGCGAGTACCGCCACCTCTGCTTCCGGGACGGGGGCTGGGGCCCGGACTTCGCCCCGCTGGCCGCCGCAGTGGCGGCAAGGGGCTGGAGCCCCACGTTTATCTGTGAATCCGCTGGCACCCAGAGCGAGGACGCTCTGGAGATGAAAGAACTTTATACACAGGAGGTCAAACTGAAATGAACCATCTCAAGCAGATCGCGGCCAAGCTGGCCGACTACAACCTGGACGCCCTATTGATCACCAGCGAGAGCGGCGAATATTACGCCACCGGCTTCCACGGAGAGGGCTATGTGCTGGTCACCCCGAACAAAAACTATTACTCCACCGACAGCCGCTATATCGAGGCGGCCGCCGCCATTGAGAACGTGGAGATGACCATGATCGGGGCGGGGAAGAGCCACCTGGACCTGACCGTGGAACACGTCAAGGCCCAGGGCATCCGCACCCTGGGCATTGAGGAGGGATATCTGAGCCTGGGGGACTATAACCGCATCCGCGCCGCCCTGCCCCAGGAGGTGGAGCTGGTTGGGGCCCAGAAGCTGCTCACCGATCTGCGGGCCCAGAAGGATGAGGAGGAACTGGGCTATATGCGCCGGGCCCAGGCGTGCACCGACAAGGCATTCACCGAAATTTTGAACTTCATCAAGCCCGGCGTCACCGAGAACGAGATCGCCGCCCGGCTGACCTATCTGATGATGTCCTTCGGCGCCCGGAAAAACTCCTTCGACCCCATCGTGGCCTCCGGCCCCAACGGCAGCATGCCCCACGCCATTCCCACAGAAAGAAAGATCGGCCAGGGCGAATTTGTCACCATGGACTTCGGCTGCATGGTGGAGGGCTATTGCTCCGACATGACCCGGACCGTCTGCGTGGGCGCCCCCACAGAGGAGATGGAGAAGGTTTATTCCACCGTGCTGGAGGCCCAGAAGGCGGGCATCGCCGTGGCAAAGGCCGGCGTCCCGGGCTGTGACATCCACAACGCCGCACACGACGTGATCCGGGCGGCGGGCTATGGCGAGTATTTCGGCCACGGCTTCGGCCACTCCCTGGGCCTGGAGATCCACGAGGACCCGGGCGCCCGCCCCGCCAACAAGGAACCCATGCCCCTCCACTGCGCCGTCTCCGCCGAGCCGGGCATCTATCTCCCCGGCCGCTTCGGCGTGCGCATCGAGGACGTGATCGTGCTCACGGAGGACGGCAACATTGACCTGACCGGCTCTCCCAAGGAGCTGATCGTCCTGTAATCAGACTGCGTCAAAACCACCGCGCCAGACGGTGGTTTTGATGTTATCCGGGCAGTTTTCCCGGCAGAGCCCATGGGTTGGAAAGGAGCGGTGCGTGGTGTTCGCCAGGAGAGAGGAAATCATCCGCCTGTGGTTTGACATGTGGCTGCAGAAGCGGGATCTGGGCATTGACGATATCTTTGCGGAAGATGTGGTCTATCTCGAGAGCTGGGGCCCTCAATATGAGGACCGCAGGACGGTAAAGCACTGGTTTGAGGAGTGGAATACCCGGGGCAGGGTGGTCGCCTGGGAGATCGTGCAGTTCTTTCACAGGGCAGATCAGACTGTGGTGGAGTGGTATTTCAAAAATGAGATGGACACCGGGGCGGTGGAGGAGTTTGACGGGATGTCCCTGATCAGGTGGACGCCGGAGAACAAAATCAAGTTTCTCCAAGAGTTTGGCTGCAACCGCAGCCGCTACAACCCCTATCAGCACGGCGATGCGCCCCGGTTCACAGGCGGGCAGGCGAAGTGGTTTTAACACTATCCCCACCGGAATCCCCGCTGTGCCTCCGGTCCGGAACGGATGCGGCACCCGCCGCCCAAACGAGAAAAACAGGCCGCCCTTCCGGGCGGCCTGTCGCCGTATTTCATGGGGTAGTCTCCCAGCTCATTGCCCCAGTCTGCCGTACAGCCAGGTCAGCCGCCGGAGCTTTTGGGCCACGCCGTCATTTAACGCCTCCCGGCGCACCCGCCAGCCCCAGTTGTGTTCCCCCATGGAGCCGGGCAGATTCATGCGCCCGTCGCCCCCCAGCCCCAGCACATCCTGGAGGGGGGCCATGGCAAGGCTGCACACACTGCCCCAGGCGCCGGCGATCACGCCCCAGCCGTAGCCCTCGTCATCCCGCAGCCGCAGGTAGTCGATGGCAAAGCGCCGCTGCTCCTCGCTGGCCATTTCAAACAGCCACTCCACAAAGGTGGGGGTATCGTGGGTCCCGGTGTAGATGACCGCGTCCGGAATGCACCGGTGGGGCAGGAAGGAGGAGGAGCCGCTCAGATCGTTGAAAGCGTCGGTGAGCACCCGCATGCCGGGCAGGCCGGAATGTTTGATGAACTCGATGGCGGAGGGGGTCAGATCCCCCAGATCCTCGGCGATGAACTCCGCCTCGGGGACCTGGGAGCGGAAGACGTCCAGCAGCGCCTGGCCCGGCCCCGGGCGCCAGCGGCCCTCCTTGGCGGATTTGGCCCCCCGGGGGATCTCCCAGTAGGAGTCAAAGCCCCGGAAGTGGTCGATGCGGATCACGTCATAGAAGGCCATGGACTGGCGGATGCGCCCGCACCACCAGTGGTAGCCCTCCGCCTGGTGGGCCTCCCAGCGGTAGAGGGGGTTGCCCCAGAACTGGCCTTCGTCGCTGAACAGGTCGGGCGGCACTCCGGCCACCAGTTTGGCGCTGCAGTCCGAATCCACCTGGAACAGCTCCGGCCGTACCCACACGTCCACCGAGTCCCCGGAGACGTAGAAGGGGATGTCCCCGATGATCTTGACGCCCTTTTCATTGGCATATTCCTTCAGTGCCTGCCACTGGGAGAAGAACAGATACTGCAGAAAGGTGTGAAACTCCACCGCCTCCGCCAACTGGGCCCGGTACTGCTCCAGGGCGGCCGGCTCCCGGTGCACCAGGGCCTTGTCCGGCCACTGCTGAAGCGGCAGCTCAAAGTGCTCGTGACAGGCCATAAACAGGGCGTAGTCGGGCAGCCAGTCACTGTGGGCCTGGGAAAACGCCGCCGCGGCCCGGGCCTGCTCGGGGGTGCGCCGGGCGAACGCCTTTTTCAGCAGGGGCAGCCTGGTTTTGGTCAGGAAGTCGAAGGCCGCCCGGTCCGGGTCGGGACAGACCGCCTCTTCCAATTCCGCCTGGGTGAGCAGGCCCTGGCCGGCCAGCAGCTCCGGGTCGATGAGCCAGGGGTTGCCCGCGGCGGAGGAGGGGGACATGTAGGGGGAATTACCCTCCCCGGTGGGGACCAGGGGCAGGATCTGCCAGTAACTCTGGCCCGCCCGGTGGAGAAAGTCCACAAAGGCCCGTGCATTTTCCCCCATGGTGCCGATGCCATAGGGGCCGGGCAGGCTGGTCAGATGCAGGAGAATACCGCTGGAGCGTGGAAACATGGACGATGCATCCTTTCTCTCTTTTTTGACACGGGAGGACAGCCGGAGCGTCGTATCCCATCCTATGCCGGCGGGGATGGGCAGTTCCCCGGCGGCACAATTATGTACTATTATAAAAATTCGCCGCTGTGCTGTCAAATTGGGCGTAAAAAAAGCGCCGCGCAAAGCTGCGCGGCGCCGGAAATCAGGGGTGCTGTGTCTGTACAGCGGTCGGGGGTGTCCCGGAGCAGAGCGCCATCGTCAGTCCTCGTCCAACCAGCGGAAGGTGTCGTAACCTGCGAACATATAGCCCAGATCATCCCGGGCCTCCTCCTCTGTGTCCGCCGGGTAAAGCCCCAGGTCGTCGCCGTTCTCCGGCACTGCCACAAAGCCGCACTCCACGCCCTCGATGGAAATGCGGATCTCATCTCCGTAAGGCATGTCCTCCTCGTGATAGACTGCCACCCATTTCCTTGCCATGTAAAAGCCTCCCTTAGGCTGCAAAATTTCTCGTGCGCTATGATAGCATCCTATCCATACAGTGTCAAGATAGAAATGGAAAAAATAGTTGCATTCTGGGCGCGGGCTGTTATAATGAAGTCAGTGAATGCAAAGCGAGGTACGGCAATGCACCATTCCACTCAGTACAATTCCGGCGTTTTCGGCTTTTATTTTGGCTGGGCCCGATTTACGGGCACCGGCTTTGCCAGCGTTGTTTGAATTGGATGGAATGAATGAGTGAGCGGGCGGCACGGCTGCCGTGATTGCCGCACAGTCTGGCAGTGGGACTCATTGATTCTGTCAATGGGTCCCTTTTTTCTTTGCAATCTGGACCAGGAAAAGGAGAGATAATTATGGTCGTGATTATGAAACCCGGCACGGAACAGGCGGATATCCGAAAGCTGGTTGCCAAGTTTGAGGCGATGAATTTTAAGGTCGGCGTCACCAACGGCGTGGGCTGCACCATCCTGGGCCTGGTGGGGGACACGGTGAGCCTGGACGAAGACGAGATCATGCTCAACGAGCATGTGGAGCGGGTCATGCGGGTGCAGGAGCCCTATAAAAAGGCCAACCGCAAGTTTCACCCGGAGGACACCGTGGTGGACGTCAACGGCATCCCGGTGGGGGGCGGCAACTTCACGGTGATGGCAGGCCCCTGCTCGGTGGAGAGCCGGGATCAGATTGTGGAGGTGGCCAAAGCGGTCAGCGCCGTTGGGGCGGGCATGCTCCGGGGGGGCGCCTTCAAGCCCCGCACCTCCCCTTATTCCTTCCAGGGCATGGGGGTGGACGGCCTGAAGCTGCTGCTGGAGGCCAAGGCGGAGACCGGCATGCCCATCGTCACCGAGCTGATGGGCCCCCAGTACTGCGAGCTCTTTGAGGAAAAAGTGGACCTGGTCCAGATCGGCGCCCGGAACATGCAGAACTTCGATCTGCTCAAAGAGGTGGGCAAGATGTCCAAGCCGGTGCTGCTCAAGCGGGGGCTGGCCAACACCTATGAGGAGTGGATCATGTCCGCCGAGTATATCATGGCCGGGGGCAATGAGAATGTCATCCTCTGCGAGCGGGGCATCCGCACCTATGAGACCTATACCCGCAATACGCTGGACGTGTCCGCCATTCCCGCCATCAAGCGGATGAGCCATCTGCCCATCATTGTGGATCCCAGCCACTCCGGCGGATACTCCTGGCTGGTGGAGCCGCTGACCCTGGCCGCCGTGGCCGCCGGGGCCGACGGGCTGATTATTGAGGTGCACAACGACCCGCCCCACGCCAAATGCGATGGCCAGCAGTCCCTGACCCCGGGCCAGTTCGGCACGCTGATGGGCAAGGTGGAACAGCTGGCGGGCATGATGGGCAAGACCATGGTCCGGTGAGGACAAAAGCGGGAGGCGCGATATGATGAAGCTGAATATTCCTCTGCCGGGCAGGGAGTATGACATTATGATTGACTCCGGCCTGTTGGACCGGGCCGGGGAGCATTGCCGGGCCGTGCTGCCTCTGGCCGCGAAATTGGCGGTGGTCACCGACTCCAACGTGGCCCCGCTCTACGCCGAACGGGTCAAAAAGAGCCTGGAGGGCGCCGGCTTTGCCGTTCAGGTGACGGTGATCCCCGCCGGGGAGACCTCCAAATCCATGGCCATGCTGGAGCGGCTCTATGACGAGTTCATGGCCTTCGGCCTGACCCGAAGCGACGCTGTGGTGGCCCTGGGCGGCGGCGTGGTGGGGGATCTGGCGGGCTTTGCCGCCGCCACCATCCTCCGGGGCGTGGACTATGTCCAAATTCCCACCACCCTGCTCGCCCAGGTGGACTCCTCGGTGGGGGGCAAGGTGGCGGTAGACCTGAAGGCGGGCAAGAATCTGGCCGGCGCCTTCTGGCAGCCCAGGCTGGTGCTGATGGACCCCAAGTGCCTGGAAACCCTTCCTGACCGGGTGTTCAACGACGGCATGGCGGAGGTGCTGAAATACGGCTGCATCCGGGACGCCGCCCTCTTTGACCTGCTGTGTGCCTGCGGCGGCCGGGCGGGGGTTATGGCCCATATCGAGCAGGTGTTGTTCACCTGCTGTGCCATCAAGTCCGAGGTGGTGCTGGAGGACGAGCGGGACACCGGGGCCCGCATGACCCTGAATTTCGGCCACACCCTGGGCCATGCCTACGAGCTGGCCTACCACTACGAGACCTACACCCACGGCCAGGCGGTGGCCGCCGGCATGTGCCGGGCCGCCGAGATCGGTGTCCGGCTGGGTATCACCCCATCCGAGCTGCCGGAACAGATCCGCAAGGCCGTGCAGCTCTACCAGCTGCCCGACGCCATCCCCTGCACCCGGGCAGATTACGAGGCCGCCATCGGCCTGGACAAGAAGGGCTCCGGCAGCCATATCACCGTGGTGCTGTTGGACAGGCTGGGCAGCGCCAAGCTGGTCCGGGTGGAGAAGTCCGCGCTGCTGGAGATGATTGAGGACGCCTATGGATGTTAAGATTACCCCCGGCCCGCTGAGGGGTGCCATCACCCCGCCGCCCTCCAAGAGCCAGGCCCACCGGCTCATCATCGCCGCGGCCCTGGCGGCGGGGGAGAGCCATATCTCCAATGTGGCCCTGTCCCAGGACATCGCCGCCACCCTGAACTGTATGCGGGCCCTGGGGGCCTGGGCATCCGGGGATGGAAGCGTGATCCGGGGGATGGGGGGCGCGGGGCGCTCCCGCGAGGCCCTGCCCGTCCTGGACTGCGGTGAGTCCGGCTCCACCCTGCGCTTTCTGATCCCGGTAGCTCTGGCGGTGGCCGGAGGCGGAATCTTCCGCGGCCGGGGCAGGCTGATGGAGCGGCCCCAGGGCCCCTATGAGCAGCTGTTTTCCCGGCGGGGTATCTGCTTTGTCCGGGAAGATGGAGCACTCCGGGTGGAGGGAGCGCTGGCCGGCGGCCGCTATGAACTGCCGGGCAATGTGTCCTCCCAGTTTATCACCGGGCTGCTCTACGCGCTGCCCCTGCTGGAAGGGGACTCGGAGATTGTGCTGACCACTCCGCTGGAATCGGAAGGTTATGTCAACATGACTCTGGACGCTCTGGCCTGCTTTGGCGTCCGGGCGGACCGGAGGGAACAGGGCTGGCATGTTCCGGGCGGACAGACCTATGTCCCCCGGGACGCCGCCGTGGAGAGCGACTACTCCCAGGCCGCCTTCTATTACGCCGCCCGGCTGTTGGGCAGCCCGGTGGAGATTCAAGGGCTGAATCCGGACTCGGCCCAGGGGGACGCGGTCATTTTGGAGTACTGCAAACGCCTGTCCGGACCGGGGGCTGTGACGCTGGATGTGAGCCAGTGCCCGGATCTGGTGCCCCCGCTGGCGGCCGCGGCCGCGCTGCGGGCAGGGGAGACCACCCGCATTGTGGGGGCCGCCCGGCTGCGTATCAAGGAGAGCGACCGGCTGGACACGGTGGCTACTCAGCTGAACGAGCTGGGGGCCCGGGTGGAGCAGGGGGCCGACAGCCTGACCATCCGGGGCGTCTCCGCCCTGACCGGCGGCACGGTCTCCGGCTGCAACGACCACCGCATCGCCATGATGCTGGCCGTCGCAGCCACCCGGGCCGCGGGGGAGGTGCGCATCACCGGGGCGGAGTGCGTGGCCAAATCCTACCCGGATTTTTGGGAGGATTATGTCACCCTGGGCGGCAGGATAGAAAGGCTGGGATAAGAGATGAACTACACAATTTTTGGCGAATCCCACGGCCCCGCCATCGGGGTGGTGCTGGAGGACGTGCCCTCCGGCCTGGCGCTGGATCTGGAGCAGGTTTCCTTTGAACTCTCCCGCCGGGCCCCGGGCAAAAGCCCCCTCTCCACCCCCCGGAAGGAGGCGGACCGGCCGGAGATCCTCTCCGGCCTCTTTGAGGGCAAGACCACCGGCACCCCGCTCTGCGCGGTCATCCGCAACGGCGACCAGCACTCGGGAGATTATGCCGCCATCCGCACCCTGGCCCGGCCCGGCCACGCGGACTATACCGGCCATGTGCGCTACAAGGGGTTTCAGGACTACCGGGGCGGCGGCCACTTTTCCGGCCGGCTGACCGCCCCCCTGGTGTTTGCCGGGGCGGTGGCAAAGCAGATTTTGGCCGCCCACGGCATCCGGGTGGGGGCCCATATCAGCCAGATTGAGCAGGTCAAAGACACCTCTTTTCTGGACGACGGGGTCACCCTGTCGCCGGAGCTGTTCCAAACCCTGGCCGCCAAGGACTTTCCCACCCTCGACGACGGGCAGGGCCGGGCCATGCAGGAGGCCATCCTCGCCGCCCGGAGCGAGCAGGACAGCGTGGGGGGCGTCATCCAGTGCGCCGTGCTGGGCCTGGAGCCCGGGGTGGGTTCCCCCGACCTGGGGCGCAACGTGGAGGGCGTCATCGCCCGTCACATGTTCGCGGTCCCCGCGGTGAAGGGAATCGCCTTTGGCGCCGGTTTTGACTGCGCTTCCATGCGGGGCAGCCGGTATAACGATACCCCCTATATGGACGGCGCCCGGGTCAAAACCCGCACCAATTTCAACGGCGGAGTCAACGGCGGCATCACCAACGGAATGCCGGTGGTGTTTGAGGTGGCTGTGCGGCCCACCCCGTCCATTTCCCGGCCCCAGGAGACCGTGGATATGGCAAAGGGAGAAAACGCCGTCATCGCCGTCCAGGGCCGCCACGACCCCTGCGTGGTCCACCGGGCGGTGCCGGTCATCGAGGCGGCGGCGGCGCTGGCCGCCTGTGAGCTGCTGGAGGGGAGGAGTACACTATGAGCGAACTGGACGTCCTGCGGGGCGCCATTGACGAGGTGGACCGCCAGATTGTGGCCCTGTTTGAGCGGCGCATGGCGGTGACCCGTCAGGTGGGGGAGTACAAGCAGCGGCAAGGCATCCCGGTGCTGGACCCCCAGCGGGAGCGGGAGGTCATCGCCAATAAACTGGCCTGCCTGCACAATCCCGCCCTCAAGACCGATGTGGCCCAGCTCTACGAGACCATTATGGCCCTGAGCCGCCGCCAGCAGCGGGGGATTGTCCGGGAGGGGCTGGAGGAGCCCTCCTATGCCCGAATCCTGGAGGACATCGCCCAGGCCCGGCAGCCGGTTGCCGCGCCCCGGGTGGTCTATCAGGGGGAGCCTGGAGCTTACAGCGAAATGGCCGCCATGAACTTCTTTGGAGCCGATGTGGGGGCCAGAGGGCTGAAGCAGTTCCAGGACGTCTTTGCCGCCATCAAGAGCGGCGAGGCGGATTACGGCGTGCTGCCCATTGAGAACACCTCCACCGGCGCCATCCGCCAGATCTATGACCTGCTCACCGAGTACGACTGCTACCTGGTGGGGGAGACCACCGTCCGGGTGGAACATTGCCTGATGGCCCTGCCCGGGACAAAGCTGGAGGACATTCGGACGGTCTACTCCCACGAGCAGGGCCTCTTCCAGTGCGAGCACTACCTCAACGCCCACCCGAATTGGAAGCAGGTGCCCCAGGAGGACACGGCGGGCAGCGCCCTGATGGTCTCCAAGAGCGGGGACAGGACCAAGGCCGCCATCTGCAGCCGCCGCAGCGCGGCCATCTACGGACTGGAGATTTTGGCGGAGAAGATCAACAGCAACGGGGAGAACACCACCCGCTTCGTGGTGGTCTCCCCCCGGATGGAGCTGCGGGAGGGCCGGGACAAGATCAGCACCTGCTTCCGCATTCCCCATCAGAGCGGCTCTCTCCACGAGATTTTGACCATTTTCGCCGTCCACGGTCTGAACATGGTGCGGCTGGAGTCCCGCCCCATCCAGGGCCACAACTTTGAGTATATGTTCTTCCTGGAGTTCACCGGCGACCTGCTCAGCCCGGAGATGCCCGACGTGCTGCGGGAGCTCTCCCAGTCCTCCGACGGCTTCCGGATTTTTGGCAACTTTGTGGGCAATCTGGAGGACAAGGAGGGGGCTTCGTGAAAAATATCGTATTGATCGGCATGATGGGCTGCGGCAAGACCACCTGCGCCAATCTGCTCCACCAGCGGCTGGGCCGCCCGGTGGCGGATACGGATGCGCTCATTGTGGAGCGCCAGGGCCGCAGCATCAGCGACATCTTTGCCGCCGAGGGCGAGGGTTACTTCCGGGACCTGGAGACCGCCGTGGCCCGGGAGCTGGCGGAGCGGGAAGGGCTTATCATCGCCACCGGGGGCGGCCTGCCCCTGCGGGAGGAGAATGTGCAGGCCCTGAAAGCCACCGGCACGGTGTTCTGGCTGTGCCGGGACCCGGCGGACACCTTTGCCTCGGAGTCCATGGAGGGCCGCCCCCTGGCCCAGGACGGCCGGGCCGCGTTCCTGGCCCGGTTTCAGCAGCGGGCCCCCATCTATGAGGCGGCGGCGGATTTCGTCATCCGGAATTTTTCCTCCCCGGAGCAGACGGTGGGGGAAATCCTGGCCTGTTTGGCGGACTGAGGAGGCCCTGTCATGGGATTTCCAGGTCTGCTGATCCGCCGGGAGCGCCTGGCCCGGGACTGGAGCCAGAAGGGGCTGTGCCAGGGCATATGCGCCGTCTCCTATCTGAGCAAAATTGAGCAGGGCAAGGCCGAGCCCAGCGAGGAGGTGCTCTCCCTGCTGCTGGGGCGGCTGGGGGTCACCTGGCACACCGGCGAGACCGCCCGGCGGGCCCAGGCCCTGGCCGAGGACCTCTTTGACGCCTTCTGCTCCCTGGACCGGGCCCAGGAGGAGGTGCTGATGGAGGAGTTGGCCGCCCATCGGGATGATTATGTCAACTCTCCCGCCCTGCTGGACCTGCTCCTGCTGGAGCAGGTCTGCGCCGGCACCCCCTGCCCGGAGCTGGAGGACTTCGTCTCCGTGATGGACGAGCGCCAGCGGTGTCTGTGGCTGGTGGTGCAAAACCGCTTTGAGGAGGCCTTCCAGCTGCTGCCCCTGCCCGTCACCTGCGCCCTGGCGGGCCACGGGGACTATGTGGCGGGCCGCTATACCCTGGCCCGGGAGCGGCTTCAGCGGGCCTTTGACCAGGCCGCCGAGGAGTGCCGGCCCCACCTGATGCTCTTCTGTAGGCTGATCCTGGGCAACTGCAGCAGCGATGAGAGCGACTATCCCGCCACCCTGCGCCACTACACCGCCGCCCGGCGGCTGGCCCAGGCCCTGGGGGATGAGGGCGCGCTGCGGGACATCGGCTACAATCTGGCGGCAACCCAGATGCAGGTGGGCCGCTTTGAAGAGGCTTGGCGCTACTTTGCGGCGCTGCCGGAACCCAGCATGATGGATCTCCACAAGCTGGCCATCTGCTGTGAGGCGCTGGGCCGGCGGGAGGAGGCTCTGGCCGCCTTGGACCGGGCGGAGACGAGCTTCTGCCCGGCTGTTCCATCCCGGGAACAGGCGGAACAGATGTGCCGGGTGGTGCGCTACCGGTTGGACCACCCGGACTACCTGAGGGATCCCGCCTATGGGGCGATGCTGACGGACTGCTTTGCCCGTTTGCGCCAGGGCCTGCCCCAGGGCTATGCCGCCTTCCATCTGCCCTGGCTGGAGGAGTGGTATACCGCCAACCGCCAGTACAAGCAGGCGTTGGAGCTGCTCAAGGAATTTCCTGGAGCTGTCGCCTTTAATCGGTTTTAACAGGATAAAACCCCGTTGATTTTCCCAAATCAACGGGGTTTTCTGGACCTTAAAACTGTGCTATGCTGAAGGGGAAAGGAAGGGATCTCCATGAAGCAAACCCTCTGGACCCGGGATTTCACCCTGTTGACCGTGGCCACTGTGCTGGGGGCGGCGGGGGGCGTGGCCTCCTCTTTCGCCCTTTCGTTTCTGGTATTTGACGAGACGGGCAGCACTCTGGCTTCTGCGCTGCTGCTGGCGGCCCAGATCATACCCAATTTTGTGCTGCCCCTGGTGGCCTCGCCCTGGATGGACCGGTTGCCCCGCAAGCCCTTCCTGGTGGCCGGGGACGCGGTCAACGGCCTGCTCTATGGCCTGATGGGGATTTGGCTGCTGTTCCGGCCCTTCTCCTACACGGGCTACCTGGCCTTTTCTCTGGTACTGGCCGCCCTGGGCTCTTTTGACTCCCTGGCCTACAACGCCATCTATCCCAATCTGATTCCCAGGGGGTGCGAACAAAAAGGGTATACGGTGGGGGCCATGGTCTACCCGACGGTCACCATCGTGATGACGCCTCTGGCGGCCATCCTCTATGACCGGCTGGGGGTGGCGGTGATTCTGCTGATCCAGTGCGGCCTGTCGCTGCTGGCCGCCGCGGTGGAGAGCCGGGTTCGGGTGCAGGAGCACCGCCGGCTGGAGGGCAGGGGCTTTTCCCTGCGGCTCTGGGCCGGGGATCTCCGGGATGCCCTGTCCTATCTCCGCCGGGAGAAAGGACTGGGCGCCGTCTACTCCTATATGGCGGTGACCAATGGAGCGGCGACCGCCTATTCTCCCATCCTGGTGGCCTTTTTCCGCTCCACCCCCGGCTTCACCATGGCCATGTACTCCTTTTTCTCGGTGGTGGAGTTTGCCGGGCGAACCCTGGGCGGAGCGCTGCACTATAAGGTTGCTGTGCCTCCCAAGCGCCGCTTTGGCTTTGCCTTCCTGGTATACCAGCTCTATGAGCTGATGGACATGGTGCTGCTCTGGGTGCCCTACCCGCTGATGCTGGTTTGCCGGTGCGCCTGCGGTTTTCTGGGCATCAACAGCGCCACCCTCCGGGAGGAGGCGGTTCAGGGATACATTCCCGATGAACTGCGGGCCAAGCTGAACGCCTTTTTCTCCATGTTGATTTCCGGCGCCTCGGCGGTGTTCACCCTGGCGGTGGGGGCCCTGGGAGAGGTGCTGGACCTGCGGCTCTGCGTCACCCTCTGCGGGGCGGTGGCCTGCCTGGTCTGCTGGCTCACCGTCTGGCGCCGCCGGGCCCAGGTGCGGGAAATCTACAACCGCGCCGCCCCGGCTGAGGGATCAGCGTCAACCTGAGTTTCCCGATTTTCCTCAATCAGACAGGCCCCCGCAGACAGCTGTCTGCGGGGGCCTGTCATGTCTTTTGGCAGGTTGATGGGCGTGGAGGGGGCTTTACCGGTGCTCCACATGCCAAATATTGTCTGCGTATTCCCGGATGGAGCGGTCGGCGGCAAAAATGCCGGACCGGGCCACGTTGACAATGGCCATCCGGTTCCAGGCCTTCTGATCCCGGTAGGCCCGGGCGATCTGCTCCTGGGTGTGGCGATAGCTCTCAAAGTCGGCCAGCACCAGGTACTCATCAGCAGGACATCCCTGGCCATAGAGCAGCCGGTTAGTCAGGTCGGAATAGCTCTTGCCGTCGGAGAAGCCCTGGTTGAGCAGATTCAGCACCTCCCGGAGGGCGGGACTGGAGTTGTAGTATTCGTAGAAGTTGTAGCCCTGGCGGGTCAGCCGGGAGGCGTCCTCAGCGTTCAGGCCGAAGATGAAGATATTCTGACCCTCCAGCTGCTGGTACATCTCCACGTTGGCGCCGTCCATGGT
>CAUGSS010000023.1 GCA_959602365.1 uncultured Eubacteriales bacterium
GCCACCATCTCCCGGGAGGTCATGGACATCTCCTGGGTGTATCAGCGGGACCCGGTGGAAATCACCGTCCGGCCGGTGGAGGAAAACCGCCCGGACATCCAGCAGTACCGCATTGACCTGGATACCCGGGAGCAGAAGCTGCCCACCATGGTGGCGCTGCTGAAAAACGGCGGCTATGAGCGGGCCATCGCCTTCTGCAACACCAAGAACATGACCGACCGGCTGGCCGCCCTGCTCCAGATGCGGGGGATCTCCTGCGCCCCGATTCACGGGGACATCCCCCAGAAAAACCGGGAAAAGACCCTGCAGTCCTTCCGGGACGGCCAGCTGCGGGTGCTGGTGGCCACCGATGTGGCCGCCCGGGGACTGGATATTGACGACGTGGACGCGGTGTTCAATTACGACGTGCCCGACGAGCAGGAATATTATGTCCACCGGATCGGCCGCACCGGCCGGGCCAGGAAGCACGGGGTGGCCTACACCTTTGTGGCCTCGGTCACCGAGCAGATCAAGATGGAGGAGATCGCCCGGAACCAGAAGATGGACATGCAGCTGCTGCGCTATGACAAGGACGGCTGCCTGATGCTGGTCTGAGGCGCAGCCGGACGCAGCTCCCACCACCCAATACACCGCCGCCAGAGCGCTCTGACGGCGGTTTTTCATGCCCGTCCCGCTTTCTTAGCAAAATCTTAATCATTTCTCCAGCGGCAGAAGAAAATATGGCGGGGAAATCGTTGTATAATGAGAAAAACAAAAAGGAGTGGGAGCAATGGCCGAACGCATTCTGGTGGTGGACGACGAACGGGAAATCGCGGACCTGGTCGAAGTCTACCTCCGCAATGAAAATTACGATGTGCGCACCTTTTATTCCGCCCAGGACGCTCTGGCCTGTGTGGAGTCCGAGCGGATTGACCTGGCCCTTTTGGATGTGATGCTGCCGGACATGAGCGGCTTTTTGCTGTGCAAACAGCTGCGGGAGCGGTATAACTTCCCGATCCTGATGCTCACCGCCAAGGTGGACGAAACCGACAAGATCACCGGCCTCACCCTGGGGGCGGACGACTACATCACCAAGCCCTTCCGTCCCCTGGAGCTGGTGGCCCGGGTCAAGGCCCAGCTGCGGCGCTATACCAAGTACAACCCCGCCCAGACGGCGGAGGAGCCGGCGGGGGCGCTGATCTGCCGGGATCTGGTATTGGACCCGTCCTCTCACGAGTGCCGGCTGGCCGGGGAGCCGCTCTCCCTCACCCCCACGGAATTCGCCCTGCTGCGCATCCTGCTGGAGCGGCGGGGCAGAGTGGTCAGCGCCGAGGAGCTGTTCCACGCCATCTGGGCGGACGAATACTACTGCAAGAGCAGCAACACCATCTCCGTCCACATCCGCCATCTGCGGGAGAAGATGGGGGATACGGCGGACCGGCCCAAATACATCAAGACTGTCTGGGGAGTGGGGTATCAAATTGAGCGGTAAACGAGTCAACGCCCGGGAATATCAAAAGCTGCTGAACAAGCTGTTCCTCCAGATCACCGGGCTGCTGGTGGGCGCAGTGGTTCTGGTGCTCGGCGTCCGCGTCGCCTTCCGGGGGCAATTTGCCAACGGCATCGTCCGCATCATCTGCCTGTTCGGGAACCTGGACTGGGAGGAGGGGCGGCTCATCTACTGGTACTACATCCAGGACAACCTGTTTTACATTCTGGGCGTGGTGATCGTCATCTTCTTTTTGATTCTGCTGCGCCTGGCCATGATGCTGTTCACCCGTTACTTCGATCAGATCATCTCCGGGGTGGACCAACTCTCCCAGGAGTCGGACCAGCCCATACAAATGTGCCCCGAGCTGGGGTTTATGGCGGACAAGCTCACTGAGGTACAGACCAAACTGCGTATCCGCACCCAACAGGCCCAGGCCGCCGAGCAGCGGAAGAACGACCTGGTGGTCTACCTGGCCCACGACATCAAGACCCCCCTCACCAGCGTCATCGGTTACCTCAGCCTGCTCAACGAGGACAAGTCTCTCTCCCGGGAACAGATGGCCCGCTATATCCGCATCGCCCTGGAAAAGGCCTACCGTCTGGAGACTCTGATCAACGAATTCTTTGAAATCACCCGCTACCGCTTCCAATCCGTGCCGCTGCAGCTGGAGGATGTGGATCTGTGCTACATGATGGTGCAGATCTCCGACGAACTGTATCCCAAGCTCATGGAGCGGGGCAAAACCATGGAGTTGGAGGTACCTGAGGATCTGCACATCCGGGCGGATTCTGACAAAATGGCCCGGGTATTCAACAACATTCTGAAAAACGCCATCGCCTACAGCGAACCGGCCTCCCCCATCCGGGTCAGCGCCCACGCCGAGTCGGGGCGGGTGCTGATCCGCTTTACCAACCGGGGTGCTATCCCCCAGGACCGGCTGGATGACATCTTTGAAAAATTTTACCGTCTGGATGCCGCCCGGAGTTCCGCCACCGGCGGGGCCGGGCTGGGCCTGGCCATCGCCCGGGATATTGTACGCCTCCACGGCGGCGAAGTCACCGCCCGAAGCGACGGCGAGAACACCGTTTTCACCGTGGTGCTGCCCCAGCCCCAGAGCAATCAACCCCAAAAAGGAGTGAATCCCCGTGGGACAACGTGACCACTACATCCCCCGCCGCTCACAGCAGGAGCGGCGGCGCCACCCGCTGCGCAATATACTGATCGTCCTGCTGATCCTCTGCTGCGCCGCCTTTGCCGCGCTGCGGTGGGGGATCCCCCTCTGGCTGGATTACGTCACCCCGGACTCTGACACCGGCATTCAGAGCAGCCAAGCTTCGGAAAATCCGCCACCGGCGGAGACCAGCTCGGACGGGACGGTCCCGGCGCCATCCGGAGCCGATGCCGCCGGCAGCGATGGCGCCGTCCAGCCGGACGCCCCGGCGGCCAGCTCTGCCGCCGTGCAGAACAGCTCCTCCGCCGGGCAGGACAGCTCCGGCGAGACCGATGGGGAGATCGACCTGCTGATGCTGGTCAACTCCACCCACCCTCTGCCCGAGGGCTACACGGTGGAACTGACGGAGCTTTCCAACGGCCAGAGCGTGGCCACCCTGATCTATCCCGCTCTGCAGCAGATGTTTGACGACGCCCGGGCCGCCGGCGTCTATCCCATCGTGGCCTCGGGCTACCGCACCCCGGAAAAGCAGCAGAGCCTGATGGATGAGAAAATACAGTCTCTGACCGAGGAGGGCTACTCCCAGGAGGAGGCCGCCGCCGAGGCGCTGCGGTGGGTCAACCAAGTGGGATACAGCGAGCACCAGAGCGGCCTGGCGGTGGACATCAACGCCGACGGCATTCACTCCGCCGGCTATGAGGTCTACGACTGGCTGGCCCAAAACGCCTGGCGCTACGGCTTTATTCTCCGCTATCCCGAGGACAAGACCGAGGTCACCGGCACCGGTTACGAGCCCTGGCACTATCGCTATGTCGGCGTGGAAAACGCCCAAGCCATCACCGAATCCGGCCTCTGCCTGGAGGAATACCTGGGCGCGGCATAAGACTCCTGCCCCGGGCATTCTCTCCTCAGAGAGAAGGAAAAAGCCCCCGGAGCCTGTGAGACAGGCTCCGGGGGTTTTGTTCGCTGTCCGGGTCTGCGCTCCAAACGCTGGAGCGGCTCTCCCTTACTCGCCGGCGGGGTGGTCGGCGTCGTCTCCGGTGTTGACGTCCTCCTCGGCGGCGGGGGCCTCAGCCTGAGCCGTCACCTCGTTCACAGCCTCCTGCACGTCGGCCATCACCTCGTCCACGGTGGGGGCCTCCGCGGCGGCGCCCTCTTCCTCTGCCGGGACCTCTTCCGCCTCCACGTCGATGACCACTTCCTCGGTGGCCTTCAGCTCCTCCAAGGCGGCGTTGTTGGCGGCAATGGCGGCCAGGGTGGCCTCCACCTTCTCGAACAGGGCGGCCAGCTCCTGGTCCGGAGCCTCCTTGTGTTTGGCATAGCAGGCCTTGCCCAGGGCCAGATAGGCCTTGCGCAGGGTGTCCTGCAGCGCCATGTTGTCGGTCTTGAGCCGGGCAATGGTGGCCACCCGTTTGGTCTGGGCCACGCCGGCCTGGGCAATGGTGCCCACCTTTTCCTTGATGGCGTCCAAATCAATGTTCACGTTGATGTTCATATGCGTTCCTCCTAAGTAACGGCCCCGCAGGGCAAAATGGTTTTTCTTCTTGCCTCTATTTTATGCGAAGCAAACCATTCACGCAAGGGGGTTTGCGCGGATTTCACAGTTCATTCAAGGATTTTAAATCTGCCTTTAAACTTGCGGCGGTCTCCCGGATGGGAAACCGCCGCAGGCCGATCCGGCCGCTCAGAACAGGCCGGTGATTTTTCCGTGCTCGTCGATGTCAATGCGCTCCGCGGCGGGGACCTTGGGCAGGCCGGGCATGGTCATGATATCCCCGGTCAGCGCCACAATGAAACCGGCGCCGGCGGACACTTTGACCTTGCTCACCGAGACGGTGAATCCCTCGGGGCGTCCCAGCTTACCCGGGTCATCCGAGAGGGAGTACTGGGTCTTGGCCATGCAGATGGGCAGTCCGCCGTAGCCCAGCCGCTCCAGCGCGGCGATGGACTGCTCCGCCGCCTTGGAATAGGTCACAGCGGCGCCGCCGTAGACCTTCTTCACAATATCGCCAATTTTCTCCTTGATGGGCCGGTCCAGCTCATAGGCAAACTGGAACTGGTGGGGCTGCCCGCACAGCCGGAGCACCTCCTCCGCCAGCTCCAGGCCGCCCTCGCCGCCCTTGGCCCAGACCTCGCTCATGGCCACATTGACCCCCAGCTGGGCACATTTGGCGCGGATCAGCTCCAGTTCCGCATCGGTATCCTGGGTGAAGCGGTTGATGGCCACCACGCAGGGCAAACCGAACACCCGGGTGATATTCTCCACATGCTTGAGCAGGTTGGGCAGCCCCCGCTCCAGGGCCTCCAGGTTTTCCTCGCCCAGCTCCGTCTTGGCCACACCGCCGTTGTACTTCAGCGCCTTGACCGTGGCCACAATGACCACCGCGGAAGGATCCAGTCCGGCCGCGCGGCACTTGATGTCCAGGAACTTCTCCGCCCCCAGATCGGCGCCGAAGCCCGCCTCGGTCACCACATAGTCCGCCAGTTTCAGGGCGGCATCCGTGGCGGAGACGGAGTTGCAGCCGTGGGCGATATTGGCAAAGGGGCCTCCGTGGACAATGGCCGGGTTGTGCTCCAGGGTCTGGACCAGGTTGGGCTTGATGGCATCCTTGAGCAGCACGGTCATGGCTCCCTCGGCCTTCAGGTCGTGGGCGGTGACCGGCTCCCCTTTCCGGTTGTAGGCCACAATGATCCGGGCCAGCCGGGCCTTCAGGTCCATCAGATCGGAGGCCAGGCAGAGCACCGCCATAATCTCGCTGGCCACGGTGATATCGAAGCCGTCTTCCCGGGGCACCCCCTGCATCCGGCCTCCCAGGCCGTCTATGACATTGCGCAGCTGGCGGTCATTCATATCCACGCAGCGCTTCCAGGTGATATTTTTGACGTCAATGTCCAGCTCGTTGCCCTGCTGAATGTGGTTGTCCAGCATGGCGGCCAGCAGGTTGTTGGCCGCGCCGATGGCGTGGAAGTCGCCGGTAAAGTGGAGGTTGATGTCCTCCATGGGGATGACCTGGGCCCAGCCGCCCCCGGCGGCGCCCCCCTTGATGCCGAACACCGGGCCCAGAGAGGGCTCCCGGAGACAGAGCATGGTCTGCTTGCCCAGTTTGGACAGGGCGTCGGCCAGGCCGACGCTGGTGGTGGTCTTACCCTCTCCGGCGGGCGTGGGGTTGATGGCGGTGACCAGGATCAGCTTGCCCTTCCGGGGTTTGTCCCGCAGCGGAGTGAGATCAATTTTTGCCTTTACCTTGCCGTAATACTCCAGCAGTTCCTCGTCGATGCCGGCCCGCTCCGCCACATCGCGGATGGGCAGCATAGGGGTGCTCTGAGCGATTTCAATGTCTGTCATCATGGCAATCGTTCCTTTCTCATTCACTGATACGCGCGATGGGCCGAGGAGACGAAAAAGACCGACTCGCCCGGCAGTTTCTTGCCCAGACGGTCGGCACACAAACACCATACTCCCCGTGGTCACTTCCACTTCCGTCAGTCATATGGCTGAGTTAACCATACACAAAACCGGCCGGTTTGTCAAGCCTTCCGGCTGAAAACACAATTCTCCGCCAACACAGTGCAGAAACATTGCAAAGGTGTGCTGCAGATGGCATCGGCAGCACACCTTATTCTCTCACGGCTCGGAGATAGAGATAGCCAGCATTTCTCCGGTATTGGAATAGGAAACGCTGAGGCAGACCCCCTCCCGCTCCAGCAGATAGTTGTCGCTGACCTCCTCCGAGGCCCGGGCCGCCGGAACAAACCCCAGAAGCTGAAGCTGCCCCAGCCAATCCTGGTATGCCTCCTCGGAAACATCCTCATAGCACAGGCTGAACGCTCCCTGTTCCGCCTGATCCATGGCCCAGACCGGACTGCCCTCCGGCTCGGGCAGCCCGGCTGTGAAGTCGTTTTCGGGCCAGGCGGTAATGGGAACGGGGTCTGCCGCCGACGGCTCCGTTTCCGGTGCCCCGGCACAGCCCCCACAGAGGAGCAGCAGAACCAGGGCGGCGCCGATGAGAACCGCCCGCCTCATGATTGTCTGCCCTTTCTCCCCAGGAGGAAAGACACCAGCGCCCCCGCCCCGGCCAAAAGGGTCAGGACCCCCAGCAGCCAGACCAGGATGGGAGGTCCGGAGACATAGATCTGGGTGGGCCCGTCCGCATAGCCGATGATCCCCTCCGGCGGGGCACTGCGGTAAAACCAGAACAGCACCGCCCCAGCGGCCGCCCCCAGCAGCAGGGCCGCCCCCAGCAGCACGATGGGCAGCACATTCCGCCTGCCGCGCCGCGCCGCCGGCTCCGTCCCCACCAGGGTCTCCAGCGGCACCTCCAGCACCTGGCTGAGCCGCAGCAGTTTTTCTGTGCTGGGCCTTGCCGTGCCCTTCTCCCATTTTGTCACCGCCTGGCGGCTGACCTCCATCCGCTCCGCCAGGGCCTCCTGGGAGAGTCCCCTCTGCTGCCGCAAGGTGCGGATCCGCTGCGCCAAATCCATATCCGTATTCCCCCGTTTCTTTTCCCCTACTCTACCGAAATCCCGTCCCTTTGTCCAGCAACCACAGCGGAAACTTTTGGTTGCCAAGGGCAAACCGGCCCGGCACAGGAAACTGTGCCGGGCCATTGCGCACCGTCTCAGGAATTAAGTTTACTGGAATTCGATGGGGCGGCTGGAGTCGCAGATGCAGATGTAAGTGGAGCCCACACCCAGATCCAGCTGGCTGCCGTCCGCATTGGTGAAGGTCATGGGATTGTACATATCGCCCTTCTCCCAGTTGATCTCCACATACTGACCGCCGCAGGCATAATAGCCGGTGCCGCTGGTCAGGTCAAACTCCTGCAGCACCCCGTCCTCCTTGGTGGACTGGGAGGTGGGGATGACAATGACATTGGTCACCGCCACCTGGGCATCCGTGTTGGCGTCCATATAGGGCTCATCAAAGGCGAACACATTGTAGGTCTTGCTGGCCGCATCGTAGACAAACCGGGTGTCCTTGTAGCCGGAGAAGGAGACGTTGATCTCCTGGGCGTTGGAGCCGCCGGCAGGGGTCCCGTCCTCGGCAAAGGTGTAGGGGGAGACGAAGCCCTCCTCATGGGTGGTGCGGATGCTGTCCGTGCCGGCCAGATAGGACTGGATATTGTCACTGGAGGTATACAGACTGTGCTCCGTGCCCAGAGAGGCTTTGCGGTCCGCGTCCCGCCAGTACAGGTCACTGTGGGTCATCTCGTTCAGCGTGTCATAGCCGGAGCTGCTGAGCACCTCGTTGGCGGTAGTGCTGGCGCCGCAGTGGGCCAGTATGGCGTCCAGGCCCATGGCCATGAACACGAAGTACTCCCGGGTGGAGCGGATGGTGCCAAGATCACCCACGCCGGTGGGATCCTGGAAAACGCCCATAATCCGGGTGATGCCACCCTCTTCAGGGATCTCAATCAGCATGTCCGCGCTGCCGCAGCCGCTCTGGGGCAGCGCCTTCTGAAGGGTGTTCAGCATGACGGCCAGGGGGCGGTTGGCGCTGATGTCGGTCTCGGTGGCCTCACCGGTGAGCGGGTTGGTAAATCCGGCCGGTTCCGGCTCAGGCTCCGGTTCGGGTTCTGGTTCCGGCTCTGGTTCCGGCTCAGACACCACTACGGAGCTGGATTCCGCCGGCTCCTCCGCCTGATTGCCGCAGGCCACCAGGCCAAATGCCAGCGCCATGGCCAGCAGCAGAGCGATCCATTTCTTCATTGATATACCTCCTTGAATAGGCACGGTGCTTTGCCCTCCTATCATACTCCATCCCTCCCTGCCCGTCAAGGAAAAGCGCCCCCCTTCCCGCCCTTGCCTTTTGCCGCGGGATTGCGTATAATGAGGCATATTATTCCGCTTGGCTTGCCGCCGCTTCAAAGGGAGGAATCAAACCATGGAACGGGGCTTTATTCAGGGAAAAATGGAGATCAAATTCTTGTTGCTGTTCATCTTGGCCCGCTCAGAGGAGCCGCTGGGACTGGATGAGCTGGCCGATGTGGCCATGTGCGATGACGGCGTGGGCTACTTTGACCTCTCCGCGGCTCTGGCGGAACTGGTGGACAGCGGCCACGCCCTGTTGGAAGACGGCAGCTATACCATCACCGACAAAGGGCGCAAAAACGGGGCCATCACCGAAGATGAGCTGCCCTACTCCGTCCGCCTGCGCTGCGAGCAGCGGCTCTCTGAAATCAACGAGGCCCGGCGCCGTCAAAGGCAGGCCAGAGCGGCGCTGGAACAACAGGAAAACGGGCTGTGGCGGGTCGCTCTGGCCCTGGACGGCGAGGAGGGGAACCGGTTCACCCTGGAACTCACCCTCCCGCTGCAGGAAGACGCCCAACGCCTCATCCGCCGCTTTCAAACAGATCCTCAGCGCTTTTACCACGCGCTGGAGTCCCTCTGATTAGGAGCTCACTATGCCGGAACCCTCTCTGTTTGGCGTCCCGCTGACGCTGATGTTTCTCTATTTCATCTGGTACTCCCTGTTGGGCTGGTGCATGGAATCCACCTATTGTTCCATCCGCCGGCACCGTCTGATCAACCGGGGGTTCCTCCACCTGCCCCTGTGCCCCATCTACGGGGTAGGCGTGCTGATTATGGTGAATTTCTTCACCCCCTTCACCTCCAGCCCCCTGCTGTTTTACATCATGGCCACGCTGGTCATGTCCGCCTGGGAATACTTTGTCGGATGGCTGCTGGAGACCACCACCCACATGAAATACTGGGACTACTCCGACCGCCGCTTCAACCTGAAGGGCCGCATCTGCCTGGGCAACAGCATCTGGTGGGGCGTCGCCTCTTACCTGGTGATCTACTGGGTCCATCCGGCCACAGAACAGCTGTTCTCCCACCTCTCGGTCCCGGCGCGCCAGATCCTGGCCGTTATCCTGGCCGCAGCCGTTCTGGCGGACACCGTGGTCACCATCCGCCAGCTGGCCCTGCTCAGCCAGGCCCTCTCCCGGGCGGAGGAACTCCGGGTGCAGCTGGAACTGGGCCGTCAGGAATTCCGGGATCAGCTGGCCGCCCGGAAGGACGATCTCCAGCGCAGCCTGGAGGTCAAACGGAACGAGCTGCGCGGCTCCATGAGCTCCACCGCCGGCAAAGCCAAAGAAAATCTTGCCCGGCTGGAGGAGCGCCGCAATGCTCTGATGTCGGAAGCGGCCAAGCACTCCCGCCGCTTTGTGCGGCATTACTCCGGCCTGTCCTCCCGCCGCTATGCCGGCCCGCTCTCCGAACTGAAGCGCAGATTGGACCGCTCCGGCGACCAAGAGGCCTCCCATCCGGACGAAACTACACCGCGCCAGTGAGAAACTGACAAAAAGGGCTCCGGACCGCATTTGCGGTCCGGAGCCCTTTCGCTCTGCTCCAGTCACTGCCCGCCCTGTTCCAACCGGGCCAGAAGATAGCCCTCCCGCACACCGTAGGGCGATGTGACCACCCGCCGGGTGCCACACCAATGGGCCGTCCGGTAGAGGATCACCAGCCCGGGTACGATGGTATGAATCCGCTCCGGCGCGGTGCGCAGCACCATTCTGGTAAAGGTGTGCCGCCGTTCCACCGCCAGATTCAGCAGCTTTTTCAGCGCTTTGACCGGGAAGCTGCCGTCAGAGGCCACCAACGGGGGATCCAGATTGCCCACCAGCTTGGCCGCGGCCCGGGCGGACCCGCCCACCGCACAGAGATCGGCGGGGGCGGCCTGCCGTTCCCGCCGCAGGCAATCCTTCAATGCCCGGTCTACCCGGGCACTGAGGGCCTCCAGTTCCTTTTTTCCCGGCAGAATGCCGGAGACATACTTGGTATAGAGGTTCAGCGAGCCCATCCGCAGGGAGTGGGCAGAGCACTGGACGCGATGCTGAAAGAGCACAAACTCGGTGCTGCCGCCGCCCACGTCCACCAGAAGCCCGTCCTCCAGCCCGGTGGCGCGGAGCGCCCCCCGGAAGTCGTAGTCTGCCTCCTCTTCTCCCGAGATCACCTGTATATCAAAGCCGGAGCTGCGGCGCAGCCGCTCAGCCACGATACCGGTATTGCTGATATTGCGCAGCGAGGCAGTGGCAAACACATAGGTGCGCTCCACCTCCACATACTCCAAAATCTCCCGAAATTCCGCCAGCGCCTGTTCCGCCCGGCAGATCCCGGCCTCGGAAAGTCCGCCATCCCGGTCCACATAGTTGGCCAGACCGGCCGACTCCTTTTTATTCAGCAGTGCGGTAAGCTCCGGCTCCTCCCATTTGTAAATGACCAGCCGGATGGTATTGGAGCCGATGTCGATGACTCCATAGTGTTTCATGTTTGGGGTGTCCCTCCTGTCGTGTCTTTTGCGCGGCGCGCTCCCGTTCCATACGGCAAAGCAGCAGCTTTCTCCGCAGCAGCACCACGCTGCTCAGCTTTTTCGGTGATCGGTCTGCCTGATCCAATGCCGTGCACCGCCCTTTTCCCTGATTCGCCGATGATGATTCAGCTGTCAGTATACGCCGGTTTTGTAAAATGTACGACCCAAACTCTGTTAGCATCCGGTAAAGCAAAACAGCCGCGTCCCGGCCAGGAACATCCTGGCCGGGACGCGGCTGCGCCTATTTCAGCAGCAGCACTTCTTCCGGGGGAACCCGGACATATCCGGTGTCCGGGATGGAGAGATGGAGGGCCTTCTCCACCTCCCAACGCAGCGTGGCCGCCTCCGGCGCGCCCCGGCGGCGGATCTGGAGAATATAGGAGAAGGTATCCTCGATTCGGTTGACCACCTCGTAGGGGAACACATACTCCCCCGGCCCCTCCGCCAGGGAAAACCGGTGAGCCCGGATGCCCACCCAGTTCCACGCCCCGGTCTCCGGGGCCGGAAACTCCAGCTGCCAGTCCAGGGCCAGCACCTTGTCCCCCTGCCGCCGGGCCGGGGACAGGTTCTTGCAGCCGGTGAGCCGGGCTGCGGTGGCGGTGACCGGGTGGGCGAACAGCTCCCACTTCTCCGCCAGCTGGTCGATGTGTCCGGCCTGGTAGACCGCCACCCGGTCGCTGAGCCGGTAGACCTCGTCCCGGTCGTGGGTCACCAGCACCACCGTGCCCTCAAAGGTGCGGATGGTCTCCCGCACCACCTGTTCCATCTCCCAGCGCAGGGTGGCGTCCAGGGCGGAAAAGGGCTCGTCCAGCAGCAGCAGCGCCGGCCGGGAGGCCAGAATCCGGGCCAGGGCCACCCGCTGCTGCTGTCCCCCGGAGAGCTGGGCAGGATAGTGGTCCTCCAGCTCCTCCAGGTGCAGCCGTTGGATGTACTCCTCCGCCGCCGCCCGGCGCTGATGGCGGGACAGGCCCCGCTCCCGCTCCAGGCCGGTCATGATATTCTCCGTCACCGTCATATTGGGAAACAGGGCGTAGTTCTGGAACAGATAGCCCACCCGGCGGCGCTGGGGCCTCCGGTCGATCCGGCGGACCGAGTCAAAGACCGTCTCCCCGTCGATCCGGATCACCCCCTCGTCGGGGCGCAGCACTCCCGCGATGCAGCGCAGCGTCATGCTCTTGCCGCAGCCCGAATCCCCCAGCAGGGCCAGGGTCTCCCGCCCGGCCTCAAAGGCCACATCCAGCTGAAACTCCCCCACCCTGCGGCGGATGTCCACATAGATTGACATAACTTCACCACCGGTTCTGTCTCCGTCCCCCGGAGATCAGGTTGATCAGCACAATGATGACCAATGCAATGACCAGCATCACTGCCACCCAGACCCCGGCGGTCAGGTAATCCCCGTCCTTGATGACATTGGCAATGCGCTGGGAGATGGTGCCGGTGCGGCCGGAGATATTGCCCGCCAGCATGCTGGTGGCCCCGTACTCCCCCAGAGCCCGGGCGAAGGTGAGCACCGTCCCTGAGGCCACCCCGGGGCCGGCGGCGGGCAGCACCACCCGCCAGAACAGCTTGACTTCCGACATGCCCAGGGTGCGGGCGGCATAGACCAGGTCCGGGTCCACCTGCTCAAAGGCAGAGCGGGCGTTGCGGTACATCAGCGGAAAGGCGATGACCGAGGCGGCCACCACGCAGCCCAGCCAGGTCTGCACCACCTGGATGCCCAGCTGCTCATACAGGAAGCTGCCCACCGGGCGGCGCAGGGAGAACAGCAGCAGCAGGAAGAAGCCCGCCACCGTGGGGGCCACCACCATGGGCAGGGTGAGCACCCCGTCCACCACCGCCCGGGCTTTGGGCCCCAGCCGGAGCACCCCCCGGGCCGCCCAGAGCCCCAGGAAAAAGCAGATCACCGTGGCCACTACCCCGGTCTTCAGGGAGATCCAGAAGGGGCTCCAGTCAAACCCGGCGATGCGCTCCAAAACGGCCGCCACGTCCTCCCTCCTCTCTCATCCGTCCGTCTGCCCGTCACTGGGAGACGATAAAGCAGTACTCCTCATAGGCCGCCAGGCACTCCTCGCTCTGGAGGAAGGCCAGGAAGTCCTCCGCCGCGGCGGTCTGGGCCTCGTCGGCCTCCGGGTTGGCCACCAGGCAGACCGGATAGGTGATAGGTCCGGTCAGGGTGCCGTCGTCCTGGGCCAGGATGGTCAGGTCGTCCTGATGATTGTAATAGTCGGAGTAATAGATGGTGGCCACCTCCACGGCGCCCTCCACCGCTTTGACCGCCGCGTCCTCCACGTCGCCGGCCTCGTCAATGGGCACGCCGCCCAGGGCGGCGGAGATCTCCTCCGAGGTGTAGGAGGTCGGGTCATCCCGCTCCTCCAGCACTCCCAGGCTGATCAGGGCCACCCGGGTATAGCGGCCCACCGGGACGCTGCCGCCGCACAGGCCGATGATGCCGGCCTCGGACAGGTTGTCCCAGCCGGTGACCGCCGTCTCGGTGTCATTGCCCCGCACCAGGCAGAGCTCGTTGGACAGCAGGTCCACCCGGGAGCCCTCCACCATCAGGCCGTCGGACTCCAGCGTGTCCACCTGGGAGGCCCCGGCGGAGAAAAACAGGTCGTGGCCAATGCCGTTGGCCTCCTGGATACCCGCCAGCAGGGTGCCGGAGGAACCGTAGTTGCCCAGCACGGTCACGTTGGGCTGGGCCTGCTGATAGGCGGGGAGGATGACATCCTCAAAAACCGCCTCCAGGGATGCGGCCACGTCGATGTGGAGGGTGGCCTCCGCCAGCGCCTCGCCGTCCTGCTCCTCCGCTCCGGCGGAGCTGCCGCCCTCTGGGGCAGAGCTGCCGCCGCCGGACTGGGCGGCATTCTGACCGCAGGCCGTCAGGGCCAGCAGCATCGCCAATGCGGCGATCAGGGCAATCAGTTTCTTCACGTTCATCTTCTGTCCCATGTACACATGCTCCTCTCCTGTCTTCTGTTGTCGGTTCCAGGCCGCGCAGCCGCGCCCTGTCAAGGGGATTCTTTATTTGCCGGCTTCAGGCTTACTCCAAAGTGACGGCATCTCCGGGACGGACCTCCCCCTCCTCCAGCACCCGGAGGAAAATGCCCTCCCGGGGCATGCAGCAGTCCCCCACCTGTCGGCGGATGGCGCAGTCGTTGTGGCACTCCTTGCCGATCTGGGTGACCTCTCCCAGAGCCCCCCCCAGCCGGAGGCGGGTCCCCACCGGCAGGGATTTCAGATCGATGCCCCGGGTCAGGATATTTTCGGCGAAATCCCCCGGCTTTAGCTGTAATGTGATTTTACTTTGCAGTTTGTCCACACTCTCCTGGGCCAGCAGGCTGACCTGCCGGTGCCAGTTTCCGGCGTGGGCGTCCCCCTGGATGCCGTGGCCGGGGATCAGATGGATGGACTCCACCGGGTGCTTTGCAATCCCCCGCACTTCGCTGATACAGACGGCCAGCACCTGGCCCTGAACAAGCTCACCCATGGCCTTCCACCCCGCAGTCCCCGGAGCTGCCCCGGAGCACGTCCAGTCCGTGGCCCAGGGCGGGCAGCACCGCCTCCAGGTTCTCCACCGCCGCCTTCCGGCTGCCGGGCAGGTTGACGATCAGCGTCCCGCCCCGCAGGCCGGCCACCCCCCGGGACAGACAGGCCCTGGGGGTAATTTGGAGGCTGGCATAGCGCATGGCCTCGGGAATGCCCCGGGCCTCCCGTTCCAGCACCGACAGGGTGGCCTCCGGGGTCACATCCCGGGGGGAGAAACCGGTCCCCCCGGTGGTCAACACCAGGGCGATCTCCAGCTCGTCGCTGCACCGGAGCAATGCCCGGCGAATCTGTTCCCGGTCGTCGGGAATGATAACCCTCTCCACCACCTGATACCCGGCCTGGGTCAGCAGCCCGGCCAGGGCGGGTCCTGATGTGTCCTCCCGCTCTCCCCGGCTGCCCTTGTCACTGACGGTGATTACCGCCGCTGTATACTCCATCATGCTCTGTCCTTTCGCTCAAAATGGCCCGACTTGCCGCCGGTCTTTTTCAACAGCCGGATGGGGCCGATGACCATATCCCGCTGTACCGCCTTGCACATGTCGTAGACCGTCAGGGCCGCCGCACTGACGGCGGTCAGGGCCTCCATCTCCACTCCGGTCTGGCCGGAGCAGAAAACTGTGGCAAGTATTTTTACCGCACACTCCTTCTCATCCAATGAAAGGGACACCTCCACCCCGGAGAGCAGGATGGGATGACACAGGGGAATCAGATCCGGCGTGCGCTTGGCCCCCATGATCCCCGCCAGCTGGGCCACGGTGAGCACGTCCCCCTTCTTGCATCCGCCGGTGCGGATGAGCTCAAAGGTGTCCGGGTTGACCAGCACCCGGCCCTCTGCCACGGCAGTGCGCCGGGTCTCGTCCTTCTCCCCCACATCTACCATCCGGGCATGGCCCCCGGCGTCAAAATGGGTAAAATCCACCATAACCGATAAACCTCAATTTGGAGGGTGGGGCGTGCCACCCGGTGGGGCCTCCCCGGGCGTCTGGGGGGGTTGTGCCGGGGGGTGGGGGGCGACCGCCCCCGCCAGGGCATCCCGCAGCGCCTGGCCCGTCAATCCCCGCAAGGAAATTTCCTTGTCAGAGTGCAGGCAGGGTTTCAGCTTGCCGTCACTGGTGAGCCGCACCCGGTCACAGCGGGCACAGAAGTCATGGCTGACCGGGGAGATCAGTCCCACCCGGCCCACCGCCCCAGGCAGCTGGTAGAGCCGGGCCACCCCGCCGGGGGCCCGCAGGGCCCGCAGCTCCGGCAGCCGCTCCAGCACCGCGGAACAGGGCAGGAAGGCCTCCGGCGGGAACTGAGCACCGGGCCCCAGGGGCATCAGCTCGATGAAGCGCACCTCGATGTCCTGTTCCAGGGTGAGGGCGGCCAGGTCGGCGATCTCATCGTCATTGAAGCCGCCGATCAGCACTGCGTTGAGCTTAATCGGTGTAAGCCCTGCCGCCCGGGCGGCCTCGATCCCCCGGAGCACCCGCTCCAGCTCTCCGCCCCGGGTCATCTCCCGAAATCGGTCGGGCCGCAGGGTGTCCAGACTCACGTTGACCCGGGCCACCCCGGCCGCCTTCAGCGCCGGGGCGTACTCCTCCAGCAGCAGTCCGTTGGTGGTGAGGTCCAATTCTTCCAGGCCGGGCAGACGGGTCAGCCGGGCGCACAGCTCCGGGAGCCCCGGGCGCACCAGGGGCTCCCCTCCGGTGATGCGCACTTTGCGCATCCCCAGTTCTGTGGCTGCAGCCACAATCTCTACAATTTCTTCATAGCTCAGGATGTCCTCCCGCTCCCGCTTGCACACCCCCTGCTCCGGCATACAGTACCGGCAGCGCAGGTTGCACAGGTCGGTCACTGACACCCGGAGGTAGGTAATGCTGCGGGCAAAGCTGTCCTCCATCTCACCACCGCCTCTCTGGCCGCCCAACTCCTTGGGCGGCATTGTGTGTAAAGTCTTTTTATTTGCCAGCTTAATACCGTCCAAAGGTGCAGTTGGGCCAGTGGCATCTCTGGCAGCTCTGGCAGAAGCCGCCGTCGCCCAGCCGGATCAGGTCCTCCCGGGTCAGCTTTTCGTCGGTCATGAGCTGGGGCAGCAGCACGTCAAAGGTAGTGGTGGGCAGTTTGACCGCCGCCCCGGGCACCCCCACCAGGGCCACATCTCCCAGGTAGGCCAGCATCAGCATATTGCCCGGCTGGGAGGGCACGCCATGGGAGACCACCTGGGCCCCACAGCTCCGGATGGCGGTGGGGGTCAGGTCGTCCGGATCCACCGACATGCCGCCGGTCATGACAATCAGCTGGGCGCCCTGATCCAGATAATCCTGGACGGCCCCCTGGATCATGGGCAGGTCATCATCGCAGAATGTACAGCCCAGCACCTGGGCACCAAAGGGCTCCAGCTTCCGGCGTATCACCGGCTGAAACAGGTCCTGGATGCGGCCGGTATAGACTTCGCTGCCGGTGATAATGATGCCCACCTTCTTCTGCCGGTAGGGCAGCAGTTCCAGCAGGGGCCGCCGGCTCTCCCGGCACAGCTGCTCCGCCTGGCGGATTTGCTCCTCCTGGGTGACCAGAGGGACAATGCGCATGCTGGCCAGCTTATCCCCGGGTTGCGCAGGATAGTGGTCGGGCAGAGTGGAAATGGTGATATCCCCGATGGTATTGATGGCGGTCAACAGAGGCACATTGACCCTCAGCAGCCCCTCCCGACGGGCGGTGAGCACCATTTTGCCCTCGGATGGTCCTGTAAAGTCTCCTCCCTCCACAGCTGACAGCTTAGCCAGCCGCAGGGCTGCGTCCTCCTCATGGATCTCCCCGGCGTGCTCCTCCCAAATATACACATGCCGCTTGCCCAGATCCAGCAGCCTTTCCACATCCTGCGGCTGGATCACATGCCCCCGCCGAAAAACCGGCCCCTTGAACTCCTTGCCGATGCCGGTGACGTCGTGGCAGAGGGTCAGCCCGATCGCATCCTCTACATGGACTTTTCTCATCACAATTCACCTCATGTCCCAATATAAATGGCCCGGATCAGCGTACCTCCGGGCACCGGCCCACTGCCGGCGGAAATCTCCGCCAGGGCGTTGGCTCCCGCCAGGGTGTGCAGCGCCCCATTGCCCTGGGTCGGGCTGGGGACAAACTCCAGCTCCCTATCTCCCCAGCGCAGCCTGCCCCGGAGCAGCCGGGTGCGGGGGCTGGCCTTGGGGTAATCTGCGGCCAGGCGGGCCCGCACTTCCGGCAGCCGCCCCTCGGGGTGGCCGCAGCTGCGGCGCAGTGCCGGCAGTACCACGGCATAAAAACAGGTCAGCGCCGACGCTGGGTTTCCGGAAAGGCAGCAGGCAAGTGTTTTCCCTTTTCGGCCAAAGCAGCATTTGCCGCCGGGCTTGATTGCGATATCCTGGAGCAGAAGCTCTGCTCCGGCCCCTTCCAGCGCCGCCGGAGTCAGGTCATAATCTCCTACCGACACTCCGCCGGTGGTTACCACCAGATCACATGTCTCCATCGCCTCTGCCAGAAGGGCCGTGATGTCCGCCAGATCGTCCTTCGGCGCCCCCAAAAAGACCGGCTCCGCCCCGGCCAGGGCCAGGGCCGCCATCAGAGCGGGACGGTTGCTGTTGGGGATCTGGCCCCCGCTGCCGGGCGCCCCCTCATCCCGCAGCTCACTGCCGGTGGTGATCACCCCCACCCGGGGGCGGCGATAAACCAAAACCTCCCGCACTCCCTGGGCCCACAGGGCTCCGGACAGTCCGGCATCCAGTATTTGACCGGGCTGGGCCAGCATATCCCCGGCCCTCAGATCTTCCCCCCGGCGGATCAGATTTTCCCCAGAGTGATAACTGCGGCGCAGGGTGACCGATGTGGGCGTGAACTCTGTCTCCTCAAACTTTGTGACCGCATCGGCGCCGGGGGGAATGGGGGCGCCGGTGAGCACCTTGACCGCCGTTCCGGCGGTGACAACCTGCTTCGGCACTGTCCCCGCGGGAACCTCCTCTATGACGCGGAGGGTGACCGGCAGAGCTCCCATGGTATCCCCGCTCTGAAACGCGTAGCCGTCATAGGGAGAGCGGTCAAAGGGGGGCATGTCATACCCAGCCCATTGCGGACGGGCCAGCCTTCGGCCCGCCGCCGCCTCCAGGGGCAGCTGCTCCTCCCCGGCCGGCTCCGTCTCCGCCAGCAGGAGATCCCTGGCCTGTCTCCACTCCAGTTCCTGTTTCAAAGCATTTCTCCTCCTCTGATTGTCAGCGCTGCAATAAAAAAGCTCCGCCTCACAAAAGGCAGAGCGACAAAGCCCATTTGCATGGGCCAAAAAGCGCTCTCCTTTTCAAAAAGGGAAGGCGGGGGCGTTTCCGCTCCCCACCCCGGGGGCCGGCACTGGCACCGGCCCCGGCTGCCGTCCCATGGCCCCAAGGCGGGACGTTAGGCGGCGGCAACTCGGAGATGCTGGGTTTCTTCTGTTGTCATGCTTGATTTTACCAGTTCCCCCGGCACCCGTCAAGGCCGATCCCGGTCCTGCGCAAACGCCTTTCACCCCTCAGAACAGGGAGGCAAAGGCCCGCAGCATGGCGTGGAGCAGCCGTTTGTGCTTGGAGAGCTGCTGGGCATCCTCCAGACTGATCTCCTGGCTCACCGCCTGGGTGGCCAGGAAATCGGCATGGACATCCCGGACGGAAGAGCTGCCCGACATCCAGACGCCGCACTCAAAGTGGAGATAAAGGCTGCGGTAATCCAAGTTCACTGTGCCCACCGTGGCAAAGCGGTCGTCCACCACAAAGTTCTTGGCATGGATGAAACCTGGGGTATACTCAAAAATCCGCACACCGGACTCCAGCAGGATCTGATAGTGGGCCCGGGTGAGCTCAAAGACGATGGGCTTGTCCGGGATATGGGGGGTGATGATCCGCACATCCACCCCGGACTGGGCCGCCACACAGAGGGCGGAGGTCATATCGTCATCCACCACCAGGTAGGGGGTGGTGATATAGACATAGCGGGTGGCCTTGCTGATGAGATTGTGGTAGACGTTGGCCCCCACCGGCCGGTCGTCCATGGGGGAGTCGTCGTAGGGCTGGACCACCCCGTCGGTGGCCACTTCCTCCGGCGCCAGGGTGGGGCGGAACTGGTCGAAGTCCTCCTCCATATCCCGGGCAAAATCCCAGGCTGAGAGGAACATGACAGTGAAATTCCACACCGCCTCCCCCCGGAGCATGACCCCGGTGTCCTTCCAGTGTCCAAAGCGCTCCAGCTGGTTGATATATTCGTCGGCCAGGTTGATGCCCCCGGTAAAGCCCACATTGCCGTCAATCACCAGGATTTTGCGGTGGTCCCGGTTGTTGAGGCGCAGGGTGACCGCCGGTCTGTAACGGTTAAACACTTCACAGTCAATCCCCATCTGCCGCAGGGTGCGGTCATAGTTGGCAGGCAGCGTAAACAGGCAGCCCACATCGTCGTACATGACCCGCACATCCACGCCCTGGGCCACCTTGCGCTTGAGGATCTCCAGAATCTCGTTCCACATGATCCCGGGCCGGATGATGAAGAATTCCATAAAGATGAAGCGCTCCGCCTTTTCCAGCTCCTCCTTCATCTTGACAAACATATCGTCTCCCAGAGGAAAATAGCTGGTCTCCGTGCGGATATGGGGCGGGCAGAAACTGGCGTCCTCCAGATACCGGGCCTGGGTGGACGCCACGCCCCCCTGTTCCTCCAGGACGGCGCGGACCTCCGGTCTGGAATGGCCCATAAAGATCCGCACACACTCCTCCTGACGGAGCATCTTCCGCCGGGCCCGCTTGCCAATCTTATTGCCGCCGTAAAACAGATACATCAATCCGCCGAACACGGGAACCGCCAGCACCAGGACCACCCAGGATATCTTATAGGCGCTCTGGTAGCGGCTGCCGATGATTCTCAGCACGGCGATAACGGCAATGATGATATAGGCCAAATAGAACAGCGGCACATATCGGGCAAACCAGATGATGGGAACCGCAAGGATGAACAGCTGAAGCAAAATGCCCAGGCTGACAAAGAACACCCGGTGAAAGATGATCTTGGCAATCCGGGAAAACAGGCTCTGTTTGCCCCGGCGCAGGGTCGCCTTGGTTCGGTCCTTGGTGGCCCTGGCTGTGGCCTTGATGCGGTCCTTGGTGATTCTATTTCTCTTTTGACTGCTCATTTCAGCACCACATTTTCCTCTCCCAGCACCTCCCGCGCCTCCCGCACCAGCGAAGTGTGGATCAGGCAGGAGGCTCCATAGCGCTTCTGGGTATCCTTGGCGTAAAAGATCAGTTGGCTCTTGCCCGGGAACATGACCAGCACTTTGCGCAGATAGGCCACCGAGGGATCAGAAATACTGGGCACCCGGAGATACAGCCTGGACTTGTCCGCAATCACACCGGGCCGGTCCGCCGGGCGGTCCAGCGTGGCGGGGCCGCCGGAATAGGGGCTCTCCCCCGCGCTGGCCAGGGGTTGGAGGAAGTCGCACATGATCTGGGGGGATTTCTCATCCCGGACCGAAATGCGGCCCTTGACCAGCAGCGCAGCTCCCTCCTTCAAATAACTGCCCGCCTCCCCCAGCTGCCTGGAAAACACCAGCATCTCAATGCCGCCGGTGTCATCCTCCAGCTCCACATAGGCCATCAGGGAGTTGTTCCGGGTGGTCTTGGTCTTGACTGAGGTGACCACACAGGCCAGCGTGACCCGCTGGTCATCCTGAAACTGCTGCGCCCCGCCTTCCGAGGCAAAGTCGCTGTTGATGGCGCCGATGGAGACGGCCCGCACCCGGCGGATCACCTCCCGGTACTCGTCCATGGGATGGCCGGTCAGGTAAAGGCCGGTGGTCTCCCGCTCCATGTTCATGAGCTCGGACCGGGAGTACTCCGGCACATCGGGCAGCGGCACCTCGTCCTGGCCGCTCTCCTCCCCGGACAGGGCTCCGAAAAGATCGAACTGCCCCTCCAGATTGCGCTTCCGGGCGGCGGCAATGCCATCCATCACCGGGTTCATCACCGCCATCAGCTGGCTGCGCCGGGCACCCATAGAGTCAAAGCTGCCGCAGCGGATCATATTCTCCAGCGCCCGGCGGTTCAGGTCGTGGTCGTACATCCGCTCACAGAAATCCTGAAAACTGCGGAAGGGGCCGCCCTTTTCCCGCTCCGCCACCAGAGCATCGATCAGGCCCCAGCCCACGCCCTTGATGCCCACCAGGCCGAAGCGAATTCCGCCCCCCGGGGCCACGGTGAAGTCGGACCGGGACTCGTTGACATCCGGGGGCAGCAGGGGGATGCCCAGCTCCTTGCACTCGCCGATATACTCCGCCACCTTGTCGGTGGAATCCAGCACGCTGGTGAGCAGGGCCGCCATATACTCCCGGGGATAGTGCGCCTTGAAATAGGCGGTCTGATAGGCCACAATGGCGTAGCACACCGCATGGGCCTTGTTGAAGGCGTAGTTGGCAAAGTCGTAGATCTCGTTGTAGATCTCCTTGGCGGTCTCCTCGGGGATGCCATTGGCGATACAGCCCTTGATGTTCCGGTCCGGGTCGCCGTAGATAAAGGCCACCCGCTCCGCCTCAATCTGCTCCGCCTTCTTTTTGGAGATGGCCCGGCGCACCATATCGGCGCCCCCGAGGGAATAGCCCGCCAGCTGCTGGAAGATCATCATGACCTGCTCCTGATAGACAATGCAGCCGTAGGTGACCGACAGGATGGGCTCCAGCATGGGGTGCTTGTAGGAGATCAGCTTGGGATTTGCCTTGCAGGCAATGAATCGGGGAATGGACTCCATGGGGCCCGGCCGGTACAGGGCAATGATAGCGGTCAGGTCCTCAATGGACTGGGGCTTCATCTGGGTGCACACACCGGTCATACCGCTGGACTCCATCTGAAACACCCCGGCGGTGCGGCCGGACGAGAGCATACGGAATACCTCCGGATCGTCATCCGGAATCTTGTGCAGATCGAAGTCCGGCTCCCTCTGCCGGATCATCCTCTGGGCGTCGTCCAGAATGGTCAGGTTGCGCAGCCCCAGAAAGTCCATCTTGAGCAGTCCCAGCTCCTCCAGGGTACCGGCCACATACTGGGTGACGATGCTCTCGTCGTTGCGGGCCAGGGGGACATACTCATACACCGGCCGGCGGGTGATGACCACCCCGGCGGCGTGCTTGGAGGCGTTGCGGGGCATCCCCTCAATGGTGCGGGCGGTGCTGATCAGCCGCTTGACCCGCTCATCCTCCTCATACATATCCCGCAGGGGCTTGGACACCTGCAGCGCCTCGTCCAGGGTGATATGGAGGTTCTGAGGGCCGGCGGGCACCTGCTTGGCGATGACGTCCACCTCGGCATAGGAGAGGTTCATCACCCGCCCCACATCCCGGATAACGCCCTTGGCGGCCATCGTGCCGAAGGTGATAATCTGGGCCACATGGTCGGCCCCGTACTTTTGATTTACATAATCTATCACCTCACCCCGGCGGCGATAGCAGAAATCCATGTCGATATCCGGCATGGTGACCCGCTCCGGGTTGAGGAAGCGTTCAAAGTACAGCTCATATTTCACGGGATCCACATCGGTGATCTCCATGCAGTAGGCCACGATGCTGCCGGCGGCGCTGCCCCGGCCGGGGCCTACCGGGATATCATGGGACTTTGCGTATCCGGTGAAGTCGGAGACAATGAGGAAGTAGTCCACAAAGCCCATGCGGCGAATCATGTCCATCTCGTATTCCAGCCGCTTTCGATACTCCGGCGGCTCATCGGGATACCGGCGCGCAAAGCCGTCCCGGCACAGTTTCTCAAACCAGCTGTCCGCATCGTAGCCCTGGGGATACTGGAATTCCGGCAGGTGGTAGGTGCCGAAGGAGAAGTCCATATTGCAGCATTCGGCAATTTTCGCCGTATTTTCAATGGCTTCCGGGTGATCCGGAAAGAGGGCGCGCATCTCCTCCTCGCTCTTGATATAAAACTCCTGGGTTTCAAAGCGCATGCGATTGGGATCGTCCAGCGTCTTTCCGGTCTGAATGCACATCAGCACGTCCTGGGCCTCCGCATCCTCCCGGCGGATATAGTGGGCATCGTTGGTGGCCACCAGAGGAATTCCAGTCTCCCGGCTCAGGCGGTACAGATCGGGCAGGATGCGCCGCTGTTCCTCAATTCCATGATCCTGAATTTCCAGATAGTAGCTGTCCTCCCCCATGATGTCCCGCATCATCAGGGCGTGTTCCCTGGCGCCCTCATAGTCCCCGGCTCTCAGCCGGCGGGGAATCTCCCCGGCCAGGCAGGCCGACAGGGCGATCAGCCCGCCGTGATACTCCCGCAGCAGATCCAGATCAATACGGGGCTTGACATAAAATCCATCCACATTGGCCTGGCTGATCATATAGGACAGATTGCGGTAACCCTCCTCGTTCCGGCACAGCAGCACCAGATGCCTGGCCTCGCTGTCCAGTTCATGCACTTTGTCGAAGCGGGTCCTGGGTGCCACATAGGCTTCACAGCCGATGATGGGTTTGATCCCCTCCGCCTGACAGGCCTTATAAAACTCCACGCAGCCGTACATCACCCCGTGGTCGGTGATGGCCACGCTGGTCTGCCCCAGCTCTTTGAGCCGCCGCACCAGGTCGTCAATGCGGCAGGCTCCGTCCAGCAGGGAATATTCCGTATGAACATGCAGATGTGTAAACGCCATAAGGTTACCTCAACAAAAAGCATAGCACAATTCAGTCGTTGTCACAGTTGGCCGCATCAATCGCGATGGCAATGAGCAGGCACAAAATCTCATTCCGCGGGTCCGGAATATCCAGCACATAGGTATCTCCCCAGCGGAAGAGTTCCTTGGAGATGTGCATCTGAACCCGTCCGCCGCCATCCACCAGGTCATACTCCCAGCCGAAGGCATCCCCCTGGATCACCCAGTCGTTGACCTCCAGCCGGTAGCGGGGGCGGAACAGCGTGAGCTCCTTTCGGATGGCCCCCATGGTACGCCCGCTGATCACCAGGTCAAACTGGGGCAGCAGGGAGAACAATTTCTGGTGAATGCTGCCCACCTCCAGCCCGGTGGCCTCCTCCTGAACATGGATCTGATGCCCCAGGGACAAAAACTCCGCCCGGACAAAAAAGCGCGGGTTCTCCCACTCGTCATAGACGTCATAGGTGTCCGACCAAGAGAACACCCGCTGTTTGATCAATAATCTCATATGCGCTCCTCCCCCACAGCACACCGGAAGATCAGATATCCCCCCAGGCACCCCAGCAGATTCAAAATCAAGTCGTCAATATCGCAGGACCCCAACAGCGTCCCATACTGAAATACCTCAATCGCGCAGATGACCGCCAGACAGAGCGGCAATAGCCGCAAAAACCGCTGAAACCGCTCACAGGCCAGGGGCAGCAGCAGCCCAAACGGGACAAAGGCCGCCACATTGCCCAGCAGGTTTTTCACCGCCCAGGGCGCAGGCCAATGGCGCAACTGCATGCGGATGCTGGCCAAGGGCACAAAATTCAGCTGATAGCCCGGCTCCGCCCCGCGGATGGCCAGACACCGGCCCATCCGCGCTGCCAGATGGGCGGGATGGCCGTCCACTTTGACCACCACAAAGAGCGCCAGCCAGAGCAGATAGCCCCAGAGGACCAGCTCCCACCGGGAGATGGTGCGAGCGCTCCCCATCCCCCTATCCCTGGGCGCCGGCCAGTTCCATCAGCTTTCTCAGCCGGTGGTTCAGGCAGGACTTGCTCACTTGGGCCAGCTCGGCCAGCTGGCTCAGGGAGAGCTCCGGATGCTCCAGCCGCAGCTGCGCCGTCTGCCGCAGCCGCTCGGGCAGCGTGGCCAGCCCCACCTCCCGGTCCAGCCTCCGGATGGCCTCGATCTGGCTCTGGGCGGCATCCACCGCCTTCTCCAGGTTGGCCACATCACAGTTGGACCAGCGGTTGACGCCGTTGCGCAGGTTCTTTTCCACCTTCGCGTTCATGATCTCCATGGCGGCCAGAGGGGCCCCCAGGGTGGTCAGAAAATCGGCGATGGCCTCGCTGCGCTTCAGGTATGTTACATAATTAGATTTACGGTTAATTTCTTTGGGCTCAAACCCCATCTCCAGCAGCAAATTCTGCAGTTCCCGGTGGACATAGTGATGGTAGGTGACCAGTTCCAGGTGGTAGCGCTTTTCCGGATCTGTGACGCTGCCCCCGGCCAGGAAGGCCCCCCGCAGGAAGGCGGCCCGGCAGCAGTTTTCCTCCAGGACGGCATAATTGATGTGATGGGAGACGCTGTTTTCCCGGGCGTAGCCGTAGCTCTCCAAAATTTTAGCCATGGCGTCGGGGTGGTCAACCTCAAAGGTCAGCTTGCCCCCGGTATTCAAATCCTCCGGTTTCTGGTCAAAACTCACTCCAAAGGCCTTGCGGAACAGCTTGGGCAGCCGCTGGGCAAAGGGGACGCTCCGGGTGGTGATCCGAAGCTTCTGGGGCGTAAAGCTGTTGCAAAACAGGAGCACCCCATAGGCCTCGGCCCGGGCGCAGCAGTCCCGGGACAGCTTTTCCCGGCACAACTCCCCTTTCACCTGGGACGCAAACGACATTGACGGCACTCCTTTCCTGGCTGTACGGTTGCAGTTGGACGGCCCGGACAGCTCACCGCTCCCGGACATATCTGGCCACGCCGTGGTCAAAGATGCGCATGGTGTGGTCCTCCATGAGCTGGAGCACCGCCCGGGCCAGCTGATCCGGGTCGTGGCGGGCCAGCCGCTGTTGGTGCAGATCGGCCACCGGCCGCTCCTCCAGCTCCACGCCCAGCGCTTCAATGGACTCCCGGTCCACCTGGATGGGCTCCGCCCCCTCCCGGGCATAATAGGGCAGCAGGGCGGCGGGAATGGGGGCGGAATTCACCAGGCAGAAGTCCACCAGCCGGTGGCCCGAATGGGTCAGCAGCGCCCTCAGGTGATCCGAGGCGGTATAGCCCTCGGTCTCCCCGTCCTGGGTCATCACATTGCAGATATAGGTCCGCAGCGCCGGAGAGGCGGCCACGGCGTCGGCAATGCCCTCCACCAGCAGGTTGGGGATGACGCTGGTGTAGAGGCTGCCCGGCCCCAGCAGAATCAGATCCGCCTTTGCGATGGCATCCAGGGCCTCCTGATTGACCCGGGCGTGCTCCGGTATCAGCCGCACCTGGGAGATGCGGCAGTCCTGGGCCTTTTTAAAATCGCTGATTTTGGACTCCCCCACCACCTGGGTGCCGTTCTCAAACTCCGCCACCAGCTGAACATTGTCGCTGGTCACCGGAAGCACCCGGCCGGTGATGGCCAGCACCTGGCTCATGCGGGACACCGCCTCCTCAAAGGAGTCGGAGATGCCGTTCAGGGCGGCCAGAAACAGGTTGCCGAAGCTCTGCCCCGCCAGGGTGCCCTCGGTGAAGCGGTAGTTGATGAGCTCCTCCATCAGGGGCTCGGCATTGGCCAGCGCCTGCAGGCAGTGACGGATATCGCCGGGAGGCGGCATGCCCAGATCCTCCCGCAGTTTTCCCGAGCCGCCGCCGTCATCGGCCATGGTGACAATGGCCGTCAGATTCTTGGTATACTTTTTCAGCCCCCGCAGCATGGTGGACAGCCCGGTGCCGCCGCCAATGGCCACAATATTGGGGCCGTCCAGATGGGAAACGCGTCTCTGCTTGCTCATATCCTCAAACCCTCGTCACATCCCGGTGATACTCGCTGACAGTATATCCCTGCCGGCGCACCCAATCCGCCAGTTTGCAGGCCAGGGCCACCGAACGGTGCCTGCCCCCGGTGCAGCCGATGGCCAGAGTCAGGGTGCGTTTTCCCTCCTCGGCATACTGCGGCAGCAGGAAGGCGAGCAGATCCGTCAGCTTCGTCCAAAAAATGCCGGTCACCTGGAAGGAATCCAGATAATCCTGCACGGGCTGATCTCTGCCGCTGAGCTGCTTCAGCTCGGCGACATAGTAGGGGTTGGGCAGGAAACGCACATCCATCGCCAGATCTGCCTCCAAGGGCAGGCCGTACTTATAGCCGAAGCTCATGACATTGACCGAAAGGCCGGTCTGCATCTGATTGGTGCCGAAGAGCTTTTCCAGCGCGGAGCGAAGCATGTTGGTGGAGACAAAGGGCGTGGTGTCCAGCACATAGGTGGCCCGGTCCCGCACCGGCTGGAGCAGCCTGCGCTCCCGGTTGGCCGCCTCCTCCAGCGACTGGCCGCTGCCCGCCAGGGGGTGCAGCCGCCGGGTCTCCTTGTAGCGCTTGATGATGGTGGGCAGATCGGCCTCCATAAACAGCAGCTGGTAGGTACAGTTCATCTGCTCCAGCTCATCCAGGGCGTGGAGCAGCGGCTCAAAGCTCTCCCCCGCCCGCACATCGCTGACCAGAGCCACCCGGTCATAGCGTCCGTTGGCGTGGATGCAGAACTCCGCAAACTTGGGCATAAACTCCGGGGGAATATTGTCCACGGTGTAGAACCCCGCATCCTCCAAGAATTCCGCCGCCCGGCTCTTGCCGGCGCCGGAGAGCCCGGTAATAATGACAAACTCCATTGCAGTTCCCCCTCTCAGTCCAGCCGCCGGATCTCCAGTTCCAGGGCAATCCCGGTCTGACGCAGCACGGTCTCCCGAATCTGATCTGTCAGGGCCAGCACGTCGGCGCAGGTGGCGCCGCCGGTATTGATGACAAATCCGGCGTGCTTCTCGCTCACCTGGGCCCCGCCCACCCGCAGGCCCTTCAGCCCGCACTGGTCGATGAGGGCGGCGGCATAGCCCCCTGCCGGCCGCTTGAAGGTGCTGCCGGCGCTGGGGTACTCCAGCGGCTGGCTGGCCCGGCGCTTTTGAGCCAGCTCCTCCATCCGGGCGCGGATCTCCTCCCGGTTGCCCGGGCGCAGCCGCAGCACAGCGGAGGTGACAAATTTCTCTCCCGAGGAGTAGGCGCTGTGGCGGTAGGAGAGCTGCTGCGCCTCCCCCACCAGGGTGCCGGCCTCTCCGTCCAGGGTCAGATAGTCGCTGGACACCGCCACATCCCGCAGCTCACCCCCGTAGGCGCCGGCGTTCATGGCCATGCCGCCTCCCAGGGTGCCCGGAATGCCGTGGGCAAACTCCAGTCCGGTCAGCCCCTGCTCCATGGCAAAGACCGCCAGCCGGGCCAGGGGCACCCCGGCGCCGCAGAGGATCTCGGTCTCTCCCCGCCGTTCCAGGACATCCAGACCGCCGGCGGTCAAAATGACAAACCGGTCCAGGCTGCCGTCCCCCGCCAGCACATTGGTGCCGTTGCCCAGCACAAAGGGGACAATGCCCAGCTGGGCGGCCCCCTTCAGGGCGGCGGCAAACTCCCTGTCATCCTTCACCCGGGCCATCAGCCGCACCGGACCGCCGATGCGGAAGGAGGTGTGCAGGCGCATAGGCACCTCCTCCAGCAATTCCAGGCCGGGACAGGCGGCAGTCAGGCATTCTCTCAGCTTGGCAATCTCCATGGTGATCCTCCCGTAGGAAAGTAGATAAAGATACAGAATAGATTATACCACCAAAGCGGGCAAAATGTAACCCTCCAGCGCTATTTTACGCTGGAGGGATCAAAGGATGCCGCCGGCACTCCACCGGTCAGCAGCCGGCCACAATCTGCCCGCAGGCGATCATGGCCCCGGCGTCGCCGCTGGGCTGGGTGGAAAAATCGTCCCGGCGGGCGTGGACAATGATGGTGCGGCCGATGATCTGCTCCACCCGGAAGCGGTCGGTCAAAAACGAGGAAAAGGCGTGGCCCTGACATCCCAGCAGCGGGGGCAAATCCCCCGTATGGGCCGGGTGGGGACACTCCCAGCGCTGAAAATGGCCGCCGGCATCGGCAAAGGGCCGCTCCGGGGTGCCGGTACAGGTCTCGCCCTGGTGGATGTGCAGCCCAAAGAAATCCTCCGGGCAGTCCCCCTCGCCTACGGGCAGGCCGTGTACCTCCACGGTGACCAGCACGCCCCGGCGGCACTGGCGAAAGGTGGCCAGTCCGTTGACCCCCGCCCAGGCCCCGGCGCCCCGGATGACGGCCCGGGCCCGGGCCGGTGTTCTGTTCATCATATAAAATCCCTCCCGGGGCAGGTTATGCCGGTCGGAGGCAAGAGGTGCGGCTGCCGACGCCGCGGGGCCTGCTCATCGGTCAAACCGTCAGAAAAAGCCGCAGATGTTCCTAAACAAGAGAAAACGGCCGGGAAGCGCAGCAGGCGCCTCCCGGCCGGGATTTCATTGCATTACAGAGGGCAATCCCTCTATCGGGGACAGGCTCAGGCCTTCTTGGCCCGGATGGCCTCGATCAGGGCGGGGACCACCTCGTAGAGGTCGCCCACCACGGCGTAGTCCGCCACGTCGAAGATGGGGGCGTCCGGGTCCTTGTTGATGGCCACCACGGTGTCGGAGCCGCTCATGCCCGCCAGGTGCTGGATGGCGCCGGAGATGCCCACGGCGATATACAGCTTGGGGGCCACGGTCTTGCCGGTCTGGCCCACCTGATGCACATGGGAGATCCAGCCCGCGTCCACGGCGGCCCGGCTGGCGCCCACAGTGGCGCCCAGCACCCCGGCCAGCTCCCGGATCAGCTCAAAGCCCTTCTCCTCTTTCAGGCCGCGGCCGCCGGAGACGATGATCTCCGCCTCCTCCAGGTTGACCGCCTCGGCCACCTCCTTGACCCGCTCCACCAGGGAGACCCGGATCTGGGCGGGGTCGATATGGACGTCCTCGGCGACGATCTCGCCGGTGCGGCCCTCGTCGGGGGTGCCCTTCTTGAACACGCCGGGGCGGACGGTGGACATCTGGGGCCGGTGATCCGGGCACAGGATGGTGGCCATCAGGTTGCCGCCGAAGGTGGGCCGGGTGGACACCAGCAGGCCAGTCTCCTCGTCGATGTCCAGCTCGGTGCAGTCGGCGGTCAGGCCGGTCTCCAGCCGGCAGGCCACCCGGGGGGCCAGATCCCGGCCGTTGTTGGTGGCGCCGTAGAGCACGATGGAGGGGTGATACTTCTCGATCAGGGTGACCACGGCGTAGGTGGCCGCGTCGGTGTTGTAGGTGGCGTACTCGTCTCCCTCCACCAGCAGCACCTGGTCGGCGCCGTAGGCGATGCAGGTCTGGGCCACGCCCTGGACATCCTTGCCCATCACCAGGGCCACCAGCTGCTGCCCCAGCTTGTCGGCCAGGGTGCGGCCCACGCTCAGCAGCTCATAGCCCACGTTCTTGGCCGCGCCCTCTTCGGTCTCCACGACCACCCAGAGATTCTTGCTTTCCATGTTCTTCTCCCTCCTTACACCAGCTTGGCCTCGGCCAGCACGTCGGCCAGCTTGGCCCCGGCCTCGGCGCCGGAGAGGCCCTCCAGCCGCAGGCCGTTCTTGGTGCGCACCGGGGTAAAGGTCTTCTTCACCTTGGTGGGGGAGCCCTTCAGCCCCCGCTTCTCCTCGGGCACCACCACCTCGGCGGCGGTCAGGGTGGGGATGGTCGCCTTGCGGGCGGCCATCTTGCCCTTCAGGGAGGGATAGCGCAGGTCATAGGAGGTCTTATTGACGGTGATAACGGCGGGCATCTTGGCGGCGTACCAGTCGTAGCCCTCGTCGCTCTCCCGGCGGATCTTGACGGTGTCCCCCTCCACCTGGGCCTCCAGGGCGTAGGTGAGCAGGGCCCGGTCCAGATGCTGGGACAGCTCGGGGCCCACCTGGGCGGTGTCCCCGTCGATGGCCTGCTTGCCGCAGAAGATCAGGTCAAAGGGAGCGCCCTGCTGCTCCTCCAGCACCCGGACGGCCTCGGCCAGGGTGCGGCTGGTGGCCAGGGTGTCGCTGCCGCCGAAGGCCCGGTCGCTGATCAGCCAGGCCCCGTCGGCCCCCACGGAGATGCACTCCTTCAGGGCCTCCTTGGCCTGCTCGGGGCCCATGGACAGCACGGTGATCTTGCCGCCGGCGCTCTCCCGGAGGCGCAGGGCGGTCTCCAGGGCGTAGGCGTCAAAGGTGTTCAGGATGCTGGGCACGCCCTCCCGGATCAGGGTGTGCTTGACCGGGTCGATCTTGATGGCGGTGGTGTCCGGCACCTGCTTGACACAGACGAGAATATTCAAAGCGGTTCTACCTCTCAATGTGAAAATCAGTGATACTTCTTCAGCAGCTGGCCGGCCACCACAGAGCGCTGGATCTGGTTGGTGCCCTCATAGATCTGGAGGATCTTGGCGTCCCGCATCAGCTTCTCCATGGGATAGTCCTTCATATAGCCGTAGCCGCCCATGACCTGCACGCCGTCCACGGCGCACTGCATGCCGGTGTCGGTGCCGATGGTCTTGGCGATGGCGGCCTCCATGGTGAAGGGCAGCCCCGCGTCCATCAGCTCCGCGGCGTGGAGATAGGCCTGACGGGCGGCCTGGACGTGGATCTCCATGTCGGCCAGCATGTTCTGGACGGACTGGAAGGTGGACACGCTGACGCCGAACTGCTTGCGCTGCTTGGCGTACTTGGCGGCCTCCTCCACGCAGCGCTGGCCGATGCCCACGCCGAAGGCGCCCACGCCGGCCCGGCTGTGGTCCAGGGTCTCCAGGATGATCTTGAAGCCCCGGTTCTTGCGGCCCAGCATGTGGTCCTTGGGGATGCGCACGTTGTCAAAGATGACCTCGCTGGTGCAGCTCAGGCGCATGCCCATCTTGTCCTCTTCCTTGCCGATGGACACGCCGGGCCGGTCCCGCTCCACGATGAAGGCGGTCAGGCCCATGGCCCCGGCCTTCTTGTTGGTGGAGGCCAGCACGGTGTAGATGCCGGCGATGGGGCCGTTGGAGATGAAGCACTTGGTGCCGTTGATGACCCACTCATCCCCGTCCTCCACGGCGGTGGTCTGGACGCCGCCGGCGTCGGAGCCGGCGTTGGGCTCGGTCAGGCAAAAGGCGGCGTACTTCTTCTCCACCAGGGTCTCAAACCACAGCTTCTTCTGCTCCGGGGTGCCGGAGAGCAGCACCGGGTAGGAGGCCAGGCAGTTGGCAATCAGGGTGGTGCCGATGCCGATGTCGCCCCGGGCGATCTCCTCGGCGATGGCGAAGGTCTGCACATTGGTCAGGCCGATGCCGCCGTACTCCTCGGGCAGGCAGAGGGTGTTCAGGCCCATCTCGCAGGCCATATCCAAAATTGCGTCGGGGCTGCCGCCGGTGCGCTCAATCTCGCCCACATTGGGGATAATCTCGTTGTCCACGAACTCCCGCACCATCTGTACCAGTTCCAGGGTCTCTTCATCCAGGATCATGGGGATCACTCCTTTTCATTATACGAATTATACAAAAACAGGAAAAGTGCAAAATAATCCAATCTAAGGGATTATAGCATACTTTCCCCCGCCCTTGCAATCTTTTTCTCCCACCTGACCTAAAAAAGTGAGGACACCGCCCGGAGCGGAACACTCTGGGCGGTGTCACAAAAAGTTATGTCAACCCTTCAGCAGGTCCACGCGGCCGGATTGGATGGCCGGAAGGCTCCGGGCGATCCGCTCCCGGGGCCAGTCCCACCATCTCATCTCCAGCAGGGCGGAGATGGCCGCCTCCGAAAACCGCTTCCGAATGGGCCGGGCGGGGACGCCGCCCACGATGGTGTAGGGCGGGACGTCCCGGGTCACCACCGCCCGGGCGCCGACCACGGCTCCGTCCCCGATGGTGACTCCGGCCAGGATCACCGCCTCGTATCCAATCCAGACGTCATTTCCGATGACAATGTCCCCCTTATTGTCCCAGGCGTCAGCCACGTCCCGGCGGCTGAGCCCCCACTCCTCATAGAAGAGGGGAAAGGGATAGGTGGACAGCGACCCCAGCGTGTGGTTGGCGCTGTTGAACAGGAATTTCGCCCCGCAGGCGATGGAGCAGAACTTCCCAATGACCAGCCGGTCCCCGTTGACCGGGTAGTGGTAGAGCACATTGTTCCGCTCAAATTCCGTGGGCGCGTGGACAAAGTCGTTGTACATCGTATAGTCTCCCACCGTGATGGCGGGATCGGTAATGGCATATTTTAAATAGATGGTCTCCCGATCTCCCGATCTGGGATAGAGTGTTTTCTCTGGAATCGTCATTTGAATTCCTCCTGACTTGTCTAAAAAATCCTCCTAACGATTCCAGTCAGGGCAATGCAGCGCCTCAAGCAAACCAACTCCTTTTCAGGCCGCCCTCTTCCATGGCGGTCAGAGATACAGTTTTCCCAGCACCCACTCCGCCAGCCGGTCGGGCATAATGCGGCGCAGCAGCATCAGCGCCTTGTACTCCAGCCCCACCGCCACCCGCACCGGCGGGTTCCTGCGCCCGGCCAGCTTCAGGGCCACCCGGGCCACCGACTCCGGCGGGCGGCCGGAGCGCTCGGAGCGCTCCATGCCGGCCACGCTCTTCTCGCACACCCACCGGTAGGGGGAACCCTCCGGCGGGTCGTACTTCTGCCGGGCGGCGGTGAACCCGGTGGCGGTGTCCCCGGGCTCCAGGATGCAGGCCCGGACGCCGAAGGGGCGCATCTCCATGCGCACGCACTCCACATAGGCCTCCAGGGCGTACTTGCTGGAGGAGTAGTGGCTCTGCATGGGGATGGGCACCTTCCCGGCGATGGAGCCGGCCACCAGCAGCAGGCCGGACCCCTGGCGGCGCATCTTGGGCAGGAGCTCCGCCGCCACTGTGAGGACGCCGAAGTAGTTGACCTCCATCTGCCGACGGGCCAGCTCCAGGGGCACTTCCTCCGCCGGACCGGACACCCCCATGCCGGCGCAGAGGACGGCGATGTCCACCCCCTCCAGCCCGCCGGCCACCCGGCGGACGGACTCCGGATCGGTGACGTCCATCCGACGCAGGGTCAGGCTGCCCCCGCCGGGATAGGCCCGGGTGCCCTCCTCACAGTGCCGGGAGACCCCGGTCACCGCGCAGCCATTCCGGGCAAAGGCCTCGGCGCAGGCCTTTCCCAGGCCGCTGGAGGCCCCGGTGACCAATACATGCCGGCCATAGACATTTTTCATTGCACTCCCCTCCCTTCTTCTTTCCAGCCTCCGCCCGTCCGCTCCGGGGCACCGGGCGGGATCAGGGGTGGCAGCGGCCGCAGGGCTCATAGCCCTGGGCAATCACCTCTTCCCGGCTGCCCACAAAGTCCCGCCGGTTGGCATCGCTCATCGACGCCACGCTGGAACAGTCGGGCAGGTGGAACTTGTGGGAACTGGTGTTCAGCACATACTCCATCTCCCCGGAGGACTCGGTGGAGGAAGCGGTCTCCGTCCCCGATTCCGTCTCCGTCCCGGTTTCCGCTCCCGTCTGGCCATCTCCGGACAGCCGGCTCTCCCCGGTGGCGTAGTCGATCTCCACCCCGGGTTGGACGTTGTAGGCGTACACGCAGAAGCAGACGCCCTCGCCCCCGTCCTCCACCGACCAGCCCTCCATCAGCACCCCGGAGGCCACCAGGTTGTCCCCCTCAAAGACCGGGGTGACCCGGTAGAGCACATGGTGCTCCGTCTCCTGGACGTAATCGGCCACCATGTTCTCAAAGGGGAGCATCCCCTGGATGTTCAGATAGCGGGTGCCGGTGATCAGGTTGCGCTCGTTGGCGTTCTCCCCGGAGAGCTGGAAGCCGATCAGGTGGCAGCGGTTGTAGAGATAGCCCCCGTCCACCCCGTCGTACTGGACCGAGTGCCAGCCTGTGGGCTCCACGCTGCCGATGTCCTCCCGGTCCTCTGTCGGCATCAGCTCCGGGCAGACGTTGGCCCAGGCCACCCCGCAGCGACCCAGCTCGTCCAGCTCGCTGTAATTCTCAAAGGCCTCGGTGTTCTGCCGCTCTTCTTCCGTGAAATAGGGCTGGTTGCCGTTGACCGCCACCCAGGCCTCCCCGGCATAGGCGGGCAGGCTGTCCGGGGAGAAGGCCGCGGTCTCCGCCCCCTCCGCCGGGGCGGAAGAGGACGGCTCCGCCGGGGCGGGCGCTTCCTCTGGCTCCGGCTGGGACTCCGCGGCGGAGGAGGCGCTGTCCGCCGCCCCTCCGGCACTGGCGGCGGGGCCGGAGGACGCCGGGGCGGAGCCGCAGGCGGCCAGGGTCAGGCACAGGGCCAGCAGCAGGGCCAACAGGCCCGTGTTCTTCATCCTATCTCTCATCTGATATAAATCTCCTCTGTGATCTCGGGGTGGGAGGAGCCGGCAAAGTCCAGGCTGGACTGAAGCGCGAACCCCTCCAGGGAAAGGTCAAAGGTCAGGTCGGCGGGATAGCTGCGCCCCCAGCGGTACAGGAGGACCCCTTCGATTTTCCGGACCCATCGCCCCGGGGCATCCAGCTCGGTGAAGGCGTACTCCCCTGCCCCCGCCCGCTCCAGGAAATCCTCCGCCGGGCGGACATTGGGGGGCAGAGGGCCGAACTGCCGGGCGGAATAGGGGCGCATCCACAGGGGCGCGCCCCCCACCCGCTCCAGCATGCGCTCTCGCAGCACCCGGTCCTGGCTCTGGCGGCGGCGGTTGAAGGCCATGCCCAGATTGTCGTCCACGCAGGCGATCAGGATCATACGCCGCCCTCCTCCGCCCCGGCAGCCTGGCCCCGGCGGGCCAGCCACTCCTCCCGGGTGAGCCGGGTGACATGGGTGACGGCGATGCCGTTGTACTGGTTGGGCTCCTCCGTAATCGAGTGGTGATAGGTGAAGCCGCACTTCTCCATGACCCGGCGGGATTTCTCGTTGCCGTCAAAGTGGCAGCACCAGACGGTGTGACAGCCCAGCCGGGTGAAGCAGCGCTCCAGCAGAACCTCCACCGCCTCCGGGATCAGCCCCCGGCCCCAATAGGGCACGCCGATCCAATAGCCGATCTCCGCCTCCCCCTCTTCCATGGGAATGCCGCCATGGCTGGGGGCTATGATGCCGGCACTGCCCACCGGCTCTCCGGTCTCCCGCAGCACCACCGCGTAGGTCTCCGGCGCTGAGAACACGCTCCGGATGATCTCCCGGCTGTGTTCCACGCTGGTGTGCACCGGCCAGCCCGCGATGGGGCCCACCCGGGGATCCTGGGCGTATTTGTAAAGGGCCGGGGCGTCCTCATCCTCCCAGGGGCGCAGCACCAGCCGCTGTGTCTCCAATTTCATACCGCGTTCTCCCCTCTGCTTTTTTGCCCATTCTACCATTTCCCCCGATGCCAATCAACCGCCCTGGGCACATTGTCCTATTTTGATGTGGGCGCACGCCAAACTTTTGTTTGCAAGTTTTATTAAAAACACTTGCAAAAGTTGTTTTTGAAAGTATAATAGAACGCAAGAGTTCTGCCTGTCCCCGGGACGGGCGCATTTGAGTTCACAAGTTGAGTCTGATATGGAAAGGATCGATCGTCTATGGCAGTACGCACGTTCAACAAAGTTCTGGCCGCCAACCGCGGCGAGATTGCCATCCGCATTTTCCGGGCCTGCCACGACCTGGGGCTGCACACGGTGGCCATGTACTCCAACGAGGACACCAACGGCCTGTTCCGCACCAAGGCGGACGAGGCCTATCTGATCGGCGAAAATCAGAGCCCTCTGGGCGCTTATCTGGATATCCCGGGTATCATCGACCTGGCCCGCCGCCGGGGGGTGGACGCGATTCACCCCGGCTACGGCTTTCTGTCCGAAAACGCCGACTTTGCCCGGGCCTGCGATGAGGCGGGGATCACCTTTGTGGGCCCTCCCGCCGAAGTGCTCTCCCAGATGGGCGACAAGCTGGCGGCCAAAGCCACGGCCATCGCCTGCGGCGTGCCCATCATCCCGGGCTGCACCGAACCCCTGAAGGACGGCGACGAGGCTTTGGAGAAAGCAATCAGCTACGGCTTCCCCGTCATCCTGAAGGCGGCCGCCGGGGGCGGCGGCCGGGGCATGCGGCGCTGCAACACCCCGGAGGAGGTCAAGCCCGCCTTTGAGCTGGTGAAGAGCGAGGCCAAAAAGGCCTTCGGCAACGACGACATCTTTATTGAAAAGTTCCTGGTAGAGCCCAAGCACATCGAGGTGCAGATCCTGGCCGACAAGTATGGCCACGTCTACCATGTGGGGGAGCGGGACTGCTCCCTTCAGCGGCGCTATCAGAAGGTGGTGGAGTTCGCCCCGGCCTGGAGCGTACCGGAGGCCACCATCGAGGCCCTTCACGAGGACGCGGTGAAAATTGCAAAGAGCGTGGGCTACGTCTCCGCCGGCACCGTGGAGTTCCTGGTGGACAAGGAGGGCAACCACTACTTCATCGAGATGAACCCCCGGATCCAGGTGGAGCATACCGTCACCGAGCAGGTCACCGGCATCGACCTGGTGCGGGCCCAGCTGCTCATCGCCGAGGGCTACCCCCTCTCCACCCCGGAGATCGGCCTGAGCTGCCAGGAGGACGTCCGCGTCAACGGCTACGCCATCCAGTGCCGGGTCACCACCGAGGATCCGCTGAACGGGTTTGCCCCGGACACCGGCAAGATCACCGCCTACCGCTCCGGCGGCGGCTTCGGCGTCCGGCTGGACGGGGGCAACGCCGGCACCGGCACCTCCATCTCCCCCTATTACGACTCGCTGCTGGTCAAGGTGACCAGCTGGGACAACACTTTCCTGGGCGTCTGCCGCAAGGCCATGCGGGCCATCAATGAGGTCCACATCCGGGGGGTCAAGACCAACATCCCCTTTGTCACCAACATCCTGCACCACCCGAAATTCCAGGCCGGCCAGTGCCACACCAAGTTTATCGACGATACCCCGGAGCTCTTTGAGATTGAGAACAGCCGGGACCGGGCCACCCGGGTGCTGCGCTACATCGCCAACATTCAGGTCGCCGCCCCCAATGCCGAGCGCAAGCAGTATGACACCCCCCGCTTCCCCCAGCCCACCCGGGAGGTGCCCCGGGACGGCCTGAAGCAAATCCTGGACAAGAGCGGCCCCGAGGCGGTCAAGCAGTGGGTGCTGGACCAGAAGAAGCTGCTCATCACCGACACCACCATGCGGGACGCCCACCAGAGCCTGCTCTCCACCCGGATGCGCACCCGGGATATGCTCAAGGGGGCTGACGGCACCGCCGACATCCTGGCCGACTGCTTCTCCCTGGAGATGTGGGGGGGCGCCACCTTTGACGTGGCCTACCGTTTCCTCCACGAGGACCCCTGGGAGCGGCTGGAGCTGCTGCGCAAGAAGATCCCCAACATCCCCTTCCAGATGCTGCTCCGGGGCGCCAACGCCGTGGGCTACTCCAACTACCCCGACAACCTGATCCGGGCCTTTGTCAAGGAGGCCGCCATCAGCGGCATCGACGTGTTCCGGGTCTTTGACTCCCTGAACTGGATCCCCGGCATGGAGATCGCCATGGACGAGGTGCTGAAGCAGGGCAAGATCTGCGAGGCCACCATGTGCTACACCGGCGACATCCTGGACCCCGCCCGGGACCGCTACACCCTGGAGTATTATGTCAACATGGCCAAGGAGCTGGAGAAGCGGGGCGCCCACATCCTGGCCATCAAGGACATGTCCGGCCTGCTGAAGCCCTATGCCGCCAAGAAGCTGGTCTCCACCCTGAAGCAGGAGGTGGGCCTGCCCATCCACCTGCACACCCACGACACCACCGCCAACCAGGTGGCCACCCTGCTGATGGCCGCCGAGGCCGGGGTGGACATTGTGGACACTGCCATCTCCTCCATGTCCTCCCTGACCAGCCAGCCCTCCATGAACGCGGTGGTGGCCGCCCTGGAGGGCACCGAGCGGGACACCGGGCTGGATCTGAAGGAGCTGCAGAAGCTGACCGACTACTGGGCCGACGTGCGGCTGCGCTACGAGCGCTTTGACCACGGCCTCAAGAGCCCGGTCACCGACATCTACCGCTACGAAATTCCCGGCGGCCAGTACACCAATCTCCAGCCCCAGGTTATCTCCCTGGGCCTGGGCAGCCGCTTTGACGAGGTCAAGGAGATGTACAAGCAGGTCAACGACATGCTGGGCGACATCGTCAAGGTGACCCCCTCCTCCAAGATGGTGGGCGATCTGGCCATCTTCATGGTCCAGAACAACCTGACCCCGGAGAACATCTGCACCAAGGGCAAGGATCTGAGCTATCCCGACTCGGTGGTGTCCTACTTCAAGGGCATGATGGGCCAGCCCGCCTGGGGCTTCCCGGAGGAGCTGCAGAAGATCGTCCTCAAGGGCGAACAGCCCATCACCTGCCGCCCCGGCGAACTGCTGCCCCCGGTGGACTTTGACCAGGCCTGGAAAGAGGTCTCCCAGTTCTGCCCCAAGACCGATATGAAACAGGTCATCGCCTACTGCTTCTATCCCAAGGTGGTCAAGGAATTCTGGGAGCACGCCAAGGAGTACGGCTACCTGATGCGGATGGGCAGCCATGTGTTCTTCAACGGCATGGCCCTGGGCGAGACCAACAAGATCAACATCGAGGACGGCAA
>CAUGSS010000024.1 GCA_959602365.1 uncultured Eubacteriales bacterium
GAAAGCCGGACTGGCTGCCCGGCTTTCCTGTCCAAATTTATTGTAATAGGAGGGAGTCAGCTGTCATGGCTGAATTGATCTTATTGGACGGCGCCATGGGCACCATGCTTCAGGCCGCGGGCCTGGGGCTGGGGGAGCGCCCGGAGCTGTTCGGACTGGAGCACCCGGAGGTGGTGGAGGGGGTTCACCGCGCCTATCTGGAGGCGGGCAGCCGGGTTCTCTACGCCAACACCTTCGGAGCCAACGCCCACAAGCTTTCCGGCACCGGTTACACCGTGGAGGAGGTCATCGCCGCCAACGTCTCCACCGCCCGGCGGGTGGCCGGGGACCGGGCCAAGGTGGCCCTGGACGTGGGCCCCATCGGGGAGCTGCTGGAACCCCTGGGCACCCTCTCCTTTGAGGAGGCCTATGAAATCTACGGCCAGATGGTCCGGGCGGGAGAGGCCGCCGGGGCAGATCTGGTGGTCTTTGAGACCATGACCGACCTGGCGGAAGTCCGGGCCGCGGTGCTGGCCGCCCGGGAGCAGTCGGAGAAGAGACTGCCCATCTGGGTCACCATGAGCTTTGAGGCCACCGGCCGCACCTTTACCGGCACCACCGTGGCCTGCATGGCCTGCACCCTGTCCGCTCTGGGGGTGGACGCCATGGGGATCAACTGCTCCCTGGGGCCGAAGGAGATTCTGCCCCTGATCCGGGAGATGGGGGAGTGGACGGCGAAGCCGCTGATCGTCAAGCCCAACGCCGGCCTGCCCGACCCGGCCACCGGGCAGTATGATATGGACGCGGCGGAGTTTGCCCGGCAGATGGAAGCCTTTACAGCCCTGGGGGTGCATATCCTGGGGGGATGCTGCGGCACCACTCCGGCCTTCATCCGCGCCCTGGCGGGGCTGGAGCCCGCCGAGCCGGCAGAGCGGCCCGCCCCCCGCCAGGGGGTGTGCTCCGCCGGCCACATGACCGAGCTTTCCGGCGTGCGGATCATCGGGGAGCGGATCAACCCCACCGGCAAAAAGCGCTTCCAGCAGGCCCTGCGGGAGCGGGACTTCAACTATATCATGGAGCGGGCCATCGAACAGGCCGAGGCCGGGGCGGACATTTTAGATATCAATGTGGGTCTGCCCGGCATTGATGAGCCGGAGATGATGACCCAGGTGGTCCGGGCTGTCCAGAGCGTGGTGGATCTGCCCCTGCAGATCGACTCCTCCGACCCGGCTGCCATCGAGGCCGGGCTGCGGGCCTGCACCGGCCGGGCCATCGTCAACTCGGTGAACGCCGAGCCGGAGAATCTGCGGCGCATTCTGCCCTTGGTGCGCAAGTACGGCGCCGCCGTGGTGGGGCTGACCATGGACAAGGGGGGCATCCCCCAGTCTGCCGGGGAGCGGCTGGAGCTGGCCCGGCGGATTGTCCAGACCGCCCTGAGCTACGGCATTCCCAAACGGGACGTGCTGATCGACTGCCTGACCCTCACCATCTCCGCCCAGCAGGATCAGGCCATGGAGACCCTCAAGGCGGTGCGGGCCGTCCACGAGCAGATGGGGCTCCACTGCGTGCTGGGGGTGAGCAATATCTCCTTCGGCCTGCCCCAGCGGGGCCATGTCACCGTCAGCTTCCTGACCCAGGCCATGGCCTGCGGCCTGGACCTGCCCATCGTCAACCCCAATCAGCGGGAGGTGATGGACGCCGTCGCCGCCTTCCGGGCCATCTCCGGGGAGGACGCGGACTGCGGCAGCTACATTGCCCGCTTTGCCCAGCAGGCGGAGGAGCCTAAGCCCTCCGGCACCCCGGGAGGGGAGATGACCGTCCAGGACGCCATCCTGAAAGGGCTCAAACAGGAGACTGCCAACCTGACCGCCCGGCTGCTGGAGACCATGGACGAGCTGGACGTCATCAACCAGAAGCTGATCCCCGCCCTGGATGTGGTGGGGGAGCGGTACGAAAAGCAGATCATCTTCCTGCCCCAGCTCATCAACGCCGCTAACGCCGCCTGTGCCGGCTTCGACCTGATCCGCGACCGCATCGCCGCCCGGGGCGGGGAGAGCGTCTCCAAGGGGAAGATCCTGCTGGCCACCGTGGAGGGTGACATCCACGACATCGGCAAAAACATCGTCCGGGTGGTGCTGGAGAACTACGGCTATCAGGTGCTGGACCTGGGCCGGGACGTGCCGGTACAGAGGGTGGTGGAGGCCGCCGTGGAGCAGGACATCCGCCTGGTGGGCCTCTCCGCCCTGATGACTACCACGGTGGAGTCTATGCGCCGCACCATCGTCGCCCTGCGGGAGAGCGGCCACCCCTGCAAGGTCTTTGTGGGGGGCGCGGTGCTGACGCCGGATTACGCCCGGGAGATCGGGGCGGATTACTACGCCAAGGACGCCAAGGCCTCGGCGGACATCGCAAAGGAGGTGCTGGGATGAGGGACATCCGGCAGGCCATACAGCAGGGGCCGCTGCTCTTTGACGGCGGCATGGGGACCTACTTTTCCCAGAAGAACCACAGCCCGGGCTCCGGCTGTGAGCTGGCCAATCTGAGCCAGCCGGAGCTGATCGGGGACATCCACCGGGAATATCTGGAGGCCGGGGCCCAGGCCATCAAGACCAATAGCTTTGCCCTGAACCGCCCCGCCCTCCAGGGGGATGAGGAGTTGGCCCGGCGGGCCATCCGGGCGGGCTGGGAGCTGGCAGCCCAGGCCGCCGCCCCCTTTGACGCCTTTGTCTTTGCGGATATCGGCCCGGTGACCGCGCTTTCTCCGGATGAGGCGGCAGAGGAATACCGCTGGGTGGCGGACCGCTTTCTGGAGCTGGGGGCCCGGCACTTCCTCTTTGAGACCAATGCCACCGCGGCGGGCCTGCGGGAGGCGGCGGAGTATATCCGCGCCCAGGTCCCGGAGAGCTACATCATCGTCACCTTCGCCGTCCAGCCCGACGGCTTCAGCCGGGAGGGATGTTTCGCCGCCGACCTGCTGGGGGAGATGAGGGCGTGCAGCGCGGTGGACGCGGTGGGCTTCAACTGTGTCTGCGGTGCCCGGCACATGCTGGAGCTGGTGCGGGGGCTGGAGCACAGCGGCGTCACCCTGGCCCTGATGCCAAATGCAGGCTATCCCGTTGTGGTAAACAACCGCACCTTTTACGATGGCGATCCGGCCTATTTCGCCGCGCAGATTGCCGAAATGGCCGGGGAGGGGGCGGCGATTCTGGGGGGCTGCTGCGGCACCACCCCGGCCCACATCGCCCAGTGTGCCAAGGCCCTGTCCCAGCGGGGCGGGCAGGCAGGCCCGGCGGCCGTGGAGCAGAAGCCCAGGGCAGGGCAGCCCGAACCCCGGGAGAGCCGTTTCTGGACCAAACTTCAGCGGGGGGAGCGGGTCTTTGCCGTGGAGCTGGATCCCCCCGCCGACGCCAGCCTGGACAAGTTCATGGCCGGGGCGGAGGAGCTCCGGCGGGGCGGGGCGGACATCCTGACCATTGCCGACTGCCCCATCGCCCGGGCCCGGATGGACTCCAGCCTGCTGGCCTGCAAAGTGCGTCGGGAGCTGGGTATGGAGGCCCTGCCCCATATGACCTGCCGGGACCGGAACCTGAACGCCACCAAGGCGCTGCTGCTGGGACTGTATGCCGAGGGGGTGCGCAACGTACTGCTGGTCACCGGCGACCCGGTGCCCACGGCGGAGCGGGACGAGGTCAAGAGCGTCTACCAGTTCAACTCCCGGAAGCTGGCTTCCTTTGTCTCCAGCCTGGGAGAGCAGGTACTTCCGCAGCCCTTCCATCTCTTTGGCGCATTGAATGTGAACGCCGTCAATTTTGATGTCCAGCTGAAGCTGGCCCGGGAGAAGCTGGAGCGGGGCATGGCGGGATTTCTGACCCAGCCAGTGCTCACCCCCAAGGGATTTGAGAACCTGAAGCGGGCACGTTCAGAGCTGTCCGGGGCCTGGCTGCTGGGGGGGATTATCCCGGTGGTCAGCGCCCGCAATGCCCGGTTTATGGACAGCGAGATCAACGGAATCAACGTGGATCCCCGGATCACAGAGCTCTATGAGGGCAAGGACCGGGCAGAGGGGGAGGCCCTGGCGGTGGAGATCTCCACCGAAATCGCCCGCCGGATTGCCCCGTATGTGGATGGCTTCTATCTGATGACGCCATTCCAGCGCACTGGACTGATCTGCCGTATTATGGAGTCCATCCGGGACAACGTCCCGTAACATACCCGATAGATGACAAAAGCCGCCGCGTTAAAAACGCGGCGGCTTTGCTCATAATATCTGTTATCTATGGTATTCCGTATCACAATAGGCGCAGCGGTAGGTGCGCTTTTCCGGGTCGGAGAGCAAAAACTCGGCGGGGAGCTGGCGTTCGTCGGCAGTGATGCACCGGGGGTTTTTGCAGTGAAGCACGTTGACCAACTTTGCCGGCAGCTGAGGGTGCATCTTTTCCACCCGGACCCCGTCCCGGATGATGGAGACAGTGATGTCCGGATCCACATAGCCCAGGATGTCCAGATCCAGCTGGATCAGAGCGTCAATTTTGATGATGTCTTTGCGGCCCAGCTTAGTGCTCTTGGCGTTTTTGATGATGGCCACCGAGCAGTCCAGCTTGTCCAGCCCCAGCAACCGGTAGATCTCCATGCTGGCCCCGGCCTGAATGTGGTCGAGCACATAGCCGTTTTGAATGCTGTCGATATTCATAAGGCAAACCTCCCCTTATCAGACCGTCAGGCCCAGCAGTTTCATAATCAGCGCCATGCGGATAAAACGGCCGTTGGCCGCCTGCTCAAAATAGCGGGCACGGGGATCCTCGTCCACCGCCACGGTGATCTCGTTGACCCGGGGCAGGGGGTGGAGAATCGCCATGTCGGCCTTGGCGTTTTTGAGCTTGTCCGGATCCAGAATATAGGTGTCCTTCAGGCGCACATAGTCCGCCTCGTTGAAGAAACGCTCCCGCTGCACCCGGGTCATGTAGAGAATGTCCAGCTCGGGCAGCGCCTCCTCCAGGCTGGCGGTCTCCCGGTAGGGCAGTCCGCCCGGGGCCAGAGTATGCTCAATCAGGTAGCGGGGCAGTTTGAGCTCGTCCGGAGAGATAAACACAAACTTGATCCCCTGGTACCGGGCCAGGGCGTTGACCAGGGAGTGAACGGTGCGCCCGAACTTCAGATCGCCGCAGAAGCCGATGGTGAAGTTGTCCAGCCCGCCCCGCTCCCGGTGGATGGTCAACAGGTCGGTCAGAGTCTGGGTGGGATGGTTGTGCCCCCCGTCGCCGGCGTTGATGATGGGCACGGTGGCCACTTTGCTGGCGGCGTAAGGGGCGCCTTCCTTGGGGTGGCGCATGGCAATGATATCGGCATAGCAGCAGACCACCCGCACGGTATCGCTGACGGTCTCGCCCTTTGTGGCGGAGCTGCTGTTGGCCTCGGAAAAGCCCAGTACGCTGCCCCCGAGGCTGAGCATGGCCGATTCAAAGGAGAGCCTGGTGCGGGTGGAGGGTTCAAAAAAGAGGGTGGCCAGCTTTTTGTGGCGGCACACCTCCTGGTAACGCTCCGGTTCGGCAATGATATCCTCTGCCACAGAGATCAGCTCGTCGATCTCCTGGGTGGTGAGATCCGTGATGTCAATCAGGTGTCTCATCTGCATGACTCCTTTCTGTCTATAGCACGTCCGGAAGTATCATAGCAAGCGGATGGGAATCCGTCAAGTGTGGATCCGGCGCATGCGGCGGGGAGATGGAGGGGACGGGCATGGGGAAGGGGGGGTGCCCGGTGTGCCGCCGCCCGGCGTTCATCCGGATGAGGATTCCCCTGTCTCCGGCGCCGGCGTTGCTGTGTCTTTTTGTATGGCCTTTCGCACCTTTTCCAGATCCGGATCGCACAGCAGCGGAAGCAGATCGGCCAGCTTCTCGGGCGGTTTGTCCCACCACTTCCACTGCAGCAGCAGTTCCACCAGCTCCTCGTCAAAGCGGCTCTTGATGAATCTGGCCGGATTTCCCCCGACCACGCCGTATGCCGGCACATCTTTTGTGACCACGGAACAGGCGGCCACAATAGCGCCGTCGCCGATTTGAACCCCCGGCAGGATCACGCTCTCCCGCCCGATCCAGACATCGTTTCCGATGACAATGTCGCCTTTGAAGGGGAGCTGAGACATGTGGGGAGGCGTCCGCTCCTTCCATATCCCTCCAAAGACGTGAAATGGATAGGTTGTCACGCTGCTCACCCGATGGTTGGCGGGTCCCATGATGAATTTTGTGCCGGCGGCAATGGCGCAGAACTTGCCGATGATCAGCTTGTCGCCGAATTCCGGGTAGTTGAAGAGGACGTTGTTTCGCTCAAATCCCGTGGGGTCCTCCGGATCGTCGTAATAGGTGTAGTCGCCCACGATAATATTGGGGGCTGAAATCACGTTTTTGATAAAGCACGATGTCCCGTAATCGTTGGGGAAAACATCGTCAGGATTTGGAATATAACTCATATCAATTCGCTCCTTTTGTCAGCTCACAGCATTCACTTCCTTTCGCCTGTATCCTGGCACGGCCGTCGCCCGTTTTTTCCTCATTTCTCTGATCATAGCGGCTCTCTCACTGATTGGTATCGACCGGTTTGGAGGGGGTTCTCTAAAAAACCGAACAGATTACCGCGGGGCAATCCGTTCGGAGCAGGTCAGCACTTGTTGCAGCCCGGAGGGCATGAAAAAATGCCGGAGCAAAGCGAACTTTGCTCCGGCATGGTGCACGAGGCGGGAGTCGAACCCGCACGCCCTTGCGAGCACTGGCACCTGAAGCCAGCGAGTCTACCAATTCCACCACTCGTGCATCAAGATGGTGTCGAGGAAGTTCGTTCCTCGTTCGGCGCAAGTGATACTATAGCACGACGGAAGGGGAATGTCAACAATTTTTTTCGAAAATCGAGAAGTTTTTCTTCCGGGGGCGGAACGGCGAAAACAGCCGGGTGGCGCGGCGACGTATGCAAAGCTCCAGATATGTGCATGGCAATGCTGCTGCCCGGCTTGGGAATACGGGGTGGACGGCAGCGGGAGGCATGAAGTTATCCTGAGTCGGTTTGGTTTTGCCGGGGTCGAACAGAGCGGTGGGGAGTGGGAGAGACGGAGTCAGGGCGGTCCGGACGGTTGAATCTCATCTGAAAATGGCAGGGCTCGAACTCCTGACGGAGGGCTTTTACCAAATGGTCCCCGTTGTCTGCATTAATACATTTGTCATATTGCCCTGAAATACTGCCGAAAGTGCAGATTTTTTGGAAGCCGGTCAGTTCTTTCAGGGTTTCCAGCATGGCTTGTTTTGTGGCATCTTTCCGATAGATTTTAATATAGGCAAAACCGGGATATTCATCGGAATCGTAACAAAGAATTTTGAATTGCTCGGTTTCTCCTTCGGCATCCAGGGTGTGATAAGCGTCCCAGATCCGTTTTTGCTCGTCGATCACCATCAGATAAGCAGTGTCCAGGTCCTCGGGTACCGGCATATTCAGATAGTTTCGGTAAGGAGAGGTGTGCAGGCGGGCGTATACCTGTTCTGCAGCGGCATTGTTGATGCGGTCATAGAAGATCAATGCGGAATCTTCCATGATAACCGTGCTGAATGCCTCCAGTCCCAAGTCCTGCAGCCGCTGCTTTAAACGTGCGGCATCCCGGTGAGACAGAGCCCGGGTGGCCAGGTAGGTGTGTTTGACCGGGTCATAGATGGTGGCGCCGTCCATCAATATAATTGGAAGCCGGATGTTCAGGCTCCCTGCAGCCTCGAGATAGGAGGCGGTGGTCCGCATAGTCATAAAAGAGAGGGCCAGTCCATCGTCCAGCATCCGGTTCAAATCAATCCGGCTGTAATCACTCATTTTGGAATCCCGGCGGAACAGCACATCGTCGATGGCTGTAACAAACAGCGTGTCGGTCCTGCGCTTTCGGGGGAGATGGCATGCGTTGACAGCCATTCCTGCTGCAATGCCGATCATGGTGTCGGTGACGCGGTTAAAGACAAAAAGAAAAGGATTGGTGTCCCCGATGTGTACCATGGTAATGCAGAGGAAAACCACACAGGAAAAATAAGCGGCGTTCTTTTTGTTCAAAGCGGCGGCCGAGTATAGGGAGAGAACAACTCCTAATGCGACCGTACAGCAATAGCACAGATAATACAATGGGAGGTGAAGCAGGAGATTTCGCTGAAGCAAAAGCACCAGCAGTCCGGCCGCTGCTCCAATCATTGTGCCGACAGTGCGTTGGGCTGCCATTGCCTTTGTGTTTTCACGGTAAGGCTGAATACATTGCAGGCATGCGATCGCCGAATAGAAGGGTATGCCGGAAAAGCCGCGCAATACATAGATGAAAAAGCACAGTCCAACGGATGCGGCTGATTTAACAATCCGCAGACCGATGCCTGGAAGATGGTATTTATTCATTCAGACATCTTCTCTCCAGTGTGATTTAACCGTATTGTAGTGTTTTTTGAAATTAATGCAATATAAATTGTGCACACAATGGATTTCTGAAGCTGAATAATTCTCATTAAATATGACAAAAAATATAATATCTACTGCGAATTGGTAAAAGTGGGTTGACAAAATGAATTGCAAATACTATAATCTTGCAAAAAGAACGGCAAACAACGGCGTTTGCTCCTACAGGAGCAGGCGCCGTTGTTCTTTTTGAAAGAAGGAGCAAAATGAACTTCATTTCAGAGTTAAAGCTGAAAGAAGCTGTCCTCCGGTTTTCCGGCTATGGAATGGAACCGGAAGGCGGTATCAGCCGTATCTTCGGCAGCCAGGCTTACAGAGAAGCGGCCGCTGCCATGAAGGATTATATGGAATCTGAGGGCCTCTCCAGCTATATCGATTCGGTAGGCAATGTGCATGGAATCCTGCGGGGAAGCGGATCACAGCCTTGCCGAGAGCTGCTGATAGGCTCTCATTTGGATACGGTCCAGGAGGGCGGCCGGTTTGACGGCCTGCTGGGGGTGGTGGCTGGAGTGCTCTGCTGCCGGCAGCTGCAGCAGGAGGGGAGGCACCTGCCTTTCGACCTGCACGTCATCGCCACCAACGGCGAGGAGGGCAACGATCTGGGCGGTACCTTCGGCAGCCGCTGCATGGTGGGCGCATTTGATTTCAGTGCTCCGGGGGTTGAGGAAAAGCTGAGGCGCTATTCTCTGACGCCAGAGGCGGTGCGGGCGGCAGAACTGGACTTCTCCCGGGCCATGGGGTGGCTGGAACTGCACATTGAGCAGGGACCTACGCTGGAGGAGAACGGAGACGAACTGGGTATTGTTACCGGCATTGTGGGCCTGCAGCGCTATTCTATCCTGGTAGAGGGGAAGAGCAATCACGCCGGCACCACCATGATGGCCTACCGCCGGGATGCGGTGGTTCGGGCGGCGGAGCTGATCTGCGCCGGGGATGCCCTGGCCCGGTCGCTGGGGGAGGAGCTGGTGTGCACCTTCAGCAACATCGAGATCCACCCCAACACCACTGCCGTCATCAACGACCGGGTGAAGCTGCTGCTGGAGTTCCGCAATCGGAATGAGGCGCTGATGGAGCAGTTTATTCGGGGGCTGCGCCGGCGGTTTGAGGGCGGTCAGGATGTCCGGGTCACCTTTGAGCAGACAGCAGGAAAGGCCCCGGTGGAGTGCGGCGGCGGCTTCGTTGCCGCGGCGGAGACTGCCTGCCGGACGCTGGGGGCGCGCTATCGGAAGATGCCCAGCGGCGCCACCCACGACGGAAATATGATGGCCCTGCGGGTCCCCATCGGCATGCTGTTCGTCCCCAGCCGGGACGGGATCAGTCACAGCCGGGAGGAGTGGACTGACTGGAGCCAGTGCCGCCTGGGCTGCGAGGCCCTCTATCGCACCATTCTGAATCTGGAGGGAGGACAATGAAAATCCTGATCATCAACCCCAACAGCGACGCCGAAACCGACGAGCGGCTGCGGAAAAAGGCCGCCGCCTTCGTCCGGGGGGCCTACCAGGTGGACGTCACCCATGTGGCCGCCACCCCCAAGCTGATGGCCACCCAGGAGGATGCGGCCAAGGGCCTTCCCGAGATGATGGAGCTGGTCCAGCGGGGTGAGGAGTACGACGCCTTCATCGTGGCCTGCCACTCCGACCCCAATCTGGAAGTGCTCCAGGCCATCACCGACAAGCCGGTGGTGGGGATCGCCGAGGCCTCCATGAAGATCGCCTCCATGAACTGCCACAGCTTCGCGGTGATCTCCCCCTCGGCCCGCTCCATCTCCCCCAAGCGGGCCCTGGCCCGGAAGTACCTGTGCCAGGATCTCTACCGGGGGGCCGAGGTGTGCCCCGAAAACGACAGTGAGAACTTGTGCCGGGCGGCGGAGCGGGCGGTAGAGCACTCCCATGTGGACGGCATCGTGCTGGGCTGCGCCAACTACGCCAACGCCGACGCCTACATCGAGAGAAAACTGGGGGTCAAGGTGTTTGACGGTGTGGCCTGTGCCCTGATGCTGGCCGCCGGGCTGGCCATGTATCGCCGCTATCGGAACGAATGGAAGGAAGGGGAGGAGCACTGATATGCTGGACTTGATTTTGAAGAACGCGAAAGTCTATCTGGAGGATCGCTTCGTGGAAGGGGTCTCCGTGGGTGTCCAGGCCGGGCAAATCGCCGCCATCGCCGCGCCCGAGTGCATGCCGGAGGGGGTGCGGACGCTGGATCTGACGGGGGAGTACCTGATCCCGGGCACCATCGACACCCACATGCACGTCCGGGACCCGGGCCACACCGAGCGGGGCACCTTCTATACCGAGACCATGGCCGCAGCCGCCGGCGGGGTGACCACCATTCTGGAGCAGCCCATCAGTGTGCCGCCTCAGCACAACGTGGAGATCCTGGAGCGGCGTATCGCCCGGGCGGAGACCCAGTGCGTGGTGGACTTCGCCTTCTACGGGGCCGCCGGGGGCGAATATCTGGAGGACATCGCCCAGCTGGCCGCCGACGGCCGGATCGTGGCCTACAAGACTTTCCTCCACGCCCCCCCGGAGGGCCGGGAGCAGGAGTTCCAGGGTCTGACCATGGCGGATGACGCCCAACTCTACGCGGGCATGCGGGAGCTGGCCAAGACCGGCCTGTTCTGCGCCTTCCACGCGGAGAACAACGACATGATCTCGGCCAACATCAGGCGCCTCCGGGCCGAGGGCAGGGTGTCGCCCGAGTACCACTGCGTCAGCCGCCCCACCGTGGCGGAGGTGACCAGCGTGGAGCGCATCCTGAACTTTGTCCGGGAGACCGGGGCCCGGGTGGAGATCGCCCACGTCTCCTGCCCGGAGGTCATGGAGCTGCTCCGCCAGGCCAAAAAGGACGGCCTGCCGGTCTATGTGGAGACCTGTCCCCACTACCTGTTCCTGACCGAGGAGGACATGGTGAAGTTCGGCCCCTACGCCAAGTGCAACCCCCCGGTGCGCAGCCGGGCCCAGGCGGAGAAGCTGTGGGATTATATCAACGACGGTACCGTGGACTACATGGGCAGCGACCACAGCCCCTTCCTGGTGGAGGAGAAGACCCGGGGGCTGAAGGACATCTTCGCCGCCGCCGCCGGCTTCCCCGGGGCGGACCTGCGGCTGCCCCTGATGCTGGACGCGGTAGCCGAGGGCCGCACCACCCTGGAGAAGGTGGTGGAGCTGCTCAGCGTCAACCCGGCCCGGTGCTTCGGCCTCTATCCCACCAAGGGCACCATCCAGGTGGGGGCGGACGCGGACTTCACCCTGTTCCGCATGGACCGGCACACGGTGGTGGACAAGGCCAGAAACTACTCCCACGCCCGGGACATCGCCATTCCTTACGACGGCCGGGAGCTGAAATGCGCCGTCACCGGCACCTTCGTCCGGGGCCGTGCCGTCATGCGGGACGGAGTGGTGGACGAGACCGCCAAGGCCTACGGCCATCTGGTGATCCCCACGGGACATTGAATCAATTACAGAAGAGCGAGGCAAAGGCGCCTGGGAAGCACCACCGGTGGCCTTTGCCTCGCCTTGTATCTTTCAGAGAATGGGGGAATCTGCGTGAAGCAATTTGTGGTCACCCTGGGCCGCCAATTCGGCAGCATGGGCCGCTCCATCGCCCGGGCGCTGTCCGAGGAGCTGGGGGTGGAATACTATGACCGGGACATCGTGGAACAAGTGACCCGGGAGCTGGGGATCACCCGGGAGGAGGTGGACCTGGCCGAGGGCCGGCTGGGTAACTCCACCTTCTGGCGCCGTGCCTTTCCTTTGGGCAGAGATGTGGCCATGCAGGACCAGATTTTTGCCGCCCAGGCCCGGATCATCAGCACCCTGGCGGAGCGGCAGAGCTGTATCATCGTCGGCCGCTGCGCCGACTACATCCTGCGCAGCGAGCCAAACCGGCTGGCGGTCTTTGTCTTCGCCCCGGAGCAGGCCAGGCTGGACAACTGCACCCAGCGGCTGAACATGACACTGCCCGAGGCCAAAAAGATGATGAAGAGCGTGGATGCGGCCCGGAAGAGCTATCACAAAAAATACACCGGATACGATCCCGGCGAGCTGGACCAGTACGATCTTCTGATCAACAGCGCGGTGCTGGGGATCGAGGGCACCGCGGCCTATCTGGCCCAGCTGGTGCGCCTGCGGTTCGGTTGACAAGGGAGGCGGTCTCAATGATTAAGATCGAGCATCTGTCCAAGAACTTCGGAGACCTGGAGGTGCTGAAGGACATCAACCTGGAGGTCAAGGAGGGAGAAGTGGTATGTATCATCGGCCCTTCCGGTTCGGGGAAGAGCACCCTGCTGCGCTGCATCAACCAGCTGGAGACTCCCTCCGGCGGCGAGATCTACTATGAGGGGGTCAGCACCCTGAGCCGGAGGTACGATGTGCGCAAGCTCCGGGAGGAGGTGGGCATGGTATTCCAGCGCTTTAACCTGTTTCCGCTCAAAACGGTAAAGGGCAATATTACTGCGGCCCCGGTCAAAATCAAAAAGATAGACAAGAGCGCAGCAGAAGAGACAGCTATGGCTTTGCTGGAAAAAGTGGGGCTGGCCAGCAAGGCGGACGCCTATCCCAGCATGCTCTCCGGCGGCCAGCAGCAGCGGGTGGCCATCGCCCGGGCTCTGGCTATGAGCCCTAAGGCACTGCTTTTTGATGAGCCCACATCCGCCCTGGACCCGGAGCTGGTAGGTGAGGTGCTGGACGTCATGCGCAAGCTGGCCGACGACGGGCTGACTATGGTGGTGGTTACCCACGAGATGGGCTTCGCCCACGACGTGGCTGACCGGGTCATTTTCATGGACGGCGGTTATATTGTGGAGCAGGGCACCCCCGACGAGGTGCTGCGCCACCCCAAGGAGAAGCGTACCCGGGAGTTCCTGTACCGGACGCTGCGCCAGGACGAGAAGGAGGAAGAACAGGCATGAGTACATTGTGGATGCTGGCCGTCCGCTACAGAAATCTTCTGTGGATTGGTTTTAAAGTGACCTTTTTGGTCTCCATCTGCGCGATCCTGCTGGGCTTTGTCCTGGGCGTGATCGTCTGCTTCCTCCGGCTGAGCAAGAACAAGATCATCAACAAGATCGCCTTTGTCTATGTGGAGATCATCCGGGGCACCCCGATCCTGCTGCAGATCGCCATGGTCTACTACGGCTTGCCCATGCTGGGGGTGGACCTGCCCACCATCACCGTGGGCGGCATCCAGTTTGACCGCTTTGCCTGCGGCGTCATCGCTCTGATGATCAACTCCTCAGCCTACATCTCGGAGATCATCCGGGGCGGCATTCTCTCCATCGATCCCGGTCAGGAGGAGGCAGCCCTCTCTCTGGGCTACACCAAGGCCCAGGCGATGGTGTCCATCATCTTCCCGGCGGCGCTGAAAAACTGCATTCCCGCCCTGGGCAACAACTTCGTCACCCTTTTCAAATCCTCTGCCCAGGTCTCCACTATCGGCCTGGCGGACCTGATGTACACGGCCAACCTGATCCGGGGCAACAGCTTCCTGCCCTTCATGCCCTTGGTGCTGGTGGCTATCCTCTATCTGGTCATGACCCTGAGTATGTCTGCCATCCTGCGCCGGGTGGAGGCCAGGATGAATATCAGCAGCGCTAAGGCGAAAGCGTAAATATAATCAGCCAAACATCTCTTTTATCTATATCCAGGAGGTAAAACATGAAAAAGAAATTATTGAAAACTCTGTCTGCTGTTTTGGCGTTGGTACTGGCGCTTGGTATCCTGTCCGGCTGCGGCAGTTCACCCGCATCTTCCAGCAGTATGGCTTCCTCGGGGAGCGGGACGTCCGCCGCTTCGGATGATGGTACAGATGCCAGCACCTCGGCTGAAGCAGGGAGTGATGAACTTTACGTAGTTGAGGGTGTTGACCTGAATAACCTGGGACCGGTGCTCCAGAAGATCTATGACAGCGGCACGCTTGTAGTGGGTAATGACTCCAGCTATCCCCCCTTCGGCTTCATCGACACCTCTACCAACGAGGCCATCGGCGTGGAGCGGGAGATGGCTCAGGCCATCGCCGACCGGCTCAGCGAGGTGCTGGGCAAGGAGATCACCCTGGACTTCCAGAGCATGGACTTCTCCGCGGTGCTGTCCTCTCTGAGCACCGGCATGATTGATCTGATCTGTTCCTGCTGTACCGTCACCGAGGAACGCAAGGAGGTCATGGATTTCTCCGACCCCTATCTGCAGACCCAGGACGTCATGCTGATTCTGGCGGAAAATGCCGATCAGTATCAGAGCCTGGCCGACTTTGAGGGCAAAGCCCTGGCGGCCAACACCGGCTCCTCCCAGGAGGTGCGGGCCAACAGCATCTCCGACAATGTGACTTCCACCGCTACCGTTTCTGACGCTATTCTGCAGCTGACCTCCGGCCGGGTGGATGCCATCGTGGTAGACAATATCACCGCCGAGCGGTACAGTGTGAATTCCGACCAGCTCTACTCCTTTGAGCTCTCTGACGATGAGGTGGAGCAGGTGGACAAGGCGGTGGCCATGCAGAAAGGCAATGAAGACCTGCAGGCTATCGTCAACACTGTGGTGGCCGACGTGACCGAGAACGGCCAGGTGGATGCGTGGGTCACCGAGTATGCCCAGATGGCAGCGGATATGGGCCTGAACGACTAAACTGTGCCCAGCGTCGCACTTGCAAGTGTTTTGGGGATCCAGTACAATAAACAAAACACTACGGCGGGCAGGTTCTGTCCTGCCTGCCGTGACATTGCAGGGAGGGGCTTTCTTATGGCACAGCTTCAGACGTTGGTTAAGGCACTGGATATTTTGACCCTGTTGGGCCAATCCGATCATCCCATGTCGGTGGAGGAGTTGGCTGTCGCGCTGGGGCTGCCCAAGAGTACGGTGTACCGGTTGATTCAGACGCTGGAGGCGAAGGATTTTGCCCGGCGTTATTCCCGCAGTGAGATTGATCTGGGATATCACTTTATCAATTTAGGCCGCAGTGCCTATGGCAGAATTGAGCAGGGACTGCTCAGATCGGCGAGACCGCTGTTGCAAAGCATGGCGGAGAGATATGAGGAGACTGCCATTTTATCCATTCGCTCCGGCTTGGAGAGCGTATGTATTTACAGTGTGCCCTCCCGCCATCCCATTCGTTTTACGCCGGAGGATCACCGGGCGCTTCCATTGTATGTGGGTGCCTCCAGCCTGGCCATTCTAGCCTGGGAAAGCCAGAGCGTCGTCGCCCAGGTATTGGATCAGCAGGCTGAGGAAGCCGGGCGGAAGAAATTGGCTTGCTGGCTGGAAGAAATCCGCAGTCAGGGATATGTCATCACCGACAATCAATTTGACTCCGCTGCCCTGGGGATTGCAGCGCCTGTTTACGATAACAATGGAAAAATTTATGCCAGCGTGGCTCTGGTTGGACCGGACTCCCGTATGCTGCCTAAGGGGATTGAGATCTATATTGCAGCGGTGCGGGAGGTGGCGGACAAGATCACGCAGCAGCTGAAATCTAAGTGAGGCGGAGGGCAGAACGTGCCTGCCGGCCCGCCTGGGAGGAACAAATATGGATTCTTTAGAAGAGAAATATAAAAAGCTGGGCATCGACAATGCACCGGGTCAGGAGGCACTGCAAAAAACGGCGGCGCTGGATTTGCGGGGGGAGAAGCTGCCCGGCCTTCCGGTGGACTTCTCCCACGGCGACGTGGACGCCTTCCCGCCGCTGCCCGGCAGCCGGGAGGCCTTTGACACCGGGTTCGCCCTGGGAGGGAAACAGGCATACACCGAGTACCGGGGCAAAAGAGACATCCGCGCCGATATAGCCGCCAAGCTGGCGGCCTTCACCGGGGCCCCGGTGGATCCAGACCGGGAGCTGATTCTGACCCCCGGCACCCAGGGGGCACTCTTTCTGGCCATGGGCGCCCTGGTGGGCCGGGGGGATAAGGTGGCCATTGTGGAGCCGGACTACTTCGCCAACCGCAAACTGACAGAGTTCTTCGATGGAGAGCTGCTGCCGGTCCAGATGGACTACAAGGCCGGCCAGGATCGCTCCGGCATCGACCTGGAGGAGCTGGAGCGGGCTTTCCGGGCCGGGGCCAAACTGTTCCTGTTCTCCAATCCCAACAACCCCACCGGCGCGGTCTACTCCTACGGGGAGATCTGCACTATCGCCGCCCTGGCCAAGCGCTATGGAGCGGCCTTGATCGTGGACGAGCTCTACTCCCGCCAGGTCTTTGACGGCCGGAGCTACACCCACCTGCGGGCCCAGGCGGAGATACCCGACAACCTGATTACCATCCTTGGCCCCTCCAAGACCGAATCCCTCAGCGGCTTTCGGCTGGGCGCCGCCTTCGGCACCCCGAAGCTGATCGACCGGATGGAAAAGCTGCAGGCCATCGTCTCCCTCCGGGCGGCGGGCTACTGCCAGGCGGTCTATTCGGTCTGGTTCCGGGAGCCGGAGGGATTTATGGAGCGGCGCATCGCCGCCCACGCGGCCATCCGGGACGACCTGATGGCTGTGCTGGCCCGCCATCCCGGGGTATCTGCCCGGAAGACCGACGCGGGCAGCTACCTGTTTGTGGAGCTGCCGGAGCTGGAGGTGAGCATCGGCGACTTCGCCCGCATCCTGCGGGAGCTGGCCGGGGTGACCGTCACCCCAGGCACTGAGTTCGGCCCCCAGTTCACCCGGCATTTCCGGATCAACTTCTCCCAGGATCACGCCGCCGCCGTGGCCGCCATGGAGCGGGCCATGGCGGTGATGGAGCGCTACCGCCGCGAATGAGGAGGGCTGAGCTTTGAAGATCGGATTTCTGGGCTGCGGCAAGATCGGCCGCGCCCTGCTCAAACAAGTGGCGGACGGAGACCTGGGCCAGGTCTGCTTCGTTCAGGACCCCTTTGCCGAAGAGGGGGCGATCCACGCTGCCGCCCCCGGCGTCCCGGTGCTCCGGGCGGCGGACCCGGCGCTCTATGCGGCGGCGGACCTGGTGGTGGAGACGGCCACCGCCGCCGCACTCTCTGACCAGCTGGAGCTGATCCTGGAGCACAGCGACCTGCTGATGTTCTCGGTCACTGCCTTCAGCGATCAGGCCTTTGAAATCCGGGCCAGGGAGCTGTGCAGCCGGTACGGGCACTGCATTTTCATTCCCCACGGGGCCATCCTGGGACTGGACGGCATCTTCGACGGGCGGGCGCTGTGGACCCAGGTGTCCATTGAGACCACCAAGAACCCGGCCAGCCTGGGCCGGGAGGACACCCGGCGCACTGTAGTCTTTGAGGGCCCCACCCGCAAGGCGTGCAAGTGCTACCCCCGCAATGTCAACGTCCACGCCGCCGTCGCCCTGGCGGGCATCGGTTTTGACCGGACCGAGTCGAAAATTATCTCCGACCCTGCAGTGCACACCAACACCCATGTCATTCGGGTCAAAGGGGCCGGGATTGACATGCAGCTCCAGGTCAGCAGCTTCTCCGAGGGGGGCGTCACCGGGAAATATACCCCCTATTCGGCCTGCGGCAGCCTGCACCGTATATTAGGCGCGGACGGATGCCTTCAGTTTGTGTAAATTCCAAAACTGGAAAGGACATGCCGACAGCAAATGCCGGCATGTCCTTTTGGCTTTTGGCTGGCGGGGCAGGAAAAGCTGACCGGATGCAGAGACTGGGAACCGTCGGACAGCTTGTTTTTGCGCTGCGGCAGCTTTGCTATATGTATTGGCGATGTGACGGGATCAATCTTTCCAAACGAGGAAAAAAGAGTTGACAAATGGCCTGAAATTGCACTATAATAATCACTGCTGATTTGCGGATGTGCTGGAATTGGTAGACTGGCAAGCTTGAGGTGCTTGTGCGTGAATGCGCGTACGGGTTCGAGTCCCGTCATCCGCACCAAAATCAGAAATCCCGGAGCCATGATGGTTTCGGGATTTTTCTATATCTGCAAACGTCGAATGTGGACAGATCCGATGCCTGGTGCTCGGTTTATGGTGGCGTAACGCGAAACTGCCCAGGAATGACATGGAGCAATGCATCAGACGGAGCGTCAAATGCCGCCGGGCCCTGTTTGTGGTAAGCTGCATTTGCATCCATAGGTCCAATCAATGGATGGGAGGGGGATTGAAGTGGCGGTTCAATTGAGTGCGTCTTATCTTCGCCGCAGTTTTCAGCTGCTGGCACAGGTGGCTTCCAATGGCGTGAGCGCAGAGGCAGGCTTTGAGCGCGCCGCTGATCTGGTCTATGCCTGGGGTAGGCGTAAATATGTGAAAATATTCCGGGATATGCCGGAAGAAAAGGCCACCTTTGATGAAAATCAGAACGCCAATGAGCTGGGCGTGCTCTATGACCGGGAAGCCGGGCGCTTTTCCTTCCGGGCCGCCCACTCGGATACCCAGGTGCCGGGGCGTATCTGGATCACCGATGTGGAATTGCTGCGCCGGGAGACCAGCTGTGCCCTGGGCGTGCGGCTGTCGGTATCCTCTCTGCACAGCTGTACGGAGGAGGTGCCCTTCAGCCGGCCCGGCTTTATCCGGGACATGGCAGAGCAGCTCGGGCTGTGGGATGTGCGCCGGCTCACCGGCCGGGTGCAGCAGGTGTCCTCGCCGGAAGAGGTGGAGGATTTGATTGCCCTGCTGGAGCACCCCGACCGGCGCCTGCCCGTGGTCGTGCTGACTCCGTGCGGCCAACAGGAGGACGCCCGGTGGAAGGAGTATATGCTGGACGGCGGGGAGATGGCCGAAGACCTGCTGGCGGTGGCCCATGTGGTCCTGCTGAGCCGGGAGGCCAATGAAGCGCTGACGGCCCGGGTGGGCCGGCAGTGGTCGGCCTTCAACGGATCGGTGCGCACCTATTACCCGGGGCTGTCCTTTGAGGAGACAGACTGCTATCACCACCCCATGTTGACCCAGCGGGCCATCCGGATGCGCGACACGGTGGACAGTGAGGATCCCAAGTTCTGCCTGCACGAGGTAGAGGGCTATGTTCAGCGCTATGTGCTCTCCCACCGGATGCCCTGGGAGACCTACGGCATGGAATTCTATTTGGCCGCCCGGCAGGATGCACTGCGCCGCCAGCGGGCGGCGGGACGGCAGTCCCGGCAGGAGTTGATCCGCTCCTATGAGGGCCAGCTGGGCCAGCTGCAGAAACAATGTGAGGAAAATCTTTCCCTGGCCGACTCCTATGCCGGGGACTGCCAGGCTTTAGAGGAGGAGAATGACCGGCAGCGCCAGCTGATTGGCCAGCTGAAGGCCCAGCTTGACGCCCTGCGGTTTCAGCTCCAGACAGCCACCGGCGGCGACAGAGGCAGAGATGTGCCGGAGGAGGGAAGTTACGGCCAGATCGCCGAGTGGATCAGCCAATACTTCCCGGACCGCCTGTATCTTCATCCCCGGGCTGAGCGCAGTCTGAAGAGCGCCTGTTATGAGAATGTCGCTCTGGTATACCGCTGCCTGAAGCTTTTGGCAGTCTCCTACTATGACTTCTGCATCGGACAGATCTCCTATGATGAATTTATGCAGGCCTGCCATCGGGTGGACTCCGGCCTGGATGAGCGGGGGGCGATCACTGATATCGGCGCTGGCCGCCAGGGGGAGACCTACTATGTTCAGTATCAGGGCAGGCGCCGTAAATTAGAGCGCCACCTGGCCAAGGGCACCAGCATGGATCCCCGCTACTGCCTGCGGATCTACTACTTCTGGGATGAGCAGAACCAGATGGTGGTGATTGGGGATCTTCCCCGTCACCTGGACACCTCGTTTACATGATACATCGCACTTGGACAGCCGATATAAAACAGCGGACGGCACAGCTTCCCGCGCCAGAGCGCGTGAGGCTGTGCCGTCTGTTGCTATTGTGCCCTTTTCCTCCGCTCGGCGGTGTCCTGCACCGCCCGGGGTAGCCATTCCTGGCCGCACTCGTCCAGCGGGACGGGGGTCTCCTGGATGGCGTCCCCCGGGGCAGGGCGTTTCAGCCGGCCGGGCAGGTAGTCCAGCCCCACCTCCCGCAGGGAGAACGTGGACCCGCTCAGCCAGCCCACGGCCTGGCCGTCGCAGTAGACACAATAACAGCCAAACATTTTCCTGAGGCGGATGTTGAGCCCCTCCCAGGCGTCCAGCCAGGCCTGCACCACGCCGTTATCGGGATATGCCATCGCGATCGCTCCTCTCTTATGCCTTTTGTCCGGCGCCCGCGGCGGGCGGTCAGGATTCCGCCCGCCGGTTCGTGGGACAGGCGATCTCCACCAATGCCTCAATCATATGATGGAGCAGCTGGGCCCGGGCCGTGTCGGCAGCTTTATAGTAGACTTCCTTGCCCGCCCGGCGGCTGACGATCAGCCCGGCGGCCTTCAGCTGCCGCAGGTGGTGGGAGACGGCGGGGCTGCTCATCTCCACCAGGGCGGACAGGTTGAGCACGCACTCTTCACAGTGGCACAGCAGCCAGAAGATGCGGATGCGGCTGCCGTCCCCCAGCTGCTTGAAGATATCGGCCACGGTCTGGAAGTTGTCGGTGCTGGGCATGTTCTGCAGCTCCTGTTCAATGGACTGCCCGTGGTCATGGGGCAGGGAAATGTCGGCCATGGGGCTCCCTCCTTTTTATTTGTTATTATAACATAGTTCACCGCCCTCCGTCACCTGTTCCCGCCGGGGCAGGGCGCAGAATTTACCCGGGCGGCGCGGCGGCAAAAAAGAGGGGAGGGAAAAGCGGAAAAAGTGGTTGACAACCGCTCCGGACGGGCGTATTATAATTGTAAAATTAAACAGATGTTTAATTGTTCAAATAATTGACAAGATTTAGAGAGGAGTTTTTTCCATGAAAAAGACCTATAAGATCGACGTGGACTGCGCCAACTGCGCCAACAAGATGGAGGAGGCCGCCCGGAAGACCCCCGGCGTCCAGGCCGCCACGGTCAATTTTATGACCCTGAAGATGATCGTGGAGTTTGCCGAGGGAGCCGACCCCAAGGCGGTCATGCAGGCGGTGCGCAAGGCCTGCAAAAAGGTGGAGGACGACTGCGAGATATTCCTCTGAGCGCCGGAGAGACCCCCTGTCGCATCTGCCGGCAGGGAGTTGCAATCCTCTAAGAATCAACAAATAAGCAATTATTGAAAGGAAGATCGAGATGCAAGCGTATATCATCAATGGCCTGCTGATCGTGGTGGCCCTGCTGGCCGCGATCCTCCAGGGCATCGGCGCGCGGGCGGACAGCGGCATGACGAAAAAGCAGAAGGTCATGCTCTGGCGCATCCTGGCCGCCACCGTGCTGCTTCTGGCGCTGCAGCTGTTGGGGAGCGTCGCCTTTGACGCCCTGGGGGCCGCCGGCCGCTGGGTGCGTCTGGTCTGTTATCTGGCCGACTACGCCGTCATCGGATACGACATCCTGAAAAAGGCCTTCAAAGGGATCCGCAATGGCCAGGTGTTTGATGAAAACTTCCTGATGGCGGTGGCCACGCTGGGGGCGCTGGCGCTGGCCATCTATGAGAACGGCGACTATCTGGAGGCCATCGCCGTCATGCTGTTCTACCAAGTGGGCGAGTGGTTCCAGAGCTACGCCGTGGGCAGGAGCCGCCGCAACATCAGCGACCTGATGGACATCCGCCCCGACTATGCCAACATCGAGCGGGAGGGCAGGCTGGAGCGGGTGGACCCGGATGAGGTGGAGATCGGCTCCATCATCGTGGTGCAGCCCGGCGAAAAAGTGCCCATCGACGGCGTTGTGACCGAGGGCGTCTCCACCCTGGACACCGCCGCCCTGACCGGCGAGTCCCTGCCCCGGGATGCCAAAGCCGGGGATGAGATCATCAGCGGCTGCGTCAACATGACCGGCGTGCTGAAGATCAGGACCACCAAGGAGTTCGGCGAGTCCACGGTGTCCAAAATTTTGGACCTGGTGGAGAACGCCTCCTCCCGCAAGTCCAAGTCGGAGGACTTCATCTCCCGATTCGCCAGGATCTATACCCCCGCGGTCTGCTGCGCGGCGCTGGCGCTGGCGGTCCTGCCGCCGCTGGTGCGGATGTTCGCCCTGGGCCTGGAGGCCGGGTGGGAGACCTGGATCTACCGGGCGCTGACCTTCCTGGTGGCCAGCTGCCCCTGCGCCCTGGTCATCAGCATCCCCCTGTCCTTCTTCGCCGGCATCGGCGGGGCCAGCAAGGCCGGCGTGCTGGTCAAGGGCTCCAACTATCTGGAGACCCTGTCCCAGACCAAGATTGTGGTCTTTGACAAGACGGGCACCCTGACCCAGGGCGCCTTTGAGGTCAGCGGCATCCATCACAGCGAGCTGGAGAACCAGCGGTTGGTGGAGTACGCCGCCCTGGCGGAATCCGCCTCTTCCCACCCCATCAGCAAGAGCATCCAGCGGGCCTACGGCAGGGAGATCGACCGCAGCCGGGTGTCCGACATCCAGGAGATCGGCGGCAACGGCGTCATCGCCAAGGTGGACGGCCACACCGTGGCCGCCGGCAACGACAAATTGATGGGGCGCATCGGCGTGGACTACATCGACTGCCACAGCGTGGGCACCATTATCCACATGGCCATTGACGGCGCGTACGCCGGCCATATCGTCATCTCCGACGTGGAAAAGCCCACCGCCAAGCAGGCCATCCGGGCGCTGAAGGAGGCCGGCGTGCAGAAGACCGTCATGCTCACCGGCGACGCTAAGCGGGTGGCCGACCAGGTGGCCCGGGACCTGGGGATCGACCAGGTGTACAGCCAGCTGCTGCCTGCCGGCAAGGTGGAAAAAGTGGAGGCCCTGCTGCGCGAGAAGCCGGAGAAGGCCAAACTGGCCTTCGTGGGGGACGGCATCAACGATGCCCCGGTGCTGGGCCGTTCGGACATCGGCATCGCCATGGGGGCCATGGGCTCCGACGCCGCCATCGAGGCCGCCGACGTGGTGCTGATGGACGACGACCCCATGAAGATCTCCACCGCCATCCGCATCTCCCGGAAGTGCATGGGCATCGTCTACCAGAACATCATCTTTGCCATCAGCATCAAGCTGATCTGCCTCGCCCTGGTGGCCCTGGGCTTTGCCAACATGTGGCTGGCGGTGTTCGCTGACGTGGGGGTCATGATCCTGGCGGTTTTGAACGCCATCCGGGCCCTGTTCGTCAAGGGGCTGTAAGACCGCTCTTCTCCCATATCCCGCGCCCGCCGGAGCATGCCCGCCCGGCGGGCGCGGTTGCGCTTTCCGCCCCCGGGTGGTATCATAGACGGGTAAGCAGACACCCCTTTGCCCCTGACCGGGAGGAGGCGCCCTGATGGTCAAACTGATCGGAACCATGCTGGCACTGGCCGCCCTGGCGGCCCTGGGTATCTGGCTCCTCTGGGGAAATACCGCCCTGACGGCCCATGAGATCTCCGTCTCCAGCCCCCGGCTGCCCGGGGCCTTTGACGGCCTTCGGATCGCCCAGGTGTCCGACCTGCACAACGCCCAATTTGGGCCGGACAACGCCGGCCTGCTCTCCCTGCTGGAGGAGCGGGCCCCGGACCTGATCCTGCTCACCGGCGATCTGATCGACTCCCGGCGCACCGATGTGGACACGGCCCTGGCCTTTGCGGCCCGAGCGGCCCGGATCGCCCCCACCTATTACGTCCCGGGCAACCATGAGGCCCGCCTGACCTCCGACTTCCCCCGGCTGGAACAGGGGCTGGGGGAGGCGGGGGTGACGGTGCTCCGCAACGGGGCGGTGGAGCTGGAGCGGGCGGGGGAGACCCTGCGGCTCATCGGCATCGACGATCCGGACTTCGGCACCTGGACGGGCGGGGAGGAGGGCCTGGCCGCCCTGCTGGCCGACCTGGGGGCGGGGGAGGGGTTCACCATTTTGCTCTCCCACCGGCCGGAGCTGTTTGAGACCTACGCCGCCGCCGGGGTCGACCTGGCCTTTACCGGCCACGCCCACGGCGGCCAGGTCCGCCTGCCCCTGGTGGGCGGGCTGTTCGCCCCCCATCAGGGCCTCTTTCCCCGCTACGATGCCGGGCTCTACGCCGCCGGAGAGGCCCGCATGATCGTCTCCCGGGGGCTGGGCAACAGCATCATCCCCCTCCGGGTGAACAACCGGCCCGAGCTGGTGGTGGCGGAGCTGTCCCGGGGAGAGCGGCCGTGACCGGCCGGAAAAAATTTGGCCGGAGGGTTGACAAGGCCCTCCGGCGGCAGTATTATAACAGTGTTATATAACGATGTTATATAACCGGAGGCAGGAGGCCGGACATGACACAGACCACCACGCTGGAACGCATCCACCAGGCCGCCCGGGCGGAATTCCGCGCCCAGGGCTTTCAGCGGGCCTCCCTGCGCAAGATCGTCAAATCGGCGGGGCTGACCACCGGCGCCTTCTACGGCTATTACAGCAGTAAGGAGGCCCTCTTCGAGGCCCTGGTGGGGGAGGCCTACGACTACCTGATGGGCCGCTTCCGGGAGGCCCAGGAGGCCTTCGCCCGGCTGCCCCGGGAGGAGCAGCCCCGGGAGCTGGCCGACTTCTCCGGGATGTGCATGTTCGACATGCTCCACTACGCCTATGATCACCTGGAGGCGTGCCAGCTGCTGCTGTGCTGCGCCCAGGGCACCCGCTTCGCCGGTATGATCGACGAGATGGTGGAGATCGAGACCAATGCCACCCATGCCTATCAGGCAGTGCTGGCGCAGCTGGGCCGCCCCTCCCCGGAGATCGATCCCAAGCTGGAGCATATCCTGATCACCGGGATGTTCCACACCTTTTTCGAGCTGATCATCCACCAGATGCCGCTGGACCAGGCGGAACAGTACCTGCGGGAGATGCGGGCCTTTTACACCGCGGGCTGGATGAAAATCCTGGGGCAGTAAGCCCCTTGATTTTTGACCATAAGTTAGTCAAAACTAACTTATGTATCCCAAAGCAACCTCACGCCCCATCTGAGGGAAGAGGACAGAAACGGAGGAATCGAGTTGAACAAAGCCAACGGAAACAAGGGCTCCAACCTGTCCAGGCTGCTGGGCTATGCGGGGGGCCACAGGTACCTGACCTACGCCTCCTGGGTGCTGTCGGCGGTCAGCGCGCTGATCGCCCTGGTGCCCTACTGGTACATCTGGCGGATCATCCGGCGGGTGCTGGCCGCCGCCCCGGACTTCAGCCGCTCCCAGGGCCTGGCAGGGCTGGGGTGGACGGCGGTGGCCTTCGCGGCGCTGGCGGTGCTGGTGTACATCGCCGCGCTGATGTGCTCCCATCTGGGGGCCTTCCGCATCGCCACCAACCTGCGCATTGAGATGATGGAGCACATCGTCCGCCTGCCCCTGGGGGCGGCGGAGCGCTTCGGCAGCGGCAGGCTGCGCAAGATCGTCAACGAGTCCAGCGCCGCCACCGAGACCTACCTGGCCCACCAGCTGCCCGACCGGGCCGGGGCCATCGCCACCCCCTGCGGGCTGCTGGCGCTGCTGCTGGTCTTCGACTGGCGGCTGGGGCTGCTGAGCCTGGCGCCGGTGGCGCTGGCCTTCCTGATCATGATGGCCATGACCGGCGCCTCCATGCAGCAGAAGATGAAGGAGTACCAGAACGCCCTGGAGGATATGTCCAACCAGGCGGTGGAGTACGTCCGGGGCATCCCGGTGGTCAAGACCTTCGGCCAGACCATCTTCTCCTTCAAAAAGTTCAAGGACTCCATCGACCGCTATCAGGTCTGGGTCATCGCCTACACCAGGCAGCTGCGCGCCCCCATGATGTGGTACACCGCCGCCGTCAACGGGGTGTTCGCCTTTCTGATCGCCGGGGCGCTGGTGATGACCCGGGACGGGGTGAGCGACACCTTCCTGCTCAACCTGCTGTTCTATATCATCATCACCCCGGTGATCTCGGTCACCCTGACCCGGATCATGTTCCAGAGCGAAAACGCCATGATCGTGGACGACGCCCTCCGGCGGATGGACAGCGTGCTGGCGCTGAAGCCTCTGGAGGAGAGCGCCCACCCCCGGCAGCCCCGGGACGGCTCGGTGGAGCTGCGGGACGTGTCCTTCAGCTATGACGGGACACACGACGTGATCCGCCACGTCTCCCTGTCCGTCCCCGCCGGGGAGACCGTGGCCCTGGTGGGGCCCTCCGGCGGCGGCAAGACCACCCTGGCCAACCTGATGGCCCGCTTCTCCGACCCCCGGAGCGGCACGGTGTCCATCGGCGGGGTGGACGTGCGGGACATCCCAAAGGAACAGCTCATGGACACGGTGGCCTTTGTGTTCCAGAACAGCCGCCTCATAAAGGCCTCTATCTTGGAAAACGTCCGCATGGCCCGGCCCACCGCCACCCGGGCGGAGGTGCTCCGGGCGCTGGAGCGGGCCCAGTGCGGGGACATTCTGGCCAAGCTGCCCCAGGGGGTGGACACCCTGATCGGCCCCGGAGGGGTCTACCTCTCCGGGGGCGAGCAGCAGCGCATCGCCATCGCCCGGGTGATGCTCAAGGACGCCCCGGTGGTGATCCTGGACGAGGCCAGCGCCTTCGCCGACCCGGACAATGAGACCCGGGTCCAGGCGGCCTTCGATGATCTGGCCCGGGACAGGACGGTCATCATGATCGCCCACCGGCTGTCCACCATCGCCAATGTAGACCGGATCCTGGTCATCCAGGATGGGGCCGTGGCGGAGCGGGGCAGCTTCCGGGAGCTGCTGGAGGGGGACGGGCTGTTCCGCAGGATGTGGGACGACTACCAGACCTCCGTACAGTGGAAGGTCGCCAGGGAGGGCTGAGGAATGCTGCAAAAATTACAGAGAAGATACGCCCTGTCCGAGCAGGGCGCCAGGGACCTGGTCAAGGGCTGCCTGGCCTGCCTGCTGCAAAACCTGTCCTTCATGGTGCCGGTGGGGCTGCTCTACCTGCTGGTGGGGGACCTGCTGGCCGGGGGCGGCCGCCATCACCCCGCCCTCTATCTGGCGGGCATCGTGGTCTGCGTGGGGCTGATCCTGCTGACCACCTGGTTCCAGTACAATGCCACCTATTTCGCCACCTATGTGGAGAGCGGCGTGCGCCGGGTCACCCTGGCGGAGCGGCTGCGCAAGATCCCCCTGTCCTTCTTCGGCAAAAAGGACCTGGCCGATCTGACCAGCACCATCATGGCCGACTGCACCGTATTGGAGCAGAACTTTTCCCATTACGTCCCGGAGCTGGCCGGCTCCATCCTCTCCACCGTGCTGGTTGCCCTCAGCCTGTTCTGCTTCGACTGGCGGATGGCGCTGGCTGCGCTGTGGGTGCTGCCGGTCTCCTTCGCCATCGTGGGCTGCTCCGTCCGGGTGCAGGAAGGGCTCAACCAGAAGGCCATGGACGCCAGGATGGCCTGCGCCGACGGCATCCAGGAGTGCATCGAGACGGTCCGGGATCTCCGGGCCAACAACGCCGAGGGGGCCTACCTGGAGGGGCTGAAGGCCAAGATCCGGGCGGTGGAGCGCCGCTCCATCCTCAACGAGTTTGGCCTGGCCGTCTTTGTGGTCTCCGCCTCCCTGATTCTGAAGCTGGGCATCGCCACCGTGGCCCTGGTGGGGTCGGTGCTGCTGGTGGGGGGGAGCCTGGACGTGCTCACCTTCTTTCTGTTCCTGCTGGTGGCCTCCCGGCTCTATGACCCCCTCCAGAGCGCCCTGCAGAACCTGGCCGCCGTCATCAGCACCCGGACCAACATCGCCCGGATGAACGAGATCCTCGACCACCCGATCCAGCAGGGGAGCGACGTGCTCACCAACCGGGGCTGCGACATCGTGTTCGACCATGTGACCTTCTCCTACGGCGGGGGAGAGGCGGTGCTGAAGGATGTCTCCTTTACCGCCAGGCAGGGGGAGGTCACCGCCCTGGTGGGCCCCTCCGGGGGCGGCAAGACCACCGTGTCCCGGCTGGCCGCCCGGTTCTGGGACGCGGACCGGGGGCGCATCACCGTGGGCGGGATGGACGTGGCCCGAACGGACCCGGAGGCGCTGCTCTCCCTGTACTCCATCGTGTTCCAGGACGTCACCCTCTTTGACAACACCATCCTGGAGAACATCCGCATCGGCAACCCGGCCGCCAGCGACGAGCAGGTGCGCTCCGCCGCCCGGCTGGCCAACGTGGACGAGTTCGCGGAGCGGCTGCCCCAGGGCTGGAACACCCCTGTCGGGGAGAACGGCTGCGCCCTCTCCGGCGGGGAGCGCCAGCGGATCTCCATCGCCCGGGCCTTCCTGAAGAACGCCCCCATCATTCTGCTGGACGAGGCCACAGCGTCCCTGGACGTGGAGAACGAGACCTTGATCCAGAGCGCCCTCTCCCGGCTGATCCGGGACAAGACGGTGCTGGTCATCGCCCACCGGATGCGCACCGTGGCCGGGGCGGACAAGATCGTGGTACTGGACCAGGGGGTGGTGGCGGAGCAGGGCAGCCCCGGGGCGCTGCTGGAGCGGGGCGGCCTCTACGCCCACATGGTCTGCCTCCAGACCGAGAGCCAGAACTGGGCCCTGCCCGGCCCCTCCAAAGCCTGATCCCGACCACAAAGCCGCAGCCCCCAGGCGAACGCCCGGGGGCTGCGTGTATTGCGTGTATGTGATGAATGGCCCCGGCCTCAGCGGAGGGAGGCCCCCAGCTGGAAGGCCTGCTGGAGTTCGGGCTTGCCCTGGATGTCGCCGATGTCCCCGTTGCCCCCGGCCAGCACATGCCCCAGGTTGTCCCAGCGCAGGTGCTCCATCAGGTGGTCGAAGTAGGTCAGCACATCCCCGAAGCCGCTGCCCTCCGCCGCCATCAGCAGCGCGCCGCCCCGGCCGTGGCCCCGGAGCAGGTTGCCGTCCCCCTCCTCCAGGGCGAAGAGCCGGTCCACCGCGGTGCGGAGCTGGCCGCTCAGGTTCCAATAGTACAGGGGAGAGGCTAGCACCACCACGCCGCACTCCTTTACCGCCGGATAGATCTGCCCCATGCCGTCCTTCTGGACGCAGGGACACGTCCGGCTGCTGTGGCCGCCGAAGCACCCCTTGCAGCCGTGGATGTCCATTCCCTCCAGGAAGAACTCGGTCACGGTGTGGCCCGCGTTCTCCGCGCCCCGGGTAAAGGCTTCGACCAGGGCGGCGGTGTTGCCGCGTCTGCGGGGGCTGCCGTTCAAAATCACAATGTTCTTGCTCATATCTGTCCCTCCGCTTTAAATCAGGTCCGCCAGGGCGGCGGCGCGCTGGCAGCCGTCGGTTTTGGCGATGTCGCCCGGGTTCAGGACGCCGGGCACCAGCACCTCGCCCACCAGCTTCCACTTGTTCAGAGCGGCGGTGCGCTCCATAGGGATGCGCACCCCGTCCAGCACGGTCAGGTCCTCCTCCTCGCAGCAGGCGATCAGGGCGCACGCCTTGCCGGCGATGTCCTTGCCCCCCACCACCAGGGAGTAGATCCGGTCGATGACGGCCTTGATCTGGGCGGGGATGGAGTACCAGTACACCGGCATGGTGAACACGATGGCGTCCGCCTCCAGGATGGCCGGGGCGATGGTGTTGAAGTCGTCGTCGAAGGAACATGCCCTGCCGGTGCGGAAGCAGGTCTCACAGGCGTGACAGCCGCCGATGTCCATCATAGCCGCATCGAACCGCTGCACGTTGTGACCTTTGGCCTGGGCGGCCTGGATGAAGGCGTCGGTCATGGCGAAGCTGTTGCCGTTTTTCCGGGGGCTGCCGGTGATTACTACAATGTTTTTGCTCATGCTGCTCTCCTCCTCGTCGGTGCCTTCCGGCCCGGTGCCTGCATTGGCCCCGGCCCGGATTGACTTTGACTGTCTGTTTATATTATTATTGTAATTGGAATGGGAAGAAAAGCAAGTACGCACATTGTAGTGAGATACTTGCCTTTAAGTTCTATACTAACGAAAAGGAGAGCGTAAAATGAAGAGCAGATGTATTTCCGACGAGTGCTTAGGCACCACCGGCTTCAGCTATACCCTCTCGCTGATCAACGGAAAGTACAAGATGACCATTCTCTACACATTGATGGAATTTGGGGTGGTGCGCTTCAATGAGATGAAAAAGTATATCGGAAGCATCTCTTACAAGACCCTCAGTTCCACTTTAAAGGAACTGGAGGCGGATCAGCTTGTCCACCGGGAGGAGTATCCCCAGATTCCGCCCAAAGTGGAGTACAGCCTGACCGAGCGGGGGAAGTCCCTGATTCCTATCTTGGACGGCATGTGCGAGTGGGGGGATAAGAACCGGCTGTGATTTGGCCGGATCCTGCACAGGTGAGAGAGCGTATGGTATCGGCAGCAGGCCGGCCGGAGGAAAAACCGGGTGGGGCGCCGCGGGATCCAATTCCGCGGCACCCCTGCCGTATGGGACAAGCAAAGGTCTGCTCAGGACAGCAGCGCCGCCCAGGTGTTGGGGCCTACGATGCCGTCTGCCCACAGGCCGCTGTTGTGCTGGAAGGCGCGTACCGCCCGCTCACAGCCCGGACCGAAAATTCCGTCAAATCCGTGGGCGTCGTATCCACGGGCGTAGAGGGCCCCCTGGATGATGCGGGTCAGGTTGCCCCGGGCGCCCCGGCGGACGTTGACGACGGCGGCCTGGGTCTTGGGCCCCCAGATGCCGTCCACATCCAGGTCTGCGCCGAACTGGTCGTTGAGCTCCGTTTGGAACGCCCGGATGGCCGCGGCGCGGGTTCTGGGCCCCCAGATGCCATCCACCACCAGGCCTGCGTTGTAGGTGTCGTTGAGCCACATTTGGAACTGAGCGGTGTACCGGCGGGAGACCACCTGGGTGATGCCGTCCACAATGGCGTCGGCCATCGCCTCCGGGCGGTAGAGGGCCACGTCGTCGGCGTCATCCACAAAGCAGCACTCCACCAGCAGGGCGGGGGCGCGGGTGTTCCTGAGCACATAAAGCCTGGGGCGTTCAGTCACTCCGCGGTCTGTAAAGCCCAGGTCGGCGATGTCCTGGACGATCTGCCGGGCGTAGGGGAGGGCGGCGCTGTCCAAGCTGTAGACCAGCACTTCGGTGCCGGTGGTCACCCCGTCCCCCAGCAGATCATTGGCCCCGGCGTTGAAGTGGATGGATACCTCCAGATCCGCCGGGTGGCTGTTGCTGTTGTAGACGATGTTCTGCAGGTTTTCCCGCTGGGTGAGACCTGTCTCGTCGGTGGTGTCGTTGACGGTATAGGCCAGGGAGCGCAGCTTGGAAATCACCAGGTTTTTGACCCTGCGGGCTTCCACCTGCTCGTCAATCAGTCCGACGGCCCCGGCGGCGTTGGCGTTGTGCCCGGCGTGTACGTTTATGACCATTTCAAAGCCTCCCTCGCGGTCTCCGGCCGGAGCGGCTGCCGGCTCGGGTACAGATACATACTATTTTATGCGCATTTCAGGCTGTGGTGCCTATCCCTGGGAGCTGAGATATATTCCGATGGAAAACATTAAAATCACGTTGAAAAAACGGGTTTCTCTTGCCCTGATCGGGGAAAACTGCTATGATGGAACCGTCAGCAGACCGTATCCGACCAAATACCGTGGGAGGTTTTTCTATGAGCAAAAGAACAACAGATATCGTCGCCTATTTGACCTGGATCGGCCTGATTGTCGCGTTCCTGGCCGGGGACCGGCGGAATTCCCGCTTTCATCTGAACCAGGCTCTGGTCCTTTCCATCATCTCCTTCCTTTGGACTGTGGTATACCGGGTGGCTTCGTTGGTGCTGGGTATTATGACCTTCGGGCTGGCCAACGGCATTTTGGGCGCCTTGAACGCGGTGGTCTGCGTGGTGCTGTTGGTGCTGCTCATCCTGGGACTGGTGAACGCCGTCCAGGGCGTGGAAAAGCCCCTGCCTCTGATCGGCGGCATTGTGATCTATCGCTGAACCCCGGCGGCGCGCAGTATTAGAGAGCGCCGGCGCATTCTGTGCGGATGCGCCGGCGCTTTTTCCGGTTCTGGGGCAGGGGAGAGGGAAAAGAAAAAACGCGTCAAACCCGACAAAGTGGTTGACACGTCATGCATAATATGATACAATTAATCGCTATTGTGGACGGGTAGCGCAATCTGCTCCACCTTAACCACATGCACAGTATAGCACATCCCCTGCTGGGTTGCAAGTGGAAAAGTGGAGAAAAAACTCAACTGATCCGGGCGTGTCAACGCCGCCGCCCGCCGTTTCCTTTGGACATTTTGATGAAAACGGAGTGTGAAGAATATGGTCAAAGACGTATACTATGGCAATACGCTGCGCAAAAGCTTTGCCAGGCACGACGAGATCATTGATATGCCCGACCTTCTGGAGATCCAGAAGAAGAGCTATCAGTGGTTTTTGGACGTGGGCCTGCGGGAGGTCTTCCGCGACACTGCCGCCATCACGGATTATCAGGGCAACCTGGAGCTGAGCTTCATCGACTACACCATGGACGAGAAGCCCAAGTACTCCGTGGAGGAGTGCAAGGCCCGGGACGCGACCTATGCCGCTCCGATCAAGGTCAAGGTGCGCCTGCGCAACAAGGAGACCGAGGAGATCAAGGAGCAGGAGATCTTCATGGGGGACTTCCCCATCATGACCAAGGGCGCCACCTTTGTCATCAACGGCGCCGAGCGCTCCATCGTCTCCCAGATTGTCCGCTCTCCCGGCATGTACTACGGCCGGACCGAGGACAAGGCGGGCGGCGTGACCTACACCACCACGGTCATCCCCTACCGGGGCGCCTGGCTGGAGTATGAGACCGACCTGTCCGACGTGCTCTGGGTGCGCATCGACAAGAACCGCAAGCTGCCCATCACCTGCCTGCTGCGGGCCATCGGCCTGAAGACCGACGCGGAGATTCTGGATGTCTTCGGCGAGGACCCCCGCATTGTGGCCACCCTGGAGAAGGACACCTGCAAGACTTATGAAGAGGCCCATCTGGAGATTTACCGCAAGCTCCGTCCCGGCGAGCCCCCCACGGTGGACTCCGACGAGACCCTGCTCCAGAACCTGTTCTTTGACGCCCGGCGCTACGACCTGTCCAACGTGGGCCGCTATAAATTCAACAAGAAGATGGACCTGGGCCGCCGGCTGGCCGGCCAGGTGCTGGCCGCCCCTGTGGCGGATCCCTGGACCGGCGAGGTCATCGCCGAGGCCGGTGAGAAGCTGACCCGCCAGCGGGCCCAGGAGCTGGCCGCCCGGGGTGTCAACGACGTCTATGTGGACGTGGATGGCACCACCGTCCGGGTCTTCGGCAACCATATGATCGACCCCGCCCCCTATCTGGATTTCGATCCCGAGGAGGTGGGCCTCACCGAGCGGGTGCGCTTCACCGTATTCAAGGACCTGCTGGAGCAGTACAGCGGTGAGGAACTCCGGGACGCCCTGGAGGACGCCCATGACGAGCTGATCCCCAAGCACATCATCATCGACGACATGCTGGCCTCGGTCAACTACCTGAACTGCCTGGCCTACGGCATCGGCACCGCCGACGACATCGACCACCTGGGCAACCGCCGGCTGCGCTGCGTGGGCGAGCTGCTCCAGAACCAGTTCCGCATCGGCTTCAGCCGGATGGAGCGGGTCATCCGGGAGCGCATGACCATCCAGGACCTGGAGACTGTGACGCCCCAGTCCCTGATCAATATCCGGCCCGTCACCGCCGCCATCAAGGAGTTCTTCGGCTCCTCCCCCCTGAGCCAGTTCATGGACCAGACCAACCCCCTGGCCGAGCTGACCCACAAGCGCCGTATCTCCGCCCTGGGCCCCGGCGGCCTGAGCCGGGAGCGGGCCAGCTTTGACGTGCGTGACGTCCATTACAGCCACTACGGCCGCCTGTGCCCCATTGAGACCCCCGAAGGCCCCAACATCGGCCTGATCTCCTACCTGGCCTCCTACGCCCGGGTCAACCGCTACGGCTTCATCGAGACCCCCTACCGGGTGGTGCGCAAGCCAGACGGCTTCGTCACCGACGAGGTGGAGTATATGACCGCCGACGTGGAGGACGAGTACACCGTGGCCCAGGCCACCGAGCCCATCGACGAGAACGGCTGCCTGGCCAACGCCCGTATCACCTGCCGCCATCGCGATGAGATCGTGGAGGTGGACCGGGAGCAGGTGGACCGGATCGACGTCTCCCCCAAGATGATGGTGTCCGTGGCCACCGCCATGATCCCCTTCCTGGAGAACGACGACGCCAACCGGGCCCTGATGGGCGCCAACATGCAGCGCCAGGCCGTGCCCCTGCTGGTCACCGAGGCCCCCATCGTGGCCACCGGCCAGGAGTACAAGAACTGCCAGGACTCCGAGGTGGTCGTGCTGGCCGAGGGCGACGGCGAGGTCACCCGGGTCTCCGCCACCAACATCACCGTCCGCTATGACGACGGCCGGGTGGTGGATTACCCCCTGACCAAGTTCGTGCGCAGCAACCACACCACATGCATCAACCAGAAGCCCATTGTCAGCGCCGGCCAGCGGGTCCGCTATCGGGAGACTTTGGCCGACGGCCCCGCCACCTGCAACGGTGAGATCGCCCTGGGCCGCAACATCCTGATGGGCTTTATGACCTGGGAGGGCTACAACTACGAGGACGCCGTGCTGCTCAACGAGCGCATGGTCCAGGAGGACGTGTTCACCTCCATCCATATCGAGGAATTTGAGACCGAGGCCCGGGACACCAAGCTGGGCCCCGAGGAGATCACCCGGGACATCCCCAACGTGGGCGAGGACGCCCTGAAGGACCTGGACGAGCGGGGCATCATCCGGGTGGGCGCCGAGGTCACCGCCGGGGACATCCTGGTGGGCAAGGTCACCCCCAAGGGCGAGACCGACCTGACCGCCGAGGAGCGTCTGCTCCGGGCCATCTTCGGCGAGAAGGCCCGGGAGGTCCGGGACACCTCTCTGAAGGTGCCCCACGGCATGTCCGGCATCATCCAGGACGTCAAGGTCTTCACCCGGGAGAACGGCGACGAGCTGAACCCCGGCGTCAATATGTGCGTGCGGGTCTATATCGTCCAGAAGCGCAAGATCGGCGTGGGCGATAAGATGGCCGGCCGCCACGGCAACAAGGGCGTCGTGTCCCGCATCCTGCCCCGGGAGGATATGCCTTTCCTGCCCGACGGCACCCCGCTGGACATCGTGCTGAACCCTCTGGGCGTGCCCTCCCGTATGAACATCGGCCAGGTGCTGGAAGTCCATCTGGGCTATGCCGCCAAGACCCTGGGCTGGAAGGTGGCCACCCCCATCTTCAACGGCGCCAACGAGAAGGACATCCAGGAGTGCCTGCGCATGGCCGGCCTGAATGAGAACGGCAAGAGCTGGCTCTATGACGGCCGCACCGGCCAGCGGTTTGACAACCCGGTCACCGTGGGCTACGTCTACTTCCTGAAGCTGCATCACCTGGTGGACGACAAGATCCACGCCCGCTCCACCGGCCCCTACAGCCTGGTCACCCAGCAGCCTCTGGGCGGCAAGGCCCAGTTCGGCGGCCAGCGCTTCGGCGAGATGGAGGTGTGGGCCCTGGAGGCCTACGGCGCCGCCTACACCCTGCAGGAGATCCTGACCGTCAAGTCCGACGACGTCACCGGCCGTGTCCGCACTTACGAGGCCATCATCAAGGGCCACAACGTGCCCAAGCCCGGCGTGCCCGAGTCCTTCAAGGTGCTCATCAAGGAGCTCCAGTCCCTGTGCCTGGATATCCGGGTGCTGGACGCCCAGGGCCAGGAGATCGAGCTCAAGGACGACGATGACGACGCTTATCAGCCCTCCAACCGGGACTTCGACGACTTCGGCTATAACTCCGACGAGGGCGAGTTCGCCCAGGCCGGCGGTTTTGCCGTGGGCGAGATGAATGAAGAGGGCACGGTGGACGAGGCCCCCGTCTTTGAGGAGTCGGGAGACCTGTTCATCGACGAGGACGAAGAATAAGAAAGGGGAGGCAAGATTCACATGAGCTACGCTGAATTTGACGCGATCAAAATTTCTATCGCTTCTCCGGAGCAGATCAGAGCCTGGTCCTACGGCGAGGTCAAGAAGCCTGAGACCATCAACTACCGCACCCTGAAGCCCGAGCGGGACGGCCTGTTCTGCGAAAAGATCTTCGGGCCCACCAAGGACTGGGAGTGCCACTGCGGCAAGTATAAGAAGATCCGCAACAAGGGCAAGATCTGCGAGCGCTGCGGCGTGGAGGTCACCCGGGCCAAGGTGCGCCGGGAGCGCATGGGCCACATCGAGCTGGCCGCCCCGGTGTCCCATATCTGGTATTTCAAGGGGATTCCCTCCCGGATGGGCCTGCTGCTGGACATCTCTCCCCGGATCCTGGAGAAGGTGCTCTACTTCGCGGCCTATATCGTCACCGATCCCGGTTTCACCCCGCTGACCAAGAATCAGATCCTCTCGGAAAAAGAGTACTCCGACATGCGGGAGAAGTACGAGGACGATTTCGACGCCGGCATGGGCGCCGAAGCCGTCAAGAAACTGCTCCAGGACGTGGATCTGGAGGCCCTTTCCACCTCTCTGCGCGCCGAGCTGAAGACCGCCTCCGGTCAGAAGAAGGCCCGCATCGTCAAGCGCCTGGAGGTGGTGGACGCCTTCCTGGCCTCGGGCAACAAGCCCGAGTGGATGATCATCGACGTGCTGCCGGTGATCCCCCCCGAGATTCGTCCCATGGTCCAGCTGGACGGCGGCCGCTTCGCCACCTCTGACCTGAACGACCTGTACCGCCGGGTCATCAACCGGAACAACCGCCTCAAGCGGCTCATCCAGCTCAATGCCCCGGACATCATCGTCCGCAACGAGAAGCGGATGCTCCAGGAGGCGGTGGACGCCCTGATCGACAACGGCCGCCGCGGCCGCGCCGTCACCGGCGCCAACAACCGGGCGCTGAAGTCCCTGTCCGACATGCTCAAGGGCAAGCAGGGCCGGTTCCGTCAGAACCTGCTGGGCAAGCGGGTGGACTACTCCGGCCGAAGCGTTATCGTGGTCGGTCCCGAGCTGAAGATCTACCAGTGCGGCCTGCCCAAGGAGATGGCCATCGAGCTGTTCCGTCCCTTCGTCATGAAGAAGCTGGTGGAGGACGGCGAGGCCAGCAACATCAAGTCCGCCAAGAAGATGGTGGACAAGGGCCATCCCAAGGTGTGGGACGCCCTGGAGTTCGTCATCAAGGACCACCCGGTCATGCTGAACCGGGCGCCTACGCTGCACCGCCTGGGCATCCAGGCCTTTGAGCCGGTGCTGGTGGAGGGCCGGGCCATCAAGTTGCACCCCCTGGTGTGCACCCCCTTCAACGCCGACTTCGACGGCGACCAGATGGCCGTCCACGTCCCCCTGTCCGCCGAGGCCCAGACCGAGGCCCGCATCCTGATGCTCTCCGCCAACAACCTGCTGCGGCCCCAGGACGGCAGCCCCGTCACCGTGCCCACCCAGGACATGGTGCTGGGTTCCTACTACC
>CAUGSS010000025.1 GCA_959602365.1 uncultured Eubacteriales bacterium
GCTTGGCCAGGTTGGACATGATGGTGCGGTTCTCATAGGGCATGGTCTTCCACATCCGGGCGATCTCCCAGGCGCGCTCGACGGCCTTGCCCTTGGGCACGACCTCGCTGACCAGGCCCCAATCCAGCATCTGCTGGGCGGTGACCTGACGGGTGGTCATCATGTAGTAGTTGCCGCGCTTGGTGCCCAGATAGTGCTGGAACATCAGGCCCATGCCGTCGCCGGGAACCAGGCCGCCCTGAGCATGGGGAACCTCGATCTTGCAGTCCTCAGTGACGATGGTCACGTCGCACAGGAAAGCGGAATCCCAGTGGAAGCCGGGGCCAGGCAGAGCGCCGATGGTGGGCACGTCCAGATCGAACACCATGTTCTTGATCAGGTTGGTGTCGTCAAAATACTGGTGCTGGAAACGCTGGGTGGGCAGCTCGGAGTAGGTCTCCCAGCCGTTGGCGTCGGACTCGATCATCCAGTTGTCGCCGATATGGGTGTAGATGATGATCTCATTCTCAAAGTCCAGGGACAGGACCCGGGTCAGCTGGCTCATGGCACGGTGGGACATGCCGGAGTGATGCATGGGGCCGTCGTTGGTCTTCCAGGTGACCTGCACGATGCCATCCTCGCGCTTCAGGTCGGCGAAGGCCTTAAACCACTCCTTGTACTCGTCAAACCCCGGGAGCTTGACGTAGTCAGCCAAAGGCTTGTTCATGATAATCTTCCTCCTAAAAAATATTTTGCAGTTTTCCTTGCTCCCGCCGAATGCGGGAGCTGAGCCGCGCTCTGAAAGGGCGCTCACCCCTTCATTCTATTTCATTATAACGATGTGCTACTGCGATGTCAACCGAATTTGCCACAAAACCTCCCGCCCTCCTTGTTTAATTCTCCCAAATTCAGGGCGGCGCTCACCCCCCTTTTCCCGCCGGTGGGTTTACCGCGGCCAAAAGGGGGCCAAACTGAGGAGACACCCTTTTGACCAGGAGGAGACCGAACATGGCAGAACAGCAACTGACCCGCCGGGCCCAGGACGCCCTCCGGCGGGCCCGACAGGAATCCGCCTTTTTGGGGCATGGCTATGTGGGCACCGAACATCTGCTGCTGGCCCTGACCAAGGAATCCGGCTGCACCGGCCAGCGCATTCTCACCGGAGCGGGTCTGGACAGCGAGACCGTGGAGGCCGCGGTAGCCCGGCTGGTGGGGGTGGGCGCCCACGGCTGCCCGCCCTGTCAGGGGCTCACCCCCGCCTGCTGCCGGTGCATTGAACGGGCCGCCGGGGAGGCTCTGGGCCGGGGTGGCCGCTATGTGGGCACCGAGCATCTGCTGCTGGGGCTGCTGCGGGAGGAGGAGTGCATGGCCGCCCGGGTGCTGCTCTCCTCCGGCATCGATGCCGGACGGCTCTACCGCCAGGCGGTGGCCTCCCTGGGGGACAACAGCTCCTCCCTGCCCTTCCGCCCCAAGGGCAGGGAGAGCGAACCCGTCCGGGAGAGCCGGCTCATGGACCAGTTCTCCCGGGATCTGACCCGGGACGCCGCCCAGGGAGGGCTGGACCCGGTGACCGGCCGGGAGGCGGAGCTGGGGCGGATGGTGGAGATTCTCTGCCGGCGCACCAAGAACAACCCGGTGCTGCTGGGAGAACCCGGCGTGGGCAAAACCGCCCTGGCCGAGGCCCTGGCCCAGGCCATTGCCGCCGGAGCGGTGCCGGAACCGCTGCGCGGCGTGCGGCTGCTGGCCCTGGACCTGCCCTCCGTGGTGGCGGGCACCAAGTACCGGGGGGAATTTGAGGAGCGGCTGCGCAAGATCCTCCGGGAAGTCAAGCGAATGGGCAGCGTGATCCTGTTTCTGGACGAGCTGCACACCCTGGTGGGGGCGGGCAGCGCGGAGGGGGCCATTGACGCCGCCAACATTCTGAAGCCCGCCCTGGGCCGGGGTGAGCTCCAGGTCATCGGCGCCACCACCCAGGAGGAGTACCGCCGGTATATCTGCAAGGACCCGGCCCTGGAGCGGCGCTTTCAGCCGGTACAGGTGGAGCCGCCGGACAGAGCCGGAGCGGTAACCATTCTCAAGACCCTGCGCCCCCGATATGAGGCCCACCACCGGGTGCTGATCTCCGACGAGGCGCTGGAGGAGGCGGTGCGGCTGTCCATCCGCTATCTGCCCGACCGATTTCTCCCCGACAAAGCCATCGACCTGATGGACGAGGCCGCCGCCCGGGTGCGCATCCGGGGGCGGCAGGAACCCGAGGAAGTGCGCCTGCTGGAGCAGCGCCACCGCCAGGCGGAGCAGGCCCTCCAGGCGGCGGTGGAACAGCAGGATTTTGAACAGGCCGCCCGGCTCCGGGACGCAGAGGGAAACTTTCTGATCCAGTGGCAGGAGGCCCGGCGCCAGTGGGCCGACTCCGCCGGGGCGGAGCAGCTCCAGGTGGAGCCCCGGGACATCGGGGACGTGCTGTCCACCTGGACGGGCATCCCGGTCAGCGCCCTCACCGAGGACGAGAGCCGGAAGCTGATGGGCCTGGAGGCGGCGCTGAAGGAGCGGGTGGTGGGGCAAGACGCCGGCGTGGCCGCCCTGGTCCGGGCCATCCACCGCAGCCGCTCCGGCCTCCAGGAGGAGGACCGGCCGGTGGGCTCCTTCCTCTTCGCCGGGCCCTCCGGCGTGGGCAAGACCGAGCTGAGCCGGGCGCTGGCCCTGGCCCTGTTCGGCAGTGAGGACGCCCTGATCCGGCTGGACATGTCGGAGTTCTCCGAGGGCCACAGCGTCTCCCGGCTCATCGGCTCGCCCCCGGGCTATGTGGGCCACGAGGAGGGGGGACAGCTCACCGAGGGGATTCGGCGCAGGCCCTATTCAGTGGTGCTCTTTGACGAACTGGAGAAGGCCAACGACCAGGTCTGGAACCTGCTGCTCCAGATTTTGGAGGACGGCGCCCTGACCGACGCCCAGGGCCGGAAGGCGGATTTCCGCAACGCGGTGCTCATCCTGACCACCAATCTGGGGGCCCAGGTCTGGGCCGGGCACCCACTGGGCTTTGGCCAGCCCGGGCAGGCGGACTACGAGCGCTCGGTACACACTGTTCTGCGTCAGACCTTCCGCCCGGAATTTTTGAACCGCCTGGACGAAATCATCTGCTTCTCTCCCCTGGAACAGGCCCAGGTGACAGAGATCGCCCGGCGAATGCTGCAGAAAACCGCCCAGCGGCTGGAGCGGAAGGGGGTGCATCTGGACATTCTGCCCGCCGCCCTGGCCGTCATGGCCCGGCAGGGCAGCGACCCGGAATACGGCGCCCGCCCGCTGCGGCGCTATCTTCGGGAGGAGCTGGAAAATCCCGCCGCGGAAGCCCTGCTGTCCGGCGCCCTCTCTCCGGGGGCTACCCTGTCGGTGGATGGCGCGGACCCCCACCTGAAGCTGGACATCCGGCCCGCCCCGCCAGTGCCCCTGGCTCCTGCTCAGCCCGGAGGTGTGCCCGGACCGGCCTGAACTTCAGCGCCTCCACCCCGGCAGGCTTCGGCGCCGGACCGCCTTTGCAGTCCGGCGCCGCGGTGCGTCCTGTCCCCCGCCGGCATGCCGGCGCCCTCTTCCCGCCCCACGGCCATGCCCCCGGCGGCACAGCCCGCTTCCATACGGCCCCCGGGCGAGAGAATAGAGCACTTTTTGCAATACATGCGGCATTACATAGCATATACTTTGCAAATTAATCCGCTATAATAGAATAGAACAGCTGTGTGCAGGGCAAACTGCGGCCCGCCCTTCCCTGCACACCCGTCCGGCGGCAGATCGGGCCCCTGGCGGCCCGGGCCGGACACCTGATTGTCTCGAAAAGAGGGCAGAACATCCGGAGTATCCGTTTCAAACCAGAACAAGGGGGAATCCACTCATGAAATTCACAAAAATGCACGGGTGCGGCAACGACTACGTCTATGTGGACTGCACCAAGGCCATGATCTCCGACCCCGCCGACGTGGCCCGAAAGGTCAGCGACCGCCACTTCGGCGTGGGAAGCGACGGCCTGATTTTAATCTGCCCCTCCCAGCAGGCCGACTTCCGCATGGCCATGTTCAATGCCGACGGCAGCGAGGGGGCCATGTGCGGCAACGGCATCCGCTGCGTGGCCAAATTTGTCTATGACAAGGGGCTGACCGACAAGACGCGCATCACAGTGGAGACCCGGGCCGGGATCAAGACGCTGGATCTGACGGTAGAGGACGGCAAGGTATCCCTGGTTCGGGTGGACATGGGGCTGCCCAACTGCAATACCGAGGCCATTCCCGTGCGGGGCATGGGGGATTTTGTGGTGGGGCGCCATGTCAATGTGGCGGGCCAGGACTGGGTCATGACCTGCGTCAGCATGGGCAACCCCCATGCGGTGGTGTGGGTGGACGAGGTGGCCGGCCTCCCCCTGGAGCAGCTGGGCCCCCGGTTCGAGCACCATATCATGTTCCCCGACCGGGTCAACACTGAGTTCGTCCAGATTCTCAATGACCACGAGATCAACATGCGGGTGTGGGAGCGGGGCAGCGGCGAGACCCTGGCCTGCGGCACCGGCGCCTGCGCCAGCGTGGCGGCAACCTACCTCAACCGGCGCACCGGCAGCGACGTGCTGGTCCACCTGCGGGGGGGCGACCTGCGCATTGAGATCGGGGACGACGGACACCTGTACATGACCGGCCCCGCCGCCACCGTGTTTGAAGGAGAGATCGACCTATGAAGAAATTGATGGATCTGGTGGCCCGGATGAGCTATATCCTGATGCGGGGCACCCTGGAGAAGGAGATCACCGGGGTGACCTATGACTCCCGCAAGGTGGCGCCCGGCTGTGTCTTTGTGTGCATGGTGGGGGCGGTCACCGACGGCCACCAGTACCTCTCCCAGGCCATTGAGCAGGGGGCTGTGGCCGTGGTGGTGGAACGGGATGTGGAGGTGCCCGCCGGCGTCACCGTGCTCAAAGTGCAGAACAGCCGGCTGGCTCTGGCGGAGCTGGCCGCCGCCTGGTTCGGCCATCCCGCCGACGAGCTGACCACCATCGGCATCACCGGCACCAAGGGAAAAACCACCACCACCTATATGATCCGGCAGATCCTGGAGCACGCCGGTCTCAAGACCGGCCTGATCGGCACCATTGAAGCCATTATCGGCGACGAACACATCCACGCGGTCAACACCACCCCGGAGTCCTTCCTGGTCCAGGAGTACTTCCGGCGCATGGTGGACGCGGGACAGAAGTATGTGGTGATGGAGGTGTCCTCCCAGGCCCTGAAACTGGACCGGGTCAGCGGCTTCCAGTTTGACTACGGCATCTTCACCAATCTGGAGGAAGACCACATCGGCCCGGCGGAACACCCGGACATGGATGACTATATCCGCTGCAAGGGACTGCTCTTCCGCCGGTGCAAGGTGGGACTGGCCAACGCGGACGCGGACTACCTGGAGCGGGTGCTGGCCGGCCACACCTGCGAGCTGGAGACCTTCGGCCTGCACGAAAGCGCCGACCTCTGGGCCGGCAATATCCACCGGGTCCAGCGGCCGGGCTATCTGGGGGTGGAATATGACCTGAACGGCCTGGAGCACTATCACGTCCGGGTGGACATCCCCGGCGACTTCACCGTCTATAACTCCCTGGCCGCCATCGCTCTGTGCCGCCGCCTGGGGGTCTCCCAGCCCGATATTCTGGACGCCCTGGACCACATTCAGGTCAAGGGGCGGCTGGAAATCATCCCCACCCCCGGGGACTATACCCTGATGATTGACTACGCCCACAACGCCATGAGCCTGGAGGCCCTGCTGACCAACATCCGCAAATACGGCCCCAGCCGCATCATCTGCCTCTTCGGCTGCGGCGGCAACCGGGCCAAGGCCCGGCGGTATGAGATGGGAGAGGTCTCCTCCCGGCTGGCCGACCTGACCGTGGTTACCAGCGACAACCCCCGGGATGAGGAGCCCATGGACATCATCAACGACATTCTCACCGGCGTCCGCAAGGCCGACGGGGCCTATGTCACCATTCCCGACCGGAAGGAGGCCATCCGCTACTGCATGGAGCACGGCCGGGAGGGGGATGTCATCATCCTGGCGGGCAAGGGCCACGAGGACTACCAGGAGATCCGGGGTGTCAAGCACCATATGGACGAGCGGGAGCTCATCGCCGACATCATTGCGGGGAAATAAGCGCAAGATCAGATCAAGGGCGCGCTGCAGTCTACTGCAGCGCGCCCTATTCACAGCTCCGTCAGCCCAGGCCAGGGTGTCCAGTGATGGTTGTTGATAAACCAGACTTCCTGGTCCGTCCACACGCCGTTTTCCAAAATGAAGCCTTTCCGCACACATTCAAACGAAAATCCCGCCTTTTCCAATACCCGCTTGGAGGCCGGATTATCCAGATTGACATGGGCTTCCAGCCGGTGCAGATGCAGCATGTCAAAGCCGATTCTGACCAGGGCGGTGGCACACTCCGTCCCATAGCCTTGGCCCCAATAGATTATGTATCGTGTATCCAATCCGACCGTACTGGAATGCCTCCCGCAGGTGGGGCGTCACATCACAGTAACCGACAGCTGCCCCATCTGATTTGCGAAACAGGTGCAGCATATAGCTCACATCCGCTTCCGCCTCCCGGCGCCGCCGTTCCAGCAGCTGCCGGAACCAGCTTTCGGTCATAAACCCCGTGTCCATCCCGCCCTCGTCAAACCGGTTGCGGGCCGGGCCGCAGTTTCGATACCCCGCCGCAAGACCCGCCAAATCCTGCTCCGTCACCGGCCGGATCACCAGCCGGGGCGTTTCACAGTAAATCGTCTCCATTGCAGCCTCCCCCTTTTGGTCTTTTCTGCCCCCTATTGTAACCGACCGGCAGACCGTTCACAAGCGGGAAAGGCGCGCAGATGTCGGAGAATCTGACGCCACACTTCTGGCATATATCACGGATGCGGGCGGCGCCCAGTCTGGCGCCGCCCGCTTTGCTCACCCCTCCGGCGTCCAGATGCCGGTGTCCTCCTGACGCTCCGGCGGCTGCCGCTCCTCCTCCGGATGGGCAAAGCGGCCCGGGTGAGCCCGGGTGATGGGGCCGGGCCAGATGCCCGGGGTCAGCTCCCCCGCGAATTCCTCCCGCTCCTTCGGAAAGCGCGGGCGGGGCGGGGTGGTCTTTTTCTTCATAGGGCATTCCCTCCTCCCTCCCAGTCTGACCAAATTTGGAAGGGATTATCCGCCGAAAATGCTTGCTTTTTCTCCCCACCGTGATATAATGCGCTTGTAGAACGCCCCGGGCAACCGGGCGAGATAATGCATTGGAGGTGCAAACCATGGCCTATCAGATTTCCGATGCCTGCATCATGTGCGGCGCCTGTGAGGGCGCTTGCCCCGTGGGCGCCATCTCTGCCGGCGATACCCAGTATCAGATCGACGAGAGCGCCTGCATCGAGTGCGGTGCCTGCGCCGGCGCATGTCCTGTTGGCGCCCCTGCCCAGCAGTAATTCTGCGGCAACACGTCTAAAAGCAGAGCGGCCCCAGGCTGTCTCTGCTTTTATTCATTCTAGGATGAATATTATTTGAATTTACTGCATATTTATTCATTAATATTGAATTTGTCTTAAATATTACGAATATTTATGCAATTTGACAGTTGCCTGCCGGCCCTTGGTATGCTAAGATAGCGCTACACTGACACGAGGCCCTTCCCCCGGGGCGGGCACTCTGAACATAGGAGGAACAGACAATGGCTGACAAGAAGATCAAAAAAGTGGTGCTGGCCTATTCCGGCGGCCTGGACACCTCCATCATCATCCCCTGGCTGAAGGAGAACTATGACGACCCGGAGATCATCGCCGTCTCCGGCGACGTGGGCCAGGGCACCGAGCTGGACGGCCTGGAGGAGAAGGCCCTCAAGACCGGCGCCAGCAAACTGATTGTGGCCGACCTGACCGACGAGATGGTGGATGAGGTCATCATCCCCTCCATGATGGCCGACGCCAAGTATGAGACCTATCTGCTGGGCACCGCCTTCGCCCGGCCCATCATCGCCAAGAAGCTGGTGGAGATCGCCCTGGAGGAGGGCGCCGACGCCATCTGCCACGGCTGCACCGGCAAGGGCAACGACCAGGTGCGCTTTGAGCTGGCCATCAAGCGCTTCGCCCCGGGCATGAAGATCATCGCCCCCTGGCGGGAGTGGGACATCGTCTCCCGGGACGAGGAGATCGACTACGCCGAGGCCCACAACGTCCCCCTGAAGATCAGCCGGGAGACCAACTACTCCAAGGACAAGAACCTGTGGCACCTGAGCCACGAGGGCCTGGACCTGGAGGACCCGGCCAACGAGCCCGACTACGACAAGCCCGGCTTCCTGGAGATGGGGGTCTCCCCCATGCAGGCCCCCGACGTGCCCACCTATGTCACCCTGGAGTTTGAGAAGGGCCGCCCGGTGGCCATCGACGGCGAGAAGATGAAGGCCAGCGACATCATCCGCAAGCTGAACAAGCTGGGCGGCGAGAACGGCATCGGCATCATCGACATCGTGGAAAACCGGCTGGTGGGCATGAAGGACCGGGGCGTCTACGAGACCCCCGGCGGCACCATCCTCTATTTCGCCCACGAACAGCTGGAGATGATCTGCGTGGACAAGGACACCCTCCACGCCAAGCAGAAGCTCAGCGTGGACTTCGCCGACCTGATCTACAACGGCAAGTGGTTCTCCCCCCTGCGGGAGGCCCTGTCCGCCTTCGTGGAGAAGACCCAGGAGTACGTCACCGGCACGGTGAAGCTCAAGCTCTACAAGGGCAACATCATCCCCGCCGGCATGACCAGCCCCTACACCCTCTACTCCGAGCAGCTGGCCACCTTCGACGAGTCCGACTACGACCAGAAGGACGCCCAGGGCTTCATCAACCTGTGGGGCCTGCCCACCACCGTCCAGGCACTGCGGGAGCAGGGCAAGCTGAAATAATTTCCGGAAGAAGCTGCGCTTTTTCCGGGAAGGGGCTGGGGCACACCGCTGCCCCGACGCCACAGATTTGACCTTTGCCGCACCGCAGCCTGGCTGCGGTGCGGCGATGCGCACTTTTTTGCGAAGGAGAAAACACCTATGAAATTATGGGCTGGACGCTTTCAAAAAGAGACCGACACCCTGGTCAACGACTTCAACGCCTCCATCAACTTTGATGCCCGGCTCTACCGCCAGGACATCACCGGCTCCATCGCCCACGCCACCATGCTGGGAGAGCAGGGCATCATCTCCCAGGAGGACGCCCAGGCCATCATCAACGGCCTGAAGGCCATCCTGTCCGACATCGAGGGGGGTGGGGTGGAGTTCTCCCTGGAGAACGAAGACATCCACATGAACATCGAGACCATCCTGACCCAGCGCATCGGCGAGGCGGGCAAGCGGCTGCACACCGGCCGCAGCCGCAACGACCAGGTGGCCGTGGACTTCCGCCTCTACCTCAAGGAGGAGATCGGCAAGATCATCGGCCTGCTGCTGGACCTGGAGGAGGTGCTCATCTCCAAGGCGGAGGGCAACCTGGACGCGGTGATGCCCGGCTACACCCACCTCCAGCGGGCCCAGCCCACCACCTTCGCCCACTACATGATGGCCTATGCCAACATGATCCGCCGGGACATCACCCGGTTTGAGGACTGCCTGGAGCGGATGGACGAGTGCCCCCTGGGGGCCGGCGCCCTGGCCACCTCCTCCTATCCCATCGACCGGCAGCGCACCGCCGCCCTGCTGGGCTTCCAGAAGCCCACCGAGAACAGCCTGGACTCGGTCTCCGACCGGGACTACGCCATCGAGTTCCTGAGCGCCTGCTCGGTGTGCATGATGCACCTGTCCCGCTTCTCCGAGGAGATCATCCTCTGGTGCTCCTGGGAGTTCAAGTTCGTGGACCTGGACGACGCCTACTCCACCGGCTCCTCCATCATGCCCCAGAAGAAAAACCCCGACGTAGCCGAGCTGGTCCGGGGCAAGACGGGAAGGATCTACGGCGACCTGATCACCCTGCTGACGGTGATGAAGGGGCTGCCCCTGGCCTACAACAAGGACATGCAGGAGGACAAGGAGCCGGTCTTCGACGCGGTGGACACCATCGAGATGTGCATTCCGGTCTTTGGGGCCATGCTGAACACCCTGACCGTCCGGCCCAAGAACATGGCCAAGGCCGCCGCCGGGGGCTTCATCAACGCCACCGACTGCGCCGACTACCTGACCAAGAAGGGCATGCCCTTCCGGGAGGCCTATATGATCGTGGGCCGGCTGGTCAACATGTGCATCCAGTCCGGGGAGACCCTGGACACCCTGACCCTGCGGGACTTCCGGGCGATCTCCGGCCTCTTTGACGGGGACATCTACGACGCCCTGGACCTAAAGCACTGCGTCTCCGAGCGCAAGGTCCTGGGCGGCCCCAGCCACGACGACGTGGTGCGGCAGATCGGCTACATCCGGGACTTTGTGGCCCAGCGCCGGGAGGGTTAACCCATGCGCATCACTTACCGGGACGGGGAGGCCCTGATTCTGGCGGAGGCCGACCAGCTGATCGCCAAGGGGGCCACCCTGACCGCCGTCCTCCGAAACGGAACAGCCCTGAATTTCCCCTTTGCCAGCCAGGAGGTGCTGGAGGACTTCTTCCGCACCGTGATTCTCCCCGCCGGCGAGACGCCGGTCCAGCTGGAGTTCACCGGCTTCGACCCCCGGCTGGGGGGACTGCTGGACGACTGGGACGCGCTGTACGAATGACAGTTTGACATGACGCTGTGAGGCGAGACTATGAAACCCAAAATCTACATTGACGGCCAGGCGGGCACCACCGGCCTGCAGATCTATGAGCGGCTGGGGGGGCGGCAGGACATCGAGCTGCTGACCATCGACCCGGAGCGGCGCAAGGACCCGGAGGAGCGGAAAAAGCTGCTCAACGGGGCCGACCTGGTCTTTCTCTGCCTGCCCGACCAGGCGGCCCGGGAGGCGGTAGCCCTCATTGAGAACCCGGCGGTCCGGGTGATCGACGCCTCCACCGCCCACCGCACCGCCCCGGGCTGGGATTACGGCTTTGCCGAGCTGTCCCGGGAACACCGGGCCAACATCGTCCGCTCCCGCCGGGTGGCCAACCCGGGCTGCCACGCCACCGGCTTTATCTCCGGGGTCTACCCCCTGGTCCAGGCCGGACTCATTGCCCCGGACCAGTTTCTGACCTGCTTTTCCCTGACCGGCTATTCCGGCGGCGGCAAGAAGATGATCGCCCAGTATGAGGGGGACAAGACCCAGGACCTCTTTGCCCCCCGGATCTACGGCCTGGACCAGGGCCACAAGCACCTGCCGGAGATGCAGGCGGTGTGCGGCCTGACCACCGCCCCGGCCTTCAGCCCCATTGTGGACGACTACTACAAGGGCATGGCCACCACCGTGGCCCTTCCGGCCCCGGCTCAGGCGGTCCACGATGCCCTCGCTGCCCACTACCGGGACGCAAAGCTGGTGCAGGTGGCCCCCCTGGGCTGGCACGAGAGCATGATTGCCGCCAACGCCATGGCGGGCAGGGACACCCTGAAGCTGATCGTGTGCGGCAATGAGGAGCGGTGCACCGTCACCGCCCTGTTCGACAACCTGGGCAAGGGGGCCTCCGGGGCCGCCGTCCAGAATATGAACCTGATGCTGGGCTTCGACGAGACCGCCGGGCTCAGCCTGTAAACGCCTGAAAAGGAGCAATCGCTATGAAGGAAATCAAAGGCGGCGTCACCGCCCCCCTGGGATTCAGCGCCAACGGACTGCACGCCGGGATCAAGGCGGGCAGCGACCCGGCCAAAAACGACCTGGCTTTGATCGTCTCCGAAAAGGAGTGCACCGCCGCCGCCACCTACACCCTGAACCGGGTCAAGGCGGCCCCCCTCTATGTCACCATGGGCCATCTGGAGGACGGCACTGCCCGGGCCATCATCGCCAACTCCGGCAATGCCAACGCCTGCGCCCCCTACAGCCACGAGTACGCCGAGCGCACCTGCACCGCCGCCGCAAAGGCCACGGGGCTGGACAAGGCCGACTTTGTGGTGGCCTCCACCGGCGTCATCGGCCAGACCCTCAACGTGGAGGCCATCGAGGCCGCCCTGCCGGAGCTGGCCGCCGGGCTGAAGCGCTCCGAGGCCGCTTCCAACGCCGCCGCCACCGCCATCATGACCACCGACACCCGCAAGAAGGAGGTGGCCCTCCAGGTGGAGATCGGCGGCAAGACCGTCACCCTGGGGGCCATCGCCAAGGGCTCCGGCATGATCCACCCCAATATGGGCACCATGCTCTGCTTTGTCACCACCGACTGCGCCATCACCCACGAGATGCTGGAGGAGGCCCTGCGGGGGGTGGTCAAGCGCACCTTCAACCGGGTCACCATCGACGGGGACACCTCCACCAACGACATGTGCGTGGTGCTGGCCAACGCCATGGCGGACAACCCCCTGATCGAGTGGAAGGACGCGGGCTATGCCGCCTTTGAGGCCGCCCTGACCGAGCTGTGCACCAGCCTGGCCCGGCAGATCGCCGCCGACGGCGAGGGGGCCAGCCGGCTGGTCTCCTGCACCGTCTCCGGCGCCCGGAGCGAGGAGTGCGCCGAGCGGCTGGCCAAGAGCGTGGTGGGCTCCTCCCTGGTCAAGGCCGCCATGTTCGGCGCCGACGCCAACTGGGGACGGGTGCTCTGCGCCATGGGCTACTCCAAGGCCCCCTTCCGCCCTGAGCACGTCAACTGCAGCTTCCGCTCCACCGCCGGGGAGATCCCGGTGTGCCGGGGCGGCGAGGCCCTGGACTTCGACGAGGACGTCGCCAAACAGGTACTCTCCCAGGACGAGGTGGAGATCCTGGTCTCCCTGGACGAGGGAGACGGGGAGGCCACCTGCTGGGGCTGTGACCTGACCTATGACTATGTGAGGATCAACGGGGACTACCGCACCTGATGCCCTCCGCGCGATCAAAAGCCTTCCCGCTTTTGAGCAGATTTTAGTATGAACTCTCTCCCCTGCCGCCCCGCTCCGCCGGGGCGGCGCGGCCAATTCTGACGACAGGAGGCGTTTCCCATGGCCTTTTCCCACATCGACCGGGCCCAGATCCTGGTGGAGGCCCTGCCCTATATCCAGAAATACCACGGCAAAACCGTGGTCATCAAATACGGCGGCAACGCCATGATCTCCGACGACCTGCGCCACGCGGTGATGAGCGACATCGTGCTGCTCAGCCTGGTGGGCATCCATGTGGTGGTGGTCCACGGCGGCGGGCCGGAGATCAACGAGATGCTCTCCAAAGTCAACAAGCAGTCCAAATTTGTGGACGGCCTGCGCTACACCGATGAGGAGACCATGGACATCGTCCAGCAGGTGCTCTGCGGCCGGGTCAACAAGAACCTGGTGGCCACCCTGAACCGGATGGGGGGCAAGGCCCTGGGCCTGTGCGGCCTGGACGGCGGGCTGCTCCAGGCGGTCAAGAAGGATGCCCGCTACGGCCTGGTGGGGGAGATCAAGGCCGTCAACCCCGCCCCGGTGCAGGACGTACTGGACCGGGGCTATATCCCGGTGATCTCCACCGTGGCCATGGGGGTGGACGGGGAGACCAGCTACAACATCAACGCCGACACCGCCGCCGCCAAGCTGGCGGTGGCCCTGGGGGCGGAGAAGCTGATCCTGCTCACCGACGTGCGGGGCATCCTCCGGGATCCCTCGGACGAGGACACCCTGATCCATGTGGTCCGCATGTCCGAGGTGCCCATGCTCATCAAGGACGGCATCATCAAGGGGGGCATGATCCCCAAGCTGGAGTGCTGCGTGGAGGCCGTCCGCAGCGGCGTCAGCCGGGCCCACATCCTGGACGGCCGGGTGCCCCACTCCATCCTGATCGAGATCCTGTCTGACCAGGGGATTGGGACCATGCTGTTGTAATTCTCGGAAAGGCTTCGCCTTTCCTGCGAAAAATGCGGCTTTCTGCGTCGCACTCGCTGACGCTCGCACGCTTGAAAGCCGAGAGGTGTTTTTTGTCAGGCGCATGTCCTGACAAAAAACAATCCGTATTTGATTTCCCCGCCCACAGGCGGGGAAACTCTGTGAGACAGGCATGAAAGGACGTTTTACACATGACTTCTGAACAGATCAAGGCGCTGGACGACCAGAGCGTGATGCACACCTACGGCCGGTTTGATGTGGTCCTGGACCACGGCATGGGGGCCACCCTCTGGTCCCCCGAGGGAAAGGCCTATATCGACTTCGCCAGCGGCATCGGCGTCAACAGCGTGGGCTACGGCAATCCCAGATGGGTCAGAGCCGTGGCCGACCAGGCCGCCAGGCTCCAGCACACCTCCAACCTCTACTACTCCGAACCCTATGTCCGGCTGGCGGACACGCTGACCCGCCGCACCGGCATGGCCAACGTCTTTTTTGCCAACGGCGGCGGCGAGGCCAACGAGGGGCTCATCAAGCTGGCCCGGAAGTACTCCTTCGACAAGTACGGCCAGGCCCGCGCCACCATCCTCACCCTGCTGGATTCCTTCCACGGCCGCACCATCACCACCCTGAAGGCCACCGGCCAGGAGGTGTTCCACAACTACTTCTTCCCCTTCACCGAGGGCTTCCGCTACGCCGCCCCCAACGACATCTCCTCCCTGAAGGCCCAGGCCGGGGACGACGTGTGCGCCGTCCTGCTGGAGCTGGTCCAGGGGGAGGGGGGCGTGATGCCCCTGGAGCGGGACTATGTGGACCAGGTCCGGGCCCTGTGCGCAGAAAACGACTGGCTGCTGCTGGTGGATGAGGTGCAGACCGGCGTGGGCCGCACCGGCACCCTGTTCGCCTTCCAGCAGTACGGCTTCCTGCCCGACGCCTGCTCCTTCGCCAAGGGCATCGCCGGCGGCCTGCCCATGAGCGGCATCATGGCCAATGGGAAGTGCCGCACCGTCCTCACCCCGGGCACCCACGCCACCACCTTCGGGGGCAACCCGGTCTGCGCCGCCGCCGCCTGCGCCGTCCAGGATATCCTCACCGACCAGGTGCTGGAACAGGTCCAGGAGAAGGGGGCCTATCTCCGCAGCCAGATTGAGGCCATGGGCTCCCCCGCCGTCTCCGGCACCCGGGGGCTGGGGCTGATGATCGGCGTCACCCTGAAGGAGGGCTACGTCAACTCCGAGCTGGCCGCCAAACTGGTGGAGGCCGGCCTGCTGGTGCTCACCGCCGGCCAGAACGTGCTGCGGCTGCTGCCCCCGCTGACCATCCGGCAGGAGGAGCTGGACCAGGGGCTGGAGATCATGCGGAGCGTGCTGTGCAGCCTGTAAATCAGAGAGAAGAGAGGGGAAATTTCCCATGCAGGACTTACTGAAAATGCTGGATCTGTCCCGGGAGGACATCTTCGCCATTTTGGACCTGGCGGACCAGCTGAAATATGACCAGCGCCACCACATCCCCCACCGCTATCTGGAGGGCAAGACCCTGGCCATGATCTTCGCCAAGAACTCCACCCGCACCCGGGTGAGCTTTGAGAGCGGCATGTTTCAGATGGGGGGCCACGCCATCTACCTGAACGCCCGGGAGAGCCAGATCGAGCGGGGGGAGCCGGTGGAGGACACCGCCCGCACCCTGAGCCGCTACTGCGACTGCGTGATGATCCGCACCTTCGCCCAGGAGGAGGCGGAGGTGCTGGCCAAATACGCCGACATCCCGGTCATCAACGGCCTGACCGACTTCGCCCACCCCTGCCAGGTGCTGGCCGACCTGATGACCATCCGGGAGAAGAACGCCTATCTGGAGGGCGTGAAACTCTGCTTCATCGGGGACGGCAACAACATGGCCAACTCCCTGATCGTGGGCGGCCTCAAGGCAGGGCTCAGCGTCAGCGTGGCCACCCCCCAGGGGCTCTCCCCCCACCCGGAGGTGCTGGCCTTCGCGGAAGCATACGGGGACAAGTTCCGGCTCTGCCACGACCCGAAACAGGCCATTGCCGGGGCCGAGGTGGTGGTCACCGACGCCTGGACCAGCATGGGCCGGGAGCGGGGCGAGGAGGAGCGGCGGGCGCTGTTCGCCGGCTTCACCCTGACCCAGGAGCTGATGGCCCTGGCAGCCCCCGGGGCCATGGTGCAGCACTGCCTGCCCGCCCACCGCAGGGAGGAGATTTCCCCCGAGGTCTTCGAGGCCCACGCCGGGGAGATCTTCGAGGAGGCGGAAAACCGGCTCCACGTCCAGAAGGCGGCCCTGTGCCTGCTGATGGGGGCCGGGCCCAAAAAGCAATAAGCGGCGTCTGTCGGAAAAGACAGCTGTCTTTTCCGACAAAGGGGGGCGCATGACGAACAGGGCTCGATTGCTTGCGCAAAAGTCGCCCCGTCCGTCATGAGATGGGTCATTTTCGAGGCGCATGTCCCCGAAAATGACGTAATTTGATTTTGTTCCGTCCTCTGCGGAGGACGGAATTCTGTGAAACTGCTCACGCTAAGAGTCTTCGATACTCTGAGCCCCGCCGGGCGCTGCCCGGCGGGGCTGTCGTTTCGTGGTCACGGTTCCTTTTCTTCCTCCCGCAGGGGCTGGCCGCACCGGGGGCAGCGCTCGGGCAGGGGGCGGGACCCCGCCAGGGAATGTCCGCAGGCCGGGCAGCGCACCTTCGCCAGGTGGAAAACCACGCCCGCCAGCACCGCCGCCAGCGCCGCCAAAAGCAGCGCCGTGCCGGCCCCAAAGGGCCCGGTCCGCCAGAGCAGGGCTCCGATCAGCGCCAGGGCCGCCCCGGCCAGAATGAGCAGCCAGCTCACGCCCAGGGCCAGGCGGAGGGGCTTGACAGTCTTCTTCATCTCTTCCAGCTCCTTTCCCGGAGGCCGGCGTCACTCCTCTTCCCCGTCCTCCAGGGGCTGGCCGCACTGGGGGCAGCGCTCGGGCAGCCGCCTGCCGTAGGGGGTCAGGGGGCAGCGGCACTTGGGGCAGCGCACCTTGACTGCGTTGAAGATGATCCCGGCCAGGATCACCACCGCCCCCGCCACCATCAGGGGCACCCGGGCGGGGGACGCCCGCAGCAGGGCGGCCAGCACCGCCAGCGCCAGCCCCAGCCCGGAGATCGTCTTGCCCAGGGCGTGAAGCCGGCCCAGGCTCCAGTTCCGTTTCATTCCCATCCCTCCTGTTCCCCTCTATGATAGCACAGACGGGCCGGGCGCTGCACAAAAAATTCCGAAATTCTTCGCGAAAATGGGAACCTTTTGCCCCCGGCGCCGTCTATCAAACAGAAGCAAAAACAACCGCTCAGGAGGTATGCCCTATGAAACGCATCGCAGCTCTGTCGCTCTCCCTGGCCCTCGCCCTGCTGTTGCTGGCGGGCTGCGGCCGGGCCTGCAACAGCGAAAACGCGTCATCCGCGGAAGGAGCCGCCTCCTCCGGCGGCAATGCTGTCTCCTCTGCTGTCGCCAGCCCTTCCAGCGCCGCCGGGTCCGGCGATGAGATCACCGGAGACCAAGAGGAGCCGCCCCGGATGGTGATGGTGGACGGGGTGCTCTACGCCGACACCGGACGGCCGAGCAGCGTTACGGCCCGCTGCGGTACCATGGACGGGGAAATCACCTCCACTGTGGAGGCCGGACAAGTCCCCAGCCAGGACGATCAGTCCAATTTTGGCGCGGACTACGGCTATCAGTTCGGCTTTGAGAAAGGCACCATCGAGGTCTATATCGACCAGGAGTGGGTGGTCTTTGCCCCGGCGGAGTAAAAGGAACCGGGGGCTGCTGCAGGATCTGCAGCAGCCCCCGGTTTGTCATTTTGTCATCCTGAGCGCTAAGCGTCTGTCATCCTGAGGGCCGGCGAAGGAGCTTTTCCCGGCAGTTCTCCCTGTGGGAAAAAGATGCTTCGCCCCCCTGGGGCTCAGCATGACAGCATCACTCTGTCCCGCAGCAGGCCCCCGCCTGTTTTCCTCTCTCAGCCTTCCACGTTCAGGCCCGTCAGATAGCGGCGCACCATGTCAAAGGCGTGGTGGCAGGCCATGTTCCGGTTCCTGCCCCGGCCTCCGGCCAGGTGCAGGGTGCGCACCCATGTGTTCCGGTCATCGGCCAGACCCACATAGATCAGTCCCACCGGATTGCCCCGTTCATCCGGGTCAGGTCCGGCCACCCCGGTGACGCTGAGCCCCAAATCCGCCCCGGTACGGCCCCGGATCCGCTGGGCCATGGAGGCGCACACCTCCCGGGAGACCGCGCCATAGCGCTCCAGCTGCTCCTCCGGGATGCCCAGGGTGATACGCTTGACCTCGTCGGTGTAGCACACCACCCCGCCCCGATAGATGGCCGAGACTCCGGGAAAATCGGTAATCCGGGCCGCAATCATGCCCCCGGTGCAGCTCTCCGCAGTGGCCAGAGACACCTTCCCCGCCAACAGCAGGGCACAGGCCGCCTGGGCCAGATCTTTGATGTCGGTGCCGTAGATCAGCTCCCCGAACAGCTCCCTCAGCTGCCGCTCCACCGGGGCGATCAGCGCCTCGCACTGGGCCTGGGTGGCGGCTTTGGCGGTAATGCGCAGCTCGCAGGTCCCCTCCTTGGCATAGGGCGCCAGGGTGGGATTCTCCATATGGAGCATCTGCTCCCGCAGCTTGGCCTCCATGGACGACTCCCCGATGCCGAACAGGCACAGGGTGCGGGACAAAATCTCCCCCTCCTGATCCCCCTCTCCCCGGAGATAGGGCACCACCCGGTAGCGCAGCATGGCGTGGCACTCCCGGGGCGGGCCGGGCAGCATGATGACGGTGATGCCGTCCTGCTCCCAGGCACAGCCCGGGGCGGTGCCCCAGTCGTTGTCCAGCACGGTGCAGCCCTCCGGCAGCATAGCCTGCTGGAGGTTGTTCTCCGTCATCTCCCGCTCCGGGTGGACCTTGGCAAAATAGGCGGCGATGCGGTCGGCGGAGGGCTGGTGAAAGATCAGCTTGCGCCCGAAACAATCGGCCAGCACATTTTTGGTCAGATCATCGCAGGTGGGCCCCAGTCCCCCGGTGGTGATAATCAGATTGGCGCGGCCCTTGGCAATCTCCACCGCGGAGCGCAGCCGTTCCGGATTGTCCCCCACCACCGTGTGATAGTAGACATTGATGCCCAGGGCCGCCAATTCCCTGGAAATCTCTTGGGCGTCGGTGTTGGCGATGCTGCCCAGCAGCAGCTCGGTACCTACAGCGATCAATTCAGCGGTATGCGCCATGAAAACCTCCTTCCGGCCCGGCTGTCAAGCGCACAGGCGGGCAATGACGGCGGCATAAATCCTGCCGCACAGCAGCAGCTGGCTGATCCGGGCCCGCTCGTTGGCCCCGTGAAGCCGGGAGTCGAATTCCGCGTCTCCCGCTCCGAAGGCCACACCGCCGGGAATGCCGTGGACGTAGGTGCCTCCGCCGATGGCCTCACAGTAGCCCTTCCTGCCGCTGAAGTGCTCATAGCAGTCCAGCAGGGTACGGATAAAGTCGGAATCCGCCTCCACCACATGGGCCTGCTCAAACGCGCCGGAACAGCTCCAGCCCAGGGAGGCGAAGCACCGCTCCACCACCCGGACGCAATTCTCTTCATTGGCGCAGATGGGGGCCCGGACGTCGAACTGGGCCTGGAACCCGGCCTGATCCAGCTTCAGCAGGGACAGGGTGAGGGTCAGCTCTCCAGAGGCCGCGTCGGCCATGGCGATGCCAAGGGCCTTCCCCCGGTTGTCCCCGTAGGGGAACAGCTGGTGCAGGGCTTTGGCCGTGGCAAAGGCCCCGTCCTCCTCCAGCGCCAGCCGGCTCACCGCGTCCAGCAGGGCGGTGATGGCATTCCTGCCCTCGTCAGGGGTGGAGGCATGGGCCTGGACGCCCACGGCCTCCAGCACCACGCCGCCCTCCCGGTCCCGGGCGGTCAGCTCCACGCCGGTCTCCGCCTGCACTTCCGCCAGCACCCCTTCGACCTCCCCGGCGGTAAGGCCGGAGAGCACGGCTGCGGCGTTGGCCGGAGCCACATTGACCCGAATGCCTCCCTCCAGCGAGACCAGCCGTCTGCCGGCCTCCCGGGGGCTCTCCCAGCGGGCGGAAAATTGGGGGGTATAGTGGGCCTTCTCGATGTTGGTCACCGGGAAGTTGGAGTCGGGGGTGATGGCATTGGGGGCAAAGGGATGGCGGGCATAGTAGTGGGCGATGTCCCCGGAACCGCTCTCCTCATCGGTGCCCAGCACCAGTTTGGCGTTTTTGCTCAGGGGCAGACCCAGCTCCTTGACACAGCGCAGGGCCATCAGGGCGGCCACAGCGGGGCCCTTGTCATCGTCGGTGCCCCGGCCATAGATCAGGTCCCCATCCCGCACCAGGGTGAAGGGGTCGGTGTCCCAGTTGTCCCCGGCCCCCACCACATCCAGGTGGGCCAGAATGTGAAGCTGATCCTCCCGGTCGTTCAGGTCCACCAGCCCCACATAGCCCTCGTCCTCGGACGTCTGGAGCCCCCAGCTCCGGGCCAGCTCCAGCGCGGCGGCCAGGGCGGCGGCGGGGCCGGGGCCGAAGGGCTTGCCGGGCTGGGCCTGGCCGGAGGTGGAATCGATGGCGATCAGCGGCGCCAGCGCCGCGACCAGCTCATCCTCCCGACCGGAAAACCAGCGTTCAATCTGTTCATTCACTGTCATGTTTGCTCTCCTCCCTGTGCTGTTCCACTTCATTGAGATACTTATATACGGTGTAACGGGATACCCCCAGCCGCCGGGAGACATAGGGCACGCTCTTCCGGAAAGAGAAGGCGGCCTTCTGGTCCAGCAGGGCCACCAGCCGCAGCCGGTCCGCCTTGGTCAGGGCGTTGACCGGCTTTCCCACCGCCGTCAGACATTGGTCAAACAGGTCGGCCAGCCGGTCCTCTCCCCCGCGCCACATGGCGGACTGGAGGTCCGCGTCGGCGCTCATCAGGTCCAGCAGGATGCGGTTGGCGAAGGTCAGGGCGGTGAAGTCAAAGTTGATGCCCAGGGCCAGGTTATAGTCCTCCCCAATCAGGTGAAAGGTGGAGGACTTGATCTGCTTGCCGCTGGGGGTCGTGGCGTAAAGGTTGACGAAGTCGGTTTTCAGGGCGTCGTCGTCCAACTCCCGGCTGTTGCCCAGAATGTCCACCGTGGAGCCCACCTCCCGGCCAGAGACATGGCCATTGTAAATGGACAAAATGGGATGGGAGGGCAGCCCCATGTCGTGGACCAGGGTTTCGCAGGAGGAGCCAAAGGTCTCGGCAATCCCCCGGGCGGTGCGGTCCAGAAATTCAAACGCTTCATCCCGTGTCATATCAGTATTCCCCCGTTTCGGCACAGGTAACAGTATCCAACAGCATCTTATCAAACTGCAACGAAATGTCAAGGGTTATCCCCTAAAAATTGGACCGAGCCGGGCCGGGAGGCCTCCGCCCCCCGACCCGGCCAGCCCTGTTTTCCGCCGGGAAGTCTCCTCACGCCAGCTGGGCGCCGCCCCACTCCACCAGAGTGAAGCCCCTGCGCTCCGGCCCCTGGGGCAGGTGCTGGGGGGCCACCTCCACCGGCGCCGGAAGGGGCTTCCAGGCCATAAACACCCGGATCACTGTATCCGGCTGGGGCTCCACCCGCAGCACGGCGGCGTCGGTGTAGGCCCGGGTCTGGAAGGAGATCAGGTTGTAGGGGTTCCCCTCCATCCGGGGCAACCAGTAGAGGATGAACTCGTTGGCCTCCCGGTCGCTGAGCCCCAGCCGGGCCAGGGTGCGCTCCAGGAAGGCGGCGGTGTCCGCCCCGGCGACCACAAAGCCCTCGCTCAGGTCGTACTCCGCCCCGCTGACCCCCTCCCAGAACAGGCAGTAGTACTCCCGCCCGGTGGCCGGGTCGGTGAGGGTGCCGTCAGGCCGGGCCAGCACCCGCCAGCCGCCGCCGTAGTCCGGGTAGGAGGCGGTCAGCTCTCCTCCCAGCGTCAGGGACACCTCCACCTGGGTTTCCTCTTCCGGGTAAAGATAGATCACCGGCTTTTCGTCATAGGTCTCTTCCTCCCGCTGTACCCCCTGGCAGCCAGCCCCCAGCAGGGCCAGGGCGGACAGCAGCGCCAGGGCCAGCACGCGCCGCAGATGTCCGCTGCGATGCTTGCTCCATCTCATCATAACGTTCCCTCCTTGTCCACTCTTCTGCGGTGGAGATGGCCGCCGCCATCCCCCTGTCAATGCTTAGACGGGGCGGGCGGAAAAAGGTTCCCCGTTTCCCCGGCTCAGGGACCGGCGGAAGCAATGTTTTCCAGCGCGGGCAAACTTGCCATCTGTCTTGTCATGTGCTATACTGTTCAGACACAAACAGAAGGGGTGAGGGGATTGAACGCCAAAGAGCGCAGGCAGGCCATTTTGGAACAGCTGAAGCGGGCGGAGAAGCCGGTGAGCGCCACCGCTCTGGCCCGGCAATATGGGGTCAGCCGCCAGATCATTGTGGGAGACGTGGCCCTGCTCCGGGCCGGAGGGGAACCCATCTCCGCCACCCCCCGGGGCTATGTTCTGGACCGGGAGGGGGACGGGCTGCTGCACACCGTGGCCGTCCGGCACCAGGACCGGGAGATGGAGCGGGAGCTGCTGATCTGCGTGGACAACGGCTGCACCGTGCTGGACGTGGTGGTGGAGCATCCGGTCTACGGCCAGTTGGTGGGCCAGCTCCAGGTGGCCTCCCGCTACGATGTGGAACAGTTCATCAACCGGGTGCGCTCGGGCAGCGCCCGGCCCCTGTCCGAACTCACCGGGGGCATCCACCTTCACCGGCTCCGCTGTCCCAGCGAAGAGGCCTATCACCGGGTGTGCCGCCAGCTGGACGAGGCGGGATTCCTGCTCAAAGACGAATACGACTGAGGTCAGACCGGCAAGGGGCTGTTGCAGCAGTTGCAACAGCCCCGTTTTTTGTCATTCTGAGCGCTTCATTTTCGTCATCCCGAGCGCCCTGTTTTACATCATCCTGAACGCTCCGTTTTACATCATCCTGAACGCTCCGTTTTACATCATCCTGAGCGTTTCATTTTTCGTCATCCTGAGCGTCAGCGAAGGATCTTTTCCCGGCGCTTGTCCCCAGGCAGCAGATGCTTTGCCCCCTGGGGCTCAGCGCGGCTGCATGCTTCGATTGTACCGCAGCCCCTGTTTTCCGCTTCTTTCAGCCCCGGCCGTACCGCCGGGCCAGCAGTTCAATCACGTTTTCCACACAGCCGTGATCCGCGTCCCGGACCAGGGTAAAGCCCAGATCCCGGCCGGCGGCCACGCTGCCCTCGGGGACAAACCCCACCGAGGCCACCCGGAGCATGGGCAGGTCGTTGTCGTTGTCCCCCACGCAATAGATATGTTCCGGGGCAACCCCCAGGTATTTGGCCGCCTCCAGCACGCCTGCGCCCTTGTGGACGTTTTTTCCGGTCAGTTCAAGTAAATTCACGCTGGAGAAAATGCACTCGTAGAAGGCGCTCCAGCGCTCCAAAATGAGCTTCTGAATCTGCTCCAGATCCTCCCGCTCCCCCTCCAGCAGCACCTTGAGCCAGGGGGTGGGCATCTCCCAGGGCGGGCACTCGATATAGGAACTCTCCACCAGCCGCATGTGGAATTCCGTGTGGTGGTTGGGCTGATAGCAGTAGATTTCCTCCCCGTAATAGGTCTCAAAGGCCACCTCCGGAAACTGCCGGGCCACTTCCGCCATGTCCTCCGCGGCGCGCAGGGGCAGGTTGTGGGTGAAGAGGGTCTCCCCGGTGGCCATGTCGCAGAACGTGGCCCCGTTGGACAGCAGCACCGGGGACTGAAGGGGCAGCAGCCTGGCCTGCTGGTAGAAGGCCGCATAGCTCCGCCCGGTGGTCACCACAAAGCGCCCCCCCTCCGCCTGAAAGCGGCGGATGGCCTCGATATCCCGTTCCAGCACCCGCAGGGTATTGCCCCGCAGAGTGCCGTCATAGTCGGAGGCCAGCAATACTCCGTCAAAAATTCCCATACCACTCCAACTCCTTTTCCCTTTTCTTTATGGGTATCCAATGGGCAAAAACAGCAGCTTTTGAACGCAGTTATAGGCCGCGTGGGCAACCGTCAGCAGCAGGAAGGCATTGCCCCGCTTCTTCCCTCTGATCCAGAAGAAAAACAGGCTGAGCCCAAACGCAACCCAAAATTGAAACCAGATACCGTTGTTCACCAGGTGCAGCAGCGCAAACAAAAAGGAGACCAGACAGGCCGCAGCTTTCCGGTGGTGCAGCAGGCCCAGCAGGACGGTATAGAAATAGCAGCGAAACAGCGCCTCCTCGGTGACGGGCACCCACAACTGCTGGAGAAAGTACAGGGCGTTCTGCGCCAGGCAGCCCGGCTCTCCCAGCCAGGGAAACACGGAAATGCCGCCGACGCCCAAAAGGGCCAAGCATAAAACGATCACCCCGAGCGCCGCTGCCGCGGCAGCCCCCAGCAGGACGCCCCACACCACGTTTTTTCCCACAGGCCCGTTGCCCTTCCGCAGGTCTATCCCGTAGTCCCCCAGCAAAAATTGGCCGGCCAGGAACAACATGACCAGATGATAGGCCGCGAGCAGCGGATAGGATATACCGCCGCTGCGGAACCAATAGCATGCCAGCACCATCAGCAAAAGGACCAGCCCCCAATGGAGCAGCCTGATTCCGCGGCTTTTCTCTGCATTCCCCGTTTCCACTGCTTTACCCCCGCTGAAACAGCCTATCTCACAGCACAAGAGGACAAAGCGCAGGCTTTGTCCTCTTCATCATAGCATAGAATTTCCTGGACGTCATCCCCCAGCCGTCAGGCCAGGTCGGCGCCGGTGAAATACTTCCGGAGCGGCTTGTACAGGATGGCAAAAATGACCAGGCAGAGCACCATGTCGATGGCCACATAGCTGCCGTTGTAGGCCGCGGAGTAGAGGTAGGGGTTGGTCCACACGCTGTTGAACAGTTCCTGCGGCTCATAGATCCGGTAGATGGTGATGCCGCTGATAAAGTGGACGACGAAGCGGAGGAAGCTGCCCACCACGGTGCCGATGAAAATGCCGCCCTTCATCTTCCAGAAGAAGCCGGCCACGCCCAGCACGGCAAAGGCCACCAGGTAGTCCAGCAGCATGGACCAGGGGCCCCAGGCATAGGCGCCGTCAAAGATCAGCTGCAGCAGGCCATAGGCAAAGGAGGCCAGGAAACCGTCCTTCCAGCCCCAGCGGATGCAGTACAGAAAGATGGGCAGCATGCCGATGCAGACACTGCCGCCCTGGGGCAGCTCAAAGAGCTTTACATAGCTCAGTGCGGTGGCCAGCGCCACCATAATGGCGCCCTCGCAGAGGGCTCTTGTCTTGGTACGTTTCATCTCAAATACGCTCCTTGCAAAAAAGTACCGCAATGCACAGCTGGCGCATTGCGGTACGAAGGGATAGCTCTAAAACGCATCTTCGACTTCCTACGCCGGCATTACCCGGATCAGGTTCAAGGCGACCTGGGACGGCGCTACGCCCCAATCTCAGCCGGAGTTGCCTCCAGCGCCCCTGTCTGTGCAGTTGTCTGGCCTTGCGGTCTGGGGAATATTATAGCGAAAAACCGGGAAATGTCAATTCCCTTCCTTCAAAATCCGAAGGATCTCCCCTTTACTCCTCCTCCTCGGGCTTGGGCATGGCGGCATACTGCCCCTCCAGCCAATCAATCACCTGCTCCCGGCCCTCTGTGTCCAGGGGAAAGCTGGCTTCAGCTGCCACCTGGCTCTCCTCCAGGCAGTACTCTCCATACCAGCACAGGCAGGCCAGCACCTCCTGCTGCTGCTCCCCCTCCCCTTCTGTGGTGGGCTGCACCCGGAAGCGCAGGCCCAGGAAGCTGCCCAGGTAGGTGTTGCCGTTGGTGAAGTACAGCAGATTGGGCAGGAAAAAACTGTGGTGTTCCCGAAGCATGGCTTATCCTCTCCTTTGCAGTTGCTTCGTCCTATTGTACCCTGGGCGCCGGGCCGCGTCAAGCGGCCGCAGGTCTCCCCGGCCCGCCCTATGGGGGCAAAGCGCGGCACAGTGCTCCGGCAGAGCCCGAGAACACGGGGACGTTTCGATCCCAGCCGTTTTTACCCCGCGGCCAGGGGCGCAAAAAGAGCGCACTGTGCAGGACACAGTACGCTCTCAGCTGAAACTAATTCCGGCTCCGGATCAAACCAGCTGGATGATGGCCATCTCAGCCGCGTCGCCGCGCCGGGGGCCGATGCGGACCACGCGGGTGTAGCCGCCGTTGCGGTCGGCATACTTGGGGCCGATCTGGTCAAACAGCTTCTTGGCCACGTCCTCCTGGGTCAGGAAGGCCAGGGCCTGACGGTAAGCGGCCAGGTCGTTCTGCTTGGCCAGGGTGACCATCTTGTCGGCCAGAGGCTGAACCTCCTTGGCCCGGGTGACGGTGGTCTTGAGCTGGCCATAGTTGAGCAGGTCGGTGACCAGACCGCGCAGCATCGCCATACGCTGGTCGGTGGGCTTACCGAGCTTCCGATTGCTAGGCATTTGATTCACTCCTTCGTTTGTCCCGTCCGATCGACGGCGGGACCGAACTTTGTTTAGACGTTTCGATCAGGTGTTGTCCTCGCTGGCCAGGGACAGGCCCATCATCGCCAGCTTGTTGATGACCTCTTCCAGGGACTTGCGGCCCAGGTTGCGGACCTTCATCATGTCCTCCTCGGTCTTGGAGATCAGATCTGCCACGGTGTTGATGTTGGCCCGCTTGAGGCAGTTGAAGCTCCGGACGCTCAGGTCCAGCTCCTCAATGGTCAGCTCCAGCACCTTGTCCTGGGTGGTCTCCTTGGTCTCCACCACGGTGGCGTTCTTGCCCATGGCCTCGGAGAGGTCGGTGAACAGGGTGAAGTGGTCACACAGGATCTTGGCACCCAGAGAGACCGCGTCCCGGGCGGAAATGGTTCCGTCGGTCCAGATCTCAAGGGTCAGCTTATCAAAGTCGGTCATATTGCCAACACGGGTGTTCTCCACCGTGTAGTTGACCTTATGCACCGGGGTATAGATAGAGTCAACGGGGATGACGCCGATCACGCTCTGCGCGGGCTTGTTCCGGTCGGCGGAGACATAGCCGCGGCCATGGTTGAGGGTCAGCTCCATGTTCAGCGTGGCGTCGGGACCCAGAGTGGCAATGTGCAGGTCGGGATTGAGGACCTCCACCTCACCGTCGGACTTGATGTCGCCGGCGGTGACTTCGCACTCGCCGCTGCACTCGATATACACGGTCTTGGGACCGGGGGAGTGGAGCTTGGTGATGATCTTCTTGACGTTCAGCACGATGTCGGTGACATCTTCCTTCACGCCGGGGATGGTGGTGAACTCATGCTGCACACCGGAGATCTTGATGCTTGTCACAGCCGTACCAGGGAGAGAGGAGAGGAGAATGCGGCGCAGGGCATTGCCCAGGGTGGTGCCGTAGCCGCGCTCCAGGGGCTCCACGACATACTTGCCATAGGAAACGTCGCCGGGGTTTTCGATGCACTTGATGCGGGGTTTTTCGATTTCTACCATAGGTTACCCTCCTCGTGTCAGGGGCGGCCGGGGGGTGGCCGGCCCCGTTGGTGTTAGCTCATCAATATACTCTGAGGGTCACGGATTACTTGGAGTAGAACTCGACGATGAGATGCTCCTCCACAGGGAAGTCGATATCCTCGCGCACGGGAAGCTTGGTAATGGTGGCCTTCAGCTCGTTCTTGTCCCGCTCAATCCACTGGGGGGCGGCGGGGGTGGAGACGGCGTCCTCACCCACAAGGCGCTTGAACACCTTGGAGGAACGGCTGGAGTCACGGACGGCAATCACGTCGCCGGCCTTCACCTGGAAGGACGGGATGTTGCACTTCTTGCCGTTGACGGTGAAATGGCCGTGGTTCACCAGCTGACGGGCCTCGTGGCGGGTCAGGGCGAAACCGGCACGGAACACCACGTTGTCCAGGCGGCGCTCGCACAGCACCAGCAGGTTCTCGCCGGTCTTGCCGGGCATGCGGTCAGCCCGCTCATAGTAGGAGTGGAACTGCTTCTCCAGCATGCCGTAGACAAACTTGACCTTCTGCTTCTCAGTGAGCTGAGTGGCATACTCGCTCTTCTTCTTGCGCTGCATGTTGCCGGAGCCCCGCTCGGTGGTCTTCTTCGCATAGCCAAGGACGGCGGGAGACAGGCCCAGGGCCTTGCACCGCTTGGCGATCGGCTGCGTATTCTTTGCCATAATACTTTTCCTCCTTTTCGATTCTCAGACGCGTCTTCTTTTGGGAGGACGGCAGCCGTTGTGGGGGATGGGGGTGACATCCTTAATCAGGGTGACCTCCAGGCCCACCGCCTGCAGGGCGCGGATGGCGGCCTCACGGCCGGCGCCGGGGCCTTTGACGAACACCTCGACGGTCTTCAGGCCGTACTCCATGGCGGCCTTCGCGGCGGTCTCGGCGGCCATCTGGGCGGCATAGGGGGTGGACTTCCGGGAACCGCGGAAGCCCAGCTCGCCGGAGGAGGCCCAGGAGAGGGCGTTGCCCTGGCTGTCGGTCACGGTGACCATGGTGTTGTTGAACGAAGAGCGGATATGCACGGCACCCTTCTCCACGACTTTGCGATCGCGACGCTTCTTGGTCGCGGTCTTCTTCTTCACGTTTGCCATTGCTTATCCCTCCTTACTTCTTCTTATTCGCGATGGTCTTCTTGGGGCCCTTCCGGGTGCGGGCGTTGGTCTTGGAGCGCTGGCCCCGGACAGGCAGGCCCTTGCGGTGGCGCATGCCCCGATAGGAGCCAATCTCAATGAGGCGCTTGATGTCCATAGCCACATTGCGGCGCAGGTCACCCTCCACGATATAGCTCTTGTCGATTTCATCGCGGAGCAGCTGCTCCTGCTGCTCAGTCAGGTCCCGGACGCGGGTGTCGGGATCAATCCCGGTGGCGGCCAGAATCTTGGTCGCACTGGTGCGTCCGATGCCATAGATATAAGTCAGGCCGATTTCAATTCTCTTGTCCTTCGGCAGATCAATACCAGCAATACGTGCCATAAATCAATACACCTCCTTAACCCTGTCTCTGCTTATGCTTGGGATTCTCGCAAATCACCATAACTTTGCCCTTGCGCTTGATGACCTTGCACTTCTCGCACATGGGCTTGACGGACGGTCTTACTTTCATCGTTTTACCTCCTGTTTTGCTGCGCGGCGCCGTTCCCTTGTCCAGAGGGCGTATGCCGCGCTTCCCGGCGCGCTGGCGCCGGGTGGCGGACGCTCCGCCGCCCTGGGGCGGTACGGAGCGGCCTTACTTGCTTCTCCAGGTGATCCGGCCGCGGGTCAGATCATAAGGGGACATCTGGACCGTCACCTTATCGCCCTGGAGGATTCGGATATAGTTCATGCGGAGCTTACCGGAGATGCTGGCCTGGATGATATGGCCATTGCCGATATCCACCTTGAAGGTGGTGTTGGGCAGAGTCTCGACGACGACGCCCTCGAGCTCAATCATATCACTCTTAGACAAACGAATTTCCCTCCATTTTGGTCTGTTCTGAGTCGCGGAAGGCTGCGAGCGAACGCCGGAGTGCCCGGTCGCTGACGCTCTCGCCTCTTTGCAATCTGACGATTGCCGGATGTGCGCTGGTCCCTACCCTCCGGAGATGTTTCTCCCGCTTGCGCTTGGGGGCAGCCAGCTTTCTCCCCTTCCCGTCGGCGATGAGGGCAAAGCCGTCCTGAGCGTCCACGACGCAGAACAGCCCGCCGGCATCGCGTCCCTTCAGGGAGAGAACGATTTCGCCTTTGGTATATGCCATACTCAATCCTCGTCGCAGCGGGTCAGAATCTCCGGCCCGGCCTCGGTGATGAGAATGGTGTTTTCGTAATGTGCCGCCAGCTTGTGGTCGGCAGTCATGGGCACCGCCCACCCGTCCGGCATCCACTTGTTCCGGATGTCCGCCGTTCCGGCGTTCACCATGGGTTCCACGCAGATGACCATATTGGGCACAAGGCGCTCATTCCTGCCGCTTTCGGGCACATAGTTGGGGACTTCGGGCTCCTCGTGGACCGTGTGGCCGATGCCGTGGCCGGTATACTCCCGGACCAGGCTGTAGCCGTTGGATTCCACATAGGTCTGCACCGCACGGGAGATATCGTGGACCCGGTTGCCGGCCACCGCCTGCTCGAATCCCTTCCAGAAGCTCTGCTCGGTCACCTCGATGAGGCGCCGGGCTTCGGGTGAGATCTCGCCGCAGGCAAAGGTGGCGCAGCAGTCACCGTGATAGCCGCCGGTGGCGGCTTTGTTGCGGTCCAGCTGATAATCGCCGATGCAGGCGCCCACGTCCACCGAGACGATGTCTCCCTCTTTCAGCTTGTAGCTGCCGGGCACGCCGTGGATGATCTCATCATTCACAGAGATACAGCAGGCGCCCTTGAAGCCGTACAGGTGATAGAAGGAGGGGTAGCCACCGTGCTTTTTGATGAACTTCTCCACCTCGTGGTCGATCTCCCGGGTGGTGATGCCGGGCTGGATCAGCGTCCCGGCATAGGAGCGGGCCATGGCGGTCAGCCGCCCTGCTCTCCGCATCAGATCAATCTGATGCGGAGAGAAGGACACGCAGTTGCCTCGGATCACGCCAGCACCTCCATGATGACGGCGTTGGTGGCCTCGATGGTGGGCTGGTTCTGGATGCTCTTCAGCACACCCCGCTGGGCGTAAAAGTCCTTCAGGGGTTCGGTCTCCTTATGGTACGTGGCCAGCCGGGCCTTGACGGTCTCAGGCTTGTCGTCCTTGCGCTGCTGGAGCGCCTGGCCGCACTTGTCGCACACGCCCTCCTGCTTCGGAGGGGCCGCCACCACATGGTAGGTGGCCCCGCAGTTGACGCAGGTCCGGCGGCCGGTCATTCTCCGCTCAATCTCCTCGTCGGAGATCTCAATGGAGACCACCGCATCGAATTGGATACCGGCCTTCTCCAGGGCCTCAGCCTGGGCGATGGTGCGGGGCACCCCGTCCAGGATATAGCCCTTCTGGCAGTCGGACTCGGCCAGCCGCTCGGAGATGACGCCGATGATGACGTCGTCCGGGACCAGCTTGCCGGCGTCCATATACTCCTTGGCCTTCAGGCCCACGGGGGTGCCGTTGGCCACGGCGGCGCGGAGGATGTTGCCGGTGGAAATGGTGGGGATGTTCAGCTTCTGGCTGATGATCTCCGCCTGAGTGCCTTTACCGGCGCCCGGGGCGCCCAACAGGATCAGCTTCATAGCACACTCCTTACTCCAAAAAGCCCTTGTAGTGGCGCATCATCATCTGGGCCTCCAGGGCCTTCTGGGTCTCCAGCGCGACGGAAACCACGATCATGACCGAGGTGCCGCCGATGGCCAGATAGCCTGCGCCGATGATGGCGCCGGTGACGATGGGGAGAATGGCCACCACGGAGAGATAGAGGGCACCGAACATGGTGATCTTATTGAGCACCTTGCTGATGAACTCCACCGTGGGACGGCCAGGACGGAAGCCGGGGATAAAGCCGCCCTGCTTTTTCAGGTTGTTGGCCACCTCCACGGGGTTGAACTGGATGGTGGCGTAGAAGTAGCTGAAGCCCACAATCAGCAGGAAGTAGAAGATGCAGTAGAACACGCTGGTGGTGTCGAACAGCCGCATAAAGGCGGTGTCCTGCCAACTGGGCACAAAGGCGGCGATGGTTGCGGGGATAGAAGCGATGGTCTGGGCGAAGATGATGGGCAGCACGCCAGACATATTCAGCTTCATGGGGATATTGGTGGAGTTGCCGCCCATCATCTTGCGGCCAACCACCCGCTTGGCATACTGCACAGGCAGGCGGCGCTCCGCCAGGGAGATGAAGATGACAAACACCACCATGGCCAGCATGCCCACGATGATGCCGGCGGCACCGGCGGGATGGATGACCAGGCTGTCGCTGCCGGTGGTACCGGTGACCCAGTTGTACACGCCGGTGTACAGCGCGTAGACGGCGGTGGGCACCCGGGAGATGATGCCGGCAAACAGGATGATGGAGATGCCGTTGCCGATGCCGAACTCGGTGATCTGCTCGCCCAGCCACATGGTAAAAGCGGAGCCGGCGGTAAACACCAGAATGATCACGATGGCGGGCCACACGCCGTTATCCATCAGGAAGCCGTTGCTCCGGCACAGCATATAGTAGCCGAAAGCCTGGAGCAGGCCGATGCCCACAGTGGTATAACGGGTGATGGCGGCAATCTTCCTCTTGCCTTCCTCGCCGCCCTCCTTCGCCAGCCGCTCCAGAGCGGGGATGGCGATGGTGAGCAGCTGGATGATGATGGAGCTGTTGATATAGGGCTGAATGCCCAGGGCCAACAGCGTGGCGCTGCCGAAGGCGCCGCCGCTCATGACGTTCATCATCCCAAGGATGGTGGCGCTGGAGCTGGCAAAGTAGGCGCTGAGCAGAGAGGTGTCCACATAGGGGACCGGGATGTTGTTGCCGAGCCGGAAGATCAGGATGATGAACGCGGTCATCATCAGCTTCTTACGCAGCTCGGGGATCCTCCATGCGTTGCGGATGGTCTCCAGCATCTCAGATCACCTCTGCCTTTCCTCCTGCGGCTTCGATCTTCTCCTTTGCGGAAGCGGAAAAGGCGGAGGCCTGGACGGTGAGCTTCTTGGTGAGCTCGCCATTGCCGAGGATCTTCACCCCATACTCGCACTTGGACAGCACGCCGGACTCCAGCAGAGCCTGGGCGTTCACAGTGGCGCCGTCCTCAAACCGGTTGAGGGCGGAGACGTTGACCGCGGAGAGGGGCTTGGCAAAAATGTTGTTGAAGCCCCGCTTGGGCAGGCGGCGGGCCAGAGGCATCTGGCCGCCCTCAAAACCGATGCGGGTGTGGCCGCTGCGGGCGATCTGGCCCTTGTGGCCCTTGCCGGCGGTCTTGCCGTTGCCGGAGCCGTGGCCACGGCCCTTGCGCTTGGCAGTGAAGGTGGAGCCGGCGGCGGGAGACAGTTCAGACAGTTTCATTTCCGTGCACCTCCTTCTTACTGCTGCTCGGTCACCTGGATCAGGTAACCGATCTGGGCAATCTTGCCCCGGGTCTGGGCGTTGTCGGGCTGCACGGTGGTGTCGCCGATCTTCCGCAGGCCCAGAGAGGCGGCCGTAGCGATGTGCTTGGCGTGGCGGCCGCTGAGGCTCTTGACGAGCTTGATAGTCAGATTAGCCATTTCGTGAAACCCTCCTTACACGATCTCGTCCACGCTCTTGCCCCGGGTCTGGGCGACCTGCTCGGGGGTGCGCAGCGACTTCAGGCCCTCAAAGGTGGCGCGGATGACGTTCTGGGGGTTGTTGGAGCGCAGGCACTTGGTACGAATATCGGAGATACCGGCTGCCTCCATGACGGCACGGACAGGGCCGCCGGCGATGACGCCGGTACCGGAGGGAGCGGGCTTGAGCAGCACGCGGCCGGCGGAGAAGGCGCCGATGACCTCGTGGGGAATGGTGGTGCCGGCCATGGCCACGGTGATCATGTTCTTCTTGGCATCCTCGATGCCCTTGCGGATGGCCTCAGGCACCTCGGAAGCCTTACCCAGGCCGAAGCCCACCTTGCCCTTGCCGTCGCCCACGACCATCAGCGCGGAAAACTTCATGACGCGGCCGCCCTTGACGGTCTTGCTGACGCGGTTCAGGTAGACGACCTTCTCGATCATATCGTCCTTGCGCTGGTCTCTTTCAAATCTAGGCATTGTATTTCCTCCTCCCCTTAAAAGTTCAGGCCGCCCTCACGGGCACCCTCGGCCAGAGCCTGGACGCGGCCGTGGTAGACATAGCCGCCGCGGTCAAACACCACGGTGTCGATGCCCTTGGCCTTGGCGCGCTCGGCGACCATCTGGCCGACCTTGCGGGCGGCCTCGATGTTGCCGCCCTTGCCCTCAAAGGACTTATCCAGGGAGGAAGCGGAGACCAGGGTCACGCCGTTGACATCGTCGATGACCTGGGCGTAGATGTTGGCCTCACTGCGGAACACATTCAGACGGGGTCTCTCGGGGGTGCCGGAGATCTTACCGCGGACACGCTTATGGCGCTTCAGGCGCTGGGCGTTGGTATTGGGTCTTTTAATCATTTAGGCACACCTCCTCTTATTTCTTCTTGGCGCCGGTCTTGCCTTCCTTGCGGCGGATGACCTCGTCAACATACTTGATGCCCTTGCCCTTGTAAGGCTCGGGGGGACGGATGGCACGCACCTCAGCGGCGAACTGGCCCACCTTCTGCTTGTCGCAGCCGGAGACCACGATCTGGTTGGGCTGGGGCACGTCGAGGGTGATGCCCTCAATCTCGTCCACGAACACCTGGTGGGAGAAGCCCACGTTCAGGACCACCTGCTTGCCCTGCTTGGCGGCGCGGTAGCCGATGCCGTTGATCTCCAGCTCCTTCTTGAAGCCCTCGGTCACGCCCACCACCATGTTGTGCAGCAGGCTGCGGGTCAGGCCGTGGAGGGAGCGGCTCTCCTTCAGGTCGTTGGGACGCTTGACAGTCAGCACGCCGTCAGCCTGCTCAATGGTCAGGATGGGGCTGAAAGTCTCGGTCAGGGTGCCCTTGGGGCCCTTGACGGTGACCACATTGCCGTCGGCAATGGTGACGGTGACGCCGGCGGGGATGGTCACGGGAGTTCTACCAATTCTGGACATAGCTCGTTCCCCTCCCTTACCAAACAAAGGCCAGGACTTCGCCGCCGATGTGCTGCGCCCGCGCAGCCTTGTCGGTCATGACGCCCTTGGACGTGGAAATGATGGCGATGCCCAGGCCGCGCAGGACCCGGGGCAGCTCGTCGGCGCCGGCATACACCCGCAGGCCGGGCTTGGACACCCGGCGCAGGCCGGAGATGACCTTCTCGGTGCCGTTGTACTTCAGAGTGATGCGGATGACCCCCTGAGTGCCGTCGTCGATGAGCTGGAAGTTCTTGATATAACCTTCATCCAGCAGGATCTGGGCGATGGACTTCTTCATGTTGGAAGCGGGGACGTCCACGGTGGCATGCTTGGCCGTATTCGCGTTGCGAATGCGGGTGAGCATATCCGCGATGGGATCAGTGATATGCATGGATTTTGACCTCCTTGTAAAGGTTACAGGCAGGCAGTTCTGCCTGTTCAAGATGCCAGGGTATCACCGGAATGTAAGCTGAAAGCTCTGAATGACTGTCCGCCCTGTGCCTTGACTCAGGCGGCAATTTTGAAGCCCCAGCCCCGTGTTCCGATGACTTCTGACATCAGTTGGACGGTTTGGGTGGGAGAAGGGCCCTGGATTACCAGGAGGCCTTCTTCACGCCGGGGATCTGACCCTTGTAGGCCAGCTCCCGGAAGCAGACGCGGCACACGCCGTAGTTGCGCAGGTAGGCGTGGGGCCGGCCGCAGAGCTTGCAGCGGTTGTACTGCCGGCTGGAGAACTTGGCGGGGCGCTGCTGCTTGATGATCATAGACTTCTTGGCCATTTCTGTTCTCCCTCCTTACTTGGCGAAGGGGGCGCCGAGCTGGCTGAGCAGTTCGCGGCCCTCCTCGTCGGTCTTGGCAGTGGTGACGATGATGATATCCATGCCCCGGATCTTGTCGATCTGGTCGAACTCGATCTCGGGGAAGATGATCTGCTCCTTCAGGCCCAGAGCGTAGTTGCCGCGGCCGTCGAAGGAGTCGGCGGAGATGCCGCGGAAGTCACGCACCCGGGGCAGGGCGATGTTGAACAGCCGGTCCAGGAACTCCCACATCTTATCCTGACGCAGGGTCACCTTGGCGCCGATGGGCATGCCCTCGCGGACCTTGAAGTTGGCCACGCTCTTTTTGGCCTTGGTGATGACGGCCTTCTGGCCGGTGATGCGGCCCAGGTCGGCCACCACCGCGTCCAGCACCTTGGCGTTCTCACGGGCCTCGCTGCAGCCCACGTTGACAATGATCTTGTCCAGGCGGGGAATCTGCATGGGGGACTTATAGCCGAACTTGCTCATCAGAGCAGGAGCGACTTCTTCCTGATACTTCGTTTTCAGAGTAGGCATTCTGAGTTACGCTCCTTTCTCTCAGATTTCGGCGCCGCACTTCTTGCAGACGCGGACCTTCTTGCCGTCGGCCAGCAGCTTGTGGGCCGGGCGGGTGGGCTTGTTGCACTTGGGGCAGACGCGCTGCACCTTGCAGGCGTAGATGGGGGCCTCTTTCTTGACGATGCCGCCCTGGTCGGTCTGGCTGGTGGGCTTCTTGTGCTTGGTGACGACGTTGACGCCCTCCACGATGACCTTGCTCTCAGAGGGCAGAACGGTCAGGACCTTGCCCTGCTTGCCCTTGTCCTTGCCGGACAGGACGACGACGAGGTCGTCCTTCTTAATGCTGATGGTATTCATTCCTCGGCGCCCTCCTTAAATCACTTCGGGAGCCAGAGACAGGATCTTCATGAAGTCCTTGTCCCGCAGCTCGCGGGCCACGGGCCCAAAGATACGGGTCCCGCGGGGGGTGTTGTCCTCCTTGATGAGGACGGCGGCGTTCTCGTCGAAGCGGACATAGGAGCCGTCGGCGCGGCGGACGCCCCGCACGGTGCGGACGATGACGGCCTTGACCACGTCGCCCTTCTTGACCTGACCGCCGGGGGCAGCCTTCCGGACGGAAGCCACGATCACGTCGCCGATGTTGCCGTACTTCCGCTTGGAGCCGCCCAGCACCCGGATGGTCTTGATCTCTTTGGCGCCGGTATTGTCAGCCACCTTCAGATAAGTTTCTTCCTGAATCATACGGGCACCTCCTTACTTGGCTTTCTCAACGATCTCCACCACTCTCCAGCGCTTGTCCTTGGAGAGGGGGCGGGTCTCCATGACGCGGACGCGGTCGCCGACGCGGCACTCGTTGTTCTCGTCATGGGCCTTGAGCTTATAGGTTCTCTTGACGATCTTCTTGTACAGGGGGTGGGCCACACGGTCGGCGATGGCCACCACGATCGTCTTGTCCATCTTATCGGAAACGACCATGCCGACTCTGGTCTTACGGGAAGAAGTTCTGTTCTCCATGTTCAAATTCCTCCTTTAGATTAGTCGGCGGAAGCGGTCTGCTTCTCACGGATGATGGTCTTGACCCGGGCGATGTCCTTCTTGACATCGTTGATCCGGTTGGGATTCTCCAGCTGGTTGGTGGCGTTCTGAAGGCGCAGGTTGAACAGGTCCTTCTTCAGATCCGCCAGCTTCTTCTCCAGGTCCTCCACGGACATGGCGCGAACTTCAGTAGCCTTCATTACGCTTCACCTTCTTCCTTGGTCACGATCTTGCACTTGACGGGCAGCTTGTGCATAGCCAGACGCAGAGCCTCCCGGGCGACCTCCTCGGAGACGCCGGCGATCTCGAACATGACGCGGCCGGGCTTGACCACGGCCACCCAGTA
>CAUGSS010000026.1 GCA_959602365.1 uncultured Eubacteriales bacterium
CCGGGTCCCGCTGATACACCCAGGAGATGTCCATGACCTCCCGGGAGATGGTGGCGGAGAACAGGCCCAGGTTTTTGCGCTGGGGCATCATGTCCAGGATGCGGGTGACCTCTTCAATAAAGCCCATGTCCAGCATCCGGTCGGCCTCGTCCAGCACCACAGTTTCCACCTTGTCCAGCTTCACCGTGCGGCGCTTGACGTGGTCCATCAGCCGCCCCGGAGTGGCCACCACGATCTGGGGCTTTTTCTTCAGCTGGTTGATCTGCTTGGCGATGGGCTGGCCGCCGTAAAGGCAGACGGCCCGAATGCCCTCCTTGTGGCTGCACAGCACCCGCAGCTCGTCCACGATCTGGAGGGCCAGCTCCCGGGTGGGGGCCAGCACCAGGGCGAGCACGTCGGTGGAGGAGGGGTCGATGTGCTCCACAATGGGGATGCCGAAGGCAAAGGTCTTGCCGGTGCCGGTGGGCGCCTTGGCCACCACGTCCTTCCAGTCCATGAGGCTGGGGATGCTGCCCCCCTGCACCGGGGTGGCCATCGTATAGCCCTTGTCGTCCAGGGCCTGCATGACCTCCGGAGAGAGCCCCAGACTGTCATATCGTATGGTTTCTTCGACTTCTACGCCGTTGATTTCCATGTTGATCCGATTTCCTTTCTATCTTGCAATACAATCGGAATTAGTTTATCACAATGCGGCGGGGTATGCAAGCTGAGCGGCCCAAGGACCTTGGGAATCTGCGGAGGGCGGAATGACGGGGGATCGGCGGCGGAGCTGCGGCCACAGATTTAATCCAATTTCAATTAAGAAGGCCCTTCCAAGTGCGAATGAAATCTTGTATAATATACGCGTATCGTGCGAAAGGAAGACCCCAATGCAAAACCAGACCGACCTGACCCAGGGCGATGTCCGGCGTCAGCTGATTCAATACGCGATTCCCATTATCGCCACCACAGTGATGCAGACTGTGTACTCCCTGGTGGATCTGATGGTGGTCAGCCATCTGATGGGTTCGGCCGGGGCCTCCGGTGTCTCCAACAGCAGCCAGATCATACTGCTGCTCACCAATGTGGCGGTGGGGCTGTCCAACGGCGGCAATATTTTGATCGGCCAGTACTTCGGTTCCCGGGATAAGACCAGTCAGGAGCGGGTGACCGGCACGTTCATCACTTTGTTTGCCCTGGTGGGCGCGCTGGTGGCGGCGGCGTCCTTCCTGCTGTCCGGCCCCATGGTCCGGGCCATCCAGGCCCCTGCCTATGAGGAGGCGGTGGCTTACCTCCGGGTGGCCTCGCTGGGCATGGTGTTTGTGTTCCTTTATAATTGCCTGTCCTCCATTTTGCGGGCGGTGGGCAACTCCAAACAGCCGATGCGGATTATTCTGTGCGCCTGCGGGCTCAATGTGCTGCTGGACCTGCTCTTTGTGGGGCCGCTGGGCATGGGTACTGCCGGCGCCGCTCTGGCCACGGTGATCTCCCAGGCGCTCTCCTGCGCCCTGGCTCTGGGCTATCTGTTGAAAAACCGGGACATCTTCTCCTTTCGGCCCGGCCTGCTGCGGATGCGGGGGGAGGATGCGGCCCATATCCTGAAACTGGGCATCCCCTGCGCGGTCCAGATGACGGTTGCCGGCATCAGCTGGCTCACCGTGACCTTCCTGGTCAACCGGTACGGCGTGGACAGCTCCGCCGCCTCGGCCTATGCGGCCAAGGTAAAGGACCTGTCCATGATGTTCATTACCGCCCTGGTCAATGCTGCCGCCGTTATGATTGCCCAGACGCTGGGAGCGGGGCTGTTTGACCGGGCCGGCCAGGTGCTGCGGGAGGCCATGAAGCTGTCGGTGGCGATCTCGGCGGTTCTGGTGCTTCTGGTGGAGCTGGCCGCCCCGCTGCTGGCCCGTATGTTCACCGATGACCCCGAGGTGATCCGTATTGCGGTTTTGAACATGCGCATCGAGATCGTGGGACAGATGTTTTACGCGGTCTTTCTGATCTATCATGCCATGATGATTGGGGCGGGACATACCTGGATGGTGCTGGCTTCGTCCTTTGTCAACTGCGTACTGTTTCGCATCATTCTCTGCATTCTCTTCAATTCCCTGTGGGGGCTGACCGGCATCTTTGTGGCCTGCGCCATCGCCCCCGCCAGCTCCATCCCGGTGGGGCTGGCCTATCTGCGCAGCAACCGCTGGCGCCGCTCCCTCGCCCAGTGACGGAGCGGATCTTCCAACCGCGGGAATTGATTTTGCTTTCCAAGTGACAGGATCCATGACCCACAAAACAGGAGGAATGCCTTATGGCCTACAGTCAATCGCCCAACCACAACAACCGAAAGTCCGGCATCCCCTGGTGGGCCATTATTTTGTGCTTTTGTTTCATGTGGCCGATTGGCGTCGTACTGCTGATCCTCAAACTGGGCCGGGAGAGCGGCGCTTTTTCCAGCCGTCAGGGCAGGGATTACTACAGCGGCGCCGGACGGACCGGCACCTGGACCTCCGGAGGGCGGACGGATGACCCCTGGGGGCAGTCCGACCCGTCCCGGACAGTCCGGACGGATGCAAACAGTTATCAGCAGCAGAAGCAGACGGCCAAACAGGCCACGGCCCGGCCCCGGCCGGCCGGCGGCGCTGCCGGAGCGTCCCGGAGCGCGGCAGCCTCCCCGGCTGCGCCCAAGGGGGGCAGCGTTCAAAAACGGATGTCCAAGCAGCTGGGGAAGTTCAAAAAAGCCAAGCTGCTGACCATCGTGGGCGCGGTGGTTATGGCTGTGTTCGGTTTTTCCAGCATTATGACCTTTGCGGACAGCTTCAGCTATCTGTTCTATGAGCCGCTGTGGCTGCTGGAGGACCTTCTGCCCCTGTTCATCTTCACCGGCGTCGGCGCCGGCCTGTTTACCTGGGGCCGGGTCAAGCAGGGACAGGCCAAGCGTTACCGCCGGTATGTGACCCTCATCGGCGAACAGACCCAGGTGTCCATTTCCGCGCTGGCTGCCGCCTATCCCGCCAAGCGGGACGCATGCTGCACCACCTTGGAGAATATGATTGAGGACGGCATCCTGGGCGAGGGGGCTTACCTGGACTACGGCCGGGATATGCTGGTGCTGGACGGCTCCGGGGTGCGGCCCCAGCCGGAGGAGCAGACCAAGAAAAAGAAAAAGACTGCCCCGGAGACCGACCTCGGGGAGGAGAACGCCCTGCTGCGGCAGATCCGGGAGGTCAACGACGCCATTGAAAACCCAGAGATGTCCCGGAAGATCGACCGGATCGGGGAAATCACCGAGCGCATCCTGGAGTTCCAGAAGGAACATCCGGACAAGGCTGGCGGGCTGCGGAAGTTCCTGAATTATTACTTACCCACCACCCTGAAGATCCTGAACTCCTATGCCGAGCTGGAGAAGCAGGGGGTAGAGGGCGAGAACATCGCCGCCACCAAAAAGCGGATTGAGAACATGATGGATATGGTGGTAGAGGGCTTTGAGCGCCAGCTGGACAAGCTCTTTGCCGGGGATATGATGGATATCGCCGCCGACATCACTGTGATGGAGCAGATGATGCAGGGGGACGGCCTCTTTGACGGCGATGACGGCGACATGGGCCTGGGAGGCCATTGAGAGAGAATTTATCGAGGAAAGGGCGGAGAGCGGTGCGGCACCTCTTTCTGATCAATCCCGCCGCGGGAAAACACCTGGATGTGGCGGGGATCACCGAAGAAATCCGAGCGCTCATGGCGGAGCGGGGGGAGCCCTGGGAAGTCATGGTCACGAGAGCCCCCGGGGAGGCCGAAGCCCTTTCCCACATGTGGGCCAGGCAGTGCCGGGAAGAGGGGCAGGTGTATGCCCTGGGAGGGGATGGCACCCTCAACGAAGTGGTCAACGGGGTGGCAGGACAGGACCAGGTGGCGGTGGGCTGCTGCCCCCTGGGCTCAGGCAACGACTTTGTCAAGCTGTTTGGGCAGTCCAGCTGGCGCTTCCGGGACCTGTCCGCCCTGGTGACGGCCCAGCCCCATACGCTGGATTTGATCGAGTGCAACGGCAGGCTGGCCATCAATATCTGTTCCGTGGGCTTTGACGCCCGGATCGGCCTGGGTATGGCGGACTATAAGCGGCTTCCGCTGGTGTCGGGCCGGGGGGCGTATCTCATCAGCCTGGCGGTCAACACCGTCCGGGGCATTCACCGGCCCTATGAGCTGGAACTGGATGGGGAGCGGTTTTCCGGCGACTTTACCCTGATCTGTGCCTGCAACGGCCAGTGGTATGGCGGCAGTTTTCACCCCTCTCCGGATGCGGTGCCGGACGACGGCCTGCTGGACTTTGTGATTGTGAAGGGCGTGAGCCGGTTCACCGTGGCCAGCCTGGTGAGCAAGTATGCCACCGGAAAGGGCAAGGATTATCCGGCGCTGATTACGGTGCGCCGGGGCCGGTGTCTCAAGGTCAAGTGCGACCGGAAGAGCATGATCAATCTGGATGGGGAGCGTATCGACGCGGATTCGCTCTCTTTTGCTGTGTCTGCTAAAAAAATACGTTTTCTGGTGCCCCAGGGGGCCGGATGGGATGGAATGAAAGCGTGAAATCGGGAGCATTCCGGAGAAATAAACTGAAAAACACAAAAAAGCTGTTGTCAGATAAAAATAGAAACCTGAATTAACAGAAAATTCATAAAACAAGACTTGCCAATTGACGAGTCTTGTTTTATTATATAGTCACGGTTGGCACTCGGAAGTTTTGAGTGCTAAAACCGGAGCGACTGACTTTGTTATCAAAAAGAACATCAATATAAGGAGGAACCAACCTATGAAACTCAAACCCCTGTCTGACCGCGTTGTCATCAAGCAGGTCGAGGCGGAAGAGACCACCAAGGGCGGCATCATTCTGACCGGCTCTGCCAAGGAGAAGCCCGAGATGTATACAGTGGTGGCCGTGGGTCCCGGCGGCATGGTGAACGGAGAGAAGGTCGAGATGACCGTCAAGGTGGGCGACACCGTCCTCACCGGCAAGTACTCCGGCACTCAGGTCAAGGTGGACGGCGAAGAGCTGACCATCGTCCGTCAGGAAGACATCCTGGCCGTTGTGGAATAAGTTTTGATTGTAAGGAGGAACATCCGTTATGTCTAAGATGATTTGCTATGGCGAGGAGGCCCGCAGCGCTCTGGTGAAGGGCGTTGACCAGCTGGCGGATACCGTCAAGATTACCATGGGCCCCAAGGGCCGCAACGTGGTGCTGGGCAAGAAGTTCGGCAGCCCGCTGATCACCAACGACGGCGTGACCATCGCCAAGGAGATTGAGCTGGAGGACCCCTTTGAGGATATGGGCGCCCAGCTGGTGAAGGAAGTCTCCACCAAGACCAACGATGTGGCCGGCGACGGCACCACCACCGCCACCCTGCTGGCCCAGGCTATCATCCATGAGGGCATGAAGAACCTGGCCGCCGGCGCCAACCCCATGGTCATGAAGAAGGGCATCGCCAAGGCCACCGCCGCCGCCATCGAGGCCATCAAGGGCAACAGCAAGCCGGTCAACGGCACCGCTGATATCGCCCGTGTCGGCGCCATCTCTTCCAGCGACGACGACATCGGCCAGCTGATCGCCGAGGCCATGGAGAAGGTCTCCGCCGACGGCGTCATCACCGTGGAGGAGTCCAAGACCGCCGAGACCTACTCCGAGGTGGTCGAGGGCATGCAGTTTGACCGGGGCTATGTGACCCCCTATATGGTCACCGACACCGAGAAGATGGAGGCCGTCCTGGACGATCCTCTGATCCTGATCCACGACAAGAAGATCTCCAACATTCAGGACCTGCTGCCCCTGCTGGAGCAGGTGGTCAAGATGGGCAAGCCCCTGCTGATCATCGCCGAGGACGTGGAGGGCGAGGCCCTGTCCACCCTGATCGTCAACAAGCTGCGGGGCACCCTGAACGTGGTGTGCGTCAAGGCCCCCGGCTTCGGCGACCGCCGCAAGGAGATGCTGGAGGATATCGCTATCCTGACCAGCGGCACCGTGATCTCCTCCGATATGGGCTATGAGCTCCGGGATGCCAACGTGGCCATGCTGGGCACCGCCCGTCAGGTCAAGGTGACCAAGGAGAACACCATCATCGTGGACGGCCATGCGGAGCCTGAGGCCCTGAAGGCCCGTGTCGCCCAGATCCGCAACGCCATCGAGACCACCACCTCCGAATATGACAAGGAGAAGTACACCGAGCGTCTGGCCAAGCTGGCCGGCGGCGTGGCGGTCATCAAGGTGGGCGCTGCCACTGAGGCCGAGATGAAGGAGAAGCGTCTGCGCATCGAGGACGCCCTGAACGCCACCCGCGCCGCTGTGGAAGAGGGCATCGTGGCCGGCGGCGGCACCGCCTATGTCAACGCCATCCCCGCTGTGGAGGCCCTGGTGGCCGAGCTGGAGGGCGACGAAAAGACCGGCGCCCGGATCATCGCCAACGCCCTGACCGCCCCCGTCAAGCAGATTGCTACCAATGCCGGCCTGGACGGCTCCGTCATTCTGGATCACATCAAGACCAGCGGCAAGACCGGCTATGGCTTCGACGCCTACAAGGAGGTCTACTGCGACATGATGGACGCGGGCATTGTGGATCCCACCAAGGTGACCCGCTCCGCGCTGGAGAACGCCTCCTCCATTGCCTCCGTGCTGCTGACCACCGAGTCCCTGGTGGCCGACAAGCCCCAGCCCCCCGCGCCCGCGGCTCCCGCTGGCGACCCCGGCATGGGCGGCATGTATTGATCAATGCCTTGAACCCTTAAAAGACCTGGGCCTCAGTGTCAGGAAAGGCAGCTTTATGCCAGACTTACACCGCAGGCAAGCGCAAGATAGGGAAACTGATACCCGGTACTCACTTTGCTGTGAGTACCGGGTATTTTCATTGGGGAGAAAGAGCTTAACTTGTGCTGCGTTTCACCGGTTCTACAAGGAGGGAGAGAGCCGGTGATATGAGTATCCGTAATCCAACAGAAAACAATGGCAAATTCGGTAACTGTGAGTCCGGCGGCGCGGATGCTTCAAACACCTTTTTGGCTTTTTGAAAAAAGAAAAAGACAGCAGCACATGGCAATCACTTCAGTGACAGGGAAAGTCAGCCACACATAGTTTAATCCAGCAAAATGAAACAGCCATGCCAACGGAACCAAAAGAATGATCTGCCGCAGTACTGTAATAGATATGCTGTTTTGCCCTTGATTGGTCCCTTGGAAGTAAACGGTAAGCATCATCGCAAGACTGGCGGGAACAAAACTGACGGATATGATGCGCAAAGCCGGAGTTCCGATACTCAAAATTGAGGAATTGTCAGAAAAAATCGCAATCAATTCCTTCGGGAACATCATAAAGATCAACGTCCCAAGCACCATCACACCGCCGGAAATCATAATGGAGTATCTGAGCGTATCTTTCACTCTCTTGTAGTTTTTAGCGCCATAATTAAAGCTGATTACGGGAACAATGACCTGCTGCAATCCCATAAGAGGGATAAAAAAGAAGGTCTGCAGCTTATAATAAATCCCCAGGACGGTGACGGCGTCCTCTGTAAACTGCTTTAAGATCAAATTCAGCCCGACAATATAGAGGGTATAAAGTGACTGCATCACAATGGACGGAAAACCGCTCTGGTAGATTTGAACACAGTCTTTGAAACGAAATTTTCCCCGCACGTCATAGGTTCGGAACACGGCTTTAAGGGTAATCAGCATCGCCGTCCATTGTCCCATGATAGTGGCGATTGCGGCGCCGGTTACACCAAGCTCTGGAGTGCCAAACAGACCAAAAATGAAAATCGGGTCAAATACAAGGTTGATGACTGCCCCGGCGACTTGAGCCAGCATCGGAGTTACCATATTTCCTTTCGCCTGCAAAAGCTTGGTGCAATTTGACTCCATAAACAGGCCCAAAGAGCCCAGGAAAATAATTTGTGCATACTGGATGCCCTCCGCCCGGACAGCTGGCTGATCAGAAGACATATTGTAGTAGCTGTCAATCAGAAGCATCCCGATGCAAGCGAATATCAGAAAATTCAATACACCCAGATATAGCCCGCTTTTCACCACACCTCTTTGTGGGGCCGTTTCTCCGTTCCCGTCCATGCGGGAGATCAGAATGTTGAGGCCCGTCCCGGTTCCTGTCCCCAACGCCGTCATCAGAAGCTGAATGGGAAAAATGATGGAAAGAGCCGTCAAGCCAGTTAATGAATATCGGGAAACAAAGTAGCTGTCCACGATGTTATAAACAGACTGGATCAATAACGTCAGCATGACAGGCGGAGATAACTTGAGTAATAATTTGCCGATTGGTGTGTCTCCCACGGCTTCCACCCCTTTCTTCTTTCAGTGTAAGGGGTGGAGTAACTACACGGTCAAGAGCTTTTTTCATTATTTCAGATGCGCCTTCACTTCACAATAGTAATGATCCATATAGGGGAAAAGCTGAAGGCCGACTTCTTCTGCAAATACTGCGTCGATCGCTTGATTGTTTTTCTCAAGCCAGTCCAAAAGGGGGGAAAAGTTGGCTTCTTCATTCCTAATTTGCAGGGTAAACACAATGTAATTTCCGGCCGGAATCCGATAAAGATGCTCTGGGGAAATATGGGCATACTCCTGATGCTCCATCTTGAGATATTCTCTGCGCTTGATAAACCTCCCCTTTTCCAAGCCGTCTATATCCAAAACATATCCATACTTTCTTTTGATAGACGGAGCATGACGCAGTTCCTCTTTGGCCGCTTCTTGCAAGCTCGCATGGTAGGATTGAGCATCTTTGCTGAAGTTTCCCGCAATCACAACTTCTTCATCCAACCATATTGCTTGAATAGCCGTTGTGTCCTTTTGGCTTTCAATCCGTTCATTTTCTTCGCCATACCATAAAATATCTTCTGCGACTTGCTGATAATATTGGCTCAGACGGAGTGCCTCTTGCCGATATTCCATTAAAAGATTTGTGATCTTTCCATTATCTCGCAGGGAGAGAATCTGCCTTACCGTCTCCAACGGGATATTCAGCTTTCTGCAGGTTGTAATGATATCCAGCTGCCACAAATTTCTGAGTGAGTAGTAGCGGTATTGATTATCAGGATCAATATGATCGGGTACGAGCAGGCCGATCTTGTTATAGAAGTGAAGGGTGTCCTTTGAGATTCCAGTGACCTGACTGACTTCGCCAATTCTGTAATATGTACCATCCATATGGCGTCCCTCCGGTTTTATTGAGCTTTTCATTTTCTTATTATATAGGGGACAGAAATGGAAAGAAAGTTTTTTCAATGGAAAACGCCAAAACAATCTGTATCACTGGAGAAACCTCGACTGAAAAGGACTGGATAAGCAGTCTTTCGACCGGGGGACGATGCATGGAATGAATGCGTCCCTCTTTTGTATGGGGAGAAGGGGGTGTTGCTATAGCATCGACTTTGCGGTTGGAATATGGTAAAATAGGTTCCATCTTGAGAAAGGTGGAGGCGTATTGCATGACTGGAAAGCAAGAGAGAGAAGCGGAGCGTATTCTGTGTGAGCGCTTTGGAAAGGACAATGTCATGGCCCTGGCCACGGTGGAAGAGGGGATTCCATATGTGCGCAGTGTCAATGCGCTGTACGACCAGGGGGCTTTCTACATCATCACGCATGCCGCGTCGCAGAAGATGCAGCAGATTGCCCGCTCTCCCGTGGTCGCCATTTCCGGCGAGTGGTTCAGCGCCCATGGTGTGGGGGTCAACTTGGGGTATTTCGGCAGGCCGGAGAATGCGGAGATTGCGCGGAAATTAGAGGCGGCGTTTCAGGAGTGGATTGACAATGGACACAATGACTTTCAGGATGAGAATACCGTGATTCTCTGTGTCCGATTGACAGATGCCGTTTTGTTTTCCCATGGGACACGCTATGATCTCCAGTTCCCCTCCTAAGAGGGATGCGCCATTGCAAAGAAGGAGGGCGGCAGGCCATGCCGCCGCGTAAGGCCAGTCGCCGGCAGGTGGATTTTTCCACTGGAGACGTTCGGCGCAACATCCTGTCTGTGGCCGCGCCCATGCTGGTGGCCCAGGTGCTCAATCTGCTGTATAACATTGTGGACCGCATTTACATCGGCAAGATTCCCGGAGAGGGCACCATCGCGCTGGCAGGTCTCGGGGTGTGTTTTCCCATTGTCACCCTGGTCACGGCCTTTGCCAACCTGTTCGGGGTGGGAGGCGCGCCTCTGTTTGCCATTGCCCGGGGGAGAGGCGACCGGGATGAGGCCCAAAAGATTATGGCCAATGCCTATTTCATGCTGCTGCTCTCAGGATTGGCACTGACCGGGGCGGGCATCCTGCTGCGGCGTCCCCTGCTCTTCCTCTTTGGGGCCAGTGCCGACACCTACCCGTATGCCTCGGCCTATATGACCATCTATCTGCTGGGCACCGTGTTTGTGATGACCTCTCTGGGGCTCAATCCCTATATCAACGGCCAGGGCTTTGCCCGTACGGGGATGCTGACGGTGCTGGTGGGGGCGGCGGCCAATATTGTGCTGGATCCCATTTTCATCTACGCCTTTGGCCTGGGCGTCCGGGGGGCGGCCATTGCCACGGTGCTCTCCCAGTGCCTCTCAGCCCTGTGGGTGCTCCGTTTTCTGTCCGGCCGAAAGGCGGAGCTCACCCTGGCCTGGCGGCACTTCCGGCCGGACTGGAGCTGTATCCGCCGTATTGCCGCCCTTGGTACCTCCAGCTTCGTCATGTCCTTCACCGACAGCCTGGTTCAGACCGTCTGCAATTTTATGCTGCGGGGCTTTGGCGGTGACCTCTATATCAGCGTCATGACCGTCATCAATTCCGTGCGCCAGATTGCCCAGACTCCAGTGATGGCGCTCACCGATGGGGCCTCGCCGGTTATCAGCTTCAATTACGGCGCCCGGAAGGTGCCCCGGGTGCGCCGGGCCATCCGGTTTATGACCCAGCTGGGGTTTGGGTATACCCTGCTGATTTGGGGGCTGATCTCCCTGTTCCCGGCCCTGTTCATACAGATTTTCAATCACGACCCGGAACTGTTGTCGGCGGCGGTGCCTTCGCTGCATATTTACTTCTTTGGCTTTGTCATGATGGCCTTCCAGTTTGCCGGACAGAGTGTGTTTAAATCGCTGAATAAGGCCAAACACGCTGTGTTTTTCTCCCTGCTGCGCAAGGCGTTTATTGTGGTGCCCCTGACCCTGCTGCTGCCCCATGTGGGGGGACTGGGGGTGAACGGGGTCTTTTTGGCCGAGCCCATCTCCAACCTGATCGGCGGCCTGGCCTGCTATATTACCATGCGGCGCACGGTGATGCCGGAGCTGTCGGCGATGGAGCGGGGAAGCCCGCCGCCGGAAAAAGAAGATTGATTCCAACAGGCAGCGCCCTCATCCAAGAGGATGAGGGCGCTGATCTGTTTCATGATTGGTTCAGGGCGCGGCGGGCGCGGGCAAAGCGAATCCGTCCGGTCAGGTCCGTTCCCAGCGGCAGCAGGCAGAGGAAGCCCCATCCCGCCCAGAACACCAGAGACAGGGGAGTAAAGGGCGCGGGACGAAGGGCCGGGTCAAAGCGCATCCCGGTCTGTCCCAGCAGCCGGCCCATGGCGGACAGGGTGATGAGGACGGCCAGCGCTACCGCGCAGCTCCGATCCCGCAGGTCGAAGCGGTAGAGGGCGTAGGCAGTGCGTCCCCGCAGCGCCCCGCCCCGGGCCTTCATGGAGGCGGAGGCCTCCATGATCCGCTCCAGCGTCCAGCTCACCAGGCCGGAGCAGCGGATCAGGGCATTGCGTGCCCGGCGGAGCAGGTTTCCCTGGCCGGACCCCAGGCCCAGGCCCTTTCTGGCGGTGTCAAGCATTAACGCTTGACGGCAGACCCGGGGAACCAGACGCAGCAGGATGGCGCAGACCAGGGACAGTTTGGGAGACAGCCGCCCCAGCAGAAAGACGATCTTGTCCGCGGTCAATACCGCGTGAACACAGGACATCCATATGAGCAGCGCGGCGATGGTGCTCCCCAGCGCCAGCCCGCAGGCCAGGCTCTCCAGCGTGATGTAGTTGCCCACCGGGGTGCGCCACAGGTTGGTCACTCCGAAGTGGCGAAAGCTGGCGTACCAGAGGGTGAACAGCAGGATCAACGGAATCATGCACACGTTAAAGCGAAATGCCTTTACGCCTTTCAGCTCCACAGACCAGGCAAAGGCGGCGCAGAAGGAGACTGTCAGATAGGCCGGGTGGCGGAACAGCGCCGTACCGGCCAGCGCGGCGGCCAGGCAGCAGAGCAGCAGGGCGGGATGGCGCTGGGAGAAAGTCATGTTCCGTCCTCCAGCATGCCGTATTTGGTGCGCAGCCGGTCCAGTTTGTCCAGCATGGGCCGGGCAAAGAGCGCCAGAGTCAGGGCGGTGGCCAGGGCGTGGATCAGATTGACCGGGATGCCCAAGGCATAGACCGCCAGAGCGGCAGCCGGGGTGATGGCAGCGCTCATGGTGAACAGGGTGCTGGTATCCAGCAGCGGCCCGACCGCCAGTGCCACGGAGAAAAAGCCAAACAGAGCCAGTCCCAGGCGTCCGCGCTTCAATATGCCCAGCCGGGCCAGCAGTCCGGCCAGAAATCCCCCCACCCCGTAGGCAAACATCTGCCAGGGTGTCCAGGGGCCTTGGCCAAACAGAAAGTTGCTGACAAAACCGCTCACCGCTCCGGTGAGAAAGCCGGCGGCCGGGCCAAAGGCCATGCCGGAGATCATGATGATCCCTGTCATGGGCTTGAAGTGGGGGACGGCCACAAAGGCGGCCCGGGCGGCCACGGCCAGAGCGCAGAGCACCGAGAGCACCACCAGCTCCCGCGCCTGCGGCCGTCTGGCCTCAAAGGCCAGGAAGAAGGCGGCCAGGGTGAAACAGATGATGAGCAGGCTGGTCAGATACCATACCCGCCCCCCCAGCCGGGGGGTGAGGATCAGAGCGGCTGGAATCAACAGGAACAGCAGCCCCAGCGCCAGCCAGCGCCGGGGGGACATCCGCCCCTTCACTGTGCGTTCCTCCGGCACAGCTGGGCCACGTCCTCCGCAGTCAGCGCGTTCTGGAACAGGTGGCGGCTCATCCGGTTGGCGGCGGTGGTGTAGAAGCTGTTTTTGGCAAAAAACCGCCGGGGGGTGTTGATGGCGGTGAGCTGCCCGTCAAAAAACAGCCCCACCAGATCGGCATACCGGGCGCAGAATTCCACGTCGTGGGACACCAGCAGCACGGCGCCCCCCTGATCGGAAAAGGTGCGGAGCATCGCCGCCAGCTCCTGCTTTAAAAAGCAGTCCAGCCCTTTGGTGGGTTCGTCCAGCAGCAGGATTTTGGGCCGGGTGAGCAGCACTTTGGCCAGAGCGGCGCGCTGCTGCTCCCCGCCGGACAGATCATAGGGATGCTGTTCCAGCAGCCCCTCCAGGGCGCACTGGGCCGCCGCTTGGGCCACTGCCGCGCCGCGTTCCTCCGGCGACAGACCAGTGCACATCTCCTCCAGCTCTTCCCGCACCGTCTTTTTGACAAACAGGCTTTTCGGATCCTGAGGCAGCATGGCCAGCCCCCCCTGAAACAGGGAATTGCCCTTATAACTGGCCAGCGGCCGGCCATCCACCCGGATTTTGCCCCGGTAGGGAGGGCAGATGCCGCACAGCGTGCGCAGCAGGGTGGACTTTCCCGTGCCGTTGCCCCCCAGGATGGCGAACACGCTGCCCCAGAGGAGTTGGAAATCCACGCCCCGGAGCACATCCGGGGCATTCTTTTCGTAGCGGAACCAGATCTCCCTTGCCTCCAGGGCGGGCTTAGCCGGCGGGGAGGGGGGCGGTTCCTGGGGAAGGGCGGTCTCCACGGGGCGCTGATGCGCAAAGCGCTGGGACAGCCAGGCGCGGCCCTCCCGCACGGTGAGGGGGCAGCGCGAATCCGTCTCGCCAGCAGCATAAAAAGCCCGGGCCGGAGCGGGCATGGCGGCGAACAGGCCGCTGTCCATGCGATGCAGCGCCGCCGCTGTATTTCGGGGGGTGTCCAGGGCGAGCAGCCGCCCGTGTTCCAGTACCGCCACCCGGTCCGCCGCAGGCAGGACGTCCTCCAGCCGGTGCTCTGAGAGCAGGATGGTGGTGCCCAGCTCCCGGTTGAGCTTGGCGATGGTGTTCAGAAAGTCAGCGGCGGCGATGGGGTCCAGCTGGCTGGTGGGCTCGTCCAAAATGAGCACGTCGGGCTGCATGGCCATCACCGAGGCCAGATTCAGCAGCTGCTTCTGTCCCCCGGAGAGCTGGGCCACATCCCGGTGAAACCAGTCCTGGATGCCGAAATAGCTGGCCATCTCCGCCACCCGCAGTCGCATGACGTCCTGATCGCAGCCCAGGCTCTCCAGACCAAAGGCCAGTTCATGCCACACCTTGTCGGTGACGATCTGGCTGTCCGGATCCTGCATCACATAGCCGATGCGGCTGGACTGCTCCCGCAGGCCGACCTGTTCCAATGGGCGGCCGTCGAAGAGAATTTCCCCGCCCCGGGTTCCGTGGGGGGACAGCACGCTCTTGAGCTGGCGCAGCAGGGTGGTTTTGCCGCTGCCGCTCTTGCCGCAGAGGGCCAGGTATTCCCCGGCCTCCAGGGTCAGATCAATTCCGGCCAGGCTGTGTTTCCCCTCTGGGGCGGTGGGATAGGAAAAAGTCAGATTGTGGATTTCAAACAGTGCCATTTGTCTTCCTCCAAAGGGTCGGGAGATGGAGCGGGCCGCCGGGCGGTCACGACAGGTCGGAGCCCAGGCCGGTGCAGGTGTAGCAGAAGACGATGGAGTCCCCCTGGCTTACCGTGTAGCTGGAGCTGCCATAGCTGAGGAACTGGCCGTTGACCTGATACATCCAGCCCGACTCGGGGCCGCAGTCAAACTCATAGATGTTGTTGATGCCCTCTATGTAATAACTGCCGTACCCCGGGGTATAGCTGGCCTCCAGCTGGATGCCCGCAGAGGAACAGGCCCGTTGAAGGATGTCGTAAGCGGTTTCGCCGTCGGAGAATTCCACCGTGGTGGCGGAGAGAATCACGCCGCTGGAGGGGACGTAGGCCGACTTGGCCGGATCCAGGGAGTCCATATTGTTGAGGATTGTATCGCAGCGGATGGAGATGGTGCAGGTGCTCTTGGGCTCCGGCTCGGGTTCCGGCTCCGGCGCGGGGGCCTGGGCAGGGGGAGTCTGGGCCTCCGGAGCGTCCACCGTGTCCTGCTCCTGGGACTGGCCCTCCGCCGGAGCCTGGGTAGAGGTGGTTTCGGAGGCCTCTTCCGGCTGGCTGCTCGCCCCGTCCGCGGTTTCGCCGGTTTCGGCCTGAGCATTGGATGCCTCCGGTTCCACTGCGTCCTGCGCCTGCTCCGGCGCCAGCTGGGATTGGATCTCTGCCTGGCGCTGGGCCTCCCGTTCAGAGAGCAGCTGTTCCAGCTCCTCCCGGGAGCAGATCAGAGTGTGGCTGTCCGCAGCCTTCAGAGCCGCGGTGAGACAGAAGTCATCCAGATCGCCTGCCTCAAAGTCCAGCGACCGCAGTTCCTCTCTGGCCCAGACCAGGGCCTGGCCCTGGGAATAGGCGGTCCCATCCAGGGACAGGGCGCCGGCGAGCAGATAGAGGGTCTCGTCACCTTCTCCCACCGCCAGATCGGCCACAGCGGCGGAAAGCGTGCAGTTCTGTCCGCCGAAGCCGACGGACACCGGAGAGGACTCCTCCGCCTGCACAAAAAGCTGGCCGCCGGCGATGGAGAGGATGTAGCTGCCCCCGTCGCTGGAGAGGAAGGCCTGGCTCTCCTCGTCCAGCTGCAGACTGCTCTCCCCCCATTGGATGGTGACGCTGGTGCCAGGATCTGTGGTAATCAGGTCGCCCTCCCGGAGGGAGAGCTCCTCCTCCAGGGGAGAGGCAATACCGGAGCGCTCCAGCTCAGCGGTGCCCGACACCTGGATGACAACCGGGGCCTGGGCGGGATCCCTGGAGTCAAACCAGCCCTGCCGGAGCCCGACGACAACAAGTCCCGCCAGCACAATCAGCACGACGATCAGCGCCGTGATGAGATTTGCAATCTTGCGTTTCTTAGGCTGCATAGATCCATCCTCCTGTCCGCACCGCTGCGGCTGAACTACTTGAGATGGGATTATAGCATACAGATTTGCCTTTTTCAATTGGGGGTCTGGAAAAAGTGGGGCATGACAACAAAATGCCAAAGATCATAACGGATTACTTGCATCTGTAAAATAAATCCTGTATACTCATTACAGCGCGTGGTTTCACGCGGACAGAACAATTGCATATGGGTGAGGACAGCATACTTTTTGTGGCCCTGCGGCGGGGTAGACCGCAGGGATGGACAAGGGAACCGGGTGAGAACCCCGGACGGGAAACGCCGCTGTATGTGTCCGAGCACCGCGATCCGTCGATGAAAATCGGTCACTGGGCAACTGGGAAGGCAGGACGCGGCGCGCAGGCCCCTCTCTCCCGAGGGGGACCGGAAGGACATGAGTCAGAAGACCTACAAAAAGCGCTTTGAAGATAGCTCCCGGGGAGGAGTCTATCCGTTTGCAGGAAAACGTCTGCGGCGATCGGTATCGATGGCTGCGGACGTTATTGTTTTTTCTGCACCCCGCCCGGATGCACCCACAGAGGAAGGAATGAGAAGATGAAGAAAAAAGTAGGAACACGTATTCTGTCCCTGCTGATGGTGCTCGTCATGGCACTGAGTCTTCTGCCTGCCGCCGCTCTGGCGTCGGAGGGGCAGCCTCAGGGACAGGAGGAACCGACTGCCTGGCAGGCAGAGGATGCCGGGAGCACATCCGCTCCGAGCCAGGAGGATGAGCAGGCTTTGAACAGCGGGGCGGCGGAGGAGGAGAACACCGGCGCTGAGCCCTCTGCTGAGGAGGACAGCGCTTCCGCTCCGGAAGCCCAGGGAGAGACGGCGGAGGGGAAGGATTCCGACCCAGCGCTGTCAGTGCAGGCGGAGGACGGGAGTGCCCTCACCGTTGGAGCGCCGGTCGGGGAGAGCGACGGCGCTGCGGTCAACGGCAACGGCGCTTCTGCCGCGGTATCCCTTGCCGTGCAGGCCGGCGGCGCCTTCCTCTGCGCCCCGCAGCAGGGCGTGAGCGTGTCGGGGAATCTGGCCGAGACCTATGGCTATACCGACGCGGTTGCAGACGGGGTGTCTGTGCTGGATGTGCTGGTGTATGCCCATGAGCTGGTCTATGGGGACGCCTTTACCCCGGAGAGCTGCGGGGATTATCTGACGGTGTCCAGTGCCGGTTGGGCCAGCAATGTATTGGGCCTGGGGGGCAATTTCGGCTTCTCCGTCAACGGCGCCACCCCCAATGACGGGGTGTGGAACGAGGCGTACCAGAGCTATACCGCCTATACCCTTGCCCAGGCCCCGGTGACCGATGGGGACTTTGTGGAGTTCTATTTTTATCAGGACAGCTATTACCTGGACAACTACGGCTGGTTTACCTCCGGCGGCAGCAAAACGCTGACCGCTGTGGCCGGCGGGACGCTCCCGGTGGATTTGCAGGGCTACTGCGTGTGCTATTATGGCGCCTACCCCCAGGAGACGATTGATGCCCAGACACAGGGCATTGCAGACGCCCAGCTGGCCTGGGTTGATATGGAGACCGGGGCATTGACCGATATTGACGGTGCGGTCACCGATGAGAACGGCAGCGTCACATTGACGACCCCTGCCCAAGCGGGCACCTACTATCTGACGGCCTACATCCCGGAGGCGGAAATCTCAGAAAATTATGCCACCCCGCTGATTCTGCCGCTCCAGCCCGTCACGGTGACGGCGCCGCCCACCGCGCTCTCCCTCAGCCTGGAGGAGACCTCCCGCTATGTGGACGGCAAACTGTATGCCGATCAGGGGGACAGCTTCCAGCTGACTGCGGTGGATGAATACGGGAACGAGACCCCGGTGACCTGGAGCCTGGGCAGCAGCTACACTCCGGCGGAGATCGACAGCGAGAGCGGCAAGTTCACCATCACCCAACAGGTGACCAGCGGCAGCACGTCCACCATGTATTTTAAGGCCACGTCCACGCTGGCACCCAATCTGACGGAGGAGATCAGAATTTCGCTGTCCGGCTACCAGTTCAGCAGCTATAACCGCAATAGTGCCGTGGCCCTGTCCGAGGACGGCCAGACCGCCAAGACGGTTTCCCTCACCGGCGGCGTCAGTGGACACAACGTCTGGAGTTACGACGAGGCGGCCGCTCAAAATGTGGCAGCCCTGTCCGGCGATCCGGGCACCGGCAGCTCCATCAAATTCAACGCGCTGCGGCCCGGCTCCTTTACGGTCACCGTGGCCCTGGATTTTGACCCCGCCCTCACAGACACCGCCACGGTGAATGTCACCGGCGTGGCGGTGGAGGACGCCCAGGGGAATCAGACCAAGACCTACCTGACCCTGGACGAGGGGAGCGCAAGCCCCACGGCCCAGCTCACCGCCTACTGCGAGGCGGGACAGAGCGTGGCGGGGTGGAGTAGCTCGGACGAGCAGGTCGCCACCGTGGATGAAAACGGCCTGGTGACCGCCCGGGGGGTGGGCAGCACCATCATCACCGCCACCGACACCCAGGGCAAGCGGGGCGGCATCAAAGTGGTGGTCCGCACCCTGGAGACCCCCTATTTTGAGAGCCTGGAATTTTTGACTTCCGCCCTGGAGTCCGGCGCATGGGTGAAGGATCAGACCTTCTCTCCCACCCAGTTGGAATACACCCTGCCCATCCGCAGCTATTCCAACGCCACGCTGACCCTCCAGAGCGCTACCCTTTACGATACGGAGCGCTACGAAGCGCTGGCAGAGTATACCGACGCCAATGGCGAGCTCCGCCAGGTGGCGGTCAACAGCGGGGCCGCCACCTATCTGGAGGACATCCCCTTTGATGCCTCCACGCTGACCATCACGCTGACGGACCGGGAGGATGCGGACAGTCAGACCGTCTATACCTTCCATGTCACCCGGCCCCGGGACACCAGCAAAGCCATCAAATCCAGCACCGGCATTGTGCTCGCCCCCGACGGGCGGAGCCTGCTGAGCACCAAATACAATGGCTATGCCGAGGGCACTATGCTGCGGGCGGATGAGCGCGGCGCTCCGACCTCAGGGACCGGTACCGCCGCCGCGCAGCGGTTCTACCGCACCTATTTGCTGGAGGGAACCCGGGACTTCACCCTGAACCTGGCCAGCAGTACCGCCTATGCCCATCTGCGCTATTCTGACGACAGCGGCGCGACCTGGAGCGAGCTGCCTCAGGGCGGCGGCGCCACCCAGACGTTCACGCTGCCTGCATCCGGCGTGGCACAAATCCAGATCCAGCTGATTGACGATGCGGCCTATGCCGCCAATCTCGCCCAGGGCAGGGATGGATTTGACGGGGAGGTCACCACATACACCCTCTGGGTGGAGGGCGTTTCCGCCTCGGCCGCAGATGCCCAGATGCGGACCGCCTCCTCAGATACCGGAGACTGGTACCCCAGCTTCGCACCGGATCAATACAGCTATAATATCGTGGTGCCCAACGGCACCGCCTCCGGCACCCTGACCTATACCGTGGCGGAGGGCGCCGAGGTACGGGTGGGCTCTGCCGAGCAGACGCCCGATGGGGAGGGCGTCTACACGCTGAACCTCAAAACCAGCGCCCAGACCATCACCGTCACCTCCGCCGACGGGAGCATCTCCAACAGCTATTCGGTCAAGCTGCTGGCCAAAAGCAGCGATCCCGGGCCGGATGCGGTGGTGGACTACCTGTGCATCAACAGCCGGTACACCAACGCCGGTTACGGGCTCCAGCCTGAGGTCACCCTGGCCGGCGGCGCCGGCAATGTGAAGAGCCTGGGCAACTTCGGCGGCTATATCACGTACTATTTTGCGGATGCGCTGACCGACAATCCCAACAACCCCTATGGCGTGGACTTCTATGTCTACGGCAACAGCCAGGCCGACGGCGGCAGTTTGGGGGAGAGCGGTCAGGTCTGGGTCTCCGAGGACGGGGAGAACTGGTACGCCCTGGCGGGAAGCGAACACTACGAGGCGTCCACCATCTGGGACTACTCTGTCACCTATACCCGCACCCCCTCGGGCAAGACTGCCTGGACGGACAACCAGGGCAACAGCAACGACGGCACCGCCCAGTCCGGGGCCTGGCCCCGGGCGGAGAACTATCCGCTGACGGACCTGCTGGAAGAGGACAGCGTCACCCTCACCGGTATTCTGCTGCCCTGCATTGACGGCACCATTACCGGAGACGGCACCACTGATTCCTTTGCGGGTGAGACCAGCTTTGGATATGTGGACTACTATAAGAACGGCACCATCGGCGCCAGCGTCAACCCCTATGTGGCGGCGCCCACCCAGTCCAACGGCTTTGACCTGGCCTGGGCAGTGGACGGCAGCGGCACTCCGGTGGATGTGGAGGGCATGCAGTTCCACTATGTGAAGGTGGTCACCGCCTCCAACATCTGGGCCGGGAGCTTTGCGGAAAAATCCACCGAGGTGTCTCAGGTGGTGGTCGCCGCCCCGGCTGAGGCCGCTGTGGGCCAGACCAGCGCCGCCGGAGTCACCATTTCCGATGCCAACGGCGCTGAGGCAGGCCGCACTGTGTCCTTTACAGAGGGACAGCAGGTTTACTCTGTGGACCTCGGGGAGATGCGGTATATCACCCTCTCGGTGGACGGCGCGCCGGAGGACGCCAACATCTATGTCAACAACCAGCGCCTGGAGGCCGGTCAGGCCGCCGAGGGCATTCGGGTTACCGCCGAGGACGGGGAGAAGCTGGTCCGGGTCATTGTCCAGCGCGGCGAGCAGGAGCCTGCCATCTATCTGCTCAAGCTCACCAGTTCCGCCCAGGCCAGTGACGAGATCATCGAGCGGCTCAAGCTCACCGTCTCCGGTCAGCCCGCGGAGGCCCGCACCACCGACGGCGTGCATTACACCCTCTCTGTGGGCCATGACGTGGACCGGATTTCCATCCATCCTGTCTGCGCCCCCGGCGTGTCCTATACGGTGAACGGCAATGCCCCTCAGGACAGCTACACTCTGGAGGTGGGGGAGAATGGATTCACCATCACCGCGACCCAGGGCTCCACGGCGGAGCAGGCTGGGCTGGATGAGGCGGATGCCGCGCTGGAGAGCCAGACCGTCACACTGACGGTCACCCGGGCGGCCCAACCGCCCGCCTCTGGCGAGACCATTGCGGTCACCTTCTCCCTGTTGGGAGATGACCTCCACGGAGAGGACGGGGAGACCCACACGCTGAGCCAGGGGAACTTGACGGAGTGGATTGCCCCCACCGAATACACCGTCCCGGCGGATGCCACCGTTCTGGATGTCTTTGAACTGGCGCTGACCCAGGCGGGCTACACCTGGAACAATGCCGGAGGCAGTTACATCGATATGATAAACGGGCTGGCCGCCTTCGATAACGGCCCCAACTCCGGCTGGCAGTTCACATATAACGGCACATACGGCAGTTACAGTATCGCTGAACAGACCCTGAAGGACGGGGATGTCGTGGTATTCCACTATACTGACGACTACTCGCTGGAGGATTACGGCGGCGGTACCGACCATCCGGAAGAGCCCGGGACGCCGGAGACGCCGGAGCCCGGGGCAGATACGGCGGCAGAGCAGATCTACCGTGATACCGGCGCCTGGATCTATGCCTCGCTCAGTCAGCCCACCTATGGCGGGGAGTGGATGGTCTTTGGCCTGGCCCGGTCGGGTTATCCGGTGCGGGAAGGCTACTATGCAGACTATTACCAGAGTGTGGCGCAGGCGGTGCAGGAGAGCGGAGGGGTGCTGAGCACCAACCGGTACAGTGAGTACGCCCGGGTGATTCTGACCCTGACCGCCGCCGGATACGACGTCACCGACGTGGCGGGCTATAACCTGCTCTCCCCCTTGGCCAACTTCAACCGGGTGGTGCGCCAGGGAATCAACGGTCCCATTTTTGCCCTGCTTGCCCTGGACAGCGCCGGATATGATATCCCCGCGGCGGAGGCGGGAACCACCCAGACCACCCGGGAGGAGCTGATTGCCTATATTCTGGAGCGGGAGCGCTCCGGCGGCGGCTGGTCCCTCACCGGGGATACGGCGGATCCGGACGTCACCGCTATGGCCATCCAGGCCCTGGCCCCCTATTATGACACAGATTCCGCAGTCCAGGCCGCAGTGGACCGGGCGCTGGAAGCCCTCAGCGCCATGCAGGATGATCGGGGCGGCTTCTCCAGCTACAGCGAGGCGAACAGTGAGTCCTGCGCCCAGGTGGTGGTGGCCCTGACCGCCCTGGGAGTGAATCCGGATACCGATTCCCGCTTCGTCAAGGCGGGAGGCTCCGTGTTGGATGCCCTGTGCGCTTACAGTGTGCCCGGCGGCGGCTTCAGCCACGTGTCGGGCGGGGATCGCAACGGCATGGCCACCGAGCAGGGGTATTACGCCATGTGCGCATACTTCCGCTTTTTGGCGGGACAGACCCGGCTCTATGATATGAGCGATGTGACCCTGACCAGCGGCGGGGCGGGGCAGACCGACCCGGGGACTCCGGAGGATCCGGAGACGCCGGGAGATGACGGCGCCGCTTCCGGCGGCGAGGGTCAGACGGGGGATGCCCAGACCGGGAGCGGCCTGAATGGTTCGCCGCAGACCGGCGACGCGGGCCATGCCCTCCTTGTGATGGCGGTTCTGGTGTGCTCCGCCGGAGCGTTGGCCCTGCTGATCCTCCGGAGAGGACGCGCGCGGCGGTAAACACCTGCCCAAGTACATTCAGACGCGCAAAAAAAGAGGAGTGCCGCAGTCAGCTGCGGCACTCCTTTTGTGTATGCCAGAACACTTTGCCCCAGGGCTCAGATCTCCTGACGGGCAAAGAAAGCGGCGGTCTCCCGGGCAAACTGGGGCAGGGCGCGCTTGGTGCTGTCCTTCCGCCAGGCCAGCACCACCGGAATGGGCAGGTCAATGGCCAGACAGCGCAGCGCCGCGTTATTCTTGTAGCGGCTCCAATAGTCCATCAGGGCCACCCCTTTGCCCAGCTCCAGCTCCAGCGCCAGCTCGTCGGTATTGGAGAGCAGCCGGGTTTTCATGGCGAAACCGTAGCGCCTTTCCATACTTTTTGCCTGGCGCTGAATCATCTCGCTGGTCAATACGTCGTCGGGCACGAAGAGGAACTCCTCTCCGGCGAAATCTGAAGGGGTCAGGCCGCTCTTTTGGGCCAGCGGGCTGAGGCGGGAGTAGAGGATGATCTGGGGCAGTTCCAGCAGCGTTTGGGTCTCCAGTTCCGGGCGGCCCCGCAGCAGGCTCCCCACAGTGAAGATGACATCCACCCGCCCCTGGAGCAGCTCCTCCACCAGAGCTCCGGCGGGACAGATTTTCAGAGAGATGTCCCAGTTGGGGTGGCGCTTCATGACGTACTCCGTGTTCTCATACAGCAGTTTTGAGATATTCCAGGCCGGAAAGATGGAGTATTGAATGGAGAGCGCGGCCTGGTCCGAGGCGGCCTGGTGCTTGCGCCTGAGGGCCTCAAATTCCGCCTGACAGCGCAGACACAGCCGGTAATATTCCTCCCCCTGGGCGGTCAGCACCACGCTGCGCCCGCTCCTCTGGAAGAGGGTCACGCCCCACTCCTGCTCCAGCTGGCCGATATAGCGGCTCACCGAGGGCTGGGTGAGGTAGAGGGCTTCAGCGGCCCTGGAAAAGCTCTGGAGCTGGGCTGTGGTCAGGAAGCAGCGGATTTGGGTGCTGTTCACAACGTTCATCTCCCCGGGATAAGGTGTCACCCTCATTGTAAAGGAGGACGCCCGCTTTTTCAACCGGCCCGCCCCATCCCATGCAGATTTTGATATGGCCGGAGGAGGATATATCAATATTTGAATTTCTTTTTGCCCTGAAGTCTGGTATGGTAGAGGCAGAAACAATACGGGAGGATACAGGTATGGATTTCTATGCGCAGTATAAAAATAAACTGGTCTCTGTGGAGGAGGCGGTGCTGTCCATCCAATCCGGAGAGACCGTGGCCTTTGCCCAGGCTGGCAGCTGCCCCAACGTCATCTGCCAGCATATGACCCTGCTGAAGGGACATGCCACCAATGTTCACACCTATCTGCCTGTTACAACCAGAAACTACCCCTTTATGAATGATCCCGCCTATGCGGAGACCTTCGACCACACCTGCGGCTTCATGATGCAGGGCCCGCGGCAGGGATACCAGAACGGCATGGTGTCCACCTATCCCAACGACCTGCACAGCGGCGTGGGCCGCTGGATTGAGGTCAATGGGGACGACGTGTTTATCACCGGGGTGGCCCCCATGGATGAGCACGGCTATTTCTGCATGCCCCTGAGCCTGATCTATGAGCGCACCTTTTTTGAGCGGGCCAAGCGTGTCATTGTGGAGGTCAACCCCCGGCTGCCCCGGGTCTGGGGCGATACGATGATCCATATCAGCCAGGTGGACATGATTGTGGAGGCTGAGTCGCCGGTGGAGACCCTGCCCGAGAGCCAGCCCACAGAAAAAGATCAGATTATCGGCAGCTATGTGGCCAGTCTGGTCAACGACGGGGACACCATCCAGCTCGGCATCGGCGGTATCCCGGATGCGGCGGCCCATGCCCTGCTTGGCAAACACGATCTGGGGATCCACTCGGAGATGCTCTGCAACTCCATGGTGGATCTGGTGGAGGCCGGAGTAGTCACCGGCCGCAGGAAAACCTATCTGCCCGGCATGATTGTGGGCACCTTTGCCCTGGGGAGCCAGAGGCTGTATGATATGCTGAACAATCACCCCATGGTGCGCCTGTTCCGGGGGGACGTGAACAACGACCCCCGTACGGTCTCCCGCAATGACAACTTTGTGGCCATCAATTCTGCCGTCAATGTGGATTTGAGCGGCCAGATCTGCGCGGAGAGCATCGGCTCCCGCCAGTATTCCGGCTCCGGCGGCCAGTTCGATATGAACTATGGCGCCCTGCACTCCAAGGGCGGACGCAGCATCATTGCCCTGCCCTCCACCCAGAAGGACGGTACCGTCTCCACCATCACTGCCCAGCTCATTCCGGGCAGTGCGGTCACCACCAGCCGGAACACCATCGACTATGTGGTCACCGAGTTTGGCATCGCGCCGCTCACCGGGCGCAGCCTCCGCCGCAGGGTGGACAACCTGATTGAGGTGGCCCATCCGGACTTCCGCGCCGAGCTGCGCCGTCAGGCCCAGCAGCTGATGCTGTGGTAATCGGCGGAATATATTTAAATGTATATTACTCCATTTCCGGCTATTCTCCCCATTTCCCTGGAGAGCCGCCGTTCCCCCAGCGGGGGAACGGCGGCTTTCTTATTGCTCTGGTTTGGCCCGCATCACCTGTTCCAGCAGAGACAAAAACTGCCGCAGGGTAGGATTGAGCGATTCACTGGAGTAGACCGCTCCAAAGGAGAGAGGGGAAAAGTCGGGCAGCGGGAGATAACAAAGGCCGGGCATACGCACAGAGGGAAAGTCCGGCATCACCGCGAAGGCATAGCCCGACTCCACCAGCGTATAGAGAATCTCCAGGTTGTCACAGAACAGCATCTGGTCCGGACTTTTTCCGGAGACAATCTGACTCTGAATGGAGAACAGGGCGGGGGGATAGATGGGATGGGGACAGGTGGCGATGCGTCCGCCGGTGCGCAGCTGTTGGAGACTGAGCTGGTCATGGCGGGCCAAAGGATGGTCCTGGGCACAGAGGCAGACCAGCGGACAGCGGGCCAGCTCCCGATAGACCGCTTTGGCGGGAGCGGACTCCTGCAGGGAGAGCAGCACCTGGACGTCTCCCTCCTCCAGCAGGTTTTCCAGGGAGGAAAAGGGAATCAGGCGCAGAGAGGGCAGCAGGTTGGGCGTCTGCTGGCGCAGCTGGGCCAGCACCGGCTGCAGCAGCCGAAGTTCCACAAAGTTCCGGCAGCCGATGCCCAGCCGCTGGGGCATGGTCTCCTGACATTCCTTCATCCGGGCCTTGGAAATTCCGGTCAGCTTTAAAATGTCCATGGCGTAGGAGGTAAACAGGTGGCCGGGCTGGGTGAGCCGCACCATTTTGCTGGTCCGGTGAAACAGCTTGACCCCCAGCTCGTCCTCCAAAGTGTTGATCTGGTGGCTGACGGCGGGCTGGGTGATGCGCAGGTCCTCCGCCGCGCGGGAAAAATTCAAATAATTGGCCACGGCCAGAAAACATTCTAATTGTGTGGTATTCATACAAAGGCCCCCTTGAAATCCGACTGCAATTTGTATCATACATATAACCAATAAAATTTCTTTATAGATAATAGCATATTTGTATTTCACATACAAGGATTGTTGTGTTATAAATAATAAGGCGCAAAACAATTCGTAGGTTAACCAGTACCGGAAGGGGGGAAGAACATGAGAGAGGACCGGCGGACCCTGGTCCTGGAGACCCGCCGCATTGGCATTCGGTTGGAGATATTAACCGATCAAATTATGGCTCAGAAAGGCCTGTCTGCGGCCCAGGGCCATATTCTTTTGTTTATTCTCAGCCGCGCCCGGGACGGCACCTCGCTGACCGAGATCCATCAGGAGTTCGGCTATTCCAAGGCGTCCCTGAGCGGTATCCTGAAACGGCTGCGCAAAAGCGGCTATGTTCGGGTAGAGCCCTGCCTGGAGGACAACCGGCGCAAGCTGCTGTTCTGCACGGAACAGGCGGTGGAGCTGGAGCAGTTTTTGGCCCACGCCATCACCGCCACCTGTGACCAGGCCTATCAGGGCTTTTCTGATGGGGAGCTGGCACAGCTGGACCGGCTCCAGAAAAAAGTGATGCGGAATCTGTCCATATCTGCGGACCCTCAAGCAAAAACCAGGAGGAGTGAACATTGTGAAGAAAGTCCTACAACAGTTGAAGCAGTATAAACGGGACTCCCTGCTCTGTATCGGGCTGACAGCCCTGGAGGTCATCATGGAGATCCTGCTGCCGTTCATTACTGCCATCATCATTGATCAGGGCCTGGAACAGAGCAACCTGCCGGTGGTCTACCGCTACGGCATTCTCATGGTTGTCATGGCCTTCCTGAGCCTGATCTTTGGCGCCCTGGCGGGCAAATTCGCCGCCAGCGCCTCGTCGGGCTTCGCCGCAAACCTGCGGGAGGCCATCTACGACCGGATCCAGACCTTTTCCTTTTCCAACATCGACAAGTTCAGCGTGCCCGGCCTGGTCACCCGGATGACCACCGACGTCACCAACGTGCAGATGGCCTTCATGATGGTGATCCGGGTGGCGGTCCGCTCCCCGCTGACGTTGGTTTTCAGCTATATCATGTGCCTGATTATCAATGTCCAGCTCAGCCTGACCTTCCTGATCGCCGTGGTGTTCCTGGTGGTGGTGATCGGCGCCATCATGCTGGCCACCCTGAAGATATTCGACCAGGTGTTCAAAAAGTATGACGATCTGAACGCCAGCGTCCAGGAGAATGTCTCCGCCATTCGGGTGGTCAAGGCCTTTGTCCGGGAGGACTATGAGAACAAGAAGTTCGCCAGGGCCTCCCAGAACCTGTACAATCTGTTTGTCAAGGCCGAGGGCCTGCTGGCTTTCAACAACCCGGCCATGATGGTGGCGGTCTATTTCTGCATCATTATGGTGTCCTGGCTGGGCGCCCACTTCATTGTGGGCGGCAGCCTGACCACCGGCGATCTGACCAGCCTGTTCAGCTACATCATGTCCCTGCTGATGAGCCTGATGATGCTGTCCATGGTGGTGGTCATGATCAGCATGTCCCTGGCCAGCATCCACCGGATTCGTGAGGTGCTCAATGAGATCCCCGACCTGAAGGATCCTGAGCAGCCCGTGGAAGAGGTGGCCGACGGCAGCATTGACTTCGACCACGTCAGCTTCTCCTACAAGCACGGCAGCGGCAAGGATGCCCTGACCGACATCGACCTGCATATCCACTCCGGCGAGACCATCGGGGTGATCGGCGGCACCGGCGCCGGCAAGAGCAGCCTGGTCAACCTGATCTGCCGCCTCTACGATGTGGACGAGGGCACGGTGAAGGTGGGCGGACTGGATGTGCGCCGGTATGATATGGAGGCGCTGCGCAACCAGGTGTCCGTGGTGCTCCAGAAGAACACTCTGTTCTCCGGCACCATTCTGGAGAACCTGCGCTGGGGCAACCCGGAGGCCACCGAGGAGGAGTGCGTGGAGGCCTGCAAGGCGGCCTGTGCCGACGAGTTCATTGACCGGATGCCCGACGGCTATCGCACCCGGATCGAGCGGGGCGGCTCCAACGTCTCCGGCGGCCAGAAGCAGCGGCTGTGCATCGCCAGGGCCCTGCTGAAGCGGCCCAAGGTGCTGATTCTGGACGACTCCACCTCCGCGGTTGACACCGCCACTGATGCCAAGATCCGCGCCGCCTTTGCCCGGATCATCCCCGGCACCACCAAAATCATCATTGCCCAGCGCATTTCCAGCGTCCAGGACGCCGACCGCATCCTGGTGCTGGACAACGGCCGGGTGGACGCCTTTGACACCCATGAAAACCTGTTGAAGACCAACGCCATCTATCAGGAGATCTACGAGTCCCAGATCAAGGGCGGCGGCGACTTCGACCAGCCTGCGTGAGAGGAGGACGGACCATTATGAATCAGAAGAAACCCAAGGCCAGCTCCATGGCGGTGCTCAAGCGAGTCATCTCCTATATGCTGCACAACTATAAATACCGCTTCATTCTGGTCGTCTGCTGTATCGTGGTGAGCGCGGTGGCCACCGTTATCGGCGCCACCTTCCCTCAGAGCCTGGTGGATGACTACATCACCCCCATGCTGGCCAGCGGCTCCCAGGACTTCAGCGGACTGGCCCGGCAGATTGTTCAACTGATCTGCGTTATGTCGGTGGGCGTTGTGGCGGCCTTCGCCTATAACCGTATCATGATCACCGTCAGCCAGGGCACCATGCGCCGGCTGAGGGACGACCTGTTCAGCAAGATGGAGGCCCTGCCCATCAAGTATTTCGACACCCATGCCCATGGTGACATCATGTCGGTGTATACCAACGACGTGGACACCCTGCGGCAGCTGCTCAGCCAGACCATTCCCCAGGTGATCAACTCCGGCATCAGCATGATTGCCACCCTGGTGACTATGATTGTGCTCAACCCGGCGCTGACCGTCATCTCGGTGCTCACCGCCGTGGTGATGTTCCTGGTCACCGCCAACTTCTCCAAGCTGTCCGGCAAGTACTATGTCCGCCAGCAGCAAGACCTGGGCGCTGTGGACGGTTTCATCGAGGAGATGCTGGACGGCCAGAAGGTGGTCAAGGTGTTCTGCCACGAGGAGCAGGCCAAGGCCGACTTCCGCAAGGTCAACGACGACCTGCGGGACAGCGCCAACATGGCCAACCGGTACGCCAACCTGCTGATGCCTGTCAACGGCAACATCGGATGGCTGAGCTATGCGCTGGTGGCCATTGTGGGCGCAATCCTGGGCATCAACGGCCTGGCCGGCGTCACCCTGGGCACCGTCATCACCTTTGTCGGCCTGAACAAGAGCTTTACCCAGCCCATCATCCAGGTGAGCCAGCAGGTCAACTTTGTGGTCACCGCGGCTGCCGGCGCCCAGCGGGTCTTCGACCTGATGGATCAGACGCCGGAGACCGACGAGGGCTATGTGGAGCTGGTGGACGCCCGGGAGGGGGCCGACGGCGAGATGGAGGAAGTGCCTGAGCGCACCAATGTCTGGGCCTGGAAGCACCCCCACCATGACGGCACCCTGACCTATACCAAGCTCCAGGGCAGCGTGGTCTTTGACGACGTGGATTTCGGCTACGACGAAGGCAAACTGGTGCTGCACAACATCAGCCTGTGGGCCAAACCGGGCCAGAAGATCGCCTTTGTCGGGGCCACCGGCGCCGGCAAGACCACCATCACCAATCTGATCAACCGCTTCTACGACATCGCCGACGGCAAGATCCGCTACGACGGCATCAACATCAACAAGATCAAGAAGCCCGATCTGCGCCGCTCCCTGGGCATCGTGCTCCAGGATACCCACCTGTTTACCGGCACCGTCATGGAGAATATCCGCTACGGCAACCTGGACGCCAGCGATGAGGAGTGCATTGCCGCCGCCCAGCTGGCCAACGCCGACGGCTTTATCCGCCGCCTGCCTGACGGCTATCAGACCATGCTCACCGGGGACGGGGCCAACCTGTCCCAGGGCCAGCGGCAGCTGCTGGCCATCGCCCGGGCCGCCGTGGCCGATCCCCCGGTGCTGATCCTGGACGAGGCCACCTCCTCCATCGACACCCGCACGGAGAAATTGGTGCAGGACGGCATGGACGCTCTGATGACCGGCCGCACCACCTTTGTCATCGCCCACCGGCTCTCCACGGTGCGCAACGCCGACTGCATCATGGTCATGGAGCAGGGCCGCATCATCGAGCGGGGCACCCATGACGAGCTGATTGCCAAGAAGGGCAAATACTATCAGCTCTACACCGGCAACTTCGCGGAAGAACCCGCCTGAGGCGTTTTGCCCGGCGCAGCTTCCCATTTCCTCATCAAAAAAAGGCCCTTCGGCATCGCTGCCGAAGGGCCTTGTCTTTTTGCTTTGCTGTTGGCTTCAAACGCCTTATTGACATAGAAAAGCCGCCCAGCGGCCGCCCCAGGCGGGCATACGCTCCTGCCAGAGAGACAGGCGCCGCTGATAGTCCCGGACCCGCGCCTCCACCGGCTCCCGGCAATGCTCCATTCCATGGAGCAGCACCAGCGCGGTCAGCTCATAGATGGGGTATCCCATGGCGTGCCCTCCGGTGTGAACCACACTGCAGGCCTGTCCCAACGCGTGACACAGGGCCCGCTCCGCCGGGTCCGGCAGCTCTTTGGCCAGGGCGTGACAGCGGAGGATCTCCCGCTGGGCCGACGGCATTTTGACATCCCCGGCGGCCCAGAGCCGGGCGGCGGTCAGGGCGCTCCTGGGCCGGGGCTCATCGGGGTGGCGGGTTTCCAGCGCCTGGACGGTCTCCTCCGCCAAATCCAGGGCCTACAGGATCAGAACCCGGCGGTCCTGCCGGGGGAGCAGCTGGGCCAGACCGTGCAGCAGGGGACTGTCCTTGGAAAACAGAATTTGATTCTTCCGCTTGGCCTTTTCCAATACCTGGTCCATCCAATCCATCTGCCGCACCCTCCCCGTGATGGCCGTGGCGTCTTTCCGTCTCCCGCAGATTCCGCCCTGGTGCCCGAATGTCACCATTATAGCCCCAGGCCGGTTCACGCGCAACCGGGGGAGAGGGGAAAAGTAGATTGTTTTGCGGCGGGGAAATGATATAATGGTATCCGATATAAATGTCCAGAGCGTCCGGCCGTCGTGTCGTTGAGCCGGCGCACGGCCGCCGGAGAGACGAGAGAGGGATGGAGCTTGTGATCATCAGAAACGGCGTATTATCCAGCCTGCGCGCCCGGGGCCGGGCGGTGCTGTTCACTCTGCTGATTTTCGGGGTGACCGTATCCCTGTCCCTGGGGTTGGGCATGTGGGCCTACTGTGCCCAGATGCTCCAGCGCTGCGATGAGAATTACACCTCCATCGCCCTGGTGGAATATATGGGCACCGACTACCCGGAGGAGGACGCGGCGGACGGCTATGCCCGGGAGGCGTTCGGGGCGTTGGACGGGGAGGCCATTGCCGCTGTGGATGGGGTGCAGCTGTGGGAAAGAGCGGACCGCACCCTGGCCTCCCTGGAGGGCTACAGCCGGACCTACGGGGATATGCCCTATGAGGACATGGGGGTGCTGGTGGCCAGCGTGCTCTCCGAGCCCATCACGGAGGAGCGTTATGTCTACTACCAGGAGGACGAACTGCCCGACACCTATGTGGCCGAGCTCTATTCCGATGACGGCACGCTCCTGAGCGAGATGCGGGTTTATTCCGGCGCCGGGGAGCCGGACATCCTGCCCGTCTACTATTACCAGCTGCAGGACGGACGCTACAGGCACGCCGTGGTGGACTCCGTGAGCGGCGCCACCGAGCTGGAGTATCTGACGGAAGAGGAGCTGCCGGAGGCTTATATTGCCACAGTCATAACCGACGCGGAGACCAGCTGGAGGGTGCACTACGACGGCCCGGTAGATCCCACCGACCCGGCTCTGGAGCGGTATCGGTACGATCCGGCGGCGGACGCCGTCTGCCGCCTGGAGCAGGTGGTGGTGGGCTATGACGGCCTGGTGGCCCGCACACTGTACACCTCTGAGCGGGAGCCCAGCCTGGTGACCATCACCTTTGAGGAGGCCGGCTTCCAGCCGGAGCCGGGCAAGTACTACCTGCTCCACGGCACCTTCTACGACTCTGAACTGCGGGGCGGCACCGGTTTCGGCCTCACCGAGTTCTATGAGGGCTGCGACACCCCGCCCTGGCTGGAGGTTTCCGGCCCCGACGACCCGGCCGTGACGTCGGGGATCTTCGCGGAGTACGCCGAGCGCTACCGGATCGGGGACAACTACATCCGGCTGGAGGCCAGCGCTGACATTGCCAGTCTGGAACCCTTCCAGCAGGGGGCCCTCTCCCTGGCTGAGGGCCGCTTCCCCCAGGCCGGAGAGGCCGGCGTCTGCCTGCTCAGCGGCACCGCGGCCGACAAGATGGGGGTCGGCCTGGGGGATACCGTGCATGTCTTCCGGCTGGCCTCGGACGAGGCCGACCGCTTTGATCTCTCCGAGACCGGAGAGGAGAAGGAGCTCACCGTGGTGGGCATCACCAACCAGAGCATCGACTACGACGGCTGCGTCTGGGTGTCCGACGCGGAGGGGGGCTTCGGCGGCAGCCTCTACGGCTACCAGCTGGGCCGGGCGGTGCTGGACAACGCCCAGGGGCGGCAGGCCGTGGAGACCCTCCAGGCCATGATGCCCGATCAGGTGCGGGTCACCCTCTATGACCAGGGCTATTCCGCCGCCGCCCAGCCCCTGGAGACCCTGCGCACCACCGCCCTGGCCGTCACGCTGGCCGCCGCGGCCGGCGCCCTGGCGGTGCTGGTGCTCTTCGCCTTCCTGTTTGTGGGCCGCCAGCGGGAGACGGTGCAGATTCTCGCCTCTCTGGGTACCCCCAAGGGGAAAATTGCCCTCTGGCTGCTCTCCGGCGGCGCGCTGCTCTCCGGCGCTGCCGCCCTGCTGGGCGGGCTGGCCGGCGGGCTGCTGCTGGATCGGGTGATTGCCATGGCCCTGACGGCGGCCCAGGGGCTCTATACCACCGACCTGCGCTACAGCGAGGCGGCGGTGGGCCTGAGCCGGGCGCTGGATTACAGCCACGCCCCTCTGGTCTGGCCCGCTCTGGCCAGCGCCCTGCCGGTGTTCGTCCTGGCCCTGGCGCTGTGCCTGCTGTTTTTGGGCCAGGCCCGGCGGCAGGACCAGCCCAGACAGGGAAAACTCAAAGTGCGCACCCCCAGGGGCGGCACCTCCACGGCGGGCCGCGGGGTGCTCCGCTTTGCCGTCCGGAACATCCGCCGGGGCGGCATGCGCTCCGGCGTGGTGCCGGCCGCTGCCCTGGTGCTCTCCCTGCTGCTGGGGCTGCTGGGCTCCACCGCCCAGGGCTGGCAGCGGCAGCTGGACAGCGTCTGTGACAACACCCGGCTCTCCGCCCAGGCCACCAGCACCGACGGCCGGTACTTCTCCGGACTGATCCTCCCCGGGGAGACGGTGCGGCAGCTGAACGACTCCGGCCTGGTGGAGGGCCTGCATGTCTCCACGGGCTACCACTACTGGCTGGATGGGGAGATGCCCGACTTTGGGGATGGCAACTTCTCTCAGGCGACCCGGGAGGCCTGGATTGCCCGCCAGCCCAAGCTGGTCGCCCTGAACGGCCTGGACGCGGCGCCGGAGTTCTTCTATGCCGACCCGGAGGTGGAGTGGCTGGAGGGCTGGGACGAGTCCGCGCTCCAGAGCCAGGACTATCGGGCCTTTTACACCACCCAGAACGTGACGGATCTGGTGCAGGCGGAGGGGCCGGAGCGCTACCCCGCCCTGGTCAGCCGCTCTTTCCTGACCAGCCACGGCCTGAAGCTGGGGGACCAGCTCCAGGTGATGATGGAATATACCATCGGCGGCAGCGGTTGGGAGGCCACCAGCTGGGCCGCCGTCGATCTGGAGATTGTGGGCGTCTTTCAGCCCCACAGCACCCAGGATCATATCTATGTCCCCCTGGCCTTTGTCACCAATCCCGCGGACCTGTTGGGGGAGGAGAACCCCTTTGAGGGGCTGGCCATTCCCGAGATTTACCGCAGCATGGAGGAGGTGGCGGACTACTTCCGCTATATGACCCGCTACGGCACCTGCCGCTTTGCCCTCTCCTCCGCCCGGGACCTGGAGGCCCTGCGGGACTGGCTGGAGGAGCATGACTTCGGCCAGGTGGGCAGCGCCCGGACCTCCCGCACCGCCGTGCTGATCCGGGACGGCGCCTTTACCCAGACGGTGGAGAGCCTGGGCCGCTATATCAGCTTCGGCCGGCTGCTCTTCCCCATTTTGCTGGTGGTGGTGGCGGTGCTGGGCTTTGTGATCTCCTGGCTGATGGTCAACGCCCGGCGGATGGAACTCGCCCTGATGCGGGGGCTGGGGGTTTCCCGGGGCAAGGTGTTTTGGACCTTTTTCCTGGAGCAGGCCCTGCTGTGCCTGCTGGGCTGCCTGCTGGGCTGCGGGGCGCTGGCCCTGCTGGGCTCCGGCGGTGCGCTGCAGTGGCTGGCGGCGGCGGGCTTTGCGGTGTGCTATCTGCTGGGCTGCGCCCTGAGCGTGCTCGCGGTGGGCCGGGTCAATCTGATGAATCTGCTCTCGGAGCGGGAATGAGGTGGAAGAGATGAGCATTCTGGAATTGAAGGACGTGCGCTATACCTATCGCACCCAGTACCAGCAGGTCCAGGCCCTGAAGGGGATCTCCTGCTCCTTTGAGGAGGGGAAGCTGTACGCCATCATGGGCAAGTCCGGCTCGGGCAAGACCACGCTGCTCTCGCTGATGGCGGGACTGGACCTGCCCAGCGAGGGGGAGGTGCTCTGCCATGGGGTGAGCACCGCCCAGATGAACCTGGAGCGCTACCGCCGGGAACAGGCGGCGGTGATCTATCAGAGCTTCCGGCTCTTCCCGCTGCTCACCGTGGCGGAGAACGTCATGTTCCCCATGGAGCTGCGGGGGGTGAAACCCAGGGCGGCCCGGGCCCGGGCGGCGGAGCTGATTCGGCGGGTCTCCCTGCCCGAGGCGGTGCTGGACCGCTACCCCACCATGCTCTCCGGCGGCGAACAGCAGCGGGTGGCCATCGCCCGGGCGCTGGGGATGGAGACCAAGCTGCTCTTTGCCGACGAGCCCACCGGCAACCTGGACACCGCCAACGGGGAGAATATCCTCTCCATTCTCCAGTCCCTGGCCCACCAGGACGGCTATTGCGTCATCCTGGTCACCCACGACGAGGGCATCGGCCGCCGGGCGGACCAGCTCATCTATCTGGTGGACGGACTGCTCCAGACCGGCGGGACGGCGGGGGAGTGAACCGCTTTCCCCGGCTCAGAAGAGCAGGGCGGGCTGGCGCTCGATGGCCGTGAAGAAGGGTGTGCTCAGATAGGAGTAAAAGGCCAGATAGAAGATGACGTCCCGGGGTGCCCGGATATCCTCCAGGGGCGCGCCGATGTATTTGACCACCAGGTCTCTGGACACCATGGCGTCCCAGCACTTGTTGGCCAGCCGTTCAATCCGCCGGGAGGCGGACTTGGCCGACGGGTGTGCGCCGGACTTCTTCCTGATCCGTTTGGCCACGTCGGGATAGATGTCGTTGGTGACCAGGATGTCATCCATGGGAATGCCCTGGACGAACATCAGCTCGATTGCGATGTCCACGGCATAGGCCAGCGGACGGATGTCCGAACGGCAGCTTCCGAAGATGGAGCGTAGTACAGTTTCTGTCTTAGTCATAGGGAACCACCTTTTCTCAGAAGATGATTCCATGATAAGGCCAATGGCGGAAACTCGACGTTGTGCGACTTAAGTCGACAACAAAACATCATTTTTTTCTCCAAAATGCGCCCTCCGGCGGCCTTTTTCCCCATATAGCGGGACAGCTGACGCCGGTCGGGCGGCTCGCCGGAGCGAGGGGACCCGGCGGCCCGGCCAGGCAGAAAGCCGCCCGGCAGGCGGCTGGCCGGCCCGTCGCAAAACCACAGGATTCCCCGCCGGTTCCGGCCGGACGGATTGTGTGTAAGGACATAGCAAGACCCCCATTCCTTTCTTTTTTAGTTTCTCTCTCTCCGGCCGCCGCATCCCCCGGGCCTGGCCTGACCGCGCCGGGGATGGACTGGGGCCGGAAGCGGGGACGGCCGTGCGGCCGCCCCGCGGGTTGAAATGCTCCACCATATAAGTAAGACAAATTGCGGCCGGATTTGTAACAGGCCGCTGCAAAAAAAGTCATAACCACCGGCTAAGCCGGTGGCTTGAGTAGGCCCTATAAGGGCCTATTACCGGCATGCGTCTCAAGACGCACTG
>CAUGSS010000027.1 GCA_959602365.1 uncultured Eubacteriales bacterium
TTCGCTGCGCTCAGGATGACAGGGGAGTAAATTATGCCCAGGGATGTCAGGGGAGCAAGTAATGCTCAGGACGATTTGGGAACAAATCACGCTCAGGGATGACTGGGGAACAAGTCATGCTCAGGACGACTGATAAACAGATAAATTCTAGGATAACAGGGGAGCAAATCACACCTAGGACGACAGGGGCAGGATGATTTCCGGGGGGACGGGAATGATCGGCCCCTGGCTGTCGGGAGAGGCGGTCAGGAGGGCCTGAAAACTGCCCAGATGGGCCGGGCATGGCGCCGGCCGGCAGAGGCGCCGCGCCCGGGGCAGGGCCAACCTTACAAAAGTGTAAGTTTTCCCCGGCGAACTGTAAGCCAAAGTTAAGGCAGCGCGCCGGGGAAGCTGCTATCATAAAGCCTGTAAGCGAACCAAACTTTCGCAGATCGGAGGCAAAACCATATGTCACTTTTGGAAGTCAACAGCCTGCAGAAGATCTACACCACCCGTCTGGGTGGCAGCAAGGTGCAGGCCCTGAAGAGCGTCACCTTCTCCGTGGAGGAGGGCGAGTTCGTAGCCATCATGGGCGAGTCCGGCTCCGGCAAGACCACCCTGCTGAATATCCTGGCCGCCCTGGACCAGCCCACCGGGGGCCAGGTCAAGCTGAACGACCGGGACCTGACGGCCATCCGGGAGGCGGAGCTGGCCGCGTTCCGCCGGCAGAACCTGGGTTTTGTGTTCCAGGACTTCAACCTGCTGGACACCTTCTCCCTGAAGGACAACATCCTGCTGCCCCTGGTGCTGGCGGGGCGCTCCTGGCGGGAGATGGAGGACCGGCTGCTGCCCCTGGCCAAGAAGCTGGGCATTGAAAAGCTGCTGGAAAAGTACCCTTACGAGGTCTCCGGCGGCCAGAAGCAGCGCGCCGCCGTGGCCCGGGCCCTGATCACCCACCCCCAGCTGGTGCTGGCCGACGAGCCCACCGGCGCCCTGGACTCCAAGGCGGCGGGAGAGCTGCTGCGGCTGTTTGAGGCGGTCAACCGGGACGGCCAGACCATTCTGATGGTCACCCACTCGGTGCAGGCGGCCAGCCACGCCGGCCGGGTACTGTTCATCAAGGACGGCACCGTCTTCCACCAGATCTACCGGGGGGACGCCACCGACGAGGAGCTGTATCAGAAGATCAGCGACACCCTGACCATACTGGCGACAGGCGGTGACCGGGCATGAGACACCACCTCTATCTCCGGCTGGCGGTGGGCAACATCAAAAACAACCGCCGCTTCTACCTGCCCTTCCTGTTCACCGCGGCGCTGACGGTGGTCTGCTTCTTCATCATGTCCTCCATCGGCGTCAACCAGACCCTCCCCGGCGGCAACACCGTGCAGATCGTCATGCACTTCGGCGTCATCATCGTGGGGCTGTTTAGCGTCATCTTCCTCTATTACACCAACAGCTTTCTGATCAAGCGGCGCAAAAAGGAGCTGGGCCTGTACAACATTCTGGGCCTGGAGAAGCGCCACATCGCCGCGGTGCTGACTCTGGAGACCCTGTTCAGCGCGCTGCTGTCCATCGGCTCCGGGCTGATCATAGGGGTGCTGCTGGACCGGCTGATGTTCCTGGTGCTGCGCAACCTGCTGGCCTTTGACGTCACCATGACCTACGCCTTCCACTGGCAGAGCGTGACCTGGACCGTCATCGTCTTCGCCGCCATCTTCCTGCTCCTGCTGCTGGCCAACCTGGTGCAGGTGGGCCGGGCAAAGCCCATCGAGCTGCTCCGGGGCGGCGAAGTGGGCGAGAAAGAGCCCCGGGTCAAATGGCCCCTGGTGGTCATCGGCCTGCTGGCCCTGGGGAGCGGCTACTACATCGCCGTCACCACCGAGAGCGTGATCGCCGCCCTGGGCCTGTTCTTCGTGGCGGTGGTACTGGTTATCATCGGCACCTACTGCCTCTTCCTGGCCGGCAGCATCGCGGTGCTCAAGATGATGAAGCGGAACAAGGGCTACTACTACAAGGCCAGGCACTTCGTCAGCGTCTCAGGCATGCTCTACCGGATGAAGCAGAACGCCGTGGGGCTGGCCAACATCTGCATCCTGTCCACCATGGTACTGGTCACCGTGTCCACCACCGTCAGCCTCTACGGCGGGGTGACGGACATCCTGCGCAGCCGGTTCCCCTACGACATCGAGACCCACTTCTACAACGCCGCCGAGCCGGTCAAGGAATACGTCCGCACCGCCCTGAACGAGGAGGTGGAGGCGGCCGGGCTGGCGGTGACTGAGACAACGGACTACGAAACCCTGACCATCGCCCTGGTGATGGACGGAAATACCTTGATCGCCGACAACTCCTCTGAGAACTACAGCCAGGGAGCCTATATCCAGTTCTTTACCCCGGAGGGCTATGCCGCGGCCACCGGTTACCAGGTGGGCGAGCTGGGGGAGCACGAGGTGGCCGTCTACGTCCAGGACGGGATGCTGCCCGAGTCCTTCAACCTGATGGGGGAGGACTACACCGTCAAAGAGTGGATGACGGTCGCCCCGGAGGACGGCGAGCTGGCCGGTTTCCTGGGCAACACCTTCTACATCGTGGTCCGGGACGACGTGGTGCTGGAGCGCATCTACCAGGCCCAGCTGGCGGCGGACGGGGAGCACTACTATCCCAGCAGCATGGACTGGGAGTTCTCCGTCAACCTGTCGGGCACCGAGGCGCAGAAGGCGGCCCTGGCCGACCGGTTCCAGGCCCGCTTTGCGTCGAATCAGCTCACCCTGGCCGACGGCGGCAGCTACCCCATCGAATGGATCTACACCATCCGTCAGGACAACACCGCCGACGCCTACAGCCTCTACGGCAGCTTCCTCTTCCTGGGCATCCTGCTGGGGCTGCTGTTCCTGATGGCCACGGTGCTCATCATCTACTACAAGCAGATCATCGAGGGCTATGACGACCGGGCCCGCTACCAGATCATGCGCCAGGTGGGCATGGACAAGAAGCTGATCTCCTCCTCGGTGCGCAGCCAGGTGCTGACCATGTTCCTGCTCCCCCTGGGCATGGCGGCGGTCCACCTCTGCTTCGCCTTCCCGCTGCTGACCCGGGTGCTCAAGGCCCTGATGCTGGACAACGTCAGCGTCTTCTTCTGGTGCACCCTGATCACCTTCGCCGCCTTCGTGGTGGTCTATGTGCTGGTCTACGCGATCACCGCCCGGGTCTACTACCGCACCGTCAGCCTCCAGGAGCGCCGGTGAACGCGATGGTGGAATCCCATGTGCTGGTGGCGGGCATCCCCGCCATCTTCTGGGGGACGGACCGTCCACGGCGGCTCATCGCCGTCCACGGCTTCGGCGGCAGCAAGGGGGATGAGACCATCCGGCTGCTGGCCCGCCGGGCCGTCCCCCTGGGCTGGCAGGTGGTGAGCTGCGACCTGCCGGGCCACGGCAACCGCCGCCATCCCCTGTGCCCCTTCGTTCCCAAGCGGTGCGTGGAGGAACTGCGGCAGTTCTTCGCGGAAGTGGAGCGGGGGGAAACCGCCCTGTTTGCCCAGGGCGCCGGGGCCCAGTGGGCGCTGATGGCCTATCAGTCCGCCCCCCTCTCCCGGGCGCTGCTGCTCTCCCCCGCGGTAGGGCCCGGCCTGCCCCTGGCCCAGTGGCGGACCCCCACCGCCATCCTGGCCCTGCCCGGGGCGTGCGGATCCCCCTTCGGCCGCCCGGAGGACTTTGCGGAAAAATACCACTGCTCTTTTACTCCAGCGCCCAGGGCCGACGCCCTGGGGCCCTGGCTGAGCCGGATGCTGGGCTGAGCCCCCAGCCCCCTGTCCCCGGGGAACATACAGGCGGACGGCAGCTTGCGCTGCCGTCCGCCTGAATTTTTATCCGATTTTGTCCCCGCCGCTCCGGGCACGGATCTGTTCCAGCGGGATGTCGGCATAGGGGCCGAAGTCCAGCTGATAGGGATAGTGGTTTTTCCGCTGCTCCACCGGGGGCATGGTCATATAGTCTCCGTACATCCTGGTCAGCGACTCATCCAGCCCGTTGCCGAAGGGCAGTTCCAGATCCTCAAAGGGCAGCGTCTGCAATGGAAGCAGCTTGTCAACCTCCCACAGGTTCATATCCGGCGTGGTATCGCAGAAGTAGGTCACCCGCCGGGTCTGGGGCGCATTCTGAAAACGGGTGCTGGCCTCAAGGCACCGGCCGGCGATCCAGCGCTTGGAGATACGGCACACAACCATCGCCCCGTGGATGACCGCGGTGGCGGCATGGATCACCTTGGCCTTCCATCCCCGCACCGGCAGCACCGGGAAGGGAATGCTGCGCAAAATCAGCAGCTTGCTGAACAACCAGGCGTCCCGGCACTGCTTTTTGAACTGGCGCTCGTCGTCGCTGGCCTGATCGAAGGCATAGATGTCCAGAAAAATGCCCAGCTCACACCGAATATCCTTGAGCGCCTCTTCTCTGAATTTGGTCCCCCGGAGCATGAGCCTGGTGGTCATCAGCGGGAAATTGGGGTCCTCCTGGACATTCATGACGATGTACTTCTCCCCCAGCTCCTGCTTCGCATAGCGGAGGAAGGCCTCGTAATCCGGCCGGAGCAGGCCCACGTCGATATCGTCATCCCAGGGGATAAAGCCCTTATGGCGCACCGCGCCGATGCCGGTGCCCGCAAAGCCGAAACAGGTCAGGCCGTGCCTGCGGCACAGGGCCAGGAAATCCTCCAGGATCATCAGCTCCAGCTGCTGCACCCGCTGCAGGTCAGCGGCTTCATACTCTCTCATCGGCACGCTCCCTCTCCGGCCAGCTCCTGGCGCAGCGCCGCGATGAGCTGATCGTTGTCCCGGCTGTCCCGCACCGCCAGGCGCAGATACTGCCGGCCGTCTCCCCCGACCTTGGCGGTCAGGTCTTTGACCAGGATGCTGTGGCCGATGAGCATGCGCCGGGTCAGCGCCCGGGCCGACACGCCGCCCAGCAGCTCCACCATAATATAGTTGGCCTGGGAGGGGATCACCCGAATGCCCGGCACCTCCGCCAGCGCCGCGGCAAACCTGGCCCGCTCGGCGCGGATGCGCTTCAGGGCCGCATTGTAATCTTTGGCGTACTTCTGCTCGATCTGCAGATAGCACTCGGCAAAGGAGTTGATATTCCAGATGGCCACGTCCCGCTTCAGCGCCCCGATCATCTGCACATCCCCGGAGGCCAGCACGCCCAGCCGCAGCCCGGGCACACCATAGGACTTGGAGATGCTCTTCATCACATACAGCAGGGGATGCGCCTCCAGCAGGGGCTGCTCAATCAGCGTGCTGCTCTCCTCATCCGCGAAATCCACAAAGGATTCGTCCACGATCAGCCGAATCTGCCGCTCCTCCGCCCAGCGGATCAGCCGCAGCACCCCCTCCCTGGGGATGTAATTGCCCGTGGGGTTGTCCGGATTGATCAGAATCAGGTTCTGGATCTCCCGGGTTCCGAAGAAGTCCATGAGGTCCTCGGCGGTATAGTGGAAGTCCTCATTCTCCGGGGTGAACACCACCGCCTCTCCGCTCCAGCGGTTTGGGTACTCCTCAAATGTGGGGCGCACCAAGCCGACCCGCCCGGACAGGCGGCTCATCAGGGACTTAATCAGCTCCGCCGCCCCATTTCCCACCAGGATCTGTTCCTGCCGCACGCCAAAATTCCGGGCCGCCAGCAGGGAATTGACCCGCATGCCGGAGGGATACTGGGTCAGCAGCTGCTCAAAATTGGATTTGAGCTCGTCGATCAGTTTCCTGGGCGGGAAATAGGGGTTGACCAGATAGCAGAAATCCTTCAGCCGGGGATAGCGCCAGTAGCCGCCATAACGCCCCTGGACCAGGGAGAGCCGCTGGTCCTCATCGGGAGCGAACATGGATTCCGCGATGTCCAGGTCCTGGACGTCGTCAATCTCGTACCACATCTGTCCGTCCAGCTTTTTCGCCCGAATGCCCGGATCGTCCAGAATCGCGATCACCCGCAGCACCTGTTCATAGTACTCGTTGTTGCCCAGGGCCTTGCTGTAGGCCTCCAGGAAGGGGACATAGTGGGTCTGGGAAAAGTGCCTGCTGAACTTGTAGATGTTGACCGTCTTATAATACTCGTCCCGCTCCTCAAAGCGGAACTTTTTCCCGGGCACAAACTCCGTGATGCTGTCGTCCTCCGCCAATTTGACGCAGGTGCCGTCCATCCAGCTCTCATAGCGGTCCACCAGGGCCAGAGTATCCCTTTGGTCATTGACCAACAGGTCAATGACCTCATCTTCGAAGATGAGGTCCGACTCAAACAGCAGCGTATCCTCCCGGCAGAGCCAGTCCTTGGCCAGGGCCAGGGAATAGATGTTGTTGGTCTTGTCATAGATGGGATTTTCCACAAAGACAACAGGGGTCTGGAGGTCCAGGGTGCCGATGTAGTCCATCAGCTTTTGCCCCTGATAGCCCACAACGATAATCACCCGGCTCAGCTGCCGCCCCTCCAACTGGTGGAGCAGCCGGCTGATGAGGGTAACCCCATTCACCTGAACCATACACTTGGTGTTGTCTCTGGTCAGCTCTTTCAGTCGCTTTCCCATGCCGGCGGCTAATATGACTGCCTGCATGCTTCTCTCCTCCATTCAGCAGATTTTACAAAAAATCCGCATTAGATTTAACATAAACTTTCTATATTGTACTCGCTTTCGACAGGAAAGTACATACCAAAAAGCTTTCCTTCGCAAATTTAATATTTTCTTTATCCCCGCCGCTCCGCCCGGAAGATGTGGCACGCCGGGGCCGGGCGTGTTATAATAGCAGCATCTCAACGACAACATACGGCCCCTTTGTTTTGGGGCCGCCCTGGGAGGGATTCCCCCTTGTCCACACCAAAGCGCCCCCTGTTTGCCCGGGGCCCGGTGCTGTTTCTGGGCGCGCTGCTCTCCTGCGCCCTCTGGGGCAGCGCCATCCCCTGCATCAAGCTGAGCTATGACCTCTTCGGCATCGACACCGGAAACCCCGGCGCCCTGCTGCTCTTCGCCGGGCTGCGCTTCGCCCTGGCCGGGGCGCTGGTGCTGCTGGCGGGCTGCGCCCTGGAGCGCCGCCCCCTGCTGCCCGGGAAAGGGGACTGGCCCTCTATCCTAAAGGTCAGCCTGTTCCAGACAGTGCTGCAATACCTGTGCTACTACCTGGCCCTGCGCCACACCTCCGGGGTGGCCGCCTCCATACTGGTGGGGGCCAACTCCTTCTTCGCCATCCTGATCGCCGCCCTCTGCTTCCGCATGGAACGGCTCACCGCCGCCAAGCTGGCGGGCTGCATTGTGGGCTTCGCCGGGGTGGTGGTCAGCCAGCTGGGGAGCGGCGCCGGCGGATTCTCCTTCACCCTCCAGGGGGAGGGATTGATCCTGCTCAGCGCCCTCTCCGCCGCGGTGTCCGCCACCCTGATCCGCCGCTACTCCGCCCGGGTGTCCCCGGTGCTGCTCAGCGGCTGGCAGTTCCTGCTGGGCGGCGCCGCCCTGGCCCTGGCGGGCTGGACCATGGGGGGACGCTGGGCGGCCTCCTCCCCCGCCGCCGTGGGAATGCTGATCTATCTGGCCCTGGTGTCCGCCGTGGCCTACACCCTCTGGGGCTGCCTGCTGAAACACAACCCGGTGTCCCGGGTCACCATCTTCGGCTTCCTGACCCCGGTGTTCGGGGTGGTGCTCTCCGCCCTGCTGCTCTCGGAGGGAGGGGCCCTGGGCTGGAGCGCCCTGGGCGCTCTGGTCCTGGTCTGCGCGGGCATCCTGCTGGTCAACCGCCCGGCGGGGAGCGCGGCGGAGCAATAGCCTTTCAGGACAAAATATTCATGTTTTTTTCAGGACATTTTCATGAAAACCTGTTATGATATAGGAAAGATCATACAAAGGAGGCACTTTCATGAAAAAAGCCCTGCACACCGCCGCCATCATTGCCGGAGTGGTTTCCGGCCTGATCGCCCTGGTCGCCCCCATCGTGTTTCTGCTCCGCCATGCCAAGGCCCGCCACGCCTCCTTCCCCGAGGAGTAACCTACATTCTGCACAAGGAGGAACCCCATATGCCTGATCCTTCCATTTTAGTCTCCCTGCGGGGAGAGCCCGGTCTCAAAGTGGCCACTATGACCATCTCCAACCCCGATGCCCTGAACGCGCTCACCACCGACATGCAGCTCCAGTTCATCGACGCCATCACCACCCTGGAGGCCGATGACCAGGTCCGGGGAATCATCATCCGGGGGGCCGGAGAGAAGGCCTTTTCCGCCGGAGGATCCATCGACTCCCTGGCGGAGATCAAGTCCCCCGCCGACGGGGAGGCCATGTACCGGCGGGGGGTCAAAATGCGGGACACCATCCTGAACATGAAAAAGCCCACCATCGCCGCCGTATCCGGCTGGTGCATCGGCGGCGGGTTTGAGATCGCCCTGTCCTGCGACCTGATCTACGCCTCAGAGGACGCCCGTTTCGGTATGACCGAGGTGGACGTGGGCCTGGTGCCCGGCTGGGGCGGCGCCATCCGGCTGCCCCGGCGCACCAACCTGATCCGGGCCAAGGAGATGCTGCTGCTGGGCACCCGGCTCACCGCACAGGAGGCGGTCCAGCAGGGGGTGATCAACCGGGTCTTCCCAAAAGAGGAGCTGTTCGGCCAGGTGGATCAGATTATGGACGTCATCGTGCGCAAGCCCCCTCTGGCCGTCCAGGGCATCAAGGAGATCATCAGCCTGGGGGCACTGGACACCGGCTTTGAAGAAGCCCGGGAAATCGAGCACCGGCTGAGCATCAAGCTCATGGGCAGCCATGACTTCCGGGAAGCAGTGGACGCCTTCCAGCAAAAACGCCCCCCGAAATTCGAGGGCAGATAACCGCTTTCCCCGCGCGTTCCGGTATCTCCATGCCGGGACGCGCCTTTTTTGCCCTCCGGCGGACTTTGTAAAAAAGCACAAACAGGCCGTATTATTTCGTGTTTTTTCACTTGTGCCCGGCCATTTCTGTCCGATAGAATAAAACCAGGCTCCGGAGCAAACCATAACTGGGCAGATATGACAAAAGAGCTGCCCCAGGGCCCCGAACATCGGGTAAATTGCCGGTTCAGCTTTATTCATCTTTTGTAAAATCAGTTGCTTTTTTGTGTAATTCGCATTATAATACAGGGGAAATCAGGCATTCTTTTTGTATGCATTATATAAAAGACTTATCAAAAGTCCAAGCAAAAAGAGCTTGATAAAACCAGGAACTACCAACATCAATTCAAAGGAGGACAAAAACATGAAAGGATTTGCAATGCTGCGGATCGGAGAAACCGGCTGGATCGAGAAGGAGGCCCCTGTCTGCGGTCCGATGGACGCCATCTGCAAACCCATCGCGCTTGCCCCCTGCACTTCCGACGTGCACACCGTCTGGGCCGGCGCTATCGGCGACCGCCACAACATGGTGCTGGGCCACGAGGCCGTAGGCGAAGTGGTGGAAGTCGGCAGCCTGGTCAAGGATTTCAAGGTGGGCGACAAGGTGCTGGTCTCCGCCATCACCCCCGACTGGAACTCCAAGGCCGCCCAGGAGGGCTATCCCATGCACTCCGGCGGCATGCTCTCCGGCTGGAAGTTCTCCAACTTCAAGGACGGCGTATTCGGCGAATATTTCCATGTCAACGACGCCGACGGCAACCTGGCCCTGCTGCCTGAGGGCATGGATCTGGGTGCCGCCTGCATGATCAGCGACATGGTGCCCACCGGCTTCCACGGCGTGGAGCTGGCCGACGTGGAATTCGGCGACAACGTGGCCGTCATCGGCATCGGTCCTGTGGGCCTGATGAGCGTGGCCGCCGCCGCCATCCGCGGCGCTGCCAACATCTATGCCGTGGGCTCCCGCAAGGTCTGCTCCGACCTGGCTCTGGAGTTCGGCGCCACCGACATCATTAACTACCGCGAGGGCGACATCGTGGAGCAGATTATGGACAAGACCCACGGCGCGGGCGTGGACAAGATCGTCATCGCCGGCGGCGACGTAGACACCTTTGACCAGGCCATCCGCATGCTGAAGCCCGGCGGCGTCATCGGCAACGTCAACTACCTGGGCGAGGGCGACTATGTCAAGATCCCCCGGGGCGACTGGGGCTGCGGCATGGGCCACAAGGCCATCCGCGGCGGCCTGATGCCCGGCGGCCGGGTGCGTTCCGAGAAGCTGGCCCGTCTGGTGGAGACCGGACGCATCCATCCTGAGAAGCTGATCACCCACCGCTTCCAGGGCCTGGAGGGTGTGGAGCCTGCCCTGATGCTGATGAAGGACAAGCCCCGCGACCTGATTAAGCCTCTGGTGCTGCTGTAATCAATCCCCCTGCGACAGAAATGCAATATGCGCCCCCGTTTCGCCTGGGCGGAACGGGGGCGCCGCCTTTCATGCCTTCCATTCAGCACACATGCCCGAAGGCAAAAAAGCGCCGGCCCCATGGGGCCGGCGCTGTACTGTTATGGGATAAGCGTACCAGCTCACACGGACTCGCAGGAGACCGTGTAAGTGACCGCGTTGCCGTTGACCTGGGGGGCTCCGGCGGGCATGGCGCCCGGCGTGCCCAAGGTCTCCGCCTTGGGTGCGGCATCCCCGCCCTGGGCGGCCTCGGGCTCCACCCAGGTGCCCTCAGCCTTGGCCTTGCGCTTCTTCAGGAAGGCCTCAGCCTGGTCGGGGAAGCAGATATAGCTCATCACGTCCTCATCACTCTGCGCCAGATCTCCCAGCTTCGCCCGGGTGTCCTCAAACATGGTGGAGGGGGCGGCGTCCGCCACCCGGCAGTCGATGGGCTCCTCTTTGCCCAGGATCTGTTTGGCCAGCTCAGCGTTCACCGGCGCGGGCGGATTGCCGTACTCGCCCCGGAAATAGGCCTTGACCTCCTTGGAGACCGCCTTGTAGCGGCCGGCGATGCAGTTCATGACGGCCTGGGTGCCCACCATCTGGCTCATGGGGGTGACCAGGGGAGGATAGCCCAGGTCAGCCCGGACCTTGGGAATCTCCACCAGGGCGTCGTCAAACTTATCCATGGCGTGCAGGTCGGTCAGGTTGGCGATCATGTTGGACAGCATGCCGCCGGGCACCTTGTAGACCAGGGCCTGGGAGTCGGTGGACAGGCTCTTGGGGTTCAGGGTGCCGTCCTTGACATAGCCCTCCTTGATGGGCTTGAAGAAGTCGTTGACCTCTTTGATGACCTTCTCGTTGATGCCGGTCTCGATGCCCATCTGCTCCAGGGCATAGAACATGGTCTCGGTGGCGGGCTGGCTGGTGCCGCCGGAGAAGCAGGAGGTGGCGGTGTCGATGACGTCGATGCCCGCCTCGATGGCCTTCATATAGGTCATATAGGCCATACCGGTGGTGCAGTGGGTGTGCAGGATGACGGGGATGTCCCCCACCGCGTCCTTGATGCCCTTGATCAGGTTCTCCGCCTCATAGGGGCTCATGGTGCCCGCCATGTCCTTCAGACAGATGGTGTCAAAGCCCATGCGCTGAAGCTCCTTGCACATCTCCACATACTTCTCCACGGTGTGCACCGGGCTCTGGGTGTAGGAGATGCAGCCGGAGGCCACGGTCTTCTCGGTGGCGTACTTCTTGGTGGCCTCCAGGGCGGTCTGGATGTTGCGGAAGTCGTTCAGAGCGTCAAAGATACGGATGATGTCAATGCCGTTCTTGATGCTCAGCTCCACGAACTTCTCCACCACCGCATCGGGGTAATGCTTATAGCCCAGCAGGTTCTGGCCCCGGAGCAGCATCTGCAGCCGGGCGTTGGGCAGGTGCTTGCGCAGCCCCCGCAGCCGCTCCCAGGGATCCTCGTCCAGGTAGCGCAGGCAGGTGTCAAACGTGGCGCCGCCCCAGCACTCGATGGAGTAGTAGCCCGCCTTGTCCATGGTGGACAGGATGGGCTCATAGACAGAGTAGGGCAGACGGGTGGCGATCAGCGACTGGTTCGCATCGCGCAGGACTGTTTCGGTCAGCTGTACACGCATAAAAAAACCTCCATATCGGGCGGCCGGGACACATTGCGCCGGCAGGCCGAAGTTCCATTGATAGCTGCTAAAATTATAACACGGCCGGGAAAAAAGTAAATAGCAATCCTCTTAAAAAATGCTCATATTTTGAGATAATGCGTTTTTTCCGCCGTCTATTGGCTCAAAAAGTTAAACTAACAAAAAGATGTTTTTTGAAAGTCCTTTTTCCATCCGCCCTCCCGGGCGGCAAACGGGCCGGCTGACGTCCCGGCCCGCACAGGAGACAGGCGGCGCCCTCCCGGGCTCACCCCGCCAGTTTGCGCCGCAGGCCCAGGATCACCGGCTCCTCCACGCCGCAGGAGCGGATAAACTCCACCACGCCCCCGTAATCCCGCTCCAGCCCGTCAATCAGGTCCAGCATGGCCCGGGCCGGGGTGGCAAAAAACCGCTCCGCGGCCCCGGCGGGGATTTGGGTGGGGGCGCCGCCGGGCTGAACCCCCAGCTTCAGGGTGCCGTTTTTCATCCGCTCATAGACCGGCCCCAGGTAGAGCTGGCTGACGCAGTAGTCGGCGGCGATGTCCTCCCTGGCCACCCCGGCGATGCTGAGCAGCACGCAGCTGAGCAGCCCGGTGCGGTCCTTGCCGGTGGTGCAGTGGAAGAGCAGCGCCCCGGGCTCCTTCAGGCAGATGGGCAGCATCTCCCGGAAGAAGGCCGGGTTGTCCTCGGCCATCCGGCGGTACTGCTTTCCCCAGTCGAAGTCCTCCAGGGCCTGGCTGGCGTCGCCGTAGACGGCGGAGCGGTGGATCAGGGAGAGGGGGTAGTAGCTCACCCGGCCGGCCAGCTCGTTGGGCCGGGCCATCCGCTCCCCCTGGCTGCGCAGGTCGGCGGTGCCGGTGACGCCGTAGTCCAGCAGGAACTCCAGGTCCTCCCGCTCCAGGCCGCAGGGGGCCTCGGAGCGCAGAAAGACCCCGAACCGGGTGACCTTGCCGTCGGCGGTGGGATAACCCCCCAGGTCCCGGCAGTTATAGAGCTTCCTCAGGGGCAGGCGGCGGTAATGGGCCATCTCTTTATCCCTCCCGTCCGGGCAGCGGCACGATCACCCGCTCAATGCCGTCAAAGGCCTTCCGGCACAGGCCCTCCACGTCCATGCCCGCCTCGGCCTCCACCAGCTCCTCCACCGTGGGGTGGGTCTTGGGGTGGCGGGGGGTGAAGACGGTGCAGCAGTCCTCATAGGGCAGGATGGAGGTCTCAAAGGTGCCGATCTTCCGGGCCACGGTGATGATCTCCTCCTTATCCATGCCCACCACCGGCCGGAAGATGGGCAGGGCGCAGGCGGCCTGGGTCACCGCCATGGCCTCCATGGTCTGGCTGGCCACCTGGCCCAGGCTCTCCCCGGTGACCAGGCAGCCCGCCCCTACCCGCCGGGCCACCAGCTCAGAGATGCGCATCATAAACCGGCGCATGGCCAGGGTGAACAGGGGCTCGGGGCAGTGGCGGCGCAGCTCCTCCTGAATCTCGGTAAAGGGCACGATATGGACGGTGAGACGGCCGGTGTAGGGGGTGATCTCCCGGGCCAGCTGGAGCACCTTGTCCCGGGCCTCCATGGAGGTGTAGGGATAGCTGAAGAAGTGGACCATGTCCAGGGCCAGCCCCCGCTTGGCCATCATATAGGCGGCCACCGGGGAGTCGATGCCCCCGGAGAGCAGGGCCACCCCCCGGCCCCCGGCCCCCACCGGCAGGCCGCCGGCCCCGGGGGTGGGGCTGCCGTGGACGTAGCCGCTGTAGTCCCGCACCTCAAGATGGACCACATAGTCCGGGTTGTGGACGTCCACCTTCAGGTGGGGAAAGGTCTCGTGGAGCAGCCCCCCCACATACTGGCTCAGCTCGATGGAAGTCATGGGGAACCGCTTGTCCGCCCGCTTGGACTCCACCTTGAAGCTCTTGGCCGCCATCAGCTGGTCCCGGAGATAGGTGGAGGCGGTGGCAAAAAAGGCATCCTTGTCCTTCTCGCAGGCCCGGGCCCGGCTCAGCCCGGCCACCCCGAACACCGGCTGGAGGGCCTGCCAGGCCCCGTCCAGGTCGCAGCTCTCCTCCAGGGGCTCCACATAGACGGTGGACTGGCGGGCATAGATGCGGAAGCGGCCGTAGGGGTGCAGCCGCCGGCTGATGTTGCCGGTGAGCCGGTCCTCAAAGCGGCGGCGGTTCAGGCCCTTGAGGACGATCTCCCCCATTTTGAGCAGGAAAATCTCGTTCATCATAGCATTTCAACCTCTTCTATGGAAATCTTTCGCCCTATTGTACCTGATTTTCCGCCCTGGAGCAAGGGCAACCCTGTAACCCCTCAAATCCGATGTAAAATCAAGAGGGCCCCGTCTGACGACGGGTGCCCTCCCGGTGAATTCAACTGTTCTCCTCTGCCATCTCGCAGCCCACTTCGACATCGATGATCTCTCCGCTGGAAATATCCTCAAATAACTTCGCCTCTTCCTCTGTCAATGCGTGCTGCGGGTTGGACAGCCGGGTATCTTTGAGGGCATCTTTTAATTTCTTGCAGCACGGTTGAAAGGAGACAAAGGTGATGCCGCCGCCCACCACACCGCCCACAACCGGGATGGCTTTCTTAATCGCTCCGGTAAAAACAGATTTGGTCAGCTTGACTCCAAACCATTTTGCAACACTCTTTACGATGGGGTATATCGTACCTTTGGTCAGTGCCCGTTTCATCAGCTGTTTTTCCACCCCTGCTGCCAGGGCGTGGGCCATGGCTTTTACCGCATTGTTTGCACCCGCCACACCGTTCATAACCCCAAGGCACAGGACAATGGTGTTAATCGTCCCGCTGTCCAGCTGAACGCCTTCTTCATCCGTCTCAATCTCTGGAAATCCGTACAAGTATAAAAGTTTCTGCGCTGCCCGCAGAGTATAGCCATAATATTGGATCATGTCTGTGGGGATAGTCGCTGCCATAGCCCATCCGCCGGGGACGCCCAGCGCCGCAGAGATACCGGAAACGCAGTTGCGTTCAAACCGGATGACATCGTCGGCAATACGATCGACCACATCCGGGGAAACTCCGGCCTGCGCCGGATTGGAGGCAATGGCAAGGTCGATCACCTCTTGAGGATAGTGCTTAAACAGCTCCTTTTGCAAAAAAGCCGCCCTTGAAACGCGCACACCGGGCGCCTTCAACGCGGCAATAATAATATCGTCAATGCCGATCTGCCCGTCCCCGTTTTGATCTATGGTATTGATGACCATTTTCCTGGTCCGGGCCATCGTTTCTTTCGACCTGCCGTAAACGCCTGAAGCAAAACTTCCCTTTTTCATTCTCATTTTCCCGCCCTCTCTGTCCAATGAATGAAACAATGTGTACCAGTTTGATCTGACTCTGATGTTCCGTTTCTTCCATTTTATAACAAAACGTTTTAACCGTCAATATAACATTTTGTTTTGACATATAATCACCCAAAGGCGGTGATTATTTGGCTCAAAACCGACTCCGGGATTTAAGAGAAGATCGGGATCTGACCCAGGCTGACTTGGCCCGGATACTGCACTGCAGCCAGGTCTGTTATTCCTATTACGAATTGGGCAGACGGGACATTCCAACCGGCGTGCTGCACAGATTGGCAGATTTCTATGGAACCAGCATTGACTATCTGCTCTGCCGCACTCAAATCTCTGAACCGTATCCACAAAAATAACCTCCGACGCAGATTGCGCCGGAGGTTATTTCTATGTTTCTTCTTCACTTTCCCACACAGAAGCGCTCAAAGATGCGCTCGGTGACGTCGTCCTTGACCACCCGGCCGGTGACCTCCCCCAGGGCGTCCAGGGCCAGCTCCACGTCGGAGAGCAGGGCGTCCGGGGTCATCCCCCGCTCCATGCCCTCAAACACTGCGCGCAAGCACTGGGCGGCCCGGCCCACCGCCTCGGCCTGGCGGCGGGAGGTCAGGATCTCGCCCCCTTCGCTCCCCCCGTCGGGGAAGCGGCGGGCGATCTCCCGCTCCAGCTCGGGCAGTCCCGCTCCGGTGCGGGAGGACAGGGCCAGTACCCCCTCCAGCTCGGGCAGGGCAAAGCCGGGCAGGTCCGCCTTGGTGGCGATCACTACCACCTGGGGCACGCCCCGGGCCAGCTCCAAAATGGCCCGGTCCTCCCCGGTGACGCCGGCGGTGCCGTCGATGAGCACCAGGGCCAGCTCGGCCCGCTGGAGGGCCTGGCGGGAGCGCTCCACCCCCATCCGCTCCACCGCATCCCCGGTCTCCCGGAGGCCGGCGGTGTCGATGAGCCGCAGCAGCACGCCCCCCACTGCCGCCCGCTCCTCCACCGTGTCCCGGGTGGTGCCCGGGATATCGGTGACGATGGCCCGGTCATAGCCCAGCAGGGCGTTTAAAAGGCTGGATTTGCCGCTGTTGGGCCGGCCTACGATGGCGCAGCCCACTCCGTCGTAGAGCCGCCGCCCCCGGCGGTAGCTGGCCCCCAGGGCCTCCAGCTCCCCGGCGGCCCGGCCCACGGCGGCGGTGATCTCCTCCTGGTCAAAGGGCTCCAGGTCCTCGTCGGAGTAGTCCAGCACCACGTCGAAGTGGGCCACCAGGTCCACCAGGGTGTCGTAGATGCCCCCGATCTTCCGGCTCATGGCGCCCCCCAGCTGGCTGGCGGCGCACCGGGCGGCGGCGGGGGTCTCGGCGTCGATCAGGTCGATGACCGCCTCGGCCTGGGTCAGGTCCATCCGGCCGTTGAGGAAGGCGCGGCGGGTGAACTCCCCGGCCCTGGCCTGGCGCACCCCCAGGGAAAACAGGGCCTCCAGGGCGGCGGTGAGCACCGCCGGGGAGCCGTGGCACTGGAGCTCCGCCGTGTCCTCCCCGGTGTAGCTCCGGGGGGCGGCGGACCAGGTGGCCAGGCACTGGTCCAGCAGCTTCCCCTCCTGGTCCCGCAGGGCGCCGTAGACCAGCATCCCCGGGGGATAATCGGACAGCTTTTTCCCTGAGAAAGGGGTGAACAGCGCCTCCACCGCCCGCCGGCTCTCCGGGCCGGAGAGCCGGACGATGCCGATGGCGCTGCGCCCGGCGCCGGTGGCGATGGCCGCAATGGTATCGCTCATTCCCATCACCCCCGCATTATCCGGATGGCCCGGGGCCGGTTGCACACCCGGACCGTCTCCATGTCCCCGCCAAACTCCCCGTCCAGGGTCCAGGCCACCGGATGCTCCGCCGAAAAGGAGATATCCGCAGACTGGAACCCAATCACATTCCCATCGGGCTGCCTCTTCATCAGCGCATTCAAAATGGTGCTCAATTCCTCCGGGGTGCAGGGGTTTTTCACCAGCATGACCTCAAACAGGCCGTCGTCCAGCTTGACATTCTCCTCTTTCAACCCCCGGAAGCCCCCCACGGAGACCGAGTCGGACACCATGCCGTAGATAAAGTCTCCCTCCAGGGTCTCCCCGTCATGGGTCACCTTCATATGGCAGGGCTTCAGCTGGGCCAGGCTTTTGATCCCCCCCAGCACATAGGCCAGGTGGCCCAGGACATTCTTGGAATTCTGGGGAGTGGCATAGCTCACCTCAGAGAACACGCCGAAGGCGGCCACATAGATGAAGGGCCTGCCGTTGAACTCCCCCAGATCACAGGGGCAGGGACTTCCCTCCACCGCAATCTGAGCCGCGCGCATCAGATTGGCAGGCAGTTTGAGGGTCTTGGAAAAATCATTGGTGGTTCCCGCCGGGAGATAGCCCAATGTGGGCATTGCCTCCGGGTGGGCCAGCAGGCCGGTGACCACCTCATTCAGGGTGCCGTCCCCTCCGCAGCAGACCACATGGTCGTATTGATGTCCCAGCTCCGCAGCGGTCTTGGTGGCATCTCCCCGGAACAGGGTGGGATGGACTGTGACCGTGTAGCCCGCGGTGGTGAACAGATAGACCACGTCGTGCAGCCGCTGGACAATGCGCTTTTTGCCCGCGTGGGGATTGTAGATAAACAACAGGCTTTTCAAAAGAAACCTCCGATTTCAATGGTCCAATTTTCAAGGGTTGACCTATATATAGAAAGTATTATCCTCTCTTCCGGGAGAAAAAACAACCACCATTTTGGAAACTTTTTGCACCTCCCCCGCCCGTCAGGGGTTGCAGTTGGAAAAATGAGTGCTATAATTACATTACTTCACCCATTTAAATAAGAAGCAAATCCATTTACCTTGAGGAGGCATCCTTTCCATGCTTGATATTCGGATTGAACGCACCAAGACCCCAAAGGCAAAGCCCGCAGATGAGAGTAAGCTGGGCTTCGGCCAGATTTTCACCGACCACATGTTCCTGATGGACTACACCAAGGGCGAAGGCTGGCACGATCCCCGGATTGTCCCCTATCAGCCCTTCTCCCTGGACCCGGCCACCGTGGTGCTCCACTACGCCCAAGAGCTGTTCGAGGGCCTGAAGGCCTACCGCACCGCCGCCGGGGACATCCAGCTCTTCCGCCCCGACTGCAACGCCCAGCGCTGCATCGACTCCTGCGACCGGATGTGTGTCCCCCCGGTGCCGGCGGAGGACTTTGTTCAGGCCGTGGAGGCCCTGGTGCGGGTGGACCGGGACTGGGTGCCCCATACCAACGGTGCCTCGCTTTATATCCGACCCTTCATCTTTGCCACCGATGTGGGACTGGGGGTCCACGCCTCCAAGCACTACACCTTCTGCATCATCTGCTCCCCCTCCGGGGCCTACTACGCCGAGGGCCTGGATCCGGTGCGCATCTATGTGGAGGATGAGTATATCCGGGCCGCCCCCGGCCTGACCGGCTTTACCAAGTGCGGCGGCAATTACGCCGCCTCCATCAAGGCCGGCGAGCTGGCCGAGGAGCAGGGCTATGCCCAGGTGCTCTGGCTGGACGGCGTGGAGAAAAAGTATGTGGAAGAAGTGGGCGCCATGAACATCTTCTTCAAGATCGACGGCAAGCTGTACACCGCCGCCTGCGTGGGCACCGTGCTGCCCGGCGTCACCCGCCGCAGCGTCATCGAGCTGTGCCGGGACTGGGGCTATGAGGTTGTCGAGGGCAAGCTGGCCATCGCCGACATCATGGCCGCCGCCAAGGAGGGCAAGCTGGAGGAGGTCTTCGGCACCGGCACCGCCGCCGTGGTCTCCCCGGTCAAGGAGCTGAAATGGAAGGACGAGGTGGCCTACATCTCCGGCGGCAAGATCGGGCCGCTGACCCAGAAGCTCTACGACACCCTGACCGGCATCCAGTGGGGCAAGCTGCCCGACACCAAGGGCTGGACCGTCAAGGTGGACTGACATCTCTCTCAAACAGTGCAAAACGGCCCCCGGAGCGTTTTTCTTCACGCTCCGGGGGCCGTTGTCATACGCCATCTTGCCGGCCCAGTTTTGCCAGGGCACTTCTGGCCTTCTCGTTGCCCTGGTCGGCAGCCTTCCGGTACCACCTGACGGCCTCCTCCACATCCTGGGAGACCCCCTTTCCGGCCTGATACATCCAGCCCAGGTTGTTCTGGGCCCCGGCATGGCCCTGCTCTGCCGCCCGGCGGTACCACTCCACCGCCGCCGCATTGTCCTGAGAAACGCCCAGCCCCCGCTGATACAGCCAGCCCAGACTGTTCTGGGCCCCGGCGTGGCCCTGCTGGGCCGCCTGGAGGTACCACTCCGCCGCCGCGCCGTCATCCTGGGACACCCCCCGGCCGTGCTGGTACAGCCAGCCCAGGGCATACTGGGCCCCGGCGTGGCCCTGCTGGGCCGCCCGGAGGTACCACTCTGCCGCCGCACCGTCATCCCGGGACACCCCCTGGCCGCGCTGATACATCCAGCCCAGGCTGTTCTGGGCGCCGGCGTGGCCCTGTTGGGCTGCCCGGCGGTAGCAGGCGGCGGCGCCGGCATAGTCCGACCGCTCAAAGCACTGCCAGCCCCGCTGGTACAGCGCGGCGGCATCTGTATCCTCCTGGGCGCGCTCCCCCTCCCCGGCAGCCTCTTCCTCCGTTGGGGCGGCGGAGGGATCCTCTCCCCGGAATGCGGACAGCCCTTTTGTCTCATAGAGCTTTGCAAACGCCAGCGTCTGATCCTCATAGCTATACCAGTGGATGGCCTGGTAACGGCTGAGCTGCATCCGCATCCCCACGGTCAGTTCCACCGGGGAGAGGTGGATCATCAGCCGTTCCTTGCCCAGCTCCCGGGCGAAGTTCAGCTCATCCTTGCAGTTGTCAGAGTCCAGATAGCCCTCCGACAGAAAGGCGATGAAGAAACCGCACTGCTCCACATGGGCGGCGATGGTGTCGGGCCATTCGGCCCCCGGGTCAATCCCCTCGTCATACCACACGCGATATCCGTCCCGCTGCATCCTGTCCAGGATGGGCCACACCTGGACGTCATCCCGGTGGGCATAGCTGACGAAGATGTAGGGCTCATCCCCTTTGTAGCAGATCGGTTGTCTCATCATACGGCCTCGTTTCTCCCGATTTTCTCTCTATTTTATCATCTCCGCCCCGCTATGGCAACCGGAAGCCGTCAGCCCGCAGCCTGGGATCTCACAGCAGCAGGCCCCCGGAGCAGGACAGACTGCTCCGGGGGCCTGTAGGCACTGCGTGTCTTTACTTTCTGAGCTGGGCCTCCACCGCTTTGGTTCGGGCATAGCCGTTCTTGACCACCTGCTGGGTCTCCTCATCCAGGCCCTGGAGCCATTGGGTATCCAGGAAGGCATCCGCCATGGCGATGCCCAGCTCGGGCGCCTGGAAAAATCCGCCCATGGCCAGCACATTGATGTTATTGATGGCCCGGGCCCGGCTGACGGCATAGACCGACTCACACAAACCGCAGAGCACCCCCGGGAACCGGTTGACCATCAGGTTGACCCCCATACCGGTGCCGCAGATGACAATGCCCCGCTGATATGTGCCCTCGGAGATGGCCCTGCCGAACCGCTCGCCCACGTCATAGTACATCACCGGCTCCTCCAGGCTTTGGGTGCCCACGTCGGCCACCTCAAAGCCCCGCTCCACCAGATGGGCTTTCACCGCCTCCTTGAGGGTGAAACCGCTGGGATCCGATCCGATCAAAATGGTTTCCTTTGTCATGTTCTGCATCCTCCTTGTCTGTCATTGTCTCAGGTCATTGATAACCTGTCACGTCCGCCAGCGCGTCAAATTCCGGGGCCACCTCGCGGTACAGCCGGCAGAAAATTTCGTAATATTTCATGTATGCCTGATGGGCCTCAGGGTCGGGCTCATGCCGGTCGGAGAAGCAGACCCAGTCCTCCACCACGCTGAAGTCCTGGAACACCCCGACCCCCACGCCGGCCAGAATGGCGTTGCCCACCGGGGCGCCCTTGGACTGCTTCATATAGGCCACGGGGATATTGAACTGATCCGCCACAATCTGCCGCCACAGGGCGCTCTTGGCCCCTCCCTCGGTGAGAATCATGGGATAGTTCAGCTTCATGCCATCCTGCTGCATCTGGAGGAAATTCTGATACAGGGCATAGGTGGCCCCCTCCAGGAAGGCCCGGTAGACATGCCCCCGGGTGTGGGCCAGGGACAGGCCGAACAGCACGCCCCGGGCCAGCGGGTTCCAGAAGGGGGTGCGCTCCCCCATGAAGTAGGGCAGCACAATCAGCCCGTCGCTGCCCACCGGCACCTTGGCCGCCTCCAGGCCCAGCATCTCATACTCGTCGATGTCCAGCAGCTGCGCCGTCTGCTTCTCCAGCTGGCCGAACTGGTCCCGGAAGTAGCGGGTCAGGGCGCCGCAGGACACCGTGGCCCCCAGGGTGACATACATGTGTCTGGAATCTGAGGTATGGACCAGGGAGATCATGTTTTTGCTGAACCTGGGCTCCCGGTGCAGATATCCCATGCAGCCCGCGGTGCCCATGGCGATGGAGATATCCCCGTCATGAATGGCCCCGTTGGCCACATAGGCCGCGTTGCAGTCCACCGTGCCCGCCACCACCGGCGTCCCCGGTTTCAGTCCGGTGCGGGCGGCAGCCGGGCCGGTGACCTCGCCGATCACCGCCTCACAGGGGTAGATATCCGGCAATTTCTCCTCATCCAGCCCCAGCTCCTCCAGCGCCTTGGAGTCCCAGCACCGGTTGACAATGTCATGTCCCATTCCAAACAGGCTGGCATTGGAGTAGTCCGTCACCACCGCCCCGGTCAGCCGCATGGTCACATAGTCCGAGGGGGAGAGCACTTTATAGGCCTTGCGGTACAGTTCCGGCCGGTGCTCCTTTTCCCACAGCAGCTTGATGCCGGCAAAATAGGGATCAATGGGGTTGGCCGACTTCTCCGCGGCCCGCTCCTCCCCAAAGGTGCGGCGCACCCACTCCGCCTCCGCCGTCCCCCGGCGGTCCATCCAGATATGGCCGTTCTGGAGGGGGTTGAGCTGCCTGTCCACCAGAATGCAGGTGGGGGAAAAGGCGCTGATGGAGACGCCCCGCACTTCCGCGGCGTCAATATTTGCCTGGGACAGGGCCTGACGGATGGTGTCCGCCACCGCATCCCAGTACCACTCCGGGTTCTGCTCCGCCCAGCCCGGCCGGGGGGTGATCAGCGGATACTCCTGATAGGCGCTGCCCAGCACCCGCCCATCCTCTGCCATCACCACCGACTTGGCCCCGCTGGTGCCGATGTCGCTGCCAACCAGAACGTTTGCCATGGAAGTTCCTCCTTTTCCGTTTCTCCTCTCATCATATCCAATGCCCGGCCCGTCGAAAATGGAGATCGCGCCAAATTTTTGTACAATCAAGCCAAAATAGTTGTCAACAGAGCTGATTTACTGTAAAATCTGGTGAAAGGAGGTGTGGCGCGCCATGATCATTCAAAACAGCGTCTCCACCAATGAGCACCGGGAAGAGCTGCTGGACCCGGAGGGAACGGGGCTGTCCTTTCTGACCATGAAAGTGGACATCGACCAATACATCGACCGCTGTTCCCCCTGGCACTGGCATCCCATGTTTGAGCTGGCCTATGCGGCCACGGGCAGTCTGGACTATGACATCCCCGGGGAGAAAATCACCCTCCGGGAGGGAGACCTGCTCTTTGTCAACTCCAGCATCCTCCACACCGTGCATCCCCACCAGGGCGGCCGGGGCTGTATCCTCTACTGTATTCTCTTCGACTCTCACTTTCTCTCCGGGCTCTACAACAGCGCCATGGAGGAAAAATACTTCCGCCCCCTGCGCAAATGCGACAACCTGGCCTATTACCACATCCCCGTCACCCACCCCTGGGCCCGGGAGATGGCCCGGGAGTTTCAGGCCGTCATCGACAGCGACACGGCCCAGCCCTACGGATATGAGTTCTCTGTCCAGGCCCACCTGGCCCGCTTCTGGCTGATGCTGCTGCAAGCGGTGGAGGACCGGCTCTCCAGCCGGGCCGCCAAGGACAGCGTGGAAATCGCCCGCCTCAAGCAGATGATCCTGTTTATTCAGCAGCACTATGGGGAGCGGATTCTGCTGGCCGACATCGCCCAGGCTGCCAACATCTCCACCCGGGAGTGCTCCCGGTGCTTTCGAAACAATATGAACACCACTCCAGTGGAGTTCCTGAACCGCTACCGCGTCCACCTGGCCGCCGAACTGCTGCTGGACACCGCCAAGTCCATCACCGAAATCAGCGGGGAGTGCGGCTTTGGCTCCAACAGCTACTTTTCCAAGGTATTTCAGCGCACGATGCACTGCATGCCCAAGGACTACCGCCGGCGGGGGCGGCAGCCGGAGACGCCCTGACGGCTGCGGGCCGCCGGGGGCGTCCCCTTTCTGGCCGCTCCCGCCGTTTTTTGCGCTCTTATTTTTCCAATTCCGGGTATATCCCCCTCCAAAGCAGGCAACACTTGGCTTTGGAGGTGTTTTTTATGCACAAAAAACCCGGCATCTTTCAAAAGGCCGAAAAAGCGCTGACCGGCAAGGGGTTTTACATGGTACTGCTCCTGTGCCTGGTCATCCTGGGCGCGTCCGGCTATCTCCTCTACCGAACCGTCAGCGGCATTGGCGCCGACGCCAGTCAGAGCGCGTCCGCCCCGGCAGAGGTCACCGTGACTGCGCCCGCCCAATCCGAAGAGGAGTCCCAGTCCGACCTGACGGCGGGCGGGGAAGAGGCCTCCTCTGCCGACCTGGAGGACACCAAGGAAACGGCGTCTGAAGCGGAAGCTCAGCCCGCCCTGGAGCCCAGTGCGGAGGAAGCCGTCCCGGTGACCACCCCCGCGGAAGAGGAGGCGGTGCCGGTGACCGCCCCGGCGGAGGAAGAGGCCGTCCCTGCGGAGGCGGAGAGCGAGGCGGAACCGGTGGCCGCCCCATCGGAGCAGGTCCAGGCCGAGACCGCCCCCGCCTCGCTGAGCTGGCCCATTCAGGGGGAGGTCGTGGCCGCCTTCTCCAACTCGGAACTGACCTATAACGAGGCCATGGGGGACTGGCGCACCCATAACGGCATGGATATCAGCGCCGCCCTGGGGGCCGAGGTACTGGCCGCCGCCGACGGCACCGTGGCGTCTGTCACCACCGATCCGGTGACCGGCACCACCCTGACCCTGTCTCACAGCGGCGGCATGACCACCGTTTACGGCAATCTGGACCCGGACACGGTGAGCGCAGCCGTGGGTGACGCCGTGACCGCCGGCCAGGCCCTGGCCTGCGTGGGCTCCTCTGCCAGCGGCGAGGGCAGCGGCGAGAGCGCCTTCCTACACTTTGCCGTCACTGTGGACGGCCAGAGCGTGGATCCCCAGCAGTATCTCAGCTGACGGCGAAATCCCACCGCCGCAAAACGGCAAAAAGGCGGCCGGCCCCAATCGGGGCCGGCCTGCCGCCGTTTAAACGGCCGATTCAGATTCAGTTGGCAAACAAGCTCTCCCGCTTCCGGAAATAGATCCGGTTGACAGGCAGCATCACCCCGGACCCCGCCAGGCTGGCCAGAGTGGAGGCGTTCAGCAGCAGCTCTCCCACCACCGCCGAACCGGCCAGCAGATAGACCAGACTCACCCCGAGGCTGACAGCCAGGAGCAGCAGGTAGAGCCGGGGCGCCCCGGCCCGGTAGCGGGCCAGCTTCTGGCGCACCACAATGGCCGCCGCCGCCAGGGCCAGGAGGGCCAGTCCGATTACCACGTCCACGGCCCGCAGGGCGGGGGCCACGGCGTAGACCAGGCCGCTGTATTCCCCGTAGGCCGTCCCGGCCAGCAGGCCGATCCCCAGGATCAGATTGCCCAGGGCGCTGAGGAACAGCTGGACGTAGATGATGAATTTGAACCACCTCATGGGCAGATGCTCCGATGCCGGGCCGCCCCAGCCGCAGTTGGGGCAGAAGTGGGCCCCCTCGGGCAAAACGGTGCCGCAGCGGGTACAGGTGCGGGTCATACCACGCCCTCCTTTTTCTCTCTATCGCTTCTCTCTCCCCGCCCGGTGCGGGGAGCCAACTCTATCATATTCGATTGTCTTCCAAAGCACAAGTAAAAGCTCCGTAAAATCCCGCGCCGGGCCGAAAAGTCCGTTTTATGGGACACTATGTCCGCTATACTGAGCTCAGAAAACAGGAGGAGGCGCAGAAAAATGGAGATTCGCAATGTCTACGGCCATGTGGAAGTGTACACCCGGGAGGGAGAATTCCTGTTCTCCGCCGACACCGAGCGGGAGGCCCGGGAAGAGCTGCGGGAGATGGGGGCGGCCTGAACCGGATCGGGATGGGCAAACGGGAAAAGGTTCACGACCAGGCACTCGGACACACAAGCAGGATAGAGAGCATCAAAAAAGGGTGCGCCGCATCTCACGGCACACCCTTTTCAGTCTTGTTTTCCCTGTGGAACCCGGATCACTGGAGCAGCACCAGCACCAGGGTCAGGATCATAAAGCCGATGGCCACCCATTTGGTCCAGCGGGCCAGCCGGGCATCCCAGCTCTTGGCTTTATTCTTGGACAGGAAGGTATCCATGCCGCCGCCGATGGCGCCGGCGATCCCGGCGCTCTTGCCGGACTGGAGCAGGACCACCAGAATGAGGAACAGGGCGGCGATGACCTCCACGATGGTGAGAATCAGTTTGACAACTTCCATGACAATCATTACTCCTTACTACACCGTCCCCAGGGGAACGGACAAATCTTCAAATGATACGGTGTATATGGTATCATAGCGGCTAAAAAAAAGCAAGAATTATTTTTCTCTCCCTCCGATACCGCACCGCCGCTTCCAGGTGTGCCTCTCCGCTCCGGCGGCCATCTTTTCCAATCAAACTCCAGTCGGAATGGTTTGAATCTTAAAAATTTGGAATTTATTTAAAGTTTTGTAAAAATAGTGTGAATTCACCCGGGGAACGGTTGATTTTTTTTATTTTGAATTATATGCTAAGGATAATCATTCAATGATTCGACGCTTTGCACCACAAAAGGAGCGGTTTTAGTGAACAGATCAAACGAGATTCTGCATGCCTACCTTCAGGTCAGCCGGCACATCAGCGAGAAATTCCGCATCTATTACGGCAAGCTGAACCTGACTTATCCCCAATCCATCGTGCTGGCCATTCTGGAGGCGGACGGCCCCATGCCCATCAGCGCCCTGGCGGAAGCCGCCGGCAGCGCCAACAGCACCATCTCCGGCGTGGTGGACCGGCTGGAAAAAATGGAGCTGGTCCAGCGCACCCGGTCGGACTCCGACCGCCGGGTCATCTACGTCTCCACCACGGAGCAATTCCGGGAGCACTTCGCCAAATTCAAGGCGACCGCCTGCGACCGCTTTTCCGCCGCCCTGAACACCCTCTCCCCCCAGGATGCCCAGGCCGTGGAGCGGGGCCTGATGCTGTTGGATCAGGCCCTGCAATCCGAAGAGGGCTGACCTGCATTCTGCGTGCTTCCGTAACCCCCAGCGCCTTCTCCGGCGCAGAGGCCCTCCCCCCGGCCTCTTTCCGCTGAGCAAAGCCCCCGTTCCCCCGCGGGGCGGCGCGCCTCATTCCCCGGCCCATGCGCCCAGGCGCATATTTGGAGCAGTTTTCGCAGGATATCCCCGTTTTTCCTGCACAAAGCCAACCGCTGCAGCAGGCCGGGCCGGAATTCCCGCCCGCAGAGCCCTCCTCAGGGGTTCTTTCCCGAAACCATCCATGCGGAGCCGTTTCACCATGTCCCATCCCACACCTGGACAAAGCCAATGGAATCACCTTGAGTTTCAAGAGCGAACCGCCATATGCAGCATGCATTATGGGCCGGTTCGCTCTTGCATTCGTTTTTGAAAAAGGTACTTTTACATATTGCCTTTTCATAACAGAAGGCGTAAAATAAACAGTATGTTTCGATTTGCACTCTGAGCGCCGTCCCGGCCAGTTTGGCCTGGGATTTCCCGGCGCCACTCCGGGGCGCTGCTGCCCCGAACAAAGGCGGTGAGACAGTTGTCATTAGAAGCAATCAAGCAGATCACTCAGGCCGAACAGGACTGCGCCCAGCGCAAAACCGAGGCCGTCCAGGCCGCAAAGAAGGCCGTCTCCGACGCGGAAAAAGCCGGACAGGCCATGCTGGAGGCCCGGCGGGCCGAGGCCCGGGAAAAGGCAAAGGCTATGCTGGCCCAGGCGGAGCAGTCCGCCCAGGCCCAGGCCGGCGCAATCCGGACCGAGGCCGTCCAGACCTGCGAGGCGCTGAAGGCCTCTGCCCGGCAGCGGCTGGATGCGGCCGCTGAACTGATCGTCAGAAGGGTCGTGAATCTCTCATGAGCATCGTAAAAATGAAGCGCCTGCGGGTCATCGGCTTCTCCGAAGAGCGGGACGAGCTGCTGCAGGGACTGCTTCACATGGGGTGCGTGGAGATCTCGGAACCGGATGACAAAATGGCGGACCCGGAGTGGACCGCCCTGCTGCGGAGGGACACCTCCAGCCTGGCCGACCGAAAGGCAGAGCTGGCCGGAGTGACCGGCGCCCTGGAGGCGCTGGACAAATACGCCCCGGTCAAAAAGGGCCTGTTCACCAAGCGCAGGCCCATCTCTGAGGCGGAGTTCTTCCAGGCGGAGGCAAAGGCCGACGCCCTCCGGTGCACCGAAGCGATCAACGAATGCACCCGGGAAATCTCCAGGCTCTACGCCGCGGAGAACAAACTGAACGCCAACCTGGCAAGCCTGCTCCCCTGGGCCTCCCTGGACCTCCCCCTGGAGTGTCAGGGCACCAGCCACACCCAGTTTATTCTGGGGACGGTCCCCGCCACAGTGGAGTTTCAGCCCCTGCAGGATGACCTGCGCCAGGCCGCAGATCTGGCGGAACTGACGGAAATCTCCGCCGACCGGGATCAGCGCTGTCTGCTGCTGATCGCCCACAACATCCAGGCCGACGCGGCCTTGCTGGCCCTGCGCCCCCACTCCTTCGGGGTGGTGCGCTTCAAAGATCTGACCGGCACCCCCAAGGCCAACATTGACCGCATCCGCAGTGAGATCACATCACTCCAGAAACAGCGGGAGGAACAGGCCGGGCGCATCGCCGCCCAGAGCCCCCAGCGCTCCGCCCTCCAGGTGGTCCAGGACCGGATCCGCCAGGAGATCAGCCGGGACGCGGTGGCCGAGCGGTTCCTCACCGACGGGCGCATCTTCTTCGCCGAGGGCTGGATCCCGGCGGAGCGGGTGGCGGACTTCACCGGCCTGCTCTCCGGCTTCACCTGCGCCTGGGAGGCCGACGAGCCAGCCCAGGAGGAGACGCCCCCCACCCTGCTGAAGAACCCCAAGTGGATGGAGTGCATCAACATGGTCACCGAGATGTACTCCCTGCCCGCCTACGACGGCATCGACCCCAACCCGCTGATGTTCTTCTGGTATGTGTTCTTCTTCGGCTTCATGTTCGCCGACGTGGCCTACGGCATCATCATCTTCCTGGGCTGCCTGGCCATCATCAAGCTGTTCAACCCCAAGAAGACCTTGGGCCGGATGATGCACCTGGGCCTCTGGCTGGGGGCCAGCGCCGCGATCTGCGGCCTCTTTGTGGGCGGCTTCTTCGGCAATCTGGTGGATGTCATCTACGACACCTTCCTGCCCGGCGCCGCCATGCCCGGCTGGCTGCAGACCTTCTCGGCGGGCATCGTGGTCAACCCGGTGAACGACCCGATGAAGGTACTGATTATCGCTATCGCCATCGGCTGCGTCCACCTGGTCTTCGGCCAGTGCATCCATATCTATATGGGCTTCCGGGACGGGAAGCTGGCCGGGGGCGTGGACGCCCTGCTGGACGTGGTGCCCTGGTGGATCTTCTTTGCCGGCATCGCCGTGCTGGTGCTGGCCGGCACACCGGCGGGGCTGCTCATCGGCGTGATCGCCCTGGTGCTCACCCAGGGCCGCCACAACAAGGGCTTCTTCGGCAAGTTCTTCGGGGGCCTCAAGAGCCTCTACGACACCACCAGCTGGCTGTCCGATGTCCTGTCCTACGCCCGGCTCATGGCCCTGATGCTGGCCTCCAGCGTCATCGCCCAGGTGTTCAACACCCTGGCCGCCCTGCCCGGGAACATCATTGTGTTTATCCTGGTGTTCCTGATCGGCCATACCTTTAATATCGGCGTCAACCTGGTGGGCACCTATGTCCACGCCGCCCGGCTCCAGTACCTGGAGTTCTTCGGCAAGTTTTATAAGGAGGGCGGCATTCCCTTCCGCCCCCTGCAGTATGACACCAAATATGTCGACATTGTAAATGCAACTAAGGAGGATAATTGATCATGACTAACGCTGGCCTGTATATCGCTATTTTAGGCGCATCCCTGGCTGTGGCTCTGGCCTGCTGCGGCTCCGGTAAGGGCGTCGGCCTGGTGGGCGAAGCCGCCGCCGGCGTCCTCTCCGAGGACCCCAACAAATTTGCTTCCTGCCTGATCCTGCAGATCCTGCCCGGCACCCAGGGCCTCTACGGCCTGGTCATCTGGTTCTATGCCCTGTTCCAGCTGGGCATCATCGGCGGCACTCCTGTGGAGCTGACCGTTATGCAGGGTCTCGGGTACTTCTTCGCCTGTCTGCCCGTGGGCCTCGGCGGCCTGATCACCGCCATCGCCCAGGCCCGCTGCGCCTCTGCCGGTGTAGCCCTGGTGGCCAAGCGTCCCGAGGAGATGTCCAAGGGCATCATCATGGCCATCATGGTCGAGTTCTATGCCATCCTCTGCCTGCTGGCCTCCTTCCTGATGCTGCTGTTCATCTGAGCGCCGCTTCCGTTCTATCAAAGAAAGGAGCGAACACATGACAGGCATTGAAAACATCACAGGCCGCATTCAGGCCGACGTCCAGGGGGAGATCGACCGCATCCAGGCCGACGCCCGGGCGGAGGCGGAGAAAATTTCCGCCTCCTATGCCGCCCGGGCCGACCGGGAGTGCGCCGATCTGCTCTCCCGGGGTGAAGCCGCCGCCCAGGAACAGGCCCGCCGGCTGGTCTCCGCCGCCGGCATGGCCTCCCGCCAGATGACCCTGGCGGCCAAGCAGGAGATGCTGGATGAGGCCTTTGCCCTGGCGCTGGACAAGCTGACCCAGCTGCCCGCGGAGGAGTATGTCCCCCTGCTGGCCAAGCTGGCAGCCGGCGCCGCCGCCACCGGGCGGGAGGAGATCATCCTCAACCCCCAGGACCAGGCAAATCTAGGCGCCAAGGTGGTGGAACAGGCCAACGCGCTGCTGGCCGCCGCCGGGCGCACCGCTTCCCTCACCCTCTCCCGGCAGACCCGCCCCATCCGGGGCGGCGTGCTGCTGAGCGACGGCACCGTGGAGGTCAACTGCGCCCTGGAAACCCTGGTGCGGCTCTCCCGCGACCAGGCCACCGGCGAGGTGAGCCAGCTGCTCTTCCAGTGAGATCTGCAGCCCGTCGCGTCAAATTGGCCCCCTGCCCCAGCGGCAGCGGGGAAAGGAGGACGAACCATTGGCCAAACTCAAAGATACAGATTATCTGTTTTTGTCCACACGGATCCGGGTGCTGGAGCGCAGTCTGCTGACAAAAGAGCGCATGGAGCGGATGCTGGACGCCTCTGCCCCTGCCGACGCCGCCAAGATCCTGCAGGAGTGCGGCTATCCCGAGATGGAGGAGGTCAGCGTGGACAGCGTCAACGCGATGCTCTCCCAGGCCCGCGCCCGCACCTTTGACGACCTGAGCTTCTTCGCCCCCGATCACAGGATTGTGGAGGCATTTCAGGTCAAATACGACTATCACAACGCAAAAGTACTGCTCAAATCCGAGGCCCGGGGGGTAGACGGAGCGCAGCTGCTGGTGGACACCGGGCGGGTCCCTGCCCCCCAGCTTCAGGAGTGTGTCCGCGCCTCCGACTTCCGGGGGCTGCCCGGCCGGCTCGCCCAGGCCATTGTCACCGCCCGGGAAACCCTGGGCGCCACCGGGGACCCCCAACTGTGCGACTTTGTGCTGGACCGGGCCTATTTTGAGGATATGCTGGACCTGGCCCAGCAGAGCGGCTCCGGTTTTTTGGAGGGCTATGTCCGGCTGAACATTGACGTGGCCAACCTCAAAAGCCTGGTGCGCACCCTGCGCATGGGCAAAGACGCGGACTTCCTCCGGGGCGTGCTGTTCTCCGGGGGCAGCGTGGAGACCTCCCGCATTCTGGCCACGGTGAACGCCGGCACCTCCATCATCGACCTGTACGCCTATTCGCCGCTGAACAGCGCCGCGGAACTGGGCGCCGCCGCCGTCTCCGGCGCTCCGCTGACCCAGTTCGAGAAGCGCTGCGACGATGCGGTGATGGACTATATCAGCTCCGCCAAATACGTCGCCTTCGGAGAGGCGCCTGTGGCGGCCTATCTGGCGGCCAAGGAGAACGAGTTCACCGCTGTGCGCATTATCATGACGGGCCGTCTGGCGGATCTCAGCGCCGACGTGATCCGGGAAAGGCTGCGTGAGTGCTATGTATAAGATCGCAGTACTGGGCGACCGGGAGAGCGTCATGGGCTTCAAGGCCCTGGGGCTGGACGTCATCACCGCCGAGACCGTGGAGCAGGCCCGCCGGGACCTCCACGAGATGGCCCGCGATCCCGAATATGCCATCATTTATCTCACCGAACAGTTAGCCGCCCAGATGCCAGACGAGGTGGACAAATACAAGGACCGCCTCACCCCCGCCGTCATCCTGATTCCGGGCAAGGCGGGCAGCCTGGGCATCGGCATGGAAAACATCACCTCCTCCGTGGAGCGCGCCGTGGGTGCCGACATCCTGTAACCCCGGCCTTTACTGATCCCCAAAAAGGAAAGAAGGTTCGAAACAATGGGCAAAATTGTCAAGGTTTCCGGCCCGCTGGTGGTGGCCACCGGCATGGCCGACGCCAATATGGCCGACGTGGTCCGGGTGGGCGAGCAGCGCCTGATCGGCGAGATCCTCACCATGACCGGCGACGCGGCCTCCATTCAGGTCTACGAGGAGACCTCCGGCCTGGGCCCCGGCGCAGAGGTGGTCACCACCGGCTCCCCCCTGTCGGTGGAACTGGGCCCGGGCCTGCTGGAGAACATCTACGACGGCATCCAGCGCCCCCTGGAGGGCATTATGGCCAAGACCGGCAGCGCCAGCATCACCCGGGGCGTGGAAGTGGCCGCCCTGGACCGGGATAAAAAGTGGGACTTCGTGGCCACCGCCCAGGTGGGCGACCAGGTGGTCACCGGCGATTTCCTGGGCCAGGTCCAGGAGACCCCCTCCATTCTCCACAAGATCATGGTCCCCGCCGGGGTGTCCGGCACCGTGGAGTCCATCTCCTCGGGCAAGTACACCGTCACCGACACGGTGGCCACCATCCGGCTCGCCGACGGCAGCCTGAAAGAGCTGACCATGATGCAGAAGTGGCCGGTGCGGGTGGGACGGCCTTATAAGAAGAAGTTCACCCCCGCCACCCCCCTTCAGTCGGGCCAGCGGGTCATTGACACCATGTTCCCCGTGGCCAAGGGCGGCACCGCCGCCGTCCCCGGCCCCTTCGGCTCCGGCAAAACCGTGGTGCAGCACGCCCTGGCCAAATGGTCTGATGTGGATATCGTGATCTATATTGGCTGCGGCGAGCGCGGCAACGAAATGACCGACGTGCTCCGGGAGTTCCCCGAGCTGGTGGACCCCCGCACCGGGGAGTCCCTGATGAAGCGGACGGTGCTGATCGCCAACACCTCCGACATGCCCGTGGCCGCCCGGGAGGCCTCCATCTACACCGGCATCACCATCGCCGAGTACTTCCGGGACATGGGCTACGACGTGGCCGTCATCGCCGACTCCACCTCCCGCTGGGCCGAGGCCCTGCGTGAGATGTCCGGCCGGCTGGAGGAGATGCCCGGCGAGGAGGGCTATCCCGCCTACCTGGCCAGCCGCATCGCCGAGTTCTACGAGCGGGCCGGCGTGGTCCAGTGCCTGGGGTCCGACGAGGACCGCCGGGGCAGCCTGACCGCCGTGGGCGCCGTCTCCCCTCCCGGCGGCGACCTGTCCGAGCCGGTCAGCCAGGGCACCATGCGCATCGTCAAGGTGTTCTGGAGCCTGGACTCCTCCCTGGCCTACCGCCGCCACTTCCCCGCCATCAACTGGCTGAGCTCCTACTCCCTGTATCTGGACACCCTGAAGCCCTGGTTCGACGAGCACCTGGGCGAGAGCTTCTATGACAACCGGGCCCGGGCCATGAGCCTGCTCCAGGAGGAGGCCAGCCTGAACGAAATCGTCCAGCTGGTGGGCAAGGACAGCCTGTCCCCCGCCGACCAGCTCACCCTGGAGACCGCCAAGATGATCCGGGAGGACTTCCTGCAGCAGAACGCCTTTGTGGACATCGACTCCTTCTCCGACTACCGCCGCCAGGCCATGATGATGCAGCTCATCCTGGACTACGACAGCCAGTGCCGCGCCGCCATCCAGAAGGGCGCCCCGGTGGCCGACCTGTTCGCCATCGACGCCCGGCTGGGCATCGGCCGGGCCAAGAGCGTGCCGGTGGACGAGTATGAGGCGGTCTATGCCCGCATCGCCCAAGAGATGACCCAACAGATTGACGAAATCGCAGCGAGAGGAGAGGTTGACTGATGATCAAGGAATACCGCACCATCCAGGAGATCGCCTCCCCGCTGATGGTGGTTAATAAGGTTCAGGGCGTCACCTATGACGAACTGGCCGAGGTGGAGCTCACCGACGGCTCCGTCCGCCGGGCCAAGGTGCTGGAGGTCAACGGCGACACCGCCGTGGTCCAGCTCTTCGAGTCCGCCGCCGGCATCAACCTGGCCCAATCGAAGGTCCGCTTCCTGGGCCACCCCCTCCAGCTGGCCGTCAGCGGCGATATGCTGGGCCGGGTCTTCAACGGCATGGGCGAGCCCATCGACGGCGGCCCGGCCATCCTGGCCGAGGAATACCGGGACATCAACGGCCTGCCCATGAACCCCGCCGCCCGGGACTACCCCAACGAGTTTATTCAGACCGGCATCTCCACCATCGACGGCCTGAACACCCTGGTCCGGGGGCAGAAGCTGCCCATCTTCTCCGGCTCCGGCCTGCCCCACGCCCAGCTGGCGGCCCAGATCGCCCGCCAGGCCAAGGTGCTGGACGGGGAGAGCAACTTCGCCGTGGTCTTTGCCGCCATCGGCATCACCTTCGAGGAGTCGGAGTTCTTTGTCCAGGAGTTCCGCCGCACCGGCGCCATCGACCGCACCGTGCTGTTCACCAACCTGGCCAACGACCCCGCCGTGGAGCGCATCGCCACCCCCCGGATGGCCCTGACCGCCGCGGAGTACCTGGCCTTTGAGAAGG
>CAUGSS010000028.1 GCA_959602365.1 uncultured Eubacteriales bacterium
ATCTCATTGGTGTGGTGGGGGAAGGCATTGTCGATGCCGCCGCAGTGGATGTCCAGATACTCCCCCAGATACTTCATGCTGATGCAGGAGCATTCAATGTGCCAGCCGGGATAGCCCACTCCCCAGGGGGAGTCCCACTTCAGGGCCTGATCCTCAAACTTCGACTTTGTAAACCAGAGCACAAAGTCCGCCTTGTTGCGCTTGTTCTCGTCGGCCTCCACGTCCTCCCGGACGCCCACCGCCAGATCCTCCTGGTTGAAGTCCTGGAACACATAGTAGCGCTCCAGCTTGCTGGTGTCAAAGTAGACATTGCCCCCGGCCCGGTAGGCATAGCCCTCCTCCAGCAGCCTGGAGATGACCTTGATAAACTCGTCAATGCAGCCGGTGGCGGGCTGAACCACATCGGGGGTCTTGATGTTCAGCTTGGCGCAGTCGTCAAAGAAGGCGTCGGTGTAGAACTTGGCGATCTCCATCACCGTCTTGTGCTCCCGCCGGGCCCCCTTGAGCATCTTGTCCTCGCCGGTGTCCGCGTCGCTGGACAGGTGGCCCACGTCGGTGATGTTCATCACCCGCTCCACCTCATAGCCGGCGTAACGCAGATACTTCTCCAGTACGTCCTCCATGATATAGGTGCGCAGGTTGCCGATATGGGCAAAGTGGTACACCGTGGGGCCGCAGGTGTACATTTTCACCTTGCCTGGCTCATGGGGGACAAACTCCTCTCTGCGGTGGGAAAGGGAATTATACAGCTTCATATGATAACGCTCCTTCACTGTCGTAGTTTACTTTTCCTCAAGCTGCTCCTGACCGGCGAGACGGCGCTCCAGCTCCTCCACACGCTGTTGGAGAGTCTGAACTGCCCGCTCCACCGGGTCGGTCACATCGTGGATCTGGTCCACGTCATCGGCGTAATGCACCTTCTCGCTGCCGATGCGCACCACTTTGCCGGGCACGCCCACCACGGTGGCGTTCTCCGGCACTTCGCTGAGCACCACGGAGTTGGCCGCCACCCGGGCGCCATCCCCCACCTTAAAGGGGCCCAGCACCTTGGCGCCGCAGCCGATCAGCACATTATTGCCGATGGTGGGATGGCGCTTTCCCCGGTCCTTGCCTGTACCGCCCAGGGTAACTCCGTGGTAGATCAGCACATCGTCGCCGATCTCCGCGGTCTCGCCGATGACAATCCCCATACCGTGGTCAATGACCAGCCTGCGGCCGATCTTGGCCCCGGGGTGAATCTCGATGCCGGTACGCCGGCGGTTCCACTGGGATTCCAGCCGCGCCAGAAAAAACAGTTTGTGCCGGTAGAAAAAATGGGCAATCCGGTGGCGGATGATGGCGTGGACGCCGGGATAGAGCAGGAAAATCTCCAATTTGCTCCGAGCGGCCGGGTCCCGGGCCTGGTAGGCCGCTAACAATTCCGTCAAACGGTTGGACATAAACGCAATCGCTCCTTATTGTCGCTGAAATGGACGCTGAAAAAAGAAAACCGCCTCCTGCTCCGTCGGGCAAGAGGCGATTTGTTGTTCAAACCGCGGTTCCACTCTCATTTCTCACTCAAAGGGCCGGTAACGGGGCCGCCGGGGACATTACTCCCGCGCTCCCGGGCGCACTTCACCTCCCGCTGCCGCAGGACGGCTTTCAGCCGGTGACCGTCCCTCTCTGACCGGCGCACAGGGGGTTACTCCTCCCGTTCATCGCGCTTATATTAAAGTATATTACCATTCCAACCCAGCGGTGTCAACCAAAAGGAGCCGGAAAACGCCGTCTTCCCCGGTCAAATATTGCTCAAGTCCAACACATCCCGGTTCTTGACCAGGTATTCTCCGCCGGAATAGGCTGTGGTCACCAGGATCACAACCCAGCACACCACATTCACCGCCTCGGGCAGCCCCAGCAGCATCACGCAGATGCACACCATGGTGCTGGCGGTTTTGACCTTGCCCGACCAGCCCGCGGCGATGACCCGGCCGTTGCTGGCCGCCACCAGCCGCAGGGCGGAGACGATAAACTCCCGGGCTACCACCACAATGGCCACCCACGCCGGCATCATATGCCGCTCCACAAAGACAAGCAGGGCGGCGGTGACCAGCAGCTTGTCGGCGATGGGATCCATAAACTTGCCAAAATCGGTAATCAGATTGTACTTCCGGGCAATCTTGCCGTCCAGCAGATCGGTGAGGCTGGCCAGAATAAAGATGACCAGCGCCACCAGGTCATGGCCGCGAAAATTCCAACAGAGGACAACCACAAAAACCGGAACCAGCAAAATACGCAGCAGCGTCAGCTTATTGGGTGTGTTCACAGTGCCGCCTCCTCTTCAAACTCCCCCATCAGGTCGCCGTCCACCAGCTCCGTGACGGTGACGTAGACGAAGGTGCCGGGAACCACTTCACCAGCGGCGGTAAAATAGACTTTTCCGTCGATGTCCACCGAATCCGCCCGGGAGCGGCCCACATAACAGCCCATCTCCTCGTCGAACCCCTCACAGAGCACCTCCAGGGTCTCTCCCAGCCTGCTCTCGTTCCACTCGTCCATAATCCGGGACTGCAGATCCACCGCCAGCTCTACCCGGCGCTGGGCCACCTCAGGGTCCACCTGATCGGGCATCTCCACCGCCTTTGTCCCCTCCTCCGGAGAGAACTGGAAGACACCGGCCCGCTCGATGCGCTGCTCCTCCAGGAAGGCGCACAGCTCCTCGAACTCGGCCTCCCCCTCGCCGGGCAGTCCGCAGATCAGAGAGGTGCGCAGCACCAGCCCGGGCAGACGTGCCCGCAGCTTTGCAAACAGCTGGCTGATCTGATCCTTGGTGCCCCGGCGGCACATGGCCTTCAGAATTCTGTCGTTGCAGTGCTGGATGGGAATATCCAAGTAGTTCAAAATCTGGTCATGGGCGGCAATCACATCAATCAATTCATCGGTGACCAGATCGGGATAGAGATAGTGCAGCCGGATCCAATGGAAGTCCAGTTTGCACAGCTCCTCCAGCAGCGCGGCCAGCATGGGCTTGTGATAGAGGTCCATGCCGTAGCGGGTGATGTCCTGGGCAATGACAATGAGCTCCTTCACCCCCGCCTCGGACAGCTTTCTGGCCTCGGCAAGCAAAGACTCCATGCTCCGGCTGCGGTAATGCCCCCGCAGGTAGGGGATGATGCAGAAGGCGCAGTAGTTGTCACAGCCCTCGGCGATCTTCAGATAGGCGCTCCAGGGCACCGTGGACACCATCCGCTCCCCGTCCTCATAGGTGTGGCTGATGTCTCCAAACCGCTCGGGGCTCTCCCCATCCATAACGGCTTCAATGGCCTCCACCACGTCGGTATAGCTGCCGGTGCCCAGCATTCCATCCACCTCGGGCAGCTCAGAGCGGATATCGTCACGATAACGCTGGGACAGGCAGCCCGCCACCAGCAGTTTTTTCAGCTGTCCCTCTTCCTTCAGGTGGGCCAGATAGAGAATATGGTCAATGGCCTCCCGCTTGGCAGAGTCGATAAAGCCGCAGGTGTTCAGCACACATACGTCGGCCCCCTCCGCATCCGGGACAATCTGATGGCCCGCCTGGCGCACCAGGGCGGCCATCTGCTCGGTATTGACCAGGTTCTTCGCACAGCCCAGGGAGACAAAGGCCACTTTATATACGTTCAAATGGATTCCTCCTCTATCTCCGCCCCGTACCGGGCCAGTCCGGCGCGGATCTCCTCCCACCGGAATCCCCGGCGGAGCAGGGCATCCGTGGTACGTTTTACTGCTTTGGGATCATCCTGCTGCCCCCGGAGCTTTTTCTCCAGGAAAGCCGTCACCCGCTCCACCGGGTCGGACTGCTCCTCCAGGGCCTGGTCCCAAAACTCCCGGGAGATCCCCCGGCGCTGAAACTCCTGGCGGAGCTTTTGGCCGCCATAGCCCCGTGCGGTGTAGTGGCGCACCACACTGCGGGCGTAATCCAGCTCGTTCAGGGCCCCGATCTCCTCCAGCCAGTCTGCGGCCGCCCGGGCATGCTCCGGGGCGTCCCCCTTCTGCTCCAGCCGTCGGATCAGCTCACGCTTGGAGAGCGGGCGCTCTCCAAGCATCCGGGCTCCCCTGGCTTTGGCAGAACTGAGGCCGCCGGCCTGCCGCAGCTCGGCCAGCTCTTCCTCCTTCAGGGTCCGGCCGGAATACAGGGCAAAGGAGGCGACCTCGTTCTCGGTCACCCGCAGCGGCTCCCGCTCCCCCTCCAACCAGACCAGGAACCGCCCCTGCACATGCCGGGACGGTTCCAGTTTTTCAATCAGCCGCATCAGCCCTCAAAGTCCTCTGCGGACACATCCACCGGTTCACCGGACTCCGGGGCCTGGCCCAGGCTCCGGCCCGCGGCCTTGGCGGCCACCAGGGACTGACGGCTCATCAGCTTGTAGGCGTTTTTGCGGATCTCTGCCTCCAGCGCCTCCGCCTCCTCGGGATGGGTGCGGAAATACTCCTTGGCAGCGTCCCGGCCCTGGCCCAGGCGGGTCTCTCCCATGGCGAACCAGGAGCCAGACTTCTGCACCAGATCCAGCTTGACGCCCAAGTCCAGAAGCTCACCCACTTTAGAGATGCCTTCGCCATACATGATGTCGAACTCTGCCTCCCGGAAGGGCGGGGCCACCTTGTTCTTGACCACTTTGGCCCGGGTGCGGTTGCCGATCATTTCGCCGTTCGCCTTCATGGTCTCAATCCGCCGCACGTCAATGCGGACAGAGGCATAAAACTTCAGCGCCCGGCCGCCGGTGGTGGTCTCCGGATTGCCGTACATGACGCCGATCTTCTCCCGGAGCTGGTTGATGAAGATGACGATGCAGTTGGTTTTGGAGATGCAGCCGGCCAGTTTGCGCAGTGCCTGGCTCATCAGCCGGGCCTGAACGCCCACAAAACTCTCGCCCATCTCGCCCTCGATCTCGGCCCGGGGCACCAGAGCGGCGACGGAGTCCACCACCACCACGTCCAGGGCGCCGGAGCGCACCAGGGCCTCGCAGATTTCAAGTCCCTGCTCGCCGGTGTCAGGCTGGGAAATCAACATGGAGTCGATGTCCACCCCCAGCGCCCGGGCATAGGAGGGATCCATGGCGTGCTCGGCGTCGATATAGGCCACTTCTCCCCCGCGCTTCTGAGCCTCAGCTACAATGTGCAGGGCCAGCGTGGTCTTACCGGAGGATTCCGGTCCGTAGATTTCAATGATGCGCCCCCGGGGCACACCACCGATGCCCAGCGCCAGGTCCAGGGACAGGGAGCCGGTGGGAATGGCGTCCACCACCGTCTGAGTGTTCTCCCCCAGGCGCATGATGGCGCCCTTGCCATAGTTGCGCTCAATCTGAGCGACGGCGGTCTCCAGCGCCTTCTTCTTATCGCTGGCCGGCGCCGCCGACTCCAGCGGCGGCTTTTTTGCTGCCATATCAATTCATCCTTTCCACGGCTCCGGGCCGCGCTTAAATATACATGCTGTCCAGCGGAACTTACAGCCGTCCCTCCACCAGGCGCCAGATGTTCTGGGTATCCAGGCGGGTATCAATATCGTGGTAGCCCTGCTGTGCCATGAGCTGTTCCACCGGGTCCGCCTGGTCAAAGCCCACCTCAAAAATCAGGGCGCCGCCGGGGCGCAGCGCATCTTTCCAGAACTCGGTGATGCTGCGGTAGAAATCCAACCCGTCCCGGCCGCCGTCCAGGGCGGAATGGGGCTCAAAATCCCGGACCGACCGGTCCAGCCCGGGGATATCCCCAGAGGGGATATAGGGGGGGTTACTGACAATCACGTCAAACGCCCCCAGCAGCGCGTTGGGTGGCGGTTTCAGCGCATCCGCCCTCACACACACCACCCGGCGCAGCAGTTCGTTGCGGCGGGCATTGCTCCGGGCCACATGGAGGGCCTCCTCCGACAGATCGGCCAGCACCACCCGGGCTTTGGGCACATGCTTGGCCACAGCCAGGCCAATGCATCCGCTGCCGGTGCACAGATCCAGCACCCGGCACCCCTCCCCCGCCTGATCGGCCAGCTCGATGGCCCGTTCGGCGATGAGCTCGGTGTCCGAGCGGGGGACAATCACCGAGCGGTTGATATCCAGCGGGATGCCGTAGAACTCCCATTCTCCAATGAGATAGGCGGCGGGTTCCCCCTCCACCCGGCGCTCCAGCAGCTCGCGAAAGCGCTCTTCCACATCTCCGCCGGCATAGAGCCTGCTGTCCCGGTAGAAGGAATCCTTGTCCTTGTCCGCGGCATAGCAGAGCAGCTCCCGGGCTTCCAGGGCAGCCGCCTCGATTCCGGCCTGCATCAGCACGCGCCGTCCGTCCAAATAGAGGTCATTATAGGTTTTTGGCATGGAATCTCACGCCCATTCTTTCCCTGAATTTATCGTCTCTGTAACATCTCATATGGGAAGGGTTACCACTGGTCCTTTCCCTTTTCCTCAGGAATTACCTGCTTCAGCGCCTCAATCCCCACCTCCATCATGGAGTCGTCGGGCTCAAAGGTGGTGAAATTCTGCAGCCAGAGGCCGGGGGCGGTGACGACGCGGGTGACCGCATTGTCGTGCCTGCCCACATAGCGGTTGATCTCATAGGCGATTCCCACCACAACCGGGATCAGCACGATCTGGAGCAGAATCCGCACCAGCACATTGGGCGGCGTCAAAAAGGAAAAGAGCACCGAATAGCACAGGATGGCCAGAATGATAACCACAAACAAAAAGCTGGTGCCGCAGCGGGGATGATGTCGGGGCATTTTGCGCACATTTTCCACCGTCAGCTCCAGCCCCCGCTCATAGCAAAAAATGGTCTTATGTTCCGCCCCGTGATAGGAAAACACCCTTCTGATGTCCTTCATACGGGACACCAGAATCAGGTAGGCCAGAAAAATGGCCACCCGCAGCACGCCCTCCACCAGGTTTTGTCCCAGCACGCTCATGGGGATCAGCAGTTTGAGCAGACTGGTGACCACTGTGGGCAGCAGGAAAAACAGTCCCACCGAAAAGACTACCGCCACCACCGTGGCAAATCCCACCAGCAGGCTGTCCAGCTTCTTGTTGTCCAGGTGTTTCTCCAGCCACAGCTCCAACTTGGAGGGCTCGGCCTCCTCCCCCTCCTCTTCCGGATAGAAGTCAGCGGAGTACATCAGGGCCTTGACGCCCTCCACCATCGTGCCCAGGAAGGCGAAGGCCCCCCGGACAAAAGGGACGCCCAGGATGGGGTAATGATCCCGGGTCAGCCTGAGGGGTTCCGTTTTGACCACCAGTTCTCCGTCCTGATCCCGGACCACAATGGACTGCTTGTCCGGCCCCCGCATATAGATCCCCTCAATCAGCGCCTGACCGCCGATTGAGGTACGAAAGCAGCTCTCGCCGCCGTTTGCCGCTGTCTGTTTTGGCATAGGTTCCTTCCTTTTCTAACGCTTATTTTATCAAACATTCGTTCGATTTTCAAGAGGTGAACGATTATTTTGCTTCATCTGTCCCAGGGAGCGCCGTGGGGGAGACATCGCTGCTCATGGGCAGCAGAATGGTCACCACGCAGCCGTGGCCGTCCTGGGCGTTGGTGATATCCAGCCGGCCGCCATGGCGCTGGATAATCTCGTCGCAGACTGCCAGGCCGATGCCGTTGCCCCGGGCCTTGGAGGAGCCTTTGTAGAACTTCTCCTTGACGTGGGGCAGCTCCTCCTCCGGGATGCCCGGGCCGTAATCCCGGATGATAATGGCCACAAAGCCATCCTCCTCCCCGATGGTGGTGTCGATCTGCTTGCCCGCGCCGCCGTGTTTGGCCGCATTGTCCAACAGATTGGAGAACACCTGCCGCAGCCGCTCCGGGTCTCCGGGCAGCGGGGCAAACTCCCGCTGGGGGTCTGTATAATTGAGGGTGATGCCCTCCTTCTTGAAAAACTCCCGATAGGTATACACCGCATCCTCAAATTCCGCCTGGATGTCGATCATCTCGATATTCAGCGTGAAGCGGCCGTCCTCAATCCGGGAGAACTCCAGCAGCTCCTCCACCATTTTGGTCAGGCGGCGGGACTCGCTGACAATGATGTTCAGTCCCTTTTTGAAGTCCTGGGCATCCGTCAGCTTGCCGGAAATCAGCGTCTCCCCCCATCCATTGATGGCGGTCAGCGGCGTGCGCAGCTCATGGGAAACCGAGGAGATGAATTCAGATTTCATCTGCTCATTCTGGCTGATCCGGGTGGACATGTCGTTGATGGCGTCCACCAGATCGCCGATCTCGTCATCGTACTGCTTTTCCAGCTGGATACCGTAATAGCCCGACGCAATGCGCTTGGCTATTTCAGTGATGCTGGTGATGGGGTTGATGATGGTGCGGACAAAATAGGTGTTGACCAGATAGGTCAATGCCATCACAAACAGTGCCACCGTCACAAAGGCCGCAATCATCATGGCCACCTGCCGGTCCAGCAGCCGCAGGCCGGTGACCATGCGCAGCACGCCTTTGACCTCCCCATTGCTGATGATCGGGGCGGATACCGCCATAATCCGCTCCCGGGTAGCCGGATCCCGCCCAATCCAGTGGGCAATGCCCCCGGTAGAGATGGCAGCGGTGATATCCTGGGTGTCGGGCTTGCTGCCCGAGGTCAGGCCGGAGGAGGAGAGAAATACGCTGGGTTCCGCCTCCACCGTCAAAAACTGCAGTTCCAGCCGGTCCTTTTCATCGAAATCCGTCACATAGTACTCCGCCATCAGCTGATATTCCGACTCGGTCGTGGCGTAGCTGGCAAAGAAATCGCTGACGGTCTGCACCTTGGTCTCGATGCCGGAGAGCATGGCATTATAGTAATACCGGCTGATTACGACAGAAAGAATGACCACAATGGCCAGCAGGATCATACTCACCAGCAGGAAGCTGTTGCGCAGCCAGCGGTTGCGCAGTCCCCGGCCCGAATGCAGATTCCGGTGAAGATGCATCCACTCTTTCTTCGCCATGTCGGTCTCCCTCCTCTCTTAACCGGTACACCGGCCAAAAATGCAGCTCAGAAGCCCCATTTATAGCCGTAACCCCACACGGTGGTAATGTAAGTGGGGCTGGTGGGATCATCCTCCACCTTGAGCCGCAGCCGGCGGATATTGACATCCACAATCTTGACCTCGCCGTAATAATCCCGGCCCCAGACCGCCTCCAGGATCTCCTCCCGGGAGAGGGCCTTGCCCGGATTGTCCATGAACAGCTTCATCACGCTGTACTCCACCTGGGTCAGCTTGATCCGCACCCCGTTTTTCTCCAAGGTACGGTTGCGGGTATTCAGCAAAAACGGAGGCTGGGAAATCTCTCCGGTATCTGCCGGGGCATCTCCGCCGGAACGCCGGTACAGGGCGTCCACCCGGGCGGTCAGCTCCGCCGGGGAAAAGGGTTTTGTCACATAGTCATCGGCGCCGGTCATAAGCCCGGTGACCTTGTCCATCTCCTGGGAGCGGGCGGTCAGCATGATAATCCCGATTTTGGAATTATTCCCACGAATACGGCGGCACACCTCAAAACCGTCGATGCCGGGCAGCATGACATCCAGCAGCGCCACCTTCACATCCGGGTTGCGCTTGAGCTTTTCCAGGGCCTCTTCCCCGCTGGAGGCCTCAATGGTGTCGTAGCCCGCCCGCTTCAGGTTAATGACCACAAAGCTGCGGATATTATCCTCATCTTCCAAAACCAAAACTTTACGCACAGTAACTCTCCCCCTTAATCTGTGGACCAGTCGGTGACAATGAGCCGGAACCGCTCCGCCAGCATACTGCTGCTCAGCCCGCAGTCCCAGCCGTCCAGAAATTCCGCGGAATAGGTGGCCTCGCTGTCCTGGGCCAGCAGGAAACGCTCTCCCATGGTAGCGCGGCTCTCCCGGTTGGAACCGGTATTTTTATAGATGGTCAAAAACGCCCTGGGCGTGTCGGACAGCCCTTCCTGATGGTAAAAGGTGATGCTGCGCTCCACTGTAGCGCCTACATTGGTATCGCTCCGGCTCAAAACCAGCCCGTTCATGTAGCCGTCCTGCCGTCCGCTGAACCAGGATTCCGGCAAACTGAGGTACCAGCCGTCCGCCGTGTTGTGATAGGTGTAGCCCACGGACTGGGAGGTGCCTTCCACTGTAAACTGCACCCAGTTGATGATGTAAACGCCCTCAGAGCGCTCCACCTCGCTGCTGGAGCGCAGTGGAATAGGCATTGGAAGCTCCAGCACATTGTCGCTGTTGATATCCCGGGGCTCGGTCAGGTTCTGATGCACCGTGGCGCTGTTTCCTGTGGTACTGTCCATGGTAATATTGACCAGGTTGCCCTCCACCACACTAAGCACATCTGTCACCAAACTGGAGCTGTCCTCCCGCAGGTAACTGCTGACAAAGAGAGCCGGGTAACTGCTCACCAAATAGTTGTAATAGACGGACTCCAGACTGTCCGCCGCAGCAGACAGAGCCACCGTATTGATGCTCATCATGGTGTCGTCCTGCCAGTCATAATAGGCCGCGGTGTTCCCCCCCTCCTCAGCAGTGCTCATTTGAAGGGTGACAATCTCCTCCTGGTTGTCCTGATCCAAATCGTCCACCATGTAGCGGGTATAGCTGGGCGCCGTCATCAGCTCCGTCACATTCCCGTTCTCAATCGAATACGCCGACAGGGCATAGACCGTACTGGAGATGCGCCATCCCACCACAATTTCCTCTGTGGGGGTGTCATTGAGCTGGCAATACACCACTGAGTTGACCACATCTCCGTCGCCTTGGATCATGCAGACCAGTTGATACCCCTGCTCTTCGTCAGGACTGAGAATACAGATTTTTAAGGGACTCTCCTTGCCGGAGCTGTCCCGTAAAAAGGCCACTGCCTCATCTATGCCATCGCCATTCAAATCTCTCAGCTGAACCGCCTGGGTATAGGAACCGGAAGCCGGCGGGGAGTACTCATACCCTTTGTCCAGCATCTGCTCCAAACTGTCCTGAAGGCTTTCATACTCAGTGGAAGGCCTGGGCAGCGTGTAGAGATCTTCTGCGGAAGTGAAGCCGCATCCGCTCAAAACCAGCGCCATCAGTGCCGACAACAGGACAATCAGCCCTCCCTTTTTCATCTTCTCCACCTCCCGGCGCACAAAAGTCCAGATTGTATTATACCACACCCACTATAAAATGGATAGAGTAAAATCAGCGGAAAGATGTGTCTTTTCTATGAAATTTCCCCCTTGCCATTCCAACAAACATCCTGTATAATAGGCAAAGTCATATGCCGGTGTGTTGGAATTGGTAGACGAGGTGGACTCAAAATCCATTGCCAGCGATGGCGTGCGGGTTCGAGTCCCGCCACCGGCACCACGTGGTCGCAAAGCCTGTTTTGCGACCACGTCTTTTTATGCCTGTGGCAAAAAGACGTCATCCGCCCGCTCCCTTGCTCCTTCTTTCCAACTGCAACCCACTCCGCTGGGCTCGCAGTTGGTGTGTCGCCCTGTGGGCGGCTTTTCTTGGAAACGGAAAGATATCAATTTTAACCGCCCCTTCGTTACGCCTCCTTATATTGAGGAAAACTTGCTTTTTCCCCGCAAAAGAATTATACTCCTCATATCCCCCCATGGGGGATATGAGGAGGTTAAAAAAATATGGCGCACCATCACGACACACAAGAAATTATCCACCGTCTGTCACGCGCAATCGGACATTTGGAAGCGGTCCGCAGGATGGTGGAAGAAGAACGGGATTGCAGCGAAGTTTTAATACAGCTTGCCGCTGTAAAATCCGCAATTAACAACACGGGAAAGGTCATCCTGAAAGACCATATCAACCATTGCATCGTTGACGCGGTGGAAACAGGAGACCAAAAGGCATTGGATGACCTGTCCACCGCAATTGATAGATTTATAAAGTGAGGCCTGGATATGTCGTCAAAGAAAACTGCCGTTTTATGGGCTGTTTTAGCGGCAGCTCTATATGCGCTCAATTCTCCCATTTCAAAGTTGCTGCTGGGCAAAATCCCACCCACCATAATGGCGGCGCTCCTGTATCTTGGTGCGGGAATAGGCCTGAGCATAGTGCGCCTTGTACAGCGCGGAATGGGAAAAGGACAAAAAGAAAAACCATTAACCCGCAAAGATTTACCTTATACCATTGGCATGGTAGTTCTGGATATCGCCGCCCCCATTTTTCTGATGATCGGACTTACAGGAACAACGGCGGCAAATGCTTCTTTGCTCAACAATTTTGAAATTGTCGCCACTTCTGTAATCGCCCTCTGTATCTTCAAGGAGACAATCTCCAAACGGCTTTGGGGCGCGATTGTTTTGGTCACTATTTCAAGCCTTGTTCTTTCGGTTGAAGATATAAGCAGTTTTTCCTTCTCGTTCGGTTCTATCTTTGTATTGCTGGCTTGCGTCTGCTGGGGATTGGAAAACAACTGCACCCGCATGATTTCCAATAAGGATCCGCTTCAAATCGTGGTCATCAAGGGTTTCGGCTCGGGGATAGGATCCTTTGTAATTGCTTTGGTGCTTGGAGAACATTTTTCAAATTGGGGATACATTGTATGCGCCCTGTTGCTCGGATTTGTCGCATACGGCTTGAGCATATTCTTTTATATATACGCTCAACGTTATCTTGGGGCGGCAAAAACAAGCGCCTATTATGCTCTTGCGCCGTTTATCGGTGCCGCTTTATCTCTTCTTATCTTCAGAGAAATACCAACCATCTCCTTTGTTGCCGCCCTGCTTATTATGATCGCAGGCACCTATCTTGCGTCAACAGATACAAACAAATAAAGGCGGATATGTAGTCGAAATTGGAATTTGGAGCTAAGAAACAAAAGCAGAAAAGCGCCCCGGAAACTAAAAGCAGATCTAATCTGAATCCGATTTCTCGTCCTTCGGCAGACAGCTTTTTCGCGGGCGCTTCTCTCGCCTATTGCTTTGCCTTTTCTTTTCGCCGCAAACTGCGAACCGGTGTCAGGGCACTTGCCTCAATTCAGGGGGCTTGATTGGAATCCGGCAAAAAAGATGTATTTTCAGCACTTTTTGCTTTACAAACGGTCCAAAATATGTTATGAAAATAACAGAAGATTTTTTGGCACATTTTGGCGAACCGGCCCCAACCGTGCCCCCCCTCGCTGCAAGCGGCAGCCAGGCAAAGGCCACAGCCTGGCCATCCGGTCACGCCCGGAGCACCAGGCGGTCCGGATTCGTCCGTGTAAAACCATATTTTCTGGAAAAGTTGGGTTAATGCCATGATTCCAATTTGTATTTTAGCAATTGAAGACGACTCTGACCGGGAATTTATGTCCTGGCTGTATCAGCAGTATCACAGGCTGATGTATTGGGAGATTTATGATCTGCTCCACGACCAATGGGCCACGGAGGACATTCTGCAAAACTCCCTGATCAAGCTGATTAATAAAATCCCCGCCCTCAGGGAAAAGGATCGGAATCAGCAGGTGAATTACATCATTGCCACTTACAGAAATACAGCGAAAAACTATCTGCGGGACACAAAGCGGCATGCGGCCTATTCCTTTGACGAGGGGTTTGACCTCCCGGACGATCAAAACAGCCAAAGCGAAATAGAATGGCGGCTGATCCATGCCGAAGACCTCCAACTTTTGAGCCGCGTCTTTCCGCGGTTGGACGAGAAGAGCCGCTACCTCCTGGAGGCACGGTATATGTTGGATATGTCTCCCAAAGAGATCGCCGCAGAGCTGAATATTCAGGCCAACAGTGTCCGGATGCTCTTGTCCAGGGCGCGGAAGAAGGCATTTATGATGATGCAGCAGGAGCAAAAGACGCCGTCTTCTTGAGGGCGCCCTCTCCTGAACGTTATCATCTAAGCTGCTAACACCTGGAAGCAAAACGGCCGGGGATTGCGTAAACATGCAATCCCCGGCCGTTTTTTTGTCTTCCCACCTGCCGCAGTGCGGGGCAAAGCAGGCAATTCTCAGCAAAAGTACAGTTCATCCGCCAAATTGCCGTTGATGTACAGGCAGACAACTTTCCGCATAAAGGATTCCGTCACCCCGAAATACTCGGCCAACGACCACAAATCCGTATAGCCGTCGGCCACTGCGGCATCCAGCTCCTTCCGGGAAATCAGATGGCACACCGCCCATTTCCAGGCCTTTTTCTCATGCTGCTCAATCAGGTCATAGGGACTGGATACCTTGTGCGTTGCCCCGGTCATGCAGTGCCCGCCCTCGTGGGCAACGGTGACCAGTTCTTCCGCCTGGGAATGAATATTGTCAAAATCCACAAAGATGCCGTACCGCCCCTGCAGTTCCACCGTGGCAGCCCTTTCGTCACCCATATCCCAACAGTAGAAGCGGACGCCGCTCTGATTCAGTTGTCGATAAAGTGACAAAACTTTGTCCATTTCAATTCTGACCCTTCTCCAAATCCGCCTTCATAAAGCGGGCCATTTCCAACAGCATCTGCTTCTTCTCCGGCGGCAGGTCTTTGGTCTCCTCGTACATTGCATAGGTAAAATCATCAAAGGAAACCTCGCGCCCGCCCTCTCCGGCGGGCGCTTTTTCTGCCGGAGTCCCCAGCAGATAGTCCACCGAAACCCCAAAATAATCGGCCACTTTCTGCAGGGTCTCCCCATTGGGGTTGCCGCCGGTTTTTTTCCACCGGGTGGCAATGGAGTTGCTCAGGCCCATCTCCAACACGGCCCGCTTTGGCGTGACTCCTTTTGCATCACACAATGCTTTAAATACGTCATAGAACACAAGGATCACCTCAAACTTTTGTGAAGAACAGAGAAGCTAATTGAAATAAGCCTATTGCACTTGACTAAGCTCACTCAATTAAGCTATACTGGATCCAGAAAGCTAATCAAAAACAGCTATAGGATGATTTAAATTAGCTTTCTGTGACTATCTTACCATATCGTGAGGCAAAGTCAACTGTTATTGCAAAAAAGGAGGCAACTTTATACTCATGCGTAAAAACCAGCAGATCTGTTGGGATACTCCACTCCCCTGCTCTCACCCCAAAACGGCCGTCCCATAAATTGGCCCGGCACCCGGCGGTTCAATCCGTCTGGCTGTCTTGGATGATATCACTTCCAAAGGGTCATAAACAGGACAGTTGAGGACAAATCAACTTTTTTATCCGCAGCAAACCGCGGGCATGGTCAAAAAGGGGGAATCGCTTTGGATCAACAAGAAAAACGGAACTTTCTCCAGCAATACGGAGCCGCAGAGCTGGAGGAAAAACGCCTGGACCGGGAGGTGGAACGCTGGAAAACACGCACAGCCAGGACCGGCGCGGATTACCAACTGGTCCGCTCCGCCGGCGAGGATAACCCGGAGCTGGCCCAGGCCGTTCGGCAAATTGCCAATCTGACCCGGGATCTGATCCTCCAGCGGAGCAAACTGACCGCGCTGCGTCAGTCCATTGGCGCGGCCATCGATTCGGTGTCGGATGACAGGCTGAAGGAACTGCTGCGGCTCAGGTACATCGACGGAATGACCTGGGAAAAAATTGCCGAGCAGATGAACTACAGCTGTATGCAGATCAACCGCCTGCACAGCAAAGCGCTGAGCCAGATAAACATGTGATGGAATGTGATACCCCATCTGTGTTACGGTCTAAGCAGAGAGGGCGGGAACCGGTTCAACGGAACCCCGTGCTGAACCAAACGCTTTCTTCTCTTCCCTGGCCAGGGCAGGGCCGAGCGCGGCCCGCCTCCCCACATGGCGCCGCGGGGAGGCCACAGCGATGTACCTCGGAACATTTCATGTCAATCACTTGCGGTGAATACCGGCGGCATGCAGCGCGGCATACGCGATATCCCCCCCGGGCCGCTGTACAAACAGGCGGACAGGGCAATTAAGATTTCAGGCCGCGGGGTATTCCAACAAGTCCGCCCCTGACGGGGCGGAGAAAGGAGTTATATGAAGCAGTTCCAAAACCATTGTTTCGACGGCAGGCAGCCGCTTCGGCGGGCAAAGCCCATGGAGGACCGCTCCCCCGTCAAACCGGCAAAGCGGGCGGGGGGCGTATGAGCAGCACCAGCATCATCGACGGGCTGTACACCTACCTGGACGGCTGCCCGCTGCTCTCCGGCAGGAAATTCCACATCGGAGATGCCGCACAGGAGGGCGGACAGACGGGCGTGGCCTACGGGATCTATGCCGACCAGGCGGACGAGCAGGCCGCCGTCTATCAGGGCGGCACCAAGCGCATCCGCAGCCAGTACCTGCTCAGCAGCACAGATGACTGTACGCCGGACATGGCCCAGCAGCTCTCGGACGCCGGCCTCTTTGACCGGCTGGCCGACTGGCTGAGCCGGGAGGATGCAAAACGCGTCTGGCCCGAACTGCCGGAAGGCCTGACTCCCCGGGGCATCCGGGCTGTCAGCGCCATCTACCTCTATCAGCCGGACAGCAATGCCGGCAAATACCAGATCCAGATTGAACTGGAATACTACAGAAAGGTTGTTGATTGACTTATGACCATTACCGAACTGATGCAGGGCGTGACCCCTGATCCCGAGTTTGAGGGCTTCTCCACCGCCAACGACATGGTGCTGGCCATCGACTTCACCGGGAGCGCTCCCGACCCCAAAACCTACATCGTCGCCCAGGCGGGCATCACCGAGCAGACCGGCACCCTGGCCGCCGAGACCAAGGAGAGCATTTATCTCCGCACCGGCAAGGTGACCTCCAAGACCGGCACCTCCCGCACCTTCACCATGACCGGCGACCGCTACCACAGCGACGCCTTCCAGGACGCGCTGCTGGATCACGATCTGAAGTACGGCACCGGCCAGGAGGTCATCCGCCCCTACGTCTACTTTGACCGGCTGACCGGCAAGGGCGAGAAGGGCAAGGTCTCCATCTCCATCGAGAGCGACCTGACCGGCGTGGCCGGCGAGAACGCCACCTTCTCCGCCACCCTGACCAGCGTGGGCGTGCCCGAGGAGTACACCTACTCCCCCTCCACCGGGGGCTGACCGGCAGAGGAGAACGCATTCTCTTCAAGGGGCGCTGATTCCGGGAATCTGACGCCGCTATAGTTGGCTCCGCAGAGACGGAACAGAGCCGGGCAGCGCTCCCCAAATCTGAGAGGCCCCCGGAATTCCGGGGGCCTCTGATACAAATTCAGAAAGGATGGCTGACTATGCTGAACATCTATGACCTCGAGCTGGACTTTGACATCACCTCCCCCACCGATGTGCTGCGCTACAAGCAGGCGGGAGAGCACATGGAGGCCGCGGCGGCGGAGCTGCACTTCCCCGAGCTGACCTCGGACGACCCGGGATTCCTGGACAATTATGTAAACATGCTCAACAGCCAGCTGCGGCTGTTCGGCAACTTCATTGACGAGGTGTTCGGGGAGGGCGTGGCTCAGAAGCTGCTGGGCGGCAATCCCAGCCTGAACCGGGTGACCGAGGTGAACGAGGCCATCTCCCAGGCCATGGCGGAGCAGGGCAAGTCCTTCGGCGTGCGGCTCCAGAAGTACAAGCCCAACCGGGCCACCCGGCGGAAGAAATGAACCTGCTGCTCCAGAACGGGCTGCCGGAGGAGTTTGAGGGCATTCCGATCTCCGCCGACTTCCGCAACATGATCCAGGTGGACCTGATCCTGCGGGAGGAGGGGGTGCCGGACGCGGAAAAGACCCTGGCGGCCCTGAGCCAGCTCTACCCGGAGATCCCCGCCGACTTGGAGCAGGCGGTGCGGGGGCTGGCCTGGTTCTTTTCCCGGGACGGACAGGAAACCGGAGAAAACGGCAAAGGCCCGGAGGGCGGGCCGGCGCCGCCCCGGGCCTTTGACTATGACCAGGACGCGAATTTGATCTACGCCGCCTTTTACGCCACCTACGGCATCAGCCTGACCACGGTGGAATTCCTGCACTGGTGGGAGTTCCTGGCCCTGTTCGAGGGCCTGCCGGAGGACACGCTGATCAAGCGGGTGATGTACTGGCGCACCGCCAACCTCAGCGAGCTGCCCAAGGAGGAGCGCAAGCACGTGCGCAAAATGCGAGCGCTGTTCGCCCTCAAGGCGGAGCCCCGGGAGGCGCTGACGGCAGAGGAGATGGAGGAGAAGGCAAAGGAGGATCTGGCCCGGCGCTATGAGCAGGCCAGGCGCTGGAAGGAGGAGAGGCAGCTCACCAGGAACGGTGCTGGCCAGGACGCCATTGATGGCCGCAGTTGAGGCAAGTAATCCAGACTTCACCACGATGATCACTGGTTGCACTGACAGACGTGCCCCCACAGACTGGGCACTTGACGCCCTCTTGGCGGCGCTGTTCCATGATCGCCGCTCTCTCTTGCAGAATCTGATCCCGGCCCACCTCATTGTAGTGGGCCACCAATGCAGACACTTCTGCTACCGAAAAATGATGTGGCGGCTTGGTAAAGAACTTGGGGCCCGCCTTTCGGACGACCTGGTCATTGCACATCATCTTCTCCGCACAGCTTTGGCACATACAGCCATCCAGCAGCTGGAAACATTTATTGCCTTTAAACCCTGTCGGCAGTCCGCAGATACTACAGGTTGCCGGCTTATATAAGGCCAACCGTTTAACTCGTTTGACAATCTGATAAATAAGAATGCCAATAATGAAGAGGACAACACAAATAATAATTGAAGTCCCTGTTTCGCCAAAAATCCAAATAAGCTCAAAGAAAAAATCGCCAATAACTCTCATTATAAATCCCCTTTCTTTTCGCCAGTCTCTCCCGCCAATGAGCAATCCATTATGTTCCTTCTTATTATACAGAACTCCATTTAAAAATCAAGAGGAGGTGCCTATGTACAACGGAACCATTGACCTTAGTCAATTGTCTGATTTTAGCACCAGCGCATTAGAAAACGCAGTTTCTTTTTTAAAGCAGATCAACGAACAAATCAAAATTTTTTCTAGCCTGCAAAGCGGCATAAAAACCATTCAAGACGTCTGGAAAGACTTAGCTCCTATATTTTCCAAAATCGCAGCAGAACAACTCAAAGCCAATGCTGCGGCAGCCGCTGGTGCCGTGGCCTCCCAGGCCGATACCGCCGCAAAACTCACAAATACGACTGTCACCAAAGCATTGTCCCAGGCAAATCTGGTCAATGCCTCCACCAAAACCGCAGAGACCGCTGCCGCGACTGCGGCGACCGGGGCATATAAAATTCTAAACGCGGTAATGACCACATCCACCGGAGTCCTCGGTCTGATTGTAGTCGCTGTGACCGCAGTAGTTGCAATTGTAACTACATTAGTATCAGCGCTCAGCAAAGGATCCGCCGCCTTCCAGGCTCAGAAGAAAGAAGTGGAGGAGCTGGCAAGTGCTCAGGAAGAGCTGGCCCAATCGGCCCAGGAAAGCGCCGATGCCTTTGACGACAGCTCGGCCCGTATTCGGGCCAGCGGCACGGTGGCCCAGGGGCTGGTGAGCCAGATGCGGGAGGTCTCCGCCTCCACCGAAGACGCCGCCGCCAAGCACCAGCAAATGGCCAACCTCTGCACCCAGCTCAACTCCGCCATGGATGGGCTCAACCTGGCCTATGACAAGGAGACCGGGGCCATCACCAACCTCAACACCGGGCAGGCCCTCAGCCTCTCCCAGATTGAAGAGCTGATCCAGGCCAAAACCCAGTTGGCTGAAGCCGACGCCTGGGCAGAGCGGCAGAACGAGCTGTTGGCGGAGCAGGTGCAAATCCAGGAAGAGCTGGCCCTGATTGAACAGCAGCGCAGTGAAGTGCAGGCGGAAGACGGTATTTCTAACGGAAACCGAACCAAATTGCTCAACGAGCTTGCGGAAACCGAGGCCGCCTACACCGCACAGATGGAGGAAAACCAGGCCCGCCTGGCCATTGTCAACGAGAACATGGCCGCCTCTTCCACGGAATCGGCCACTCAGATCGTTTCCAACTACGAGGCAATGCAGAACGCAGTGACCAGCAACGGTGAGAACATCGCCCAGGTTGCGGAGCAGTGGGGGACGACTACAGAAGCAATTGCGGCTGCCATGGAAACGCAAAATATCACGCTGGACGAGTGGGTGTCCAACCAGCAGGAGGCCTGGGAAGAATACCAGGCGGCAGTGTCGGAAAAGAGCTCCGCCGTCGTAAATTCCTTCCAGTTGATTCCGGATCAATTCTCCATGTCTGCTGAGCAAATGTTGGAAAATCTCCAGCTAAACAAAGAGCGCTATGCTGAATGGGAAGCCAACATGGCGGAAATTACCCGTCAGTTAGGCCCCACGGCAGCCGCTGAGTTTTCCAAATTGGGCCCTGAAGCCAACAGCGCAATGGAAGAGATCCTGGGCAGCACAGCGCTTCTGGAGCAATACCGTCAGGTATTTGGCGTCACTATTGACGAAACAACCGGCGAAGCCGTTGAAAACTGGAGTGATCCCAACTTTATTGGCGCTCCCGTTGACGCACTCACTACATCTGCCGATCAAATTATTACAAACGGCTCTTTGCCACAAGCGATGGACGATCAAATCAGAGAAATGGCAGCCACTGGAAAAATCGCTGTTGTACGGGAAGATTTTGACTCCATCGGCAAAAATGCAATGCTTGGCATTATTAATGGTCTAACCAGCAAGCAGAAAACATTATTGACAACTGCCAGAAATATTGCAAACCAGGTCGCCTCTACCATGCGAAGTGCCCTGAGAATTAACTCTCCCTCCAAAGTAATGATCGGCATTTTCCAGGGGGTCATGGAGGGCGCCATCAACGGCATGACCTCCATGGAGGGCAGAACCTTCCGCACTGCCTCCAACATCGCCTTGGGGGTGGCCGACAAGCTGACCCTCTCCCCGGAACAGGCCGGGCTGGCCAACGCCAGGCTGCTGGCCCTGTCCAGCACCTCCCTGGCCGCCATGCCCTCGGTGCGCTCCGCCCACGCTGCGGCCGACCGCAGCGGCGGTGATCGGGACACCGCAAATCTGCTGCGAAAAACAGTGGAGCTTTTGGATGAGTACCTGCCCGAGGTGGCCGGCATGCAGGTGGTTCTGGACACCGGGGCCGCAGTGGGCGGCATGGCCCCGGCCATGGATCAGGCGCTGGGCCGCCGGGCAAGAATGAAAGCGAGGGGTTGACTATGTCTGATATTCTCGGCATCACCTTTGGAACCTATCACACCTGGGAGGACTGGGGGCTGTACCTGACCGGCCCCGCCTCCATCTCCCTGCCCGCCGTGCGGACAAGTTATGCGGACATCCCCGGCCGGGACGGACAGCTGGATCTCTCCACCGCGCTGGACGGAGAGGTTCATTATGAGCCCAGGGAGTTTTCCGCGCCGCTTATGTGTCTGGCCTCCCCGGAGGAGTGGCCGGAGCTGTATTCCAACATCCTGAACGCCATCCACGGCCAGCAGCTGGACATTGTGCTGGATGAGGACCCGAACTGGTATTACACCGGCCGGGTTGCGGTGGAATCGCCCTCCTATGACGGCGTCTGGCGTTTTGATATCACCGGGTCGCTGTATCCCTACAAGCTCAAGTCCGCCGAAACCACAGTCACCGCCTCACTGACGGAGGTGGACACTGAAATTTCCCTGAGCTGTGACCGGCGGCCGGTGGTGCCCTCCATCACCACCACGGCGGAGACCGTGCTGACCTGGGGGGCGGACAGCTACACCGTCTCCGCCGGCACCCGGCAGCTGCCGGGCATCCGCCTCACCCAGGGCACCCACACCCTCAAGGCCAGGACCACCTCCGGCACCGGGGAAATCACCATCACCTATCAGGAGGGATCGCTCTGATGTATCAGCTGAACTTTGAGGGCTTCACCCTCTACGATCCCCGCATGGAGGAGCTGACCCTCCGGGATGTATCCGTCCATCTGGCGGTGGACGAGGCGGGCAGCATGTCCTTTGTGATCGACCACGACCACCCCTTCGCGGCGCAGCTGACCCGCATGAAGGGCCGGCTGGAGCTGCTCTCCGACGGGGTGCCCATCTTCCGGGGGCGCATCCTGTCGGACACCCAGGGCTTTGACCTGGAGCGCACCGTGGAGGCCGAGGGACAGCTGGCCTGCCTCAACGATTCCGTCGTGCCGCCCTTTGACTTCCCGGCGGACTATGAGGACGACCCGGCATATGAGGCGGCGGACAATGTGGTGGCCTTCTGGCTGGGCAAGCTGCTGGAGGCACACAACGCCCAGGTGACCGCCGAGCAGCAGATCAAGCTGGGACAGGTCACCGTCTCCGACCCCAACAACTACATCGCCCGCAGCGCCACCGACTACGCCACCACCTGGGCCACCCTCACCGATAAGCTCACCGGCTCCGCCCTGGGCGGACACTTCCTGGTGCGCTACGAGAGCGACGGCACCTATCTGGACTATCTGGCCGACTACCCGCTGGACAATGTGCAGCGCATCGAGTTTGCCTCCAATCTGCTGGAGCTGACCGACGAGATCGACGCCACCGACGTCTACACCGCCGTCCTGCCCACCGGGGCGGAGGGGCTGACCATCGAGGGCCTCAGCGGCGGCAATCTAACCGAGGACCTGGTCCAGGAGGGGGAGGTCATTTACTCCAAGGCCGGGGTGGCCCGGTTCGGCCGGATTGTCTCCGTCCAGACCTGGGACGATGTGACCGAAGCGGCCAACCTGCGCACCAAGGCCATGGCCCTGCTGGCCCAGTCCGGGGTGCTCCCCCTGCGCACCATCTCGGTGACCGCGGTGGACCTGCACTGCACCGACGAGGATATCGCCGCCCTGCGGGTGGGCCGTTATACCCGGGTCACCAGCGCCCCCCACGGGCTGGATGTGCGGTATGTTCTCACAGAGCTGGATCCGGACATTCTGGACCCGGGCAATACCCGGATCACCCTGGGAGCCAGTGTCCAGACCATGACCGACCGCACCCACCAGTCCGCCTCCCAGCTGGGGGGCGCCATCGACCGGCAGCAGGCCCAGATCAACGGGCAGCAGTCCAGCCTGGAGCAGCTGGCCCAGACCACCAGCGAGCAGATCACCGCCATCACCCAGAACAGCCAGCAGATCATTCTGGAGGCCCTGGCGGACTACGCCACCACCTCCGACCTGGAGACCCTGCAGGAGACCATCTCCAGCCAGCTGTCGGTCATGGCGGATCAGATTGAAATCCGGCTGACCCAGACCAGCCAACAGATCCAGGATGTGGGAGGCGACCTGCAGGCACAGTACGACGAGCTGAGCAAATACTTCCGCTTCACCGCTGACGGGCTGGTGATCGGTCAGGAGGGCAACCAGCTCACCCTCAAGGTGGACAACGACCGGATCTCCTTCCTGGACGGCGGCCTGGAGGTGGCCTACATCTCCGACAAACAGCTCTATATCACCGACGCCCATTTCCTCAACAGCCTGCGCATCGGCAACTTCGCCTGGATGCCCCGGCGCAGCGGCAACCTCAGTCTTGTAAAGGTGGGTGATTGATATGGCAGATTATCAGGCTCAGTGCAGCAGCAACCAGTACATCACCCTGCTGCTCCGCACCCAGGTAGCAGGCCAGGACGTGGCAGGAAACACCACCACTCTCAACTGGACCCTCCATGTGCTCAAGTCCGGCGCCTCCACTTCGGCCACCTGGGGCAACTGCTCCTACAGCGCCACCATCAACGGGAACGTTTACAGCGGTTCCGGGCAGGTGCGGGTGGAGGCCGGCGGGGACACCACCATTCTCTCCGGCACCACCGTTATCCCCCACAACGCCGACGGCACAAAGACCATCTCCCTGAGCGCCTCCATCTCCGGCAAGATTGTGGGCAGCCTGTCCGCTTCGGAGGCATTGGCTGCCATAGCCCGGGCATCCACTATGGCCGTATATGGGGCCACCATCGGCAGCCAGGTGCAATTTGCTATCTCTGCGGCAAACGCTGGATTTACTCACAGCTTGGAGTACCAGTTTGGCTCTGCCACCGGGCTAATTCTGGATGTTGTTCCCGCGGGCACCTACACATGGACACCGCCGCTCTCCCTGGGAAGCCAGATTCCAAACGCCACCAGCGGCACAATGACGTATAAGCTGCACACGTTCCTTTCGGGGACCGTGATAGGAGTGCAGACATATACATTCCCTTATGCGCTGCCGTCCAGTGTGGTTCCATCTATCAGCTCAGTTGCTGCCGCCGAAGCCACCAGCGGGCTGGCCGCCCAGTTTGGAGCTTTCGTGCAGAACAAATCCACCCTGAAGGTGACCATCAATGCCTCCGGCAGCTATGGCAGCACCATCCGCAGCTACAGCGTAAGCTTCAATGGACGGACCTATTCCGGCAACAACTGCACCACCGCGGCACCCACCTCATCGGGCAACCCGACTCTTACTGCCACAGTGACGGATTCCCGGGGGCGCACCGCCAGTCGAGCAATCACCGTGTCAGTGCTGCCCTATGCACCTCCCGCCATCACCAGACTGTCTGCATTCCGTTGCGACGCGGACGGCAACGCCGACGACAACGGAGACTACACCGGCATCTCCTACGCCTATTCCATCTCCAGCGTCAACTCGAAAAACACCAAGTCAGCAGTTATCCAGTACAAGCGCAGCACAGGCTCCTCCTGGAGCAACCTGCTGACCAATTCCGCCTACAGCGCCAACACCACAGTCTATCCCACCACAGAACTGCTCTCCGACTACCAGTGGGACATCCGGCTGACGGTGAGCGACTATTTCGGCTCTTCGGAAATGACGGTTACCCTGCCCTCGGCGGAGGTGCTGATGGACCTGCTCGCCTCCGGCGACGGCATGGGCATTGGAAAGACGGCTGAGACCGCCGATCTGCTGGATATCGGGTGGGCCGCCCGGATTAGAGGAAATCTCACTGTGGACGGAAATATTACCATCGGCGGCAAAAGCTTACTAAACCTAATTTATCCGGTGGGCTCTATCTACATGTCTGTGAGTTCCACCAGCCCTCAGACTCTGTTTGGCGGCACCTGGACGCGGTTGGTGGACCGGATGCTGATTGGCGCAGGCAGTTATTACAAAGTCGGCGATACCGGCGGCGAAACCACGCACAGACTGACCGCCAATGAAATGCCTACCCACACACATGGTATGGGTATAAAAACTAGTGGAGAAGAGGTTACTGGATTTGGTCTGAGAAACGACCCAAATGGTTTTACTAACCGTGTCTATGTCACAGGTGGAACAGCCGTGACACATGCTGCTGGTGGAGGAAACGCCCACAATAATATGCCGCCCTACCGGGCCGTCTACATGTGGCAGCGGACAGGCTGAAACTAGCTGAAATTTCCCTTTCATTTCCGAGGACACTGCAAGAGCAAGCCAAAGCATGCCACATTTTTAGATCAGTGACACATTTTAGCCGTTATCCACTTCTCCCGTATCTGCTTTTATAAAATAACAGCCCCGGAAATCCAGGATTTCCGGGGCTTGTTGCAATGCTTTGGTCGTATTTCGATACAGCTCAGCGCTTGGAGAACTGAGGCGCGCGACGGGCAGCCTTGAGGCCGTACTTCTTACGCTCCTTCATACGAGGATCGCGGGTCAGGAAACCGGCCTTTTTCAGGGCGGGGCGATACTCCTCGTTGACGCTCAGCAGGGCGCGGGCGATGCCGTGACGCAGGGCGCCGGCCTGGCCGGAGACGCCGCCGCCGGAGACGGTGGCCACCACGTCGAACTTGCCGACGGTGTCGGTCAGCACCAGGGGCTGACGGGTGATCAGCTTCAGGGTCTCCAGGCCGAAATAATCGTCGATGTCACGGCCGTTGATGGTGATGGAACCAGTGCCGTTGGGATACAGGCGCACCCGGGCCACGGAGGACTTCCGGCGGCCGGTGCCGTACACATAGGGCTTCTTGCTCTGATACATGATGGACTTCCTCCTTAACCTTCGTAGACTTCGGGCTTCTGAGCGGCATTCTTGTGCTCAGCGCCGCGATAGACGCGCAGGCGGCGGAGCGCGGAGTCACCCAGGGAGTTCTTGGGCAGCATGCCCTTGACCGCAATGTGCATCGCGAACTCGGGCTTCTCCTGCATCAGGATGCGGTACTTGGTCTCTTTCAGACCGCCGGTCCAGCCGGAGTGGTGGCGATAGTACTTCTGCTCGCCTTTGTTGCCGGTGAGGACAGCCTCGGCAGCGTTGAGGACGATGACAAAGTCGCCGCAGTCAACGTTGGGGGTGTACTCGGGCTTGTGCTTGCCGCGCAGCAGGTGGGCGGCGGTGGCAGCGGTCTTGCCCAGGGGCTTGCCCGCCGCATCAAGGATATACCACTTGCGGGTGACAGTCTCCTTGTGAGCCATGTAAGTGGACATGGTGCGTTACCTCCAAATTTCTATAAATAACTTTTGATGAACAAATGAAGCGCCTTTCAGGCGCAGGTATAGTTATATCACAACGAAAATCCAGTGTCAACCGAAATTTTCACTTTTTTAATTTACCTTTTATCTATCTTTTATTTTCTCTTATTTTCTCGCCTTTACTCTCGAATACTCACTTTCGATTTTCAAAATACCGTTGCCCATCCATGCCCTGCTGTGCTATAATCGGGGGAAATCTCTGAAACAGGAGGCCCTGCCATGCCCAGACAGCTCAGCCGGCTCCAGCTGATCGAGCGCAGCATCCACAAGAAATTCCGCAATTCTCTCTGGAATCCCTTTATCGCCGCCATCAAGCGCTATGATCTGATCGTCCCCGGCGACCGAATTGGCGTCTGCATCTCCGGAGGAAAAGACTCCATGCTGATGGCCAAGCTCTTTCAGGAACTGCTCCGCCACAGCGACACCCCTTTTGAGGCTGTGTTTTTGGTGATGGACCCGGGCTATCAGGAGAAGAACCGCCGCCTGCTGGAGGAAAACGCCAAACTGCTGAACGTACCCATTCAGATTTTTGAGACGGACATCTTCGCCGTCACCGCCTCCACCGAAAAAAATCCCTGCTACCTCTGCGCCCGGATGCGCCGGGGCCATCTCTACGCCAAAGCCAGGGAGCTGGGCTGCAACAAGATCGCCCTGGGCCACCACTTCAACGACGTCATTGAGACCACCCTGATGGGCCTGCTCTATGGCGGGCAAATCCAGGCCATGCGGCCCAAGCTGCGCAGCACCAACTTCAAGGGCATGGAATTGATCCGCCCCATGTACTGCGTCCACGAGGACGACATCATCGCCTGGGCCAGATACAACGACCTGCACTTCCTGCGCTGCGCCTGTACCTTTACGGAACAGAACCACAGCTGCGAGGATCCGGGCAGCAGCAAACGTCTGGCCACGAAACAGCTCATCCGAACTTTGCGCGCGGATTTTCCTGTGGTGGAGACCAACCTCTTCCATGCCATCCACGATGTAAATATGGACACGCTGGTGGGCTATTCCCTCCGGGGAACGCCGGTTCCCTTCCAGGCGCAGTATGCCCTGGAGGGCGAATCGGATCAAAAAAGTGTTTCCCAATGCGATTCATAATTTTTTCATGGAATTTTCTCAGATTATCTAACACTCGACCCGGCACTTTTGGTATCTTATAAGCGTGGATCGGGAAGCCACAACGAGAAACAATCTCATCTCTTTACTCTCTCTTCTCTCTCAACAACCACCGTCTCCAGCGGCGGCAGCCGCCGCCGCTGGAGCGGACCAAAAGTTCCGGACTCTGTCCGTTGCCGCGCAGCAATGCGCGGCTTTTTTGCGGCCCTCCCGGGCGCGGCTTCTTGACAAGGCAAAGGGAAATGGATACACTGATGCTGAACAGACACCGGCACAAGACGACCGAGACAGAGATGGAGGTATTACAATGAAAATTGGATTCGGCTGTGACCACGCGGCGGTGGCCCTCAAGAACGTGCTGCTGGAGCACCTGAAGGAGCGGGGCTTTGAGTGCGTGGACTATGGCTCCTATGACCCCAACGCCAAGGACAACTACCCGGAAAAGGGCCTGGCTGTGGCCGAGGCCATCATGCGGGGTGAGGTGGACAAGGGCGTGCTGGTGTGCGGCACCGGCGTGGGCATCTCCCTGTCCGCCAACAAGGTGCCCGGCATCCGGGCCGCCGTGTGCAGCGAGCCCTATACCGCCGAGCTGTCGGTGCGCCACAACAACGCCAATATCATCGCCATGGGCGCCCGGGTGGTGGGCGACGAACTGGCCAAGATGATCGTGGACGCCTTTTTTGACGCCCAGTTCGAGGGGGGCCGCCACGCCGTCCGGGTGGGCATGATTGCCGATATCGAGAAGAAGTATGGCTCCGTCTGGCACGAGTAAACCCGGCGTCATTCAGGTGCGGCGGTGCTCCATCGGGGAGGGGCTTCCGAAAATCTGTGTTCCGGTGCTGGGCCGCAGGGAAACAGAAATCCTCGCCAGCGCCCAGGCTGCCCTCAGCGGACGCCCGGATCTGGTGGAATGGCGGGTGGACTGGTTTGAGGGGGCGGAAGATCCCCTCCGTCTGGACTTAATTTTACGTCAACTTCGGGAGCTGTTATGCGACATCCCTTTCCTGGTCACCTTCCGCTCTCTCAGAGAGGGCGGAGAGAGAGAACTGCCGCCCGAAAATTATGTCGATCTGTTATGTCAAGTCATCAACTCCGGGTGCGCCGACCTGGCAGATGTGGAACTGTCTGCCGGAGCGGAACTGGTGCGCCAGATTGTGACCCGCGCCCATGCGCGCGGGGTCGCAGTGGTGGGTTCCAGTCACGATTTCCAACGCACCCCCGGGGAGGCAGAACTGCTGCGGCGGCTGGAGGAGATGGCGGCCCTGGGTTGTGACATCGCCAAAATTGCCGTCACGCCCCAGGCTCCGGAAGATGTGCTCACCCTGCTCTTCGCCACCGCCCAGATGCGGCGGCGGCACCCGGAGCTCCCCATCATCACCATGAGCATGGGGCAGCTGGGGCTGATCAGCCGGCTGTGCGGCGAGGTCTTCGGCTCTGCCGTCACCTTCGGCTCCGCCGGACAGGCCTCCGCCCCCGGGCAGATCGACGCGCTGGAGCTGCGAGGGGTGCTGGAGCTGCTCCACGGCGGAACAGAAGCTTAAAACTTCTATACCATCATACGTTATACGGCGCCGTGATCGCTCTCCGATCACGGCGCCGCGCGTTTTATATCCGGTTTTACATGGTTTTGAGATCCGGCGACACCCGGAAGGGGGCGCCGGTCTTGGCCCGGATCTCCTCCACACCAACCCCTTCCCGGTGCTCCACCAGGGTGAGGCCGTCGGTGGCCGAGACCTCAAAGATGGCCAGCTCGGTGACAATGCACTTGACCACCCGGTAACCGGTCAACGGCAGGGTGCACGCCTCCAGGATCTTGGGCTTGCCCTCCTTGGTGCAGTGCTCGGTGGCCACGATTACGTCCCGGATGCCGCTGACCAGGTCCATGGCGCCCCCCATGCCGGGGTAGCTGCCCGGCCGGGCCCAGTTGGCCATGTCCCCATACTGGGACACCTCAAAGGCCCCCAGGATGGTGGCCTTGACCAGCCCCTGGCGGATCATGCCGAAGGAGGTGCAGATATCGAACACGCTGGCCCCAGGGACCAGGTCCACGGTGTTGCCGCTGGCGTTGAAGTAGGCGGCCTCCGGGTCCAGGCCGGGATAGGAGGCCCCGGAACCCAGCAGGCCGTTTTCCGACTGGATCACCACATTGTCGGTGATATAGTCCCCCACCAGCACCGGGATACCTACACCCAGATTGATGACGTCGCCGTCCTTAAAGAAGGAGGCGATCTTTTTTGCGATAAATCGGCGGTTGTCCATATGCGCTCCCTCCCTGTTCAGCGGCTTTGATCCAGAATCATATCCACAAAGATGCCCGGGGTGACGATGCTCTCCGGCGGAATGGAGTCCAGCTCTACCAGCTGGTCGGCCTGGACGATGGTCAAGTCTCCGGCGGTGGCCACCACATGGTTGGAGTTGCGGGCGGTGCCCCGGTAGGTCAGGTTGCCGTAGGCGTCGGCGGTGCCCGCCCGGACCAGGGAGACGTCAGCCCGGAGGGCGGTCTCCAAAATCCAGGTCTCCCCGTTGACCTCCACCAGCTGCTTGCCCTCCTGGGCCACGGTGCCCAGGCCGGTCTTGACCAGGATACCCCCCAGGCCCATGCCGCCGGCCCGGATGCGCTCGGCCAGGGTGCCCATGGGGCAGAACTCCACTTCGATCTTCCCGGAGGCCATCAGGGCCAGATTCTCGGGCACCGAGCCGGAGTGGGCCATGATGACCTTGTCGAAGATACCCAGGTGCATCAGCCGGGCGGCGCTGGCGTCCAGGGCGATGTTGGTCAGGTGCTTGGCACCGCTGGCGATCAGGCAGTCCATCAGCTCCCCGGCGCAGCCGTGGAAGGCAAAGCCGCCGGTCATAATGGTCTGGCCATCGTGAAAGCAGGAGATGATCTCATCCCGCGAAAACAGTTTGCTGATCATTGACCCTCTGTTCTCTCCTTTTCTGTCTGTGAAACATATGCTCTGTCATCCCCGGGGAAGCCCAGCGCGGTATCCAGCAGCCGCTCCAGGGAGGCAGCAAAGCGCTCGTCGTCCTCCGGGGTGCGCTTTTTGGGCCCCTTCAGATGGTGCTTGCCGTGGGCGCGGCGGGCCTTTTGGGCCAGGTGGCGGTCCATCAGCAGAGCGCCGATGTTGTCCTGGGTGTACCACTTTCCGCTCTGGTGGATGCCCCAGGCCCCCTTCCCCAGGGCCATGGCCGCCACGCCGTAGTCCTGGGTGACCACCAGGTCCCCTTTCCCGCACCGGTTGACCAGTTCGAAGTCCACCGCGTCCGCCCCGGCCCCCACCACGACCACCTGACTGTAATCGGAGGAGAGTACATGGTTGGTGTCGCAGAGCAGGGTCACTGGAATGCCCCGGCGCCGGGCCGCCCGCTCCACCAGGGCCACCACCGGGCAGGCGTCCGCGTCCACCCAGATGTGCATCACCGCAGCTCCATATCCACCGAGAGATGATTTCCCTTGACGGTGACCGTGGCCACGCTGCCGCAGATCAGGGGCATCTGGGGGGGCAGGTGGCCGATGTCCACATCCATGACGATGGGCACATGGTACTGCTCCAGAAGGTCTATGACCGCGTGGTACTGGTCCAGCCCCATCAGCTCCTGGCCGTAGCACAGGGGGCGGCCGATCAGAAAGCCGCTGACATGGTCGAACCAGCCGGCGTGCTGCATCTGCCAGATGGCCCGGCGGATGCCCATCACGTTCAGGTCGCAGCTCTCCAGGAACCAGAGGATGCCGTCATTCCGGTAGGCGTCCGCAAAGGCTTTCACATTGTCATAGCAGGTGCCCAGGAAATTGACCAGGCAGTCCACGCATCCCCCCAGCAGGCGGCCGGAGAAGGTCATGTTCCGCTCCGGGAAGCTGTGGAGCACCAGGGGCTCCGTGGCCCGGTAGGGGGCGGTGGGGGCGGCCTCCTCGTCCTTCTCCCGCTCCCAGAGGCCGTAGCTCTCCAGATGCAGCTTCCGGCCCGTCAGCACGTCCATGGCGTCCTGGATGGCCGGGTGCCGGGGGGACATGCCCAGGCTGGAGGCGCAGGGGCCGTAGATGGAGGCCACATCGCAGAGGGTGGTCAGCAGGAAGGTGAAATTGGTGTTGTCGGAGTAGCCCATGTACCACTTGGGCCTGGCGGCGGCCACCCGGTCGAAGTCCACATAGTCCAATATCTCGCACATCAGCTCTCCCCCGCCGCAGGAGATCAGGGCGTCATTGCGGTCGGAGCAGTAGTAGTCGGTGAGCTCCCGGCCGCAGTTGGCCGGGGTGCTGCTGATGCCGATGCCGTCCCCGGCGAAGCAGTTGGGGCCCAGGTCGATGCCGTAGCCCTCCCCCTCCAGCCGGTCCAGGGCGGCGCAGAAGGCGGTGTGGTAGGGCTCGATATTGCAGCCGAAGGAGGGGGCCACGAAGCCGATGGTGCCCCCCTGGGGCAGAAAGTCAGGATAGCGCATGACAAAATTCCTCCAAAACAGGGTTGGATTGATTATAGCATACCCCTCCCCCTGGGCGCAAGAACGGCAGGCAAAAGCGGGGGCACAGCGCTCATAGATCTCGTCAAACCGCTCCATCCCCTCCCCCCTCTCTCCTGTTTTCTGAACCTCTCTGCCCTTTAGAGCGGGCAGCCGGGCAAACGTCACAGTCACATAAAAGTCATAACCACCGGCTAAGCCGGTGGCTTGAGTAGGCCCTATAAGGGCCTA
>CAUGSS010000029.1 GCA_959602365.1 uncultured Eubacteriales bacterium
TCGCCAAGTATCTGGCCGGTCTGCCCGGCTACGAGGAGTGCCCCCGCTACGAGCGTGAGACCAAGACTCCCCGGGCCATGCTGGCCAAGTTCGACAGCTACAAGGCCGCTGCCCCCAAGAAGTAATCCGTTGACCACCTTCCCCTGTGCAGCCTTTTGTACAGGGGAAGGTTCGCATCATTTCAATTTCCCCAGATTTTTAGCGAAGGAGTAATGGAACAATGGCTCATCTGAATCGTAAGATCGGTATCCCGTCCTTTGACCTGACCGGAAAGACGGCAATTGTCACCGGCGGCACCCAGGGCCTGGGCTTCGGCATCGCCTGTGCGCTGGCCGCCTACGGCGCCAACGTGGTCATCACCGCCCGCACCGCCTCCAAGGTGGAGGACGCAGTGGCTGATCTGAATGAGAACTACTGCAAAGGCGGCCGCGCCTATGGTATCCCCGCTGACTCCAGCAAAAAGGAAAACGTCAAGATGGTTATCGACAAGACCGTCGAGGAGTTTGGCGAGCTGAACATCCTGATCAACAACGCCGGCATCTCCGGCCCCACCGCCCTGATTGTGGAAAACCGTGAGGGCCGCCCCGAGTACACCCCCGAGGACTTTGAGAAGGTCATCGCCACCAACCTGACCGGCACCTTCATGTTCTGCCAGGAGGCCGCCCGTCAGATGATCAAGCAGAATGCCACCAACGGCAAGAAGGGCGGCAAGATCATCATCACCGCCTCCGTGGGCGGCTTCATCGGCGGCAAGGGCGTTGTGGGCTACGGCGCATCCAAGGCCGGCTGCCTGAGCCTGGCCCGCACCATGGCCAACAACTTCGGCCGTGAGAACATCACCGTCAACTGCATCTGCCCCGGCTATGTGGTCACCCCGCTGAATGAGGAGTTCTTCATCGACAAGGACGGCAACAAGACCAAGTACTATGAGCAGCAGTCCAAGGCCACCTCGGTGCGCCGGCTGGGCACCATTGAGGAGATCGCCGGCCCGGTTCTGGCCATGTGCTCCGACTCCTTCAACTACATGACCGGCACCTATCTGCTCTGCGACGGCGGTCAGTCCATCCCGGCGGAATAAGACCGGAGACAGTTTGACGAGAAAGGAGATGTCTTTCATGGATTTTGAAAACATCATCTACACTGTGGAGGATGGCATTGCCACCATCAAGCTCAACCGGCCCAAGGCCCTGAACGCGCTGAACAGCGCCATCAATCAGGACATTATGGCCGCCATCAACCTGGTCAAGGCCGACCCCACGGTGCGGGTGCTCATCATGACCGGTTCCGAGCGGGCCTTTGCCGCCGGCGCCGACGTCAAGGAGATGGCCGAGGCCTCCCCCCGTTATGCCCGGGACTTCTGCGGCCTGGCCATTGAGATCAACAACATTCTGGAGTCCATGTCCATTCCCACCATCGCGGCTGTGGGCGGTTTCGCCTTCGGCGGCGGGTGCGAGATGACCCTGGCCTGCGACTTCCGGGTGGGCGGTTCCCGCACCACCCTGTCCTTCCCCGAGGTGGGACTGGGCATCATCCCCGGCGCCAACGGCTGCGCCCGGGCCACCGCCATTGTGGGTCCCGCCAAAGCCAAGCAGCTGGTCATGCTCACCGAGATGATCCCTGGCAAACAGGCCTATGATCTGGGCCTGCTGAACTGGTATGTGGAGGGTGACTCCGCCCTGAACGCTGCCGCCAAGGAGGCCAAGGCCGCTGTCAAAGCCGCCAAGGTCAGCGGCTCTGAGGAGGCGGTTGCCGCTGCCAAGGCCGCGGCCAAATCCGCTGAGGCCGCCGCCGCCAAGGCGGAGTATGACGCCATCTACGCCAAGGCTGTGGATGTGGCCCGGCAGCTGATGGGCAAGCCTGCCTGCGCTCTGGCCGCTGCCAAGGCCGCCATCAACAAGGCCGCCATTGAGACCATTGCCGCCGGCAAGGCCCAGGAGACCACCGAGTTCACCCTTCTGTTCGATACCCACGACCAGAAGGAGGGCATGGCCGCTATGATCGAGAAGCGGCCCGCCGTGTTCACCAACAACTGATCCAATCATTTATACATATCTAAGGAGGAATACATCATGTCTATCCAAACGATTGCCGTTCTGGGCGCCGGCCAGATGGGCTCCGGCATTGCGCAGATCGCTGCCGCCAGCGGCTACAATGTCATCATCCGTGACATCAAGCAGGAGTTCTGCGACAAGGGTGTCAACGGCATCAAGGCCGGCCTGGACAAGCAGGTTGCCAAGGGCAAGACCACCCAGGAGGCTGCCGATGCCATCATGTCCCGGATCACCACCACTGTGGAGCTGGAGGGCGTGGCCCCTGCCGATTTCGTCATTGAGGCCGCTCCTGAGATCCTGTCCCTGAAGCATGACACCTTTGTGCAGCTGGGCGAGATCTGCAAGCCCGACGCCATCCTGTGCACCAACACCTCTTCCATGTCCATCGGCGAGATCACCAAGGACTGCAAGAATCCTGAGCGCTGCGCCGGCATGCACTTCTTCTTCCCGGTGTATGCCATGAAGCTGGTGGAGATGATCCGCTCCAGCTACACCTCCGACGCCACTGTGGCCGCCATCCGCGAAGTGGCCGAGAAGATGGGCAAGAAGCCCGTCGAGTGCAAGACCGACACCCCGGGCTTCATCGTCAACCGCTGCCTGTTCGCCTTCCTGCTGGAGGCTGTCCACTGCTATGAGGACGGCGTGGCCACTGTGGACGACATCGACACCGCCATCAAGTTTGGTCTGAACCATCCCATGGGCCCCTTCGAGATGATGGATATGTCCGGCCTGGACACCTTCCCCCATGTCACCGAGACCATGGAGTCCCTGCCTGTCACCACCTGGAAGTGCCCCGAGTCCGTCAAGAAGCTGGTGGCCGAGGGCAAGTACGGCCGCAAGAGCGGCGAGGGCTGGCACAAGTACAACTGATCGGACGGCAATCCCCGATCTGACGGCCTGAATCCTGGAAGGGAAGAGCAAAAGTATGATTGCACGGCGGGGGAGGGGGCTTGTCCCCTCCTCCGGCCCAACTGAATTTTATAGATTAAGGATGTGTTTATTATGGCCAAGACGATTATCACCGCCGCTCTGACCGGCGCTATCACTCCCCACGGCTATGACGTCCCCGAGACCCCCGAGGCCATTGCCGCCTGCGCCTATGAGTGCTGGAAGGCCGGCGCCTCCGTGGTCCACCTGCACATGCGGGACGACCAGGGCTCCGGCGTTATGGATCCTGTGAAGTTCTATCAGACGATCTCCATCCTGCGCAATCAGTATCCTGACTGCGACGTGATCGTCAACTGCACCTCCTCCGGCGACAACCGGGTCTCCGACGACTCCCCCTATGGCAACGCCGTGCGTATGCTGCACCACAAGCACGTGCCCGGCATTGAGATGGGCACCTTCGACGCCGGCTCCTTCAACTGGGGTATCCCCGGCGGCGTGTTCCACAACTCCCCCAAGATGCTCTGCGACCTGGGCACCCTGTACCAGGAGAAGGGCATCAAGCCCGAGTTTGAGATCTTCGATCTGGGCATGCTCCGGGCCGTGGGCGTGTACTGGAAGAAGGGCTTCGTCGTGGCCCCGCTGCACTTCCAGTTCTGCCTGGGCGTCGTGGGCGGCCTGGCCGCCACCCCCCACGACCTGCAGCTGCTCATCGATGAGATGGAGCTGATGCAGAAGCGGGGCGACCTGCCCGCCGAGTGCACCTGGTCCGCCTTCGGCATCGGCAAGGGCCATCTGCCCGTTATGTTTGCCTCTCTGGCCAACGGCGGCCACATCCGGGTGGGCATGGAGGACAACGTGGTCTATGGCCGCACCGCCGACGGCAAGAAGATCATGGCCACCAACCTGATGCTGGTGGAGCGCGCCGCCAACGCGGTCCGCGCCTACGGCAACGAGGTCGCCACTCCCGCTGAGGCCCGTGAGATGCTGGGCCTGAAGCCCCTGGATCTGGAGGCCACTCAGAAGGCTCTGGCCGGCGTCACCATCGAGCAGCTGGAGGCCACCAAGACCGCCGCTGCCGACGAGTTCGGCACCACCTACTTCGCCGCCAAGGGTATGGGCTGATCGTTCGGTCTGCACCCATCTGAATTAGAGTGAATGAACTTCTGAGGTGAAAGATATGAAAACAGTTGATGAAATCAAGACGGTAGCCGGTATTGGCGGCGGCGTTATCGGCGGCAGCTGGGCTGTGCTGTTTGCGATGAAGGGCTATGATGTCAATCTGTACGACATCAATGACGAGTGCATCGCCAACGACAAGAAGACCATCGAGGGCAACCTGTCCTTCCTGGTGGAAAACGGCGCCATTGCCGATGCCGCCTCTGTGGAGGCCCGCATTCACTACACCACCAGCATGGAAGAGGCGGTGAAGAACGCCCAGTTCATCCAGGAGAGCGGCCCTGAGCGCCTGCCCATCAAGCAGAGCATGCTGGCCTCCATCGAGGAGTTCGCCCCTGTGGACGCCATTATCGCCACCTCCTCCTCCGGTCTGCCTCTGGGCCAGACCACTGAGAAGGCGGTGCATCCTGAGCGCTGCGTGGGCGGCCATCCCTACAATCCGCCCCATCTGATCCCCCTGGTGGAGATCACCAAGACCGAGAAGACTGACCCCGCCAATGTGGCTCTGGCCAAGGAGTTCTATGTGAAGCTGGGCAAGGAGCCTGTGGTCCTGCAGAAGGACTGCCCGGGCTACATCTGCAACCGGCTCCAGCTGGCCGTCTTCCGTGAGATGGTGGATTTGGTCGAGCGGGGTGTGTGCACCGTGGAGGAGGCTGACAAGGCCCTGACCTTTGGCCCCGCCATCCGTTGGGCCATCTTCGGCCACAACATGATCATGCAGCTGGGCAACAAGGACGGCATCCGCGGCATGATGGAGATGCTGGACGGCGGCTTCAACCTCTGCGGCGACATCGCCAACTGGACCAAGATCCCCGAGTCCTACAAGGAGATCGGCCAGGCCGGCGTGGACGAGGAGATGAAGAATTTCTCCGACGAGATCGGCCACACCAACGAGGAGTGCGCCCACTATCGGGACAAGATGCTCATCGAGATCCTGAAGCTGCACCACAAGTTCTGATCGCAGCCTGTTTAACGAAAAACCGACCCGCAGGGCGCGCCCTGCGGGTCGGTTTTTTATAACTCAGATGTCGTTTCACTGGCGTTCTGATAGGCCCGGATAGCCTCCAGAAAGGCTGCTCCATACCGGCGGGCCTTGACTTCGCCCACGCCGGAGACCCGGAGCAGCTCTGCCATGGTCCGGGGCGCCTTTTCCGCCATGTCGGCCAGGGTGGCGTTGGAGAATACCACATAGGCCGGTACGCTCTCCTCCCGGGCCAGACGGCTCCGGGTCTCCCGGAGTGCGTCGTACAGGCTGCCCTCCCCGGTGGGAACGCCGGAGAGGTCCGCTTTGCCCCGCCGCCGTGCCCGGTCCGGGGCAGCGGCTTCGATCCGCAGGGGCATGACGACCTCCTTTCCCTCAAAGAGGACGGCGGAGGCCGCGGAAGTGGGTTCCAGCGTCTCGTGGGCCGGGTTGGCGCGCAGATAGCCCTCCAGCTCCAGAAAGTCCAGCAGATTGCGCACCTGGCCTGCGGTCCGGCTGCGCATCAGGCCGTAGGTGGACAGCCTGTCCAGCCCCAGCGAGCGCAGCCGCTGCTCCGTGCTGCCCCGGAGCACCTGGACCACCAGCGTCCTGCCCACCCAGTAACCCAGCTGCTGCCTGATGCGGTACACGCAGGAGAGGGCCATCTGGGCCTCGGTAGTCACATCCTGCTGGAGGAAGGTGCGTTTGCAGTTGCCGCAGCTGCCGCAGGCGTCCGGGTGCTCCTGGCCGAAGTAGTCCAGGATGTACCCCCGCAGGCAGCGGGTGGTCCTGCAGTATCCGACCATCGCCTTCAGCCGCTGCTGTTCAGCGCGCCGGATGCTGGCCTGTTCCTCCTCGGTCAGGGCGTCGCTGCCGCTGTTTTCGATCAGGAATTTGGCTGTGACAATGTCTCTGGCGGAGAAGAGCAGGATGCAGTCCGCCGCAGCCCCGTCCCGGCCCGCCCGGCCCGCCTCCTGATAGTAGGCCTCCAGGCTCTTGGGCATGTTGTAGTGGATCACAAAGCTCACATTGGACTTGTCAATCCCCATGCCGAAGGCGTTGGTGGCCACCATGATTGTCTTCCGGTCGAACTGGAAGTCCTCCTGGTTGGCCTGCCGCTCCGCCTCCTCCAGCCCGGCGTGGTAGCGGGTGGCAGCGAACCCCGCCTCCCGCAGCATCTGCTCCACCCGTTCCACCCCGGCGCGGGTGGAACAGTAGACGATACCGCTCTTGTCCCGCCGCTCCCGGAGCAGGGAGAGCAGGGCGGAGCGCTTGTCGGCGGGGGAGCGCACGTCAAAGAACAGGTTGGGCCGGTCGAAGCCGGTGACCTGAAAGGCCGGGTTCTGAAGCTCCAGCAGCCGCATGATGTCCTGCCGGACCTGGGCGGTGGCGGTGGCGGTGAAGGCGGCCACCACGGGCCGGTCGGGCAGGGCGCGGATGAAGTCTGCGATCTCAAGATAGCTGGGCCGGAAATCCTGGCCCCACTGGGAGATGCAGTGGGCCTCATCCACCGCCACCAGAGAGATGGGCATCTCCCTGGCCAGGGCGGAAAACCCCTCTCCGCCCAGCCGCTCCGGGGCGATATAGATCAGCTTGTAGGCCCCTGACCTGGCCCGGCGGTAGACCAGCCGGAGCTGCTCCGGGGTGAGGGTGCTGTTGATAAAGGCCGTAGCTACCCCCGCATTTTTCAGAGCAGCCACCTGGTCTTTCATCAGTGAGATCAGAGGAGAGACCACCAGCGTCACCCCGGGCAGTACCAGGGCCGGGATTTGATAGCACATGGACTTTCCGCCCCCCGTGGGCATAACGCCCAAAACGTCCCGGCCGGACAGAATTGCGTCGATCAAAACCTCCTGCCCCGGACGGAAATCCTGGAAACCAAAATAATGTTTTAATACAGTGTATTTATCCAAACTATAACCGCCCATCGAAACTCTATTTTTATATGCGGCTGTGCCGCAGCGGATTTTTTTGTTTTTTTAGCGGAACAGGCTCCGCGGCTGAAGATTTTACCGCGGAGCCTGCGTTATAATCATCAGAGGGTCAATCCTTTGGGCGGCGCCGGTGCAGTTCTGCCACCACCTGGTCAATCCACCCCTGGACTTTGGCGACCTCTTCGGCAGACATCTGTCTGGGATCATAGACAAAGCAGCACTGGTCGTAGGCGCTCTCGCTGCTCATGCGCACCAGCAGCCCGTCCTTGCGGAAAGAGCCGTCGATGCCCATGGAGTCCACGCCGTAAGTGGGGGAGTCGGGATGGAGTAAATCCAGAATGATGTCATACATCGCGTAAAAGTCTTCATCGCCCAGGTACCCCAGAATGGACACCAGCGTGGTTCCATTTTTTAGTTGGATGGATTCCAGCCAATTTTTGTTCATCAATATCATCTCCCGGGAAAACTATACCATATCCAGCGCCTTTATTGCAACCTTAGATAAATTTAATATGAATGCACTGTTCTTTGCCCGGGAATTATGATAAAATAACTCCCGAAGCTACAAAGGCTACTTTTTCGCATATTACGAGGTGTAACCGTGAAACTGATTACGTTTGCCGTGCCATGTTATAATTCCGCCGCCTATATGGATCACTGTATCCAGACGCTTTTGTCGGCGGGGGAGGAGGCGGAGATCATCCTGGTGGACGACGGGTCCACTGATGATACCCCGGCCATTGCCGACCGCTATGCCCAGGAATATCCGGATGTCGTCCGGGTCATCCACCAGCCCAACGGGGGCCATGGAGAAGGGGTTAATCAGGGACTCCGCCACGCCACCGGCCTGTACTATAAAGTGGTGGATTCGGATGACTGGCTGGACGCGGATAGTCTGGCCCGGGTTCTGGCCCAGCTGCGCCGGTTCCGGGATGAAGGCCGTGAACTGGATCTGATGATCTGCAATTATGTCTATGAGCATGTGGAGGATCAGACCAGCCATGTGGTGCAGTATAAAAATGTCTTTCCTGAGGGACAGATTTTCGGCTGGGACGACGTGGGCAAATTCCGGGAGTCCCAGTATCTGCTGATGCACTCCGCCATTTACCGCACCCAGCTGCTCCGGGACACCGGAATTGAGCTGCCCAAGCATACATTCTATGTGGACAATATCTTTGTCTACCTGCCCCTGCCCTTTGTCAAGACCATGTATTACATGGATGAGGATTTGTATCGTTATTTTATCGGCCGGCAGGACCAGAGCGTCAACGAGCAGGTGATGGTCAAGCGGGTAGATCAGCAGATCCGTATTACCAAAATTATGACCGAGTGCTGTGACCTGAAGCAGATTGCAGGTACCTATCCCAGCCTGGCAAAGTACATGTTCCGTTATCTGGCCATGATGTATACGATCTGCTCGATTTTGCTGGTGATCGACGGTTCAGAGGAGGCTCTGGCCAAGCGGGACAAGCTCTGGGAGGAGCTGAAGGCATACAATGAGCCGCTGTACCGCAAGCTGCGCTACCGTTCCCTGGCCCTGGGGGCCAATCTGCCCGGGGCGCCGGGCCGGAAGGTGGGGGTCATAGGCTACCACCTCTCTCAGAAAATCTTCAAGTTTAACTAAAACAACGGGGCGCGCCGCGAAGCCATGCGGCGCGCCCCGTTTTTTGCCGCGCTGCCGGAGGGATTGTACCGGCCGCTATGCGCGGCGCAATCTGACGCGCTTCCGGAAATTCAGCTGTCTTTTTTTGAAAATATCTTGTTGGATGCCTGCTTACCTTGTATACTAAAAGAGGTATTCTATTTCCCGGGAGGGCAGATCGATGGAACATCGACTATTGAAAAACAAGTATTTTTTGTATGCGACGGAGTTCTTTGCCGGCATGTCGGTCATGGCGGTGGAGCTGGGGGCCAGCCGTCTGATGGCACCCTACTTCAGCTCCTCTCAGATTGTCTGGACGGTGATTATCGGCGTCATTATGATCGCCATGGCCGTGGGCAATCTCTGGGGCGGCAGAATGGCGGATAAGAGCAAGTCCCCGGACAAGCTCTATGGCCGCCTGATTCTGGCGGCCATCTGGATTGCGCTGATCCCCTTTGTGGGCCGCTGGCTGATTGCCGGCATCACCGTGCTGCTGGCCATGTTCGTGACCAGCAATTTTCTGGTCTGGGCCGCCCTGGCAGCCTGCCTGGTGATCTTTGCGTTTCCCTGTGTGCTGCTGGGAACCGTGACCCCGTCCCTGACCAAGTTCACCGTGGACAATCTGGATGACACCGGAAAGACGGTGGGGCGGCTCAACGCCCTGAACACCATCGGCAGCATCATCGGCACATTTCTGCCCACCTTTGTCACCATCCCGGCGGTGGGCACCGCAGCCACCTTCCTGATCTTTGCCGCCGTTTTGGCCTGCATCGGTCTGGCCTATTTCATTGCCGGGCACAAGCGGACGATCAAGGGCATTGTCTCTATGGTTATCATTGTCGGCCTGTGCTTTGCCGTGCCCAGCTACAGTTTTGCCTTCTGGCAGGATGATATCGCGCTGGAGGACGAATCCATCTATAACTATCTCCAAGTCACTGACAATGAGCAGCAGACCGTGCTCTCCACCAACGTGCTCTTCGGGGTACAGTCGATACAGATGAAGGGTGAAGGGTTTACCAACATGTATTATGACTATGCCCTGGCCGCTCCGGTGATGGCGGGGATGACCGGAGCGGATAACGAAGATCGCTCCATCATGATCTTGGGCATGGGATCGGGCACGTTTGCCTCTTACTGCACCCGGCTGTTTCCGGGCACCCATATCCAGGGGGCGGAGATCGATCAGAAGATTGCGGATATCGCCACAGAATACTTCGATTTGCCCGAGAGCGTCGAGGTGGCGGTGGCGGATGGCCGGGCCTATTTGACTGCCTCAGAGGACAAATATGACGTGATTATGGTGGATGCCTATCAGGATATCACCATTCCCTTCCAGCTTTCCAGTGTGGAGTTTTTTACCGAGGTTTCGGAACATCTGAAGGAGAATGGGGTCATGGTGGTCAACCTCAATATGGCCTCTGACCAGGAGGGCTCCATCAATGATTACCTCTGCGATACGATGGCCTCGGTGTTCCGCCATGTCTATACCGCCGACGTCCCCGGCAACACCAACCGGGAGGTATTCTGTACCAACTCCGACGACCTGCCCGCGGTGTTTGAGGCCAGCCGGGCACAGTTGGAGCAGGAGGACTATGCGGAAATTATGGACAATGTCAGCGCCGATCTGGTGGAGTACCAGGCTGGCGATCTGATCCTGACCGACGACAAAGCTCCGGTGGAACTGTTGGGCATGCAGGTGCTGGACGAGATCATCGCCGATGAACTGGCCTATTACAAGGGCTTGTTTACCAGTGGGGAGCTGGATCTGGGGGCAATGCTGGGATAACAGAAACGAGAAACGGGACGGCGCTCAGGCCGTCCCGTTTTGCTGCTATACAGGCATGGATCCTCAGATGTGGCGCATTTCCTCCAGCATGTCATTTTTGATCCGCCACAGCTTGGGGGAGAGGTCAACATAATATCTGTGGGGATTTTCAAACCGCTTGACTTCCTCCCAGAGGCGGCGGATCTGCCGGTCACAATAGTCCCGGGCCTCTTCAATGGTGGGCACACGATAGACCAGCTTCCCGCCCCGAAAAATGGGCTCCAAAATGCTCTTGGCGGTGAAGTTGCTGAAGTGCTTCTTCTTCCAGGTGTTCTCCGGGTCGAACAGTTCGATGGGCTTGGTGTCGTCGATGACCTCGTTATACAGGCACATCACGTCGGCAAAGGCCTCTCCGCTCTCGTTGTCGTAGAGCCGGTACACTTTTTTAAAGTGCGGCGTGGTGATCTTGGAGGCGTTTTCACTGATTTTGATTTTGGGAATGATCCTGCCGTTTTCGTCCTCGATGGCCGCCAGCTTGTAGACGCAGCCGAACACCGGGTCACTTTTGGAGGTGATCATCCGTTCGCCCACGCCGAAGGAGTCCAGTTTGGCCCCCTGGAGCAGCAGGTCCCGGATCAGATACTCGTCCAGCGAGTTGGAGGCCACGATTTTGCACTGGTACAGTCCGGCGGCGTCCAGCATTTTTCTGGCCTTTCGGGAGAGATAGGCCAGGTCGCCGGAATCAATGCGGATGCCGCACTGGGAAATGCCCTGCGGTTCCAGCACCTCCTTAAAGACGCGGATGGCGTTGGGCACGCCGGAGCGGAGCACGTTGTAGGTGTCCACCAGCAGGGTGGCGTTGTGAGGATACAGTCCGCAGTAGGTTTTGAAGGCGGTGTACTCATCCGGGAACATCTGTACCCAGGAGTGGGCCATGGTTCCGGTGGCGGGGACGCCGTAATCCCGGTCAGCCTGGACGCAGGCGGTCCCGGCGCAGCCGGCAATGTAGGAGGCCCGGGCGCCCAAAATGGCGCCGGAGGCGCCTTGGGCGCGGCGGGAACCGAATTCCGCCACCGGCCGCCCGGCGGCTGCCCGGACGATCCGGTTGGCCTTGGTGGCGATCAGAGACTGGTGGTTGAGCTCCAGCAGCAGGTAGGTCTCAATGAACTGGGCCTGCACCGCCGGGGCGCGCACTGTCAGAATCGGTTCTCCGGGAAAGATGGGGGTGCCTTCCGGTACCGCCCAGATGTCGCCGGTGAACTGAAAGGTGCGCAGATAGTCTAAAAACTCCTCGGTAAAGCCGCTCTTGCCCCGCAGATAGGCAATATCTTCCTCGGTGAAGTGGAGATTCTGAATATAGTCGATGACCTGTTCCAGTCCCGCCGCAATGGCAAAGCCGCCGCCGTCGGGGACCCGGCGGAAGAAGACGTCAAAATAAGTGATCCGGTCCCGCAGAGGGGTTTGGAAATAGCCGTTTGCCATGGACAGCTCGTAAAAGTCGCACAGCATGGTGTAGTTGGTATGCACGTCCATTTTAACTCCTCGTTTCTGTGCCGCAGGGGCTTTGGCCCGGCGGCATTTGAGTAGACTCATTATAGTCTTGACACCTGTAAAATGCAAGTGTCTGTTTGCAAGCGGCAAAATCTATGGTAAAATACCTGGCACAGGGAGGGAGTTGCATGAGCCTATTTCTCTGTCCCATATGCCGGCAGCCATTGAACCGGGAGGCGGCGCGCTATCTCTGCCCCAGGGGACACAGTTACGATATCGCCTCGTCCGGCTATGTCCATCTGCTGCCCGCCAATCAGAAGCATTCTCTGCGGCCGGGCGACGATAAACAGATGGCGGCCGCCCGCAGCCGTTTTCTCAGCGGGGGCTGGTATCAGCCGCTGCAGGAAGCCATAGCCCGGATCGTTTTGGAGACGCTCCCCCAGGGAGGCACGTTTTTTGACTCCGGCTGCGGAGAGGGTTACTATACCGCCGGCGCAAAGGCGGCCCTGGATGTCGCGGACCGTGATCCCCGGGTTTATGGCATTGACATTTCAAAGTATTCTCTGCGCTGGGCGGCCAAGCGGGACAAGTCCATCGAGTTTGCCGTGGCCTCGGCATACCATCTGCCTCTGCCGGATCAGAGCGTGGATGTTTTGCTCAACTGCTTTTCTCCGCTGGCCCTGGAGGAATTCCGGCGGGTGCTGAAACCCGGCGGCGCATTTCTCTATGTGGTCCCGGCGCCCCGGCACCTGTGGGAGTTAAAGCAGGCCGTCTACGATACCCCCTATGAGAACCCGGAACAGGCCATTCCCTATGAGGGTTTCTCCTATGTCCGGGTGGAACCGGTGGAGCAGCGGGTCACACTGCCCGACGCCCGGACCATTCAGGACCTGTTTGGCATGACGCCCTACCTCTGGAAGACCCCGAAACAGGGGCTGGAGCGCCTGCATGCGCTGGACCGGCTGGAGGTGCAGACTGCATTCCGCTTGCATCTGTTCCGGCGGGAGTGAAGGGCCGATGCCCCGTCACCGCCGGCCCAGACGCCTGGACAGCGTGTCGTAGGGGGCGGAGCAGAACCGGCAGATCAGAAAACTGCCAACCAGCCCGACCGCCGCACCGGTCAAAACGTCGGTGGGGTAGTGGACGCCCACATAGATCCGGCTGAAGGCGATCAGTATGGCCAATGCCAGGGCGGGAATGCGAATGGCATTCCACCGCTTTTCCATGCTCCACATCAGGCTGCCCGCCGTTGCGAAGGAGGAGCAGGCGTGGCCGGATGGGAAGGAGTGGTCTGCCGGGCAGGGCATCAGCATGACCAGCTGATCCAGCTGGGTGTAGGGCCGGGGCCGGGCCACCAGGTTTTTCAGCAGCATATTGTTGAACAGAAAACAGACCAGCAGGGAGAAGAGGGCCAGCACCCCGTATTTTCGCGTTTTGGGAATGGCCGTCAGAACGACGCCCAGCGCAATCCAGATCAGCCCTGCGTTGCCCAGCGTGCTGATGACAATCATCGGGCCGTCCAGCAAGGCTGTGCGCAGATGCGCCTGGACCCAGAGCAGTGCGCCTGCGTCCATTGATTGAATGAATTCTAACATAGAGTGTGCCCTCCTGGATGAGATAGTTTCCATTCTATCTCAGGATGTGCCTTCTGTAAAGGATGAAAACCATGAGACAAATCATCTGTCTTGCCCAGAGCAAGTGGAGCGCGGACCCAGAGCGGACCCAGCATCTGATGCGTCTGCTCCACGACGTGGAAATAGCCTATTTTGAGCTGTCTGTGACGGCTAACCTGACCGCTTGCCTGCTCAACTGCCGCCGGCAGGAGGTCCGGGAACCCCATCCGGGGATCCGGGTCTATCGGATTCCGCCGCTCTTCTTTCTGCAGAACGGCACCACTCCAATGGAGCGCTGGATCCGGAAACGGGTGCTCAAGACCATTCAGCGCTGCCTGAAAGAGGCGGGGATGCGCAGCGCGCTGCTCTGGTGCGCCACACCGGTGGTGGCCGGCATTGCGGAGCGGATTCCCCACGAGGGCCTGATCTATGATTGTCACCGGGCCTGGGACCGATACCCTGAGCGGATGGAGAGCGCGCTGGCCTATGATGCGGACCTGGTCTTTGCGGCGTCAGCCAATCTGCTGGAGCATGTGTCCCCGTGTAATCCCAATACATTTCTGCTGGCCAACGGGGTCAATTACGGCCTGTACGCCAGAGGGGGCAACCCGGATACGCCGCCGGATCCGGCCATTGCCCGGCTGCGCCGTCCGGTGTTCGGCTACCTGGGCAATGTGGACCGGAATACCGACCTGACCCCGCTGTTCTACACCGCAAAGCGGAATCCGGATTGGAGTTTTGTCATCATCGGACGGATTTCCGCCGCCCATCCCGACGCCTCCAAACTCAAACAGAGCAAAAATATCGTCTGTATTGGCCGCCGTTCCCCGGCGGAAGTGCCCCAGTGCCTGGCGGCCTGCGACGTCTGCATTGACCTGCTCCACAATGACATTGCCGACGAAGACGTGGTGCCGGAGCGGTTGTACGCCTATTTTGCCGCCCAAAAGCCGGTTGCCTGCGTCTACCCCCGGCGATATGTGCCGGAGTATCCGGACGTGGTCTACGGCGGCCAGACCCCGGAGGAATTTGAGCACGCCTGTCTGAAAGCGGCCAACGAACTGGGGCAGCGCCGGAGGAGCCGTCGGGGCGAGTATGCCAGACAGGCGGATTGGGGAGACCGGGCGCGTCTGCTGCAGCAGATTCTGCAGGAAAACGGCCTGCTGTAAAACCTTGTGGATTTCGGACAATGGGGGCGGAACAGGATGTTGTTCCTTGTGAAAGCGTACAAAAATGGCGGATTCGGCCGCTGCGCCCTTGCAAAGAGGCCCCGTTTCCTCTAAAATAAAATTAACAAAATGAATGGGAGGAAGGCGAGATGAAGGTGTCCGAGCTGATTTCCCGCGCCCATTCTGTTTTTGCGCCCAATTTTCGAAAAGCGAAGATCAAATCCAGGTAAAGCAGGTAAGATTCTTACCTGCTTGCTGTTTTTGATCCGGGGAAAGGAGCAAATTCATGAGCAAGAAAGTTGCAGTTATTATGGGGTCTGACAGCGATTGGCCCAGCGTTAAGGCGGCCTGTACCCAGCTTCAGGCCTTTGGCATTCCCTTTGAGGCCCATATCCTCAGCGCCCACCGCACGCCCGCTGCCGCCGCCTCCTTTGCCCGGTCGGCCCGGGAGAACGGCTTCGGCGTCATCATCTGTGCCGCGGGGATGGCGGCCCATCTGGCCGGGGCCTTTGCGGCCAACACCACCCTGCCTGTCATCGGCATTCCCATGAAGGGCGGCGCCATGGACGGACTGGATGCCCTGCTGGCCACCGTTCAGATGCCCTCCGGCATCCCCGTGGCCACTGTGGCGTTGAACGGGGCCAAGAATGCCGCCGTACTGGCTGCCCAGATTCTGGCTGTCTCTGACGGCGAATTGGCGGCCAAGCTGGATGCCGCCCGCGCCGAGATGAGCGGACAGATCGCGGAGAAAGAGGCCAAGCTGCAGCAGGAGTTGAAAGAACTGTGAACTGTTTCAAAAATCGGGAGGCGCTGGCTTCCTCCGACCAGAAACTCCAGGAGGAGTGCGGCGTATTCGGCATCACCGCAGGGGAGGCGTTGGCCGATCCGGCGGTCAGCGCCTATCAGGCCCTTTTTGCCCTGCAGCACCGGGGACAGGATTCCAGCGGGATCGCCGTATGTCTGAACGGAGACCTGTTGGCTCACAAGGCCAAAGGGCTGGTGCCCGATGTCTTTGACCAGTCCCACCTGGACGCCTTTCACGGCGCCCGGGCGGCCATCGGCCATGTGCGGCAGAGCGGCGGCAGCGGCACGTCCACCGTCAGCGATATTCAGCCCCTGGTGGTTCACCACGCCTCCGGCTCCCTTGCCCTGTGCTACAACGGCAAGCTGGTCAACAGCGCCGCCCTCCGGGCCGAGACGGAGAACCGGGGTGGCATCTTCCAGGGGAGCAACGACGCCGAGGTGATCTCCTATGTGATCGTTCGGGAGCACCTGCGCACCGATACTTTGGCCGACGCCGTGCTCAATGCCATGCATTATCTGATCGGCGCCTATTCCATGGTGGTGATGGATGATCGAAGCCTGATTGCCGCCCGGGACCCCAACGGCTTCCGGCCGCTGTGCATAGGCAGGGTCAAGGACTCCATTGTCTTTGCCTCCGAGTCCTGCGCCATCGAGGCGCTGGGGGGCACCTTCCTGCGGGATGTGGAGCCCGGAGAGGTGGTGGTCACCGAGTACGGCAGCGGGGAAATCCAGTCCTACCGCTGCGACATCCGGGCCAAGTCCGCCCTGTGCATGTTTGAGCTGATCTATTTTGCCCGTCAGGACTCAGTCGTGGACGGCGCCGCTGTCAGCAAGGTGCGGGAGCGGGCGGGGCGGATCCTGGCCCGCGACAGCAAGGTGGAGGGCGACCTGGTGGTGGGCGTGCCCGACTCCGGTATTGCGGCGGCCATGGGCTATGCCCGCCAGTCCGGCATCCCGTTTGAACTGGGACTGATGAAAAACCGGTATATCCAGCGCACCTTTATCGAGTCCAGAGCCTGGGAGCGGGAGAAGTCGGTGCGCATCAAGCTCAATGCCAATTCCTCCTGTGTGAAGGGCAAGCGCATTATTCTGGTGGATGACTCCATTGTACGGGGGGCCACTTCTGCCCGCATTGTGCGGCTGCTCCGGGATGCGGGCGCCAGAGAGGTGCACGTCAAGTCCACCGCGCCTCCCTTTATCTACCCCTGCTACTTCGGCACCTCGCTGCCTGAGCCCGGCCAGCTGGCCGCCTTCGGCCGCACGGAAGAGGAGGTCTGTCAGCTCATCGGCGCGGACTCCCTGCAATATCTTCGGGTGGAGGATCTGAAGGAGATCGCATCTGATCTGAAGATACAGTTCTGCGACGCCTGTTTCACCGGCCGCTACGCAGTGCCGGTTCCCCGGAAGCAGAGCGACCAGCTGCGTATGACCAACTTTTGACAGAGTTTCCGGCCCCGGATTTTCCTATTTGGGCCGTCAAAACCCAAGTGAACTGGAGGAATCATAAAATGAGTGTGAGTAAGTCTGACTCCTACGCCGCCGCAGGCGTGGATGTGACCGCCGGATACGAGGCGGTGAACCGCATCAAGCCGCTGGTGGAGTCTACCAATATTCCCGGCGTCATCGGCGGGCTGGGGGGCTTTGGCGGCATGTTCGAACCCCAGATTGCCGGAATGAAGCGGCCGGTCACTGTCTCCGGCACCGACGGGGTGGGCACCAAGCTCAAGCTGGCCTTCCTGATGGACAAGCATGACACCGTGGGCATTGACTGCGTGGCCATGTGTGTCAACGATATCGTCTGTGCCGGCGCTTCCCCCATGTTTTTCCTGGACTACATCGCCTGCGGAAAGAACGATCCCCAGCGCATTGAGGACATTGTCAAAGGCATTGCCGAGGGATGCCGTCAGGCGGGCTGCGCCCTGATTGGCGGGGAGACTGCCGAAATGCCCGGTTTTTATCCGGAGGATGAGTACGACCTGGCCGGTTTCTCCGTGGGCCTGGTGGACTACGATAAGGTGATTGACAGCAGCAATATGCGGGAAGGGGACATCCTGATCGGCCTTGCCTCCTCCGGCGTCCACTCCAACGGCTACTCCCTGGTGCGCAAGGTGCTCAATATCAATGAGACCTATAACCAGCACAACAATGACCTGGGCTGCACCCTGGGAGAGGAACTGCTCAAGCCCACCCGTATCTATGTCCGGGCGGTCCAGCGGCTGCTGTCCAAGGGCGTGGAGATCCACGGCATCAGCCACATCACCGGCGGCGGTTTTTACGAGAATGTACCCCGCATGATGAAGGATGGACTCACCGCCCAGATCCGGGTCAACTCCTTCCCCCGGCCGGTGATCTTTGATATTTTGCAGAAGGCCGGAAATATTCCCACCCGGGAGATGTATAATACCTTCAACATGGGAATCGGCATGGTCATCGCCGTGCCCAACGACTGCGCCGGGGAGGCCATGTCCGCCCTGGTGAAGGCCGGTGAGCGGGCCTACGTCATCGGCAATGTGACCCGGGGCGAGACCGGCGTCGAGGTGGCATTTTGAAGCGCATCGCCGTGTTGGTATCCGGCGGCGGGACCAACCTCCAGGCCCTGATTGACGCCAAGGGCAGGGGGGAGATCCCGGAGGGGGAGTTCGCCGCCGTGATCTCCTCTTCGCCCGACGCCTTTGCCCTGAAGCGGGCGGAGGGGGCGGGGATACCCACCTTTGTCATTGACCGCAAGGCCTACGCCTCCAACCGGGAGATGACTGTGGCCCTGACCGGGCTGCTCCAGGCCCAGCGGATCGACCTGGTGGTACTGGCCGGCTTCATGTATATTCTCACCGGCGAGCTGGTGGAGGCCTATCCCAACGCCATCATCAATATCCACCCCGCCCTGATTCCCTCCTTCTGCGGGGCGGGCTGCTACGGCCTGCACGTCCACGAGAAGGCCCTGGAATATGGCGTGAAGCTCTCCGGCGCCACCGTCCACTTCGTCAGTGAGGAGTGCGACGGCGGACCCATCATCCTGCAGAAGGCGGTGCCGGTGGAGGAGGGGGACACCCCGGAGACCCTCCAGCGCCGGATTATGGAGCAGGCGGAGTGGATTTTGCTGCCCCGGGCGGTGGATCTGTTCTGCCGGGACAAGCTGTCCGTGGAGGGCCGCCGGGTTCACATTTTGCCCGAGACCTGAAACTGAGCTGAGAAACGGAAGTTCTTGACAATGGCGCGGCGGTTATGATACAGTAAACACTGCTATATGACTGACGGAAGTGGAGTTACCACATGGAGTATAGCAGTCAGAATTGCCGACCGTCTGGGCGCACCTTGTCAAGGTGCGCCCTTTTTTGTAAAGAGCAACGGCACTGAGCAACCAAGGAAGCAATACAGGAGGAATTGACCGTGGAACTGAGGAATCTATCAGAAGAGCTGAAACACAATCCCTATCCCGGCCGGGGCATTGTCCTGGGCCGCAGCGCCGATGACAAGTATGCCGTGATCGCCTATTTCATCATGGGCCGCAGTGAGAACAGCCGCAACCGTATCTTTTCCGTCACTGAGGACGGTATCCGCACCGAGGCCTACGACCCCTCCAAGATGGAGGACCCTTCCCTGATCATCTATCACCCGGTCCGCCTCTATGAGGGCAAGACCATCGTCACCAACGGCGACCAGACCGACACCATCCGGGACTTCTTCGCCCAGGGCAAGTGCTACCGCCACGCCCTGATGACCCGGGAGTTTGAGCCCGACGGCCCCAACTACACCCCCCGCATCTCCGGCGTGGTGCTCCCCGACGGCAGCTATAAGCTCTCCATTCTGAAGAGCTTTAACGGCGATCCCAGCTGCTGCTGCCGCTACTTCTTCGAATACGACCACCCGGTGGCGGGCCGCGGCCACTTTATCCACACCTATATGGGAGACGGAAATCCGCTGCCCTCCTTTGAGGGGGAGCCGGAGCTGGTGGCGCTGGACAGCGCTGCCCCGGCGGAGTTCGCCGGCATGCTCTGGGACAGCCTGAACGAGGAGAACAAGGTGTCCCTGTTCGTCCGGTATATCGACCTCTCCTCCGGGGACACCGAGGACGTCATCATCAACAAGCACAACGAGGAGGCCTGACACAGATGAAGGAACTGGAACTGAAATACGGCTGCAATCCCAATCAGAAGCCTGCGAAACTCTATATGGCCGACGGCAGCGACCTGCCCGTCACCGTTCTGAACGGCCGGCCCGGCTATATTAACTTTATGGACGCCCTGAACAGCTGGCAGCTGGTCCGGGAGCTCAAGGAGGCCACCGGCCTGCCCGCCGCCGCCTCCTTCAAGCACGTCTCTCCCGCCGGCGCGGCGGTGGGCCTGCCCCTCAGCGAGGTGGAGAAGCAGATCTACTTCGTGGAGCCTGACCAGGAGCTCACCCCGGTGGCCTGCGCCTATATCCGGGCCCGGGGCGCTGACCGGCTGTGCTCCTACGGCGACTGGGCCGCCCTCTCCGACGTCTGTGACGCCGCCACCGCCACCTATCTCAAGGCGGAGGTCTCCGACGGCATCATCGCCCCGGGCTACACCCCCGAGGCCCTGGAGATCCTCAAGACCAAGAAGAAGGGCAACTACAACGTGGTCCAGGTCGACGCCGGCTATGTCCCCAAGCTCCAGGAGCGCCGGGAGATCTTCGGAGTGGTCTTTGAGCAGGGCCACAACTTCTTCCGGCTGGAGGACGCCCTGCTGGACAACATCGTCACCGCCAACAAGGATCTGCCTCAGCAGGCCAGAATGGATCTGCTGATCAGCCTGATTACCCTGAAGTACACCCAGTCCAACTCCGTCTGCTATGTGAAGAACGGACAGACCATCGGCGTGGGCGCCGGCCAGCAGTCCCGGGTCCACTGTGTCCGGCTGGCGGGCAGCAAGGCGGACAACTGGATGCTGCGCCAGCACCCCAAGGTGCTCACCCTGCCCTTCAAGGCGGACATCCGCCGACCCGCCCGGGACAACGCCATTGACGTATATATCTCCGACGAATATGAGGACGTGCTGGCCGATGGCGTCTGGCAGGAGACCTTTGAGACCAAACCCGCGGTGCTCACCCAGGAGGAGAAGCTGGCCTGGATCGCCACCATGACCGATGTGGCCCTGGGCTCCGACGCTTTCTTCCCCTTCGGCGACAACATCGAGCGGGCCTACAAGTCCGGCGTCAAGTATGTGGCGGAGCCCGGCGGCTCCATCCGGGACGATTTGGTCATCGAGGCCGCAGACCGCCACGATATGGTGATGGCCTTCACCGGCATGCGGCTGTTCCACCACTGATGGGAAAGGGGAGTCAAACACAATGAAAATTCTGGTTGTCGGCTCCGGCGGACGGGAGCACGCCATCGTCTGGGCCCTCTCCAAGAGCCCCAGAGTCACGGAGCTCTACTGCGCCCCGGGCAATGCGGGCATTGCCGCCCTGGCCACCTGCGTCCCGGTGGGTGCCACCGATGTAGAGGCCATGGTTTCCTGGGCCGCGGAACATCAGATGGACTTTGTCGTGGTGGCCCCGGACGACCCCCTGGCCCTGGGTATGGTGGACGCCCTGGAGGCGGCGGGCATTCCCGCCTTCGGCCCCCGGAAGGACGCCGCCGTCATTGAGGCCAGCAAGGCCTTTTCCAAAGAGCTGATGCGCAAGTATCACATCCCCACCGCCAAGTATGCCACCTTCACCGATATGGATCAGGCCATCGCCTATATCCATGAACAGGGTGCCCCCATCGTGGTCAAGGCCGACGGCCTGGCTCTGGGCAAGGGGGTCACCGTGGCCGCCACCGAGGAGGAGGCCGTGGAGGCCGTCCGGGCCATGATGGCGGATAACAAGTTCGGCGCCTCCGGCTCTACCGTAGTCATCGAGGAGTGCATGACCGGCCCGGAGGTCACCGTCCTCTGCTTTGCCGACGGGGAGCACATTTCCCCCATGCCCTCCTCCCAGGATCACAAGCGGGCCTACGACGGCAACCAGGGGCCCAACACCGGCGGCATGGGGGCCATCACCCCTGCGCCCTGCTATACCCCGGAGATCGCCCAGCGCTGTGTCAAGGAGATCTTTGAGCCCACCATGGCCGCTATGAAGGCGGAGAGCCGCCCCTTCCAGGGCGTGCTCTACTTCGGGCTGATGCTGACGGCGGAGGGCCCCAAGGTGGTGGAGTACAACGCCCGGTTTGGCGATCCGGAGTGCCAGGCCCTGCTGATGCGGCTGGACACCGACCTGATGGACATCTTCGAGGCCTGTGTCAAGGGCACTTTGGATCAGGTGGACATCCGCTGGAAGCGGGAGGCCGCCTGCTGCCTGGTGCTGGCCTCGGGAGGCTATCCGCTCTCCTATGAGAAGGGCAAGGTCATCGAGGGGCTGGACCAGGTGGCCGACGCCGTGGTCTTCCACGCCGGTACAGCGGAGAAGGACGGCCGGATCGTCACCAACGGCGGCCGGGTGCTGGGGGTCACCGCCCTGGGGGAGGATCTGGAGTCAGCCATCCGCAATGCCTATCAGGCGGCCCAGCCCATCCATTTCGATCAGATGCACTTCCGCACGGATATTGGCCACGCTTTTTGACGCCGGTTTGATGCACAAATTATAGTTTCACTGGAATGGCAGAAAAACCTCGGGCAGCATCATGCTGCCCGAGGTTTTTATCGGAGAAGGTCCCCGGCCTGCAGGTCAGCGGCGAATCACCCGGTGGCGGCACATGCCGGTCTTGCCGCAGCTGTGGCAGGTCAGCCTGCGCCGGGTCAGGGTGTGATAGCCCTTGACATACTCCGCCATTGTGGGCACAAAGAGGGCGCCGCAGTGGGGGCACTCGTAGTAACCGGCTTTGACCTCCAGCTTTGCGGCCGCTCCTATCCCTGCGATTGCCGTCGCAAGGGCAAACACAATCAGCCCAATGCGCGCCAGCACAGGCAGCGCAATGTAAGACGCAATGACGATCAGAGCACAGACGGCGATGACCGTAATCACGCCGCAGATGACAGACAGGGCCATCCGCTCCCGGTTTTGTTGGTTTTCCTGGATCAGATTGATCATATTCTCCTCCGCCTTTCGTTGATAGTCCACCTGGGACACCAGTGTGCCGCTGAGCAGGTCATTGACAGTGATGTCCAGTGCTTCACACAGCGGCAGCATCAGGGATACCTCCGGCAGTCCTTTTCCGCACTCCCATTTGGAGACCGTCTTGTCGCTGACGCCGAGGGCCTCCGCCAGCTGTCTCTGGGTCATCTGCTGCAAGTGCCTGCGCTGGGCGATGAATCTTCCAATTTGCATTTGATCCACCCGATGTACCTCCTTTCTGGCTTTATTCTATCGGCGGGGCGGGGGAAAGTACACCCACGCACCGTAGAGTTGGGCGGTTTTTGGCTCTGCCTGCCGTTTGGCCGCCCCTGTATGAGATAAAAAGCGCAGGAACCAAAACCGTTTTGGTTCCTGCGCTCCTGTTATTGCCGTCAGAGGAGCAAATTACCGCTTGCCCCGGTAATTGCCGCCGTTCTTTCCTCTGGAACGCCGGCCATTGTAACGACCGCTCCGGCTTGCGACGACCTTGGCCCGGACAATCAGGGCGACCACCAGAGCCACAATCAGCACTACGATTAGAATGAACTGCCAGCTGTGGACAATCTGATTGACCCGCTGACGGAATACCAGCCATTCCGAGCGGTCTACGTCGTTGACCGCGACCAGGTTGACGGTGCCGTAGGTTTCCCCATTCAGCGTGACCGTGAGAGTACCCAGCTGATCCCCGGCCTGGACAGGGGCCTCTACAGACTCGGGCAGGTCGATGCTCCACTCAAAGTCGTCTCCGGTCACATCATTGGGCAGCTGCGCCTCAATGGTGCCGTCCACCGCCACAGAGACATAGTCGCTCTCCGTGGACAGCGTCACCGGCACCTCGGCCACCGGCTCGGTGGCATCCAGGATGGTGTGGTAGGAGAAGTTGTCAAATCCCCACTGCATCAGCCTGGAGCTCTCGGAGAACTGAAGCCGCTGAACATTGCCCTCCGCATCGGTGGGATTTTCACAGCCCAGCATCACGCAGATCAGCCGCTGTCCGTCCTTTTCCGCGGAGGAGAGCAGGCAATACCCCGCCGCATCGGTGGAGCCGGTCTTGATGCCGGTGCAGTACTCGTAATAGTAACCGCTGTATCTCATGTTGGACAGCAGGGCGTTGGAGTTGAAGAAGTGGCGCCGGCCGCTCATATTGGTGCTTTCCACATAGTACTCTTTGGTGCCGACGATGGTGCGGAACTGCTCGTTCTGCATGGCGCACTTGGCGATCAGATACAGGTCATAGGCGGTGGTATAGTGGTTGTCATCGGGCATACCGTGGGGATTGACAAAATTGGTTCCCGTGCAGCCCAGTGCCGCAGCTTTGGCATTCATCATGCCCACAAAGTTTTCGATGCTGCCGGCCACTTCAACCGCCAGAATGTTGGCCGCCTCGTTGGCCGAGGCCACCATCAGGCAGTAGAGCAGATCTTCCACACTCATCTGTTCCCCAACCTGAATGTTCTGGTTGCTGCTGGTGCTGTCCAGCCCCTGCCAGGCCGTATCCCCGGCGGTGATAACCTGATTCATCGTCAGGGATCCGTTTTCCACGGCCTCCAGCACCAGAATGGCGGTCATGACCTTGGTGATGCTGGCGGGATATGCCCGCTCGTAGGCATTTTGCTCGAACATGATATAGCCCGTGTCCATGTCCACCAGCAGCGCCGCTTTGGCCTGCACCGACATGGAACTGACGATCTCGGATTCTACCGCGCCGGCGGAAAAGGCGGACAGGGAGAGCACGAGAGCAATGGATAATACCAGAGAAATAAAACGTGATTTTTTCATGGGAAACTCCTGTCACTTATGATATAATCAATTGAGCAGCCCCTATTATAACAGGTTTATGTTTACCCCGCAATGATAAAGGGGTGGATTTTTGTGAAAATCAAATGGTACGAGCTTTTGATCCTGATTATGACCGCCCTCTGCGTGCTGATTTTTCTGGGCAGCTATTTCGCGACCGTCCAGGCTCCGGGCGTATGGATTTCCACGGAGCGCGGGACGGCCTTCCAGGAAGAAGCGCCTGATGCCCAGGGGGCGGCGTCCTCTGGGGAGCAGGAAGGGGCCGCCCTGGTGGACTTGAACACGGCAGGCCTGGAGGAGTTGGAAGGGCTGCCCGGCATCGGCCGGATAAAAGCCCAGGCGATTCTGGATTATCGCAGCGCTCACGGCGCGTTCCGCTCGGTGGAGGAGCTGCTGAACGTGGACGGAATCGGTGAAAAACTGTTGGCAGAGATACGGGACTATGTCACCGTATCCCCGGATAATTGAATGGAGAAACTATGAAAATTTTAGTGGTAGACGATGAAAAAGTGTTGGTAAAAGGCATCTGCTTCAATTTGAGAGGGGAAGGATATGAGGTGGATGCCGGCTATGACGGCGCCCAGGCGGTGGAGATGGCCAGGAACAACGACTATGACCTGATTATCCTGGACTTGATGATGCCCAAAATTGACGGCCTCCAAGCCTGTGTCAAGATTCGGGAGTTTTCCAACGTCCCCATTATTATGCTGACCGCCCGGGGAGAGGATGCCGATAAGATCATCGGCCTGGAGTCCGGCGCGGATGACTACATTACCAAGCCCTTCAATATTCTGGAGCTGAAGGCCCGCATTCGGGCGCTGCTCCGCCGGGCGGCCATGCCGCCGGCCGGAAACCGGGAGCCGGAGGAGGAAACCCTGCGGGCGGGACATATCAAGCTGGATCTGGCACAGCGGGTGGCCATCAAAGACGGCGAGCGCGTCGACCTGACCGTGAAAGAATTTGATCTGATGGAGCTGCTGATGCGCAATCCGGGCCGGGTATACAGCCGTGAGAACCTGCTGGACCTGGTCTGGGGCTATGAGTACCAGGGGGATTTTCGCACGGTAGACGTGCACGTGCGGCGGCTGCGGGAAAAACTGGAGCTGGATCCGGCCCATCCCCGGCTGATTTTGACCAAGTGGGGCGTGGGCTATTTCCTGCAGCAGGACGGCAAGTGACAGACAGAACAAAAGGGGGGGAGCAGAGATGAAGCGGCGCTCAGAGCAGGCATATAATCCGCTGAAAATACCCATCTGGCGCAGCCTGCGGTTTAAAATTGCCCTGTCCTATATCGGCCTGGTCCTCTTTGTCCTGATTCTCCTGAATACCTATCCGATTTTTGTCGCCCAGGACATGGTTATCCGGGCAAAACAGACTTCTCTGCAGAACCAGGCTTCCGTGATTGCCGCCGCGCTCTCCCCGCTGGAGGACTTGACAGAGGACGGAGTAGAGCAGGTCATGGACATGCTGGACGATAACGGCCTGACCCGGGTCATCGTCACCAAACGGGATGGACTGGTGCTCTATGACACTGAGGAGAGCGATGGCGGTCCGCAATACGCCCTGATGCAGGAGCTGGTGCTCGCGCTGCGGGGGCGGGATGTGTTTGTGTGCTCATACAGCGCCGGGGCCTTCCGCAGTTCGGCGGCAGTGCCCATTCTATACCGGAATGCCACCATTGGCGGTATCTATCTGTATGAATACGACAGCGAACAGGGGGGCATCATCACTGGCCTGCAGCAGAATCTGATGCGGATCTCCCTGGTGCTGCTGGGGTTGGCGCTGCTGTTGAGTATGCTGCTCTCCAGAACAATGACCCACCGAATCAGTAAATTGATTGCAGGTATCGGGCAGCTGCGGGAGGGGGAGTATTCCGCGCGGGTGACGGTCTCCGGACGGGATGAACTGGCCACCCTGGCCACTGCGTTCAACAACATGACCCAACGGTTGGAGACCACCGACGAGATGCGCCGCCGGTTTGTCTCCGACGCCTCCCACGAGCTGAAGACCCCTCTGGCCTCCATCAAACTGCTGACAGATTCCATTGCCCAAAATGCGGATATGGACGCGGAGACAGTGCGGGAGTTTGTCCAGGATATTGGCTCAGAGGCGGACCGGCTGGTGCGCATTACCGAAAAGCTGCTGGCCCTGACCCGGATGGACAACGCCGGCGCGGTGATAGCAGAACGCGCTGACGTGGATATCGCCGACGTCATCACCGATGCGCTGCATATGCTCACCCCGCTGGCAGACCGGCAGAACATCGCGATCCGGCTGACGGTAGAGGAGGGCTGTGTGGTGCGCTCCACCGCGGATGAGATGTATCAGGTGGTGTTCAACCTGGTGGAAAACGCCATCAAATATAATCTGCCCGGGGGAAAAATTTGGATTCGGGCCCGCAAATCCCCCCAGAAGGTGGTCGTCACAGTGGAGGACACCGGCATCGGGATCCCCAAGAAGGATCGGGATCTCATCTTTGACCGCTTCTATCGGGTGGATAAAGCCCGCTCCCGGGAGGCAGGGGGCGCCGGATTGGGATTGTCTATTGTGCGGGACACCGTGGTGGCAAATGGAGGCAGCATCAGTGTGGATGCCCGGCCGGAGGGGGGCACCGTGTTCATTGTCCAACTGCCCCTGGCCCAGGCAAAACCGGAAGGGGAGGAAGAGGCATGAGACGCTTGATTGCGCTGGCAGCGGCCCTGAGCCTGCTGCTGACCGCCGGCTGCGGCGGTACCTCCAGTTCAAGCGGAACGGTGATGCAGTTTTATTACGGCGTCTCCAACGACCGGCATACCGGTTCCTCTCTTCAGTCGGAAACCGACGAACTCTCCAATCCAACGGTCTCTACCGTGATGAGCCGTCTGCTCCGGGGGCCGGAGGGTGCAGAGCTGGCCGCCATCATTCCAGAGGGGACCTCCCTGCAGAGCTGGACTCTGGAGGATGGCCTGCTGACTTTGGATCTGTCCGAGTCCTTTGGACGGCTGAGCGGTATCACCCTGACCCGGGCGGAGTACAGCATTGTGCTCACCCTCACTCAGCTGGAGGAGGTGGAGAGAGTCTCCATTACCGTGGATGGCCAGGCGCTCCCGAGCAGCGGTACCAGCCGATTGTCCGCGGATGATGTCATCCTGAGGGGAGAGACCGAGGATCCGGTGACCATCAGCTCTCAGCTCTATTTTCCGCTGACCGACTCCTATGGCCTTGGACTGGAATACAGAGAAATTGAAGTGGAGAGCCTGCGCCTGGAGGACCAGGCCAATGCCATTTTGCAGGAACTGGCCCTGGGTCCCTCAGAAGAGGAGATGAGCGGATTCCTGAGCGGCATGGGCGTGCTGGAGGTCTCCAGCATTGAAGGGCAGACCTGCATTGTGGAGCTGGACAGCGCCACGCTGGAGTGTATTTGCCGCCCGGAGGAACAATTTCCCCTTCGGCTGTACGCCATTGTGAACTCCTTGACGGAGCTGGGGGCGATTGAGCGGGTATCCTTCCGGCTGGATGGGATGCCCATCGAGGGGTGGGAGGAGTCCTACGCCCCGCAGCACGAGTTCTGAGTCAATGGGAGTAGACCTCGGGGCAGAGTTCACGGATTTTGCGCTGAATGGATTTTAAATCGTCAAAGGTCTCCGGGCGTTTGCTGTCATCCCGGAGCAGGGCGGCGGGGTGATAAATTGCCGTCATCCAGACCCCGCCCTTTTCCTCCCACTGGCCGTGCTCCCGGGAAATCTTATAGTTGGAGCGGATCAGCCGGCAGGCGGCAATCCGGCCCAGGCAGATGATGATTTTGGGCCGCACCAGCTTGACCTGGCTGCGCAGCCAAGGGATGCATGCGTCCTGTTCCGTGTTCAGCGGGTCCCGGTTTTTGGGCGGACGGCACTTTACGATGTTGCAGATGTAGTACCGGCTCCGGTCCAAATCTATGATATCCAGCATCTGGTCCAGCAGCTGTCCACCTCTGCCCACAAAGGGGATGCCGGACAAATCCTCCTGTTCGCCGGGGCCTTCTCCAATCAGCATAATAGGGGAATCCGGGTTGCCGTCGCCAAAGACCAGGTTGGTCCGGGTGTCCGCCAGGGCACATTTTTGGCAGCCGGCGCACTCCTGCCGGAGGGCGGCCATCTGTTCTGCTTTGCTCATTTGCTCACCTCGTTGAAGATCAATTTTTCACAGTTTACCATATTTGTTTCGGAAAGGGAAGCGGCCGCTGTAAGCAGCCGCTTCCCCTATTTTCTTCTGCTGTAAGACGGCCAACACAGCCGCTGCCCTTACGCCGGGTAGAAAAACATCCCATATTTTCAGACTGCTTGTGACTGTTCAGCCGATGAAAATCCCAGTACAATAGGAGAAAAAAGGGGGATTGCAGCGATGGAAATCAAACTGTCAGAACAAATCCGCTCCTGTCGGAAGGAGCGGGGATGGACCCAGGAGCAGCTGGCCGAAGCGTTGGGCGTTACGGTTGGTGCGGTATACAAATAGGAAAATGGATTTTCACTTAGATAAAGATACCACACCATTCCCACGCTGACTTTTGCTCAACCGATA
>CAUGSS010000030.1 GCA_959602365.1 uncultured Eubacteriales bacterium
TTTGTGTTTCTCCTGGCCCCGGGCCCCGCCCCCCCCCTTCCCTGGTGGGGGGGGGGCCCCCCCGGTCCCCGGGGCCCCCACCCCCTGTTCTTTCGGCCCCAGCGCCGCTCTCACCTGTATCGGACCGCGGTGCCGTAGGCCACAACCTCGCTGGCCCCCTGCATCACCGAAGTGGTGGTGTAGCGCACCCCGATCACCGCATCCGCCCCCAGGGCCTCCGCCTCAGCGGCCATGCGGTCGGTGGCCACCCGGCGGGCATCCTCGATCATCTCCCGGTAGGACTCGATCTCGCCGCCCACCAGGGTCTTCACGCCCGCCATAAAATCCTTGCCCACATGCTTGGACTGAACCGTAGTCCCCTTGACGATGCCCAGCACCTCCAATTCTCTGCCCGGCACATACTCTACTGTCGCCAGCAACATTTCGCTTCCTCCTTTATCTGATGCCAATTTCTCCCGCCGCCCGGCCAGGGGCAGCGGCCTCTGGGCTCAGCATAACCCACGGCGCCCCGGCTGTCAAGCGCGCGGCCCTTTTCCCCCGTTTTTTCCCTATCAGCCCTTGTCTTTGCGCAAAAAATGCTGTATTCTGAGCGTAGTTCAACCGGAGGAGGCGGACGTGATGGGCGATACGACATGCAACCCGGACCGGGCGGACAAGCGGGGCTATCTGAAGGAGCCCTTCCGGCTCTTCCAGCTCAGGGACCGGGACAGCGGCGCCTTTGCCTACCATTACCACGAATTTCACAAGCTGATTCTGTTCCTCTCGGGGGAGGTGACCTACCGGGTGGAGGGCCGGGGGTATGCCCTGAAGGGGGGCGACCTGCTGCTCATCCCCGCCCACGCCATCCATCAGCCTATCATCGGCGGCGGCACGCCCTATGCCCGGGCAATCCTCTGGATCCAGCCCGAAGCCCTGGAGGCCCAGGGGCTGGAGGCCTGTTTTGACCGCTGCCGGAGGCAGAACGCCTATCTGTTGGACCGGGGGCGCTATGACCAGGAAAAGCTGACCGGCCTGCTGCGGGAGCTGGAGCGCGAAACCGGCGGGGATTTCGGCGCCCAGGTTCTCTCCCAGGCCCTGTTCACCCAGCTCATGGTGTGGGTCAACCGCTGGGTGCTCCGGGCCGAACCGGAGCTGCGGGAGCGTGCCCCACGAAGCGACCCCAAAATCGACGAAATCCTGGCCTATATCAATCAGAATCTCACCGCTGACTTGAGTATAGACGGCCTGTGCCGGCGCTTTTATCTCAGCCGCAGCTGGCTGATGCACCGCTTCAAATCCGTCACCGGCTGTCCCCTCCACCAGTATGTGCTGCAAAAACGGCTCATTCTGGCCGCCCAGCTCCTCCGGGCCGGAGCGCCGGTGGGCGAGGCCGCCCGCCGCAGCGGATTCCGGGACTATTCCACCTTCCTGCGCTGTTTCCGCAAGGCCTATGGCGTGGCCCCCCGGGACTTCGGCGGCCATCCCGCCTCCGGACCGGAGGAGCCCCTCTTCCCCTGAACCCGCCGCCGGGCGGCGCACATCCGCTCCAAACCAAAAGCGAAAACAGACAGCGGCGGCGGCGCCTGTGGGCGCCCCGCCGCTGTGTCGTCTTTTCACGCGCTGTACCCGCCGCCGGGTTCCGTCTCCCGGAGTCCGCCCGGCGGAACGGTGCGGGCCGGCGGTCAGAAATAGTAGGGGAAGCTGGGAATGCTGACGCCGATGGAGTTGAACTTGTTGATGGGGTTGAGCACCTCTTCACAGCAGGCGATGCGGCCCAGGTCATCAAAGCGCAGGACATAAAAGTAGCGGTTGCGATAGTGGCCCGGGGCGTTGTTGCCCAGCCAGTCCACCCGGCCCCAGCACATGTACTCGCAGAAATAGACATGGGGGTCATCGGTGGCCCAGTACCGGCCGGCGGTGTCGAAGTCGATTTTGGGGCAGCTGAGGCTGGTCCACGCCTCCACCCGATCCATCATCTCCGGAGGATAGCTCTCCTGCATCTCCGGGGGCAGGAACCAGACCTTGGACTCATAATTGGGGGCATAGGTGGCGATGTGCTTCAGGGCATAGAAATAGTCACCGCTGCGGAAGGCGTCCAGATTGTTCTGTATCCGCCGCCGGACGGCCTCCGGACTCCGGTCCAGCCCCTCCTCCGGGGCCGGGGCCTCCTGGCTGCGCTGGAGATAGGCGTCGATCCGCGGATCCTGCAGATCCATGCGGAACACGGGCACCTGGGCGTGGACGGCATACAAAAAGGCCAGCGGATTCCAGTTGTTCTTGATGTAGGCCAGCCTCCCCTGTTTCAATTCGATGCGGGAAAAGATCCGGCTGGAAAACTGCCCGGCCTCCCGGCTCCACCGGACGTCACAGGAGACATCCCGCACCGCCCAGAACACCTCCGGGTCCGGGGTTCCGTACACCTCGCTGACCTCAGAGCGGTAGTTGGACACCGTGCGCTCCAGCCACTCCCGATACTGCCGGGCGTCAAAGGCGTCCATATGCTGGGGCATCCCGGGCGGGGCCGAGGGCAGATCCAGCACAAAATCCTCTGTAAACAGATCCCTGTACTCCGGCCTCCAGTACTCCTGGGTCAGATAGCGGTCGACAACGGCGCGGTTTGCTTGTTTGTAATCCATCATAAACGACGACGCTCCTTCCATCTCGCATAAAACCCATGTGTCATGCTACCGCTATGGTATCAGATCCGCCTCTATATGTGAAATAATGGTTCAAAATACCCTTTATTTGAAAAAATTATGACTCCATTTCCCGGCAGCAGTTGATGATGAGCTGCAGGCACGGGTTGAAGTTGTGCTTGTCCCACACCAGGGTGGACTTCACCCGGGCGCCGGGGATATCCAGCTCCCGATAGGCCAGCTTGGGACCGGACAAGGTGTCAAAAAAGCTCTTGGGCATAAAGGTCATGGTCTTGCTGCGCAGCAGGTTGACGCACAGGGCCGGGCCGCCCCGTATGGTGCGGATCCTGGGCTTGATCTGCTGCTCCGCCAGGTAGTTGAGCAAAATTTTGTTCCACCGCTCCTCCCCCGCCAGCAGAAGCAGCTCCCGGGAGGAGAGCAGCTGGCGCAGGGGAAGGTGCTCCTCCTCGCTGTAAGCCAGGATCATAGGCTCCTCCTTCAGCGGGATATAGTTGAAAATGGGGTTGATCACATCGTCCTCTCCCAGCCCCACAAAGCACAGGTCGGCATTCCCGGACAAGAGCATGGACTCATACTCCTCGGTGTCCATGGAGTCCACCGTGACCGCCACGTCGGGGTACTGCTCGCAGAACCGGGTGAAGGCCTCCATCACCTGGTTCAGCATCTCCTCCGGCATGGCCGAGTCCAGCAGCAGGGAGAGCTTTCCCCCGGCCAGCTCTTCCGCCTCTCCCCCCTGGCGGGCCAGCTCCGGCAGGGCGTCCAGCCTGGCCAGGATCTCCTGCACCTCGGGCAGCAGGGCGGAGCCCGCCGCCGTCAGATACACCTGCTGGCGGGTGCGCAGGAACAGCTTCACCCCCAGCTCCTCCTCCAGCGCGTGGATGCGCAGGCTCAGCGCGGGCTGAGACAGGTAGATGCTCTCCGCCGCCCGGCTGAAATTCAGATTTTCCGCCACTGCCAAAAAGCAGCGCAGGCTCTTCGTGTCCATTCGGATCCCTCCCAGCACCGATACCCATCAGCTTTCATGCAATACCATCCGCAGACAGCGCCCTCCCAAAACAGGGCGGGCAGGTATCCCCAGGGCGGCGTTCAGGCGGCGGGCCGCGGCGGCTGCCGTCTCTTCCGCTGTGTCCATATTGTTAAGGGTAACACAATTTTCTCCGCTCTTCCACACCGCATCCCCCTGTTTAGATTATAAAATGTGCAAATAGAGTCGATTTTGATTTTCTATTTCCCTTCTTTTCCCCTCTTTGCTACACTATTTACAACCCCAGAGATACCAAAACGGGCAAAGAGAGGAGTGCGAGATTCTATGAAACTATCCTTTGGCGAACGGCTCTCCTACGCACTGGGCGACTTTTCCAACAACGGCGCCTATATGTTCGTGGGGACCTTTTTGATTACGTTCCTGACCATCGGCATGGGGCTGAGCGGCAAGGTGGCCGGCGCAATTATCATGGCGGTGACCATTCTTGACGCCATCAACGACGTGATTATCGGCTCCATTGTGGACAAGGCCCATGGGCGCGGCGTCAAATACACCACCTTCCTGCGCTTCTCGGTGCTGCCCATGGCAGTGCTGATGGTGCTGCTGTTCTTCTCCCCCCAGTTCAGCCTGACCGGCAAAATTGTTTATTCCCTGGTGATTTATTCCATCTACACCATCGCCCAGACCTCTTTCCAGGTCCCCTATGGCTCCCTCTCCGGCGCCATGACCGACAGCAGCGAAGAGCGGATCACCCTGGGCGCTTTTCGGGACTGGGGCTCCAACCTGGGCGGCTTCCTGATCAACACCTTTGCCTCCGTGCTGATTCTCCACTTCGGCGGCGGCGAGATGAACGCCCGGGGCTTTTTCATCAGCGCTCTGCTGATCGGCGTCCTGCTGGTCATCGGCGGCTGTTTCCCCGCCTTCCTCTGCAAGGAGCGGGTCCCGGTGGTGGCCTCCCAGCAGGGCAAGCTGCTGGAGGGCCTGAAATCCTTTGTCAAAAACCGCAACGCCGTGGTGGCCACCCTGGTGGTCTGCCTGGTCAACTGCGGCATTATGGCCCGGGCCTCCCTCACCACCTATTACGCCCCCTACTACCTGGGGGACGCCAATCTGATCGCCCCCATTCTGTCGGTCATGTCGGTGGTTCCGCTGGTGGCCATCCTCTTTGTGCCCACCCTCACCAAGAAGCTGGACCGGAAGGTCATGTACTGCATGGCAGGGGTGAGCATGGTGCTGGCCGGCGCGGTGGAGTCCCTGGGCGGCAGTCTGGCCACCAGCATTATCTCCTCCATCCTCTGCAGCTTCACCCTGTGCTGCTCCATCACCGTCACCTGGGGCGCCATTCCCGACATCGCAGACTACGGCGAGTACATGACCGGCACCTTCAACCCCGGCACCATTTACTCCACCCTCACCTTCGTGATGAAGCTGGCCACTGCCTTCTCCAGCATGGGGCTGGGCCTGATTCTGGACGGCTATGGCTTCAGCGCCGGCCAGGTAACTGAGACCGCCGTCAACGGCATCCGCCTCTGGTACGGCCTGATCCCGGTGATTCTGGGCATCATCGTGCTGGTAGTCGCCCTGTTCTTCAATCTCACCCACAAAAAGCTGGAAGAGGTCCATCAGGCGCTGGCCCAGCGGCGGGGCTGACGCCGCCGGTTTTCCCCAGACAGCACATTTCCTCCCCCTGAACTGCAGCTCCGGCCTCCCGCTTTTGGGAGGCCGGAGCTCTTTTGCGCCCTGGCCGGTTTTACTCCGGCCGCGAACGCCCCAGGCGGCAGCCCGCTGCCCGGAGACAGCCCTCAGAGCCGGAGGGTCCGGGTGGCCACCGCCTCCCGGAAGGCGGCGTCGTGCTCCACAAAGACCATGGTGGGCTTCCACTCCAGCAGGAGCCGCTGGATCTGCAGCCGGGAGTAGAGGTCAATATAGTTCAGCGGCTCATCCCACAGGTAGAGGTGAGCCCGCTGGCACAGGCTGCGGGCCAGCAGCACCTTTTTCTTCTGTCCGGCGGAATAGCCCGCCATATCCCGCTCAAACAGACCCCGGGCAAAGTCCAGTTTGCGCAGGATGGTGAAGAACTGGCTCAGGTCCACCCCGCTCTCCCGGGCAAAGTCGCCGGGCAGCCCCCGCAGCCCCGCCGTGTCCTGGGGCACATGGGAGACCACCAGCCCGCTGCCCAGACTCAGCACGCCGGTATACTTCAGCCCCGCACCCCCCAAGAGGTTCAACAGGCTGCTCTTGCCGCTGCCGTTGCCCCCGTCCAGGGCCAGCCGTTCTCCCCGCTTCAGGGTGAGGGACACCGGCGGGCAGGCCGCCCGGTCCCCATACCAAACCTGTACCTCCCGGCAGGAGAGCAGCGCCTCCCGGGGGTAATCCAGCGGGCTCAGCTTCAGCGCGGGCGCCCCCTCCCGGTCCTGCAGCAGCCCCTCCTTCTCCTCCGCGGCCCGGAGCCGCCGGTGTTCGATCTGCTTGGCCCGGCGCATCAGCTTGGCGGACTTGTGGCCCACAAAGCCCCGGTCCACCGGGCCGTTGCCGTACTTGGCGGCCTCGGTCCGGTCGGAGCGGGCCGCCGCCTGCCGGGCCGCCCCCCGGAGCCGGGCCATCTCCTTCTGGAGCTTCTCGGCCTGGGCGGCCTCAAAGGCCTGGCGGCCCTCGAAATTGGCCAGCCAGCTGGAGCAGGTGCCGCTCTGCACCTCCGCCCCGGTCCGGTTCAGGGCCAGGATGTGATCCACACAGCCGTCCAGGAACCGCCGGTCGTGGGAGACCAGAAGGAACCCCTGCTTCCGCCTCAGGTAGGCCGCCACCTGGGCCCGGCCCCGGGCGTCCAGATGGTTGGTGGGCTCGTCGACCAGCGGAACCCGCCCCGGCTCCAGGAACAGGGCAGCCAGCAGCACCTTGGTCCGCTCCCCCTGGGACAGGGCGGCAAAGGGCCGCTCCAGGGCCTCCGCCTCCAGCCCCAGCAGGGACAGCTCCCGCTCCATCTCCCAGCCCTCCGAGGCGGGGCACAGCCCGGAGAGCACCGCCTCCACCGGCCGGGACGGGTCGGGGACCGGGGCGGGGAAATAGCAGAACCTGGCCGGGGACTGGATGCGCCCCTGGTACTCCAGCTCCCCCATCAGCAGCCGGAGCAGGGTGGTCTTGCCCCGGCCGTTGCGGCCCACCAGCCCCAGCTTCCAGCCGGTGTCCAGCTGCAGGCTGACGTCCTCAAATACATTGCCGTCTCCCGACGGGTAGCCAAAGGTGAGATGCTCAATTTGAATGACAGACATGATAAAACCCCTCCCTCACCGCCGCGCACTGCGCCAGGACGCGAAAGCGCGAAAACGCCAGCGCGCGAAACCAAACCGTGCGAAAAAAACAAACCGCCGCAGGAACGTCAGTTCCCGCGGCACTCGCACAGCATCCCCCGGCACAGCACGGGAGGGCGGCAAAGCACGGCTCCCCCGGCGTCGGGCGGCTCTATGGAAGGGCGCAAAAGGACAGATTCCGTTCCTGCAAGGCGCGGCAGACCGGTCACCGGGCCCCTCTTTTCCGCCCGCCCTCCCGGGCCGGCATCAGAAGCCCCGGCACATCGCCGCGCCAGATTCCATCATTTGCAGGAAGCAGAAATCATCCTTTCACCTCTTTTGTCGTATTTCAACGGCAGTATACCATGCCCGACCCGGCCCGTCAAGCCCCGGCCGGCGAAAAGAAGGGGCAAAAAAGCAAGGCCCTGGACGGAACCAGAGCCTTGCCGTGGCTGGAGAAAAACATCATTGGACGGTCACTCGGCAGGAAGCGGTGACCGGGCCGTCAGGCCAAACGGCATTGTCCATGTCCAGGGAACTGACCGCAATGGAAATCGCGATCTCATCGCCGGAAGCAAAGGCCTGATGGCTGTCGTGGACCCCCTCCAGATAGCTGCCCGGACTGTCTGTCCCAATCGTATAGGTCTCATAACTGTCAGGCACGGAGAAATCCGTGTAGTTCACATACTTATGCGCAACAGAAACGCTTCTAATCAGGGGGGTGTCCAGGGAATTCTCAGGCCGCACAACAATATCGGTGGTCAGCTGCGTGGTGCCGCGCCTCTGGGCAACGGTAACTGCGGCACAGAGGGGGACAGACAGGCTGTCTTCTGTGGCGTCCAGGGTGCTCTGTACGTCAGCGGGCAGCGCATCCACATCCATCTCAACCTCGAAGCGCAGTTCGATCTGGGCCAGAATATCGTACCCCTGGGCGTCGTCCATTGTGGCCTGGCCCACAGAGATGGCATTGGGACCATCCGGAGGAACGGTGCAGCCTGGGATCATTTCGTGAGCCGACGCAGAGAAAGAGAGTCCCAGCAGGACCGACAGGGAGAGCGCGGCGGCGATAACACGTTTCATCAACTGCATTTTGATCCCTCCTGTGTTGATATGATACAGATGGTGATTCACCCGGGGAAGGAACTGCAATTAACCGGGATATATCTCCTTCCGCGGACATACTTTGCAGTACATCGGGATCACATCCTTCCTTTTATTTCCCCTTTTTATTTTATCATACATGTTCTGGATCTATCAACCCTTCACACCCGGATAACCGTATATTTTTTCCAGTCTGCGGCCCCCCGCCGGGACAGAAAACCGCCCCGGTCCTGGATAAGCGGGCCGGGGCGGTCTGTCGCTGAAAAAATGTATCCTTCCGATCTCCGGGCCGTGGCTCAGGCCAGGGCGGCGGTGATCAGGGCCATCTTGTAGACCTCGTCGGCGTCGCAGCCACGGGACAGGTCGTTGATGGGGGCGTTCAGGCCCTGGAGGATGGGGCCGTAGGCGGCGAAGCCGCCCAGACGCTGGGCGATCTTATAGCCGATGTTGCCGGACTGGATCTCGGGGAAGATGAAGGTGTTGGCGTGGCCGGCCACAGGGGAGCCGGGGAACTTCAGCTGGCCCACGGTGGGGGAGACGGCGGCATCGAACTGCATCTCGCCGTCCACCTTCAGCTCGGGATGGGCGGCCTTGATCTTGGCAGTGGCGTTGGCCACCTTGGTCACCGCGTCGCCCTTGCCGCTGCCCTTGGTGGAGTAGCTCAGCATGGCCACCTTGGGGTCGATGCCGAAGTAAGCGGCGGTCTTGGCGGTCTCCACGGCGGTCTCCACCAGGGCGTCCTCATCGGGATCGATCTGAATGGCGCAGTCGCCCATGGCCAGGCGCTCTTCCACCCCGTCCTTCTCCCGGACCAGGATAAAGCAGGAGCTGACGTTCTTGTTGCCGGGCTTGGTCTTGATCAGCTGGAGGGCGGGGCGCACGGTGTCGGCGGTGGAGTAGGTGGCGCCGCCCAGCAGGGCGTCGGCAACCCCCATCTTCACCAGCATGGTGCCGAAGTAGTTGCCCTTCTTCAGGTTGGCCCGGACGGTGTCCATGTCCATCTTGCCCTTGCGCAGCTCATACATCTTCTCGGCCATGGCGTCCATATCGGCATAATTTTCGGGGTCCACGATCTCCGCCCCGTCGATGCAGAAACCGCCCTCGGCGGCGGCGGCCCTCACGGCCTCCACATTGCCCACCAGCACCGGCTTCAGGAAGTCGCCGGCCTTGACCAGCCGGTCGGTGGCGGACAGGATACGGGCATCGGTGCCCTCGGTGAACACAATCTTCTTGGGGTTCTTCTTCAGGGTTTCGACCAAAGTTTCAAACAAATCCATGTTTTTTGCCTCCATGATTTTGATCCGGCCCGGGGCCGGTCCCAATACTAACAATTTAGCACTATCTCCCATCCATTGCAAGTGGGCCGGGGCAATTTCCCGCATAAAAATTGTGCTCCGGCGAAAATCCGTCCCAAACGGGGCACCTTTTGCCCCGCCCCGTCCCCGGGAAAGCTCCGGCCCGGACGTGACAACTCTGACACAACTGTATGCTACAATTTTTTACATTCCCGGCCCGGACCTCCCCCGCCCCGGGCCCCGTCTTGCTTTTTCCGGTCAAAGGGCTATACTGAAGCCATACGCCCTCCCGTCCTCCCGGCAGCCGGGGCGCCGCCCGCATCGGGCAGCTGTCTGAATTCCTGCCGCCGCCCGGCAGAGCGGAACCGCCGGCGGGGCAGCCCGCCCCCCAAATCCGGTTCCATTGCCTGCCCCCAGATTCCGGCCGCTTCTTCAGACGCCGTTCCCTCTCCCTCCACCCCCCGATCCCCCAGCGAAGGAGCCTGATTTCCATGAAAAAAATGATTCCCGCCGCTCTGGCAATGCTGCTGGCCGCCCTGCTGTCCCTGTCCGCCTGCGGCGGCGCCCCTGCCGCCCAAAGCGGCTTTGCTCCGCCGAGCTCCGCCCCGGCCCCGGCTCAATCCGGCCCCGACGCCGCCGGAGACAGCTCCGCCCCCGGCGGCGCCTCCCCAGCGCCCTCCGCCCCGGAGAGCGACGGAGCCGGGGACTGGCGGGGGGCCTATCTGGCCGAGCTGGAGGCTCTGAGCCGCCAGTACGGCCGCTATGTCCAGGAGGAGGACTCCGGGGCGGTCACCGGAGTAAAATACGGCCAGCTGCTGGACTTTGACGGAGACGGCACCCGGGAGCTGGTGCTGTTGGTGGACAACACGGTGCGGCTGTACACCTGCCGGGCGGGAACCGCGGTGCTCCTCCACGAACAGGAGGTGGGCGGGCGCTACGGCCAGACCGACGTCAGCTACACCTTCCAGATAAACGCCCGCTCCGACTCCCCCTGTCTGGCCATCTCCCACTCCCAGCAGGAGTGGACCGAGGAGGCCATCACCCTGGTGGAGGTGGCCGGAGGCGAGGCGGTGACCACCGAGCTCTTCGCCCAGGCCGACCGGCGGAGCGACCTGCCCACCCGGGATGTGCTGTCCGCCTTCCAGATAGACGGCCGGAGCGTAACCCGGGAGGAATATGAGGCCCGGCGCGCCGCCGCCCTGGAGGGCGCCGTGGACATCGACCGGAATTTCGGCGCCTTCCCGGCCACCCGGGCCCAGCTGGAACTGCTGTCCACCGCCCTGGAGCAGGGCCGGGATGACGACTACCTTTTGCCCGGCTCCGACGCGGCGCTGCTCACGGCGGAGGACCTGTCCGGCCTGTCCCCCTCCCGGCTGCGGCTGGCCCGCAACGAGATCTACGCCCGCCACGGCCGCACCTTCCAGGCCGCGGACCTTCAGGACTATTTCAACGCCCAGGACTGGTATATCGGCATCTACTCCCCGGAGGAATTCGACCCGCTGGCCGACACCCTGCTCAACAGATATGAGGCGGCCAACCTGGCTCTGATCCGCGCCCAGGAGGAGTCCGGCAGCGGCGACTCCCCCGCGGCGCAGGCCGGTCTCACCGGGGAGACGGCCCGGGGCATCGCCGCGGAGCACCGGGCCTTTGACGGCAGCGGGGAACCGGCGGCCCCGGAGGCCGGCCGCCCCACGGCCCTGTCCTCCGGCGGGCTCCAGCCCACGGACGGGACGGATTGCCAGATCTTCCGGCCGGCGGATGACAGCCCCCGCTCCCCCCTGTGCCGGGCCTGTGCGGACGCCGCCACCGGCCCAAAATCCTCCGCCGCGCCGGAGGGGTGAGCCCCCAAAGCGGCGGAACTGCTACGAAATCAGGCGATTCTGTCATGCTGAGCCCCAAGGGGGCGAAGCATCTTTTTCCCCAGGGACAAGCGCCGGAAAAACCTTCCCCGGCGCTCAGGCGCACAAAACCCATGGGGGCTGCTGCAAACGCTGCAGCAGCCCCCATGATTTCTTTTGATTGTCTCAGCGCTCTCCGGTCCGCCGGGCGGCGAGGGAGACCCAGCCCTCCCGCTCCCGCTCTTCAAAGACGGTAAAGCCGTTTCCCTCCAGCGCCTCCCGCACATCCCCGGCCCGGTGGCCGATGATGCCGGAGCACAGGAACACTCCGCCCGGGGCCAGAAAACGGCCCACATGGCCGGAGAGGGGGATGATCACATCGGCGATGATGTTGGCCAGCACCAGGGGGTACTGCCCCGCCAGATTCCGGGCCAAATCCTCGTCCCCGGTGACATCGCCGCAGAACACCTCCAGCCGGTCTTCCACCCCGTTGAAGCCGGCGTTTTCCTCCGCCACCCGGACCGCCTTGGGGTCGATGTCACAGCCCCTGGCCCGGGAGGCGCCCAGCACCAGGGCGGCGATGGCCAGAATTCCGCTGCCGCAGCCCAGATCCAGCACCGGCGCCCCCGGTACCACAAACCGCTCCAGCCCCTCCAGGCACAGCCGGGTGGTGCCGTGGCTGCCGGTGCCAAAGATAAGCCCCGGGTTCAGGTACACCGGCGTCCGGCCCTCCGGCACCGGCTTGCCCCGCTCCCACTCGGGGACAATGTACAGCTGCTCCCCCACCGGGAACGCCTGATAATACTTCTGCCAGTTGTGGGCCCAGTCCTCCTCCCGCAGCGGGCGGGTGCGGACGGCCAGGCTGCCGCAGTCCGCCTCGGTGCGCGCCCGGAAGGCGGGCAGGCCCGCCTTCAGCTCCTCCAGCCGGGCCCGGCCGTCCTCGTCGTCGGTCAGATAGCAGATCACCCGGTTGGCCCCGGCGCGGCTCTCCTTCAGCGCCTGGTCCACCTCGTCCCAGCAGCTCTTGTTCTCGTCGGCAAACTGCTCGAAGTCCGCCGCCTCTTCCACCACCAGGCCTCCCACCCCCAGGGCGGTGAGATAGGCGCACACCGGCTCAATGCCCGCCCCGGTGGTGTCAATGGTCACTTCCAGCCAAACCTGTTCCATATTCCTCGCGCGCTCCTTTCCCGGCGGCAGGACTCAGCTCCCGCCGCCAGACCTCCAGGCCGTCACTCCGGCCCTGATATGCAAACTGAAATTGCCGGGCAATGCAGGCGGTGGCACGCTGCTCCGGGTGATGCTCCAGCACCACCGCCGGGATCCGGCGCTCTGCCGCCCAGGCCAGGACCGCCGCCGTCAGCTCCCGGGCAAAGCCCCGGCCCCAGCAGCAGGGGCGCAGGATCCAGCCCAGCTCCCACGCCTCCCCCGTCCAGGGGTGGAAGATCAGCTGGCCGATCAGCCTTCCGGCATCCCGGGAGAGGACGGCCCAGATCAGCTTCTCCTCCCCCAACCCTGCCCAGGCCAGGAAGCGGCGGGTCTGCTCCGGCGTATAGGGGGGCTCAATCCAGGCCATCACCGCCGGATCTCCCAGGATCTCCGCCAGCGCCGCCTCATCTTCTCCCCGAAAAGGGCGCACCCGCAGCCGGGGCGTCTCCAGGGTCAGCTCCATGCCCTCACCTGCTTTGCTCCGATTGATACCATTGATTGTACCATATCCCGCCCGCCAACAAAAGACTTTCCCGAAAACCGTTGCGCCCGCCCCGGCGGGCTGGTACAATGAAGCCGTCCGGGACTGCGCCCCAGACGCCCGGCAAACCGGCCGACGCCCTCCGGGGCCCGCAGCCCAATCCAGAAAGGCAGGAGGCCCCCTATGGTCCGGTGGATTCAGGATCCAGCCGCGCGGCAGTCCATCGCCGCCGAAATTTTGCACGCGCTGCCCCAGTGGTTCGGGCTGCCCGACAGCACCGCCCAGTATGTCCGCACCTGCGGCAGCCTGCCCTTCTGGGCCTGGCTGGAGGAGGACGGCGTCCCCTCCGGCTTTATCGCCCTGCAGGAGACCAGCCCCTGTGCCGCGGAGATCCTCTGTATGGGGGTGCTGCCCCACCTCCACCGCCGGGGCATCGGCGCCGCCCTGGGGCGCGCCGCCCGGGACTGGGCCATAGGGCAGGGTTATGAATTTCTCCAGGTGAAAACGGTCCAGCGGGGCCGCTATCCGGAGTACGACCGCACCAACGCCTTCTATGAGGCCCTGGGCTTCCGGCCCCTGGCGTGTCTGCCGGAGCTGTGGGACCCCCACAACCCCTGCCAGCTCTATATCATGGCCCTGCCCGGGGCCGCCGCGGAGAGGGACATCCATGCGGCCGGGGCCTGAGCAGTGGACCTGCTATATGGAGCAGGCCCTCGCGCTGGCCCGCCGGGCGGCGGCGCTGGGGGAGGTGCCGGTGGGGGCGCTGGTGGTCAAGGACGGCCAGGTCATCGGCCGGGGGTACAACCGCCGGGAGACCGACGCCGACGCCACCGCCCACGCAGAGATGCTGGCCATTCGGGAGGCCTGCCGGTCCCTGGAGGGGTGGCGGCTGGAGGGGTGCACCCTCTTTGTCACCCTGGAGCCCTGCCCCATGTGCACCGGCGCCATCCTGCAGAGCCGGCTGAGCCAGGTGGTCTTCGGGGCCTTTGACCCCCGCTCCGGCTGCTGCGGCAGCCGCCTCTCCCTGACCGAGGTGGAGGGCTTTGACGCCCACCCCGCCCTGTACGGCGGGGTATTGGAACGGGAATGCGCCGAACTGCTCCAGGAATTCTTTGCCCGGCGCAGGGGCGGCCCTGAGGCCAGGTAGGCCGCAGAATTTTTTAAATTTAATACTTTTGTAATACTTGGACGCGCATTTTTGTAATATGTCCCTGTTATTCTTATACTCGCAAGAGCAAGCTTTTTCATTTTCCCCTCTTTTTGAATTTGAGACGGTCGACGGGTGGTGTCCTGAGATCGTCTCCTTTTCTTTTCCCCGGACAAATTTTTCAAACTTTATGGTTTTGTAACAAATCCTTGCGAATCTTTGTAATATCTGCCTGCTATTCTGATACTCGCAAGGGCAAGCAAGCTTTTTCATTTTTCTCCTCTTTATTTGGAATCGAGGCGGGCTCCGGACGCAGACCGGGAGCACGCCTCTTTTCTGTCCCCCGCTCCGGCCGGGCGCAAACGCCTTGAGCCGGGGCGGGTTTTCTGTTACAATAGGGGCGCGGCGGGGCCGACGGCCCCAAAGCCCCTATGCAAGACTGAACCTTCGGAGGAATTTTATGGATATCGGCGGCGTACACATCCCCACCCCTCTGGCCCTGGCCCCCATGGCCGGAGTGACCGACCTGGCCTTCCGCACCATCTGCCGCCAGGCCGGGGCGGGCTATACCTGCACTGAGATGGTCAGCGCCAAGGCCCTGTGCTTCCAGGACCGGAAGACCCAGCAGATCATGGAGCTGGGGGAAGGGGAACACCCGGCGGCGGTGCAGATCTTCGGCAGCGATGTGGACTGCATGGCCCGGGCGGCGGAAAAGGTGGCCCGCCAGGCCAACCCGGATGTGATCGACATCAACATGGGCTGCCCCGTGCCCAAGGTGGCCGCCCACGGGGACGGCAGCGGCCTGATGCGCACCCCGGAGCTGGCCGCCCGGATCGTGGCGGCGGTGAAGGGGGCCAGCGGCAAGCCGGTCACCGTCAAGATGCGCAAAGGCTGGGACAAGGGCAGCGTCAACGCGGTGGAATTCGCCCAGCTGATGGAGTCCGCCGGGGCGGACGCCCTGGCCGTCCACGGCCGCACCCGGGCCCAGATGTACGCGGGCAAGGCGGACTGGGACATCATCCGCCTGGTCAAGCAGGCGGTGCACATCCCGGTGATCGCCAACGGGGACGTGGCCGAGCCCGAGGACGCGGTGCACATTCTCCACTACACCGGCTGCGACATGGCCATGATCGGCCGGGGCTGCTTCGGCAACCCCTGGATTTTCACCCGGGCCCTGGCCGCCCTGGAGGGAAAGCCAGTCCCTCCCCTGCCGCCCCTCTCAGAGCGCTGCGACACGGCAGTGCGCCAGTTTGAGCTGGCCCGGGCGCAGAAAGGGGAAAAGATCGCCTGCCTGGAGGCCCGGAAGCACTACGCCTGGTACCTGAAAGGGGTGCCCTACGCCAGCTATTGGAAATCGGAGATCAGCAAGATTCAGACCATGGAGGACATCTACCGGGTCACCGAGGGAATCAAAAACGACCTGTGCTGACGGTTTGGTCTGGCCGCTGAAGACGGCAGGCTGAGCAAATCCGCCCCCAGGCCCCTGCCGGCAGCCGGGGCCCGAGCGCCTTTTCCTTCCGGCTCCCGGCCGCCCTGTCATCCGGTGTAACCAGCTCCCGGCCTTTCCCCGTCATCCTGAGCAACCGGCCCTCGCCCCCTGTCATCCTGAGCGAAGCGAAGGATCTTCTCTCGCACACCTCCAGGCCCTCACAGAAGATGCTTCGTCGCTTCGCTCCTCAGCATGACACAGGGGAAGGCAGGACGGGTCATCCCCGACGGTGCCGGGCGGAAGCATGAATCGCGCCGGGCCGGCCGGCGCGGGAGCCAGGGGCGGCAGCGAGAACCCGGGCGGGACGGGTTGAACAAAATCCGGAGGGCGCCCTGCGGCAGGGGCGTCGTCTCCCTCCCCAAACACAACAGGCAGCTCCTTCGCGCTGCTCAGGACGGCCGCGCGGCAGGCGGACAAGCCCGCCGTGCCCCTGCCGGCATGGATAATCAGGGCCAGGCCCCCGGGCCGCTCAGCCCGGAGAAAGAGGTGGTATGATGCGAACCGACGACCGCACCGAGGAACAGGTGCTGGTAATGCGCGCCCAGCGGGGCGAGCAGGATGCCTTCCGGGTGTTGGTGGAGCGCTATCAGGGCCTGGTCTACACCCTGGCCCTGCGGATGGTAGCGCGGCCCGAGGACGCGGAGGACGCGGCCCAGGAGGCCTTTCTGGCCGCCTGGAAGGCGCTGCCCAAATTCCGCATGGACGCCAGGTTTTCCACCTGGCTCTACCGGCTGACGGTGAACGCCGCCACCGACCTGCTGCGCCGCCGCCAAAAGGACAGCCGCAGCCAGAGCCTGGAGGATGAAGAGGCCCCCCTCCAGCTGTCCGACCCGGCCCCGGGCCCCGAGGAGCACGCCCAGGCCGCCGAGCGCCGGGCCGCCCTTCAGCGGGCCATCTCCGCCCTGTCGGAAAACCACCGGAAGATCCTGCTGCTCCGGGCGGTGAACGGCCTGGACTATCAGGAGATCGGCCAGTTGCTGGAGCTGACGCCGGGGACGGTGAAATCCCGGCTGGCCCGGGCCCGGCGGGAACTACGGGACAAACTGATCGAGATGGGGAACTATTTCCCGCCGAATGCGTCTAAGGAACAGGAAAGGAGGTGAGGTCGTTGGACCGCTGTGAACAGTATTGGGATCTGATCTCCGCCAGCCTGGACGGCGGCCTCACCGCCGAGGAACAGGCCCGGCTGGACGCCCATCTGGCCCAGTGCCCCGACTGCCGCGCCCTGTGGGAACAGCTGAGCGGCCTGGAGGCAGAACTGATGGAGCTGGAAGCCCCGGGGCCGGATTTTACAGACCGGGTGATGGCCGCCGTGGGGACAACCCAACAGGATATCCCCTTCACCGACCTGCCCCAGAACCGTACGCCGGGCCGCCAGGCCCAAAAGCAGCTGGCCGCCTGGTGGAAACCGGTGCGCAATCTGGTGCTGGCCGCGGCCTGCTGCCTGATCCTGCTGGGATTGGGCCGGTTCGCCGCCCAGTTCTTCTCCTCCGGCAGCTCCAGCTCCAACAGCACCGGCGCGTCCATGGCCGCCCAGGACAACGCCGCAACGGGCTCTGAAGCCGAGACATCGGAGGCCGGGGACACCTCTAACAAGGTCTCGGAGGATGCAGCCCCCGGTGAAGCTGCGGGGAGCGCGAATGCCGGGGCCGCCTCGGACGCCCTGGACGGGGAGAGCGCCGCCCCAGCCCAGCTCTCCCTGCCGGACGGCGCCTATCTTCCCACCGGCGGAGCCACCTCAGAGCTGCCCCAGGGCTATACCCTGGCCGGTACCCTGACAGAGGCCCAGGCCGGAGCGGCGGGGCTGACCGGCTGCGGCTATTACACCAACCCGGAGGAGCCGGGGGTGTGCTATGTGGCCCAGGGCGACGGGAGCTATCTCCGCTGGGAGCTGGCCGGGGAGTGAGCGTCCCAAAAAAGTAAAAAGCGGGGCTGCTGCTGCAGCCCTGCTTTTTTGTCATCCTGAGCGCTCCCTCTGTCATTCTGGGCACATACCCCTATGGTCATCCTGGGCGCCTCCCCCCATTGTCATCCTGAGCACCTCCCCCATTGTCATCCTGAGCGCCTCCCCCATTGTCATCCTGAGCGCCAGCGAAGGATCTGCTTTCAGCCCACACCAGACCTATGGAAAAAGTTCCTTCGTCGCTGACGCTCCTCAGGATGACAAGGGCGGGAAAATGTCATCCTGAGCGCAGCGAAGGATCTGCTTTTGGCCCGCACCAAGCCTACGGAAAAAGATCCTTCGTCGCTGACGCTCCTCAGGATGACAAGGGCGGGGAAATGTCATCCTGAGCGCAGCGAAGGATCTGCTTTTGGCCCGCACCAGACCTATAGAAAAAGATCCTTCGTCGCTGACGCTCCTCAGGATGACAAGGGCAGGAAAATGTCATCCTGAGCGCAGCGAAGGATCTTCTTCCGATCCACACCTGGCCTACGCAAAAAGATCCTTCGTCGCTGATGCTCCTCAGGATGACAAGGGCGGGGAAATGTCATCCTGAGCGCCAGCGAAGGATCTGCTTTCAGCCCGCACCAGACCTATAGAAAAAGATCCTTCGTCGCTGACGCTCCTCAGGATGACAAGGGCGGGAAAATGTCATCCTGAGCGCAGCGAAGGAGCTTTCCCCGGCATTTGTCCCTGGGGGAAACGATGCTTCGCCCCTTGGGGCTCAGCATGACAGAATCGCTTTGCCCTGCGGCGCGGCCCTTCTTGATTTCACTCCACCGGCGCGTAGCACAGGGAGTTGCCCCGCAGGGTGAGCCGGTGGCTGCCCGAGTCCACCAGATACTCCATATAGGGCCGCAGGAACCGCTCCAGATTCTGGGCCTTCTTCACGGTGCTGACCACCACCCCCATGCGCTGGCACACGGCCCCGCAGATCTCGTCGGAGGACATGGGCCGGTCCACCAGGGCCCGCACCTCGGCCAGCTGGCGCTCCATGACCTGGAGGTTTTCCTCCACCAGCGCGTCGAAGCCCTCGTAGAGCACCCCGCAGTGGGCCACCGCCATGGCCTGACAATCCAGCCCCTTCAGGCTCCGGATGGTGTCCAGGCTCTGCTGGAAGTTGAAGGCGTAGGGCAGCCGGGAGGTGTGCAGGGTGCGCCCGCACATCAGCGCGTCCCCGATATAGCACACGTTGTCCGGGGTGATATAGGCCGCGTGGTCCATGGCGTGGCCCGGGGTGTGGAGCACCCGGAAGCGCACCCCCCGGAACAGGGTGTCCGTCTCCTCGGGGCGGATCACATGGTCCACCAGGCAGGGGATCTGGGACCGCTCCGGGTCAGAGGCCACCTGCCCCGCCGAGTAGACATAGAGATGGCTCTTCACCGAGGCCAGGGTGCGGCAGATCTCCGCCTCCCCCAGGGGCAGGGCCACCGGACAGTTGAACTTCTCGGAGAGATACCGGGTGTTGCCGAAGTGGTCAAAATGGGTGTGGGTGCACAGCAGACCGATGGGGGTCAGGCCGTACCGGGCCAAATCCCTCTCCAGCTCCTCCCGCAGGGCATAGGGGCCGGTGTCCATCAAAATGCAGTGGCTGCTGTCCGTCCGGTAGAGCGGGATGATCTGATGCCCGGACAGGCACCAGGTGTTGCCGCTGATCTGTTTCAATTCCATACGCTGTTTCCCTCTGATTCCATCCAATGTTTTCTATATTTTAGCACATCGCCCCCCACCATGCAAGAAAGCCCCCTCCCACGGGCGGCTTCGGCCCGGGAAACTCCCAGCGCACGGAGACGGCAGGGTGCTGCGGGCACCCTGTCGGCCCAGGCCGTTGGCCGCGGCGGCCCGCCCGGGGGTGAAATGTTCAAACCGCCTCATTGACTTTCTCTCCCGCTCCGTCTATCATCGGGACAGGAGGTGACCGCTATGGCCCACGAGGACAGAAAAGATTTCAACGCCATGCTCCGCCGGGACAACGGCATGCCCAAAATCCAGATTGTCACCGACCAGGCCACGATCCAAAAATACGGGGGCGAGCGCATGTATTTCGCCCCGCCCATCGCCTACGACGCCCTGATGAGGGCCGTCCCCCGGGGCAAGGTGATCACCCTGGGCGAGATCCGTGCCCATCTGGCCCGGCAAAACGGCGCCGACTTCACCGACCCCATCACCGCGGGCATCTTTGTCTCCATCGCCGCCTGGGCCAGCGCCCAGCGCGCCGGGGACGAGACCCCCTACTGGCGCACGCTGAAGGCGGGGGGCGAGCTGAACCCCAAATACCCCGGCGGCGTCCAGGCCCAGCAGGAGCGGCTGGAGGCCGAGGGCCACACGGTCCTGCGAAAGGGGCGCAAGCACCTGCGCTACTATGTAAAAGACTATCAGAAAGTCCTCTTTGACCTGGACGGCATTGAGGACTGACCCGCCGCCCCCTGGGCATCTCTCCCGAGGTGTGCTACAATGGGGGCATATGAGTTCAAAAGGAGCGATCCCCATGCCCTCACCCATCACCCTGCGGGTGGCCCGCCCCGGCGACGCCCCCGCCCTGCTGGCCGTCTACGCCCCCTACGTCCGGGACACCGCCGTCTCGTTTGAATATGAGGTGCCCTCTCAGGAGGAGTGTGCCCGGCGCATTGCCCGCACCCTGGAGAAATACCCCTATCTGGTGGCCCAGCGGGAGGGGGAGCTCCTGGGGTACGCCTGCACCGGCCCCTTCGTGGGCCGGGCGGCCTACGGCTGGGCGGCGGAGACCTCCATCTACCTGCGCCAGGACCGCCGCCGCCAGGGGGCGGGCCGGGCCCTCTACACCGCCCTGGAGGCCCTCTCCCGGGCCCAGCACCTCACCGTCCTCTACGCCTGCATCGGCTCCCCGGAGGTGGAGGACGAGCACCTGAGCCACGACAGCGAGCGCTTTCACACCCGGATGGGCTACCGCCTGGCGGGCACCTTCCGCCGCTGCGGCCGGAAGTTCGGCCGGTGGTATGACATGGTGTGGATGGAGAAGCCCCTGACCGACGACCCGGGCGACCCGGGGGAGGTGATTCCCTTCCCGGAGCTGGACCCGGCGGTGCTGGAAGCCCTGCATATCGGCCGCTAAGGCGCGCCGAGTATGGTTTCGAAGAGAGGACAACGCCATGAGCACACCCGAACTGGAGACGGCCCGGCTGATCTTAAGGCAATTTACGCCAGACGACCTCCCCGCCCTGTATGAGCTCTTCCACGACAGAGAAGTCAACCGCTTTCTGCCCTGGTTCCCGGTGAACTCTCTGGCGGAAGCGCGGGAATTCTGCCGGAAGCGCTACGGAGGCCCCTGCACCAGCGGGGAGTACCACTATGCAATCTGCCGGAAGGCAGAGGGCACCCCCATCGGCTATATCGACGTGGGCCCGGAGGAGAGCCGGGATTTCGGCTACGGGCTGCGCAAAGAATACTGGCGCCTGGGGCTTGTGACCGAGGCGGGGCAGGCGGTGATCCGGCAGCTGAGGGCGGACGGCGTCCCATACATCACGGCCACCCACGATGTGAAAAACCCCCGCAGCGGCGCGGTCATGAAACGTCTGGGCATGAAATACTGCTATTCCTATGAGGAGCGCTGGATGCCCAAAGATGTCGTCGTCACCTTCCACATGTACCAGCTGAACCTGGACGGAGACCGGGGCAGGGTATACCAGGGCTATTGGAACCGCGCCGCGGTCCGCTGGGTGGAAGCTGCCGCCGCCCTGTGACTTTGTGCGCCTCCGCCCCGCCGCTCCGTCCGCCGCCCCCCAGCTCCCGGTCATAAACAGAAAAAGGACAGGCACGCCGCTCTTTTGTGCGGCGTGCCTGTTTTCTGTTTTGTCCTTTAAAATGTGCCGGAAATCCGGTTTCACCGGGCAGATGTCTTTCTCACTCCAGCCCCATGGCGCGGACCACGGCGGCGCACCGGGGGCACAGCTCGGGATGGCCCCCGGGGGTGCCGATGCTGGGATGGTGGTTCCAGCAGCGGGGGCACTTGGGGGCCTCGTCCATCTCCACCCGGACGGTCAGGCCGGGGAAGGCCTCTCCCTGATAGCCCTGGCCGGCGCCGTGGACAATCTCCACCCGGCTGACGATGAACAGGGCCTCGAAGTGGTGGCTCTGCAGCTTCTGGAACCGCTCCCAGGCGCTGTCATCCAGGTACAGGGTGAGCTTGGCGTCGGTGGACTTCTTGACGGTCTTGGCGGCCCGGACCTCCTCCAGGGCCTTGTTGACGTCGTCCTTCAGGGCCAGGATGTCCGCCCAGTAGGCGCTCTGCTCCGGGGTGAAGGCCAGGGCCGGGTCGGCCTCGGGCATGGGGTTGAAGAGCACGCTCTCGGCGTCGTCGCCCTGGGCGTGGGGCATGGCGGCCCAGACCTCCTCGCTGGTGAAGGCCAGCACCGGGGCCAGCAGCCGCACCATGGCGTCCAGGATGCGGTAGATGGCGCTCTGGGCGCTCTTCCGGGGGAAGGAGCCCGGGGCCTCACAGTACAGCCGGTCCTTGATGATGTCCAGATAGAAGTTGGACATGTCGATGACGCAGAAGTTGTAGATGGCGCGGTAGACGCTGTGGAACTCGTAGCCGTCATAGTGCCTGCGGCACTCGGCCACCAGGTCGTTGCACCGGGTGACCGCCCACTGGTCCAGCTCGATCATATCGCCGTAGGCCACCTGGTCGTCCGGGTCGAAGCCCTCCAGGTTGCCCAGGATATACCGGCAGGTGTTGCGGATCTTCAGATAGGCGTCGGCCAGCTGCTTCAGGATGTCCTTGGACAGGCGCATATCCTGGGTGTAGTCGGCGGAGGACACCCACAGCCGGAAGATATCGGCGCCGTACTGCTGGATGGTGTCCTGGGGGCTGATGGCGTTGCCCAGGGACTTGTGCATCACCTTGCCCTGGCCGTCCACAGTCCAGCCGTGGGTGATGATCTGCTTGTAGGGGGCCACGCCGTTGACCGCAATGCTGGTCAGCATGGAGGACTGGAACCAGCCCCGGTACTGGTCGCCGCCCTCCAGGTAGAGGTCGGCGGGATAGCCCAACTCGGGCCGCTTGGCGGCCACGGCGGCCCAGGTGGAGCCGGAGTCAAACCACACGTCCAGAATATCCTTTTCCTTGCGGAAGCTGGTGCAGCCGCACTCGCATTTGGCCCCCTCGGGCATCAGCTCTTCCACGGAGCGCTCCCACCAGGCGTTGGAGCCCTCGGCGCCAAACAGCTTGGAGATCTTGTCGATGGACTCCTCGGTGCAGTAGGGCTTGCCGCACTCCTGGCAGAAGAACATGGGGATGGGCACGCCCCAGGTGCGCTGGCGGGAGATGCACCAGTCAGAGCGCTCCCGGATCATGGAGATCATCCGCTCCTTGCCCCAGGCGGGCTTCCAGAAGATGTCCTCGCAGGCGGCCACGGCCTGGTCCTTGATGGCGTCCACGCTGGCGAACCACTGCTGGGTGGCCCGGAAAATGACCGGCTTCTTGCACCGCCAGCAGTGGGGGTAGCTGTGGACGATGTCCTTGGCGGAGAGGATATAGCCCCCCTCCTGCAGGTCCTTGAAGATGACCGGGTGGGCCTTCTGGACATGGAGGCCGGCATAGGGGCCGGCGTACTCGTTGAGCAGGCCCCGGGCGTCCACCGAGACCTCCATGGTGATGTCGGTGGGAATCTGCTCATAGCGCTGGCAGACGTAAAAGTCGTCCAGGCCGAAGGCCGGGGCGGTGTGGACGCAGCCGGAGCCGGCGTCCAGGGTGACGTGGTCGCCCAAAATAATCAGGGAGTCCCGGTTCATAAAGGGATGGTAGGCGGTCATCCGCTCGAAGAAGGTGCCCGGCATGGTGGCCAGGATCTCATACTCGGCAATGCCGCTCTCCTTCATGACGCCGTCGGCCAGCTCGGCGGCCATGATATAGACCTCCCCATTGGCCCGCACCAGGGCGTAGTCCAGCTGGGGATTCAGGCAGATGGCCATGTTCCCCGGCAGGGTCCAGGTGGTGGTGGTCCAGATGACGAAGAACATCTTGTCCAGATCGCCGTACTGGCTCAGCTTGCCCTGGTCGTCGTGAACCCGGAACTTGACGAAGATCGTGGTGACCGGGTCGTCGGCGTACTCCACCTCGGCCTCGGCCAGGGCGGTCTCACAGGTGGGGCACCAGTAGGTGGGCTTCAGCCCCTGGTAGATCAGCCCCTTCCGGGCCATGGCCCCGAACACCTTGACCTGCTCGGCCTCAAACTCGGGCGTCAGGGTGACATAGGGATGATCCCAGTCTCCCATGACCCCCAGCCGCTTGAAGTCCTCCCGCTGCTTGTCCAGCTGCTCCAGGGCGAAGGTGCGGCACTTGTCCCGGAACTCGGGCACCGGCATCTCGCTGCGCTTGACCCCCTGCTTCTGGATGGCGGTCTCGATGGGCATGCCGTGGGTGTCCCAGCCCGGGACATAGGGGGCCTGGAACCCGGACATGTTCTTGTAGCGGACGATGAAGTCCTTGAGCACCTTGTTCATGGCGGTGCCGATGTGGATGTTGCCGTTGGCGTAGGGGGGGCCGTCGTGGAGAATGAACTTGGGCTTGCCCTCATTCTTGGCCATCAGGCGGCGGTAGATGTCCCTGCGCTCAAAGTCCTCCAGCATGCCGGGCTCCCGCTTGGCGAGGGCCGCCCGCATGGGGAAGTCGGTCTTCGGCAGATTGATCGTCTTGTTGTAGTCCTGACCCATAGGTTACGCTTCTTCCTCTCTATCAAGCGCGAATGTCACAGCCGCGATTTTGACCCAACGCGGCTGTGACAACGGCACAAAATACTGCTGTTTGATTACTTGATCTCGTAGTTGCGGCCAAAGCGCAGCTCACTGAGATCCAGCCGGCGGGTGGGGGCGTCGTCCACGTCGTCATCCACAATACGGCTGGTGGGACGGGCCGGGGCAGCAGCGGGCGCCTCGTCGGTCTTGACGGCCTCCTCTTCAGCGGCCCCCTCCTGAGACTCCTCCTCCGCTTCCGCGGCGGCGGGCGTCTCCCCGGCGGCCTGGGCAGGGGCGGGCTCGTCCTGCATCACCCGGCGGATGGAATCGCCGATCTCGCTGACCACCTCATCGGCAACGGCGGAACCCTCCTCCTCCGCCGCAGTCTCGGCGGCCATGGCCTCCGGATCGGGCAGCGAGTCCAGGAACTCCTGCTCGTGGGCCAGCAGGTCCCGAATGCTGGCGGTCATCGCGGCCACGGAGGCCCGGGCGCTCTTCAGCTTGGCCTCTTCCTCGGCCACCTGACGGGCCAGCTTGTCCGCCTGCTCCCGGGCGATGGATTCGGCCTCTTCCAGCATTTTGGCCCGCTTCTCCTTGGCCTCCTCCACCAGCTGGTTGGCCATCTTCTGGGCGGTGAGCAGGGTGGCCCGCATAGCGCCCTCGGTCTCCTGATACTCGGTGATCTTGTCGGCCAGCACTTTCATCTTGCGCTTCAGGACGGCGTTCTCCTTGTACAGCTCGGTGTAATCCGCGGTGAGCTGATCCAGGAAATTGTCCACATCCTGCATATCATAGCCGCCTTTTTTGGCTTTCGGAAATACGCGCTCTTCCACTTCCTGTGGCGTAAGCATGAGAAAAGTCCCCCTTTTGTCAGTTTATCTGTCTCCCGGCCGCCGCGGTGGTCCCGCCCCGGCGGCCGGATCCAGGGCGCGCGGCGCTTCCGCCTCCGCGCCCTCTTCGGACTCAGAAATACAGCCCGTTGCTCTCCAGCTCGTCAATCAAATCGCCGATGATATCCACATTATAGGGCGTGATGATGTAGGTGGCGGCGCTGATCTTCTTGATCTTGCCCTCCTGGGCATAGGCCACGCCGGAGAGGAAGTCAATCAGTCTCCGGGCGATGTCCTTGTTGGTGGACTCCAGATTGAGCACCACCGTCCGCTTGTCCCGCAGGTGGTCGGCAATGTCCGAGGCGTTCTCAAACTTCTCCGGCTTCACCAGCACCACCTGGAGCTGGGTGGTGGTGTTGATATTGACCACCTTGTCCGCCGGGCGGCGGGCCGGGGCGTCATAGCTGTAGGAGCGGGCGCTCTCCCGGGTATCCCGGGTCTCCCGGCCGTAGGTACGGGCGCTCTCCCGGCTGTCGCGGCTCTCCCGGCTCTCCCGAGTGGGACGGCTGTCCCGGCTGGAGCGGGTCTCCCGGCGGGAAGTGCGGCGGGGGGCGGGCTCGTCCTCCTCCTCTTCCTCCTCGTCGTATTCCTCCTCCAGCTCCTCATCATATTCCTCGTCCTCGTCCTCATAGGGGCGGGCCAGTCTTCTCAGTTCATCCATGAGTCCCATACAAAAGGCTCCTCCTTGTTGTCGTTGCGGCGCTTCGTCCTCAGCCCAGGGCGCGCACAGGCGGCCGGGGGCCAAACAGAGCGGTGCCCACCCGCACCAGGGTGGCGCCCTCCAGAATCGCGTCTGTGAAGTCTCCGCTCATCCCCATGGACAATATGTCCATAGTACTCTTATTATTATACTTTTTCTCTGTTATGTCAACAAAAAGCTGGCGCATTGCGGCAAAAAATCTACGGTTTTCGCCCTCTCCGGTGGAAATTGGCGGAATGGCCATCAGTCCCCGGAGCCTGACGTGCTCCATCTGCCCCGCCAGAGCCGCCAGCTGATGGGCCTGCTCAGGGGTGACGCCGGACTTGGAGGCCTCTCCCCCGATGTTGACTTCAATCAGGATATCCTGGCACAGGCCCAGCCTTTCCGCCCGCCGGTCGATGAGTTCCAGCAGCTCCTGCCCATCCACCGACTGGATCAGATCCACTTTGCCCACCACATATTTCACCTTGTTTCGCTGCAGGTGGCCGATGAAGTGGACCTGGGCGCCCTCATAGGCCCCGTCGGCCAGGTGGCCGGTGAGCTCCTGCACCCGGTTTTCGCCACAGACGGTGATGCCGGCGGCGATGGCGGCGCGGATGGTGTCGCTGGTCTGTACCTTGGTGGCAGCACAGAGGGTGATTTCCGCCGGATCCCGTCCGGCGGTCCGGGCCGCGGCCTCTATTTTCTCCCGCACGGCCTGAACCCGTTCAGTCAGCGTCTGTTCCATATCAATTCAAAACGACCTTTCCATCATAGATGTCCTCACCGCTGACAATCACGGTGTCCCCCTCCCGGAGGGCGGTGGCCTGTTCATAATCGGAGAGCGTCTGCTGATTTCCCTCTTCGTCCACCTTGTCGGCCTGGGCGATCAGGTAGTAGTCCTCCGCCTCCCAGAGAATCTGCACCGGAACCCACTCGGCCTGGGCGCCGGATACCCGGTAGACGCCCAGCTGGCCCACCTGGTCCAGGTTTTCGTCCTGGTTCACCCGCACCGCCCGCTTGGGCACCCGCAGTCCGGTGACGCTGTAGGTGACAATGCTGGCCTCCTGCTCCCGCAGGCCGGTGATCTGGGCGGCGTAGTCCCGGGAGAAGAAGGTGACGTTGACCCGGCCGTTCTCCGGGTCGCTGACCCGGGTCACTGTGGCGGAGAAATTGCGCCCGGATTCATCAAAGCGCAGCGTGACATCCGCCCCATCATACAGGTTCTGGGCCTGCCCCTCCGTCAGATTGCAGCTGAAGTACCAGCCCACTTCGGTGATGACCTTGCCCAGCGCATACTCGGCGGCCGCGCCCTGGCCGGCCGCCAGGGACTCCAGCCCGCTGGGGGTCAGCCCCTCCAGCGCGGCGGTGGTCAGCACCCCCTCATAGCCGTCCACCTCGGCGGAGTAGAGCCCCGAGGCCGGGGCGGTAACGGTGGTGTAGGCGCTGCTGGCCTGGGTCTCCAGGCTGTCCACCTGGGCCTGGGCCGCCTCAATCTGTGCCGTCAGGCTGTCGCTGCCGCTGTCGGCATAGCTGCGGCGGAAAATCAGACTGCGCAGCTCGTCGGCATCGCCGCTGAGGTCGGACAGATCGCCGGCGGCCACCGACGCCCGCAGGCCGGTGATGGCGGCGACGATGTCGTCCTCCAGGGCTTCGGTGTCCGAGGCCTGGTTGGTGCGGCTCTGGATATACTGGAGGCTCTCCAGCGTGGCCTGGGCCTCGTCCAGCTGCCGCTGGAGCTCATAGCCGTCGGCGCTGGAGTAAACCCGGGCCACCACGTCGCCGGCCCCCACCTTTTCCCCTTCGGAGCACAGCACCTCGGTCAGCTCGGTGCCCTGCTCCAGCAGCACTTCATCCCGGAAGAACCAGCCCTGAGCGGTCACCTGTTCCTCCGCGGTATAGTTGGCCAGGGTGGTGGTGACGGTGTTGGCGGTGAGGGCGTTCCATATGTATACGCCGAAATAGGCCAGCACCCCCACAAAGAGCACCGCCATCAGGATACGCAGCACCCAAGTGCCCTGTTTCAATGTGTTCATCCCCTTTCGGAGCTGTCCACCTGCCCGTTCAGCGCTCCTCCTCCCGCAGCGGCACCGGCCGCTCCGGCGTAATGGTGGAGATCGCGTGCTTGTAGATCACCTGCTGCCGCCCCTCGCTGGTGAGCACCACCACGAAGGCGTCAAAGCCGGTGATGATCCCCCGGAGCTGGTACCCGTTCATCAAAAACATGGTCACCGCCGTCCGGGTGCGGTAGAGCCGGGTGAGGAAAATCTCCTGCAAGTGGTTGGTTTCTTTTGCCATCTGGAACACGTCCTTTTTTTCTAAAATTCCGGGGACGTGCCCGCCCGGGCTTGTCCCCGGGTCATTGTATTCCAGATTCCGTCAGCTTTTCTGTTACAAACCGTCGAAGCGCCGGCAAATCCGGCTCGCTTCCGTACCGGAACCAAACGGTGCTCCGGTCCCGGCGGAACCAAGTGAGCTGCCGCTTGGCATACTGCCGGGAGCGCAGCTTCACCTCCTCAAAGGCGTCCTCCGGCGCCCTGCCGCCGGAGATCGCCCCGGCCAGCTCCTTGTAGCCAATGGCCTGCATGGCGGTGCACCGGGGCGACACCCCGCTGTCCAGCAGCGCGCGCACTTCCCCGGCCAGCCCCCGCCCGGCCATCTCGTCCACCCGCCGGTCGATGCGGGCGTAGAGGTCAGCCCGATCCTCAAAGGTCAGGCCCAGCTTGAGGGCGGTGTAGCGGGGGGGCAGCAGCCGGGTGGCGGCGTTGTGGGCGGAGATGGTATACCCCGTCTCGTGCCAGACCTCCAGGGCCCGGATCACCCGCTTGGTGTCCATGGGATGGATGCGGATGGCCGCCTCCGGGTCCACCTTCTGCA
>CAUGSS010000031.1 GCA_959602365.1 uncultured Eubacteriales bacterium
CCGCCCACTCGGCCCTCTAAAACGGGGAAAAACCCTGGGGGGGGGCCTCCACAGGGGGCCCCCCGCCCCGCTGTTTGTTATTTTGAACGTCGGTGGAGGCTCTTCTGTTCGGCCACTGCCTCAGTTTTTCAGGGTGAAGGGCCACTGATAATAGCCGAAGTTGGGGTTGTAGTAGGGGTCTCCCTGCTCCAGAATCTCCGGCCACTTGGCCTGGAAGCGCTGGATCTCCCCCTGGAAGCGGGCCTTTTTCTCCGGGGTGTCCTCATAGCCCCGGGATTTGGACTCGTAGTGGTGCCACTCGGAGAAGGCGTCAAAGACCACCAGCAGCCCCAGCTGGCGCACCTTCAGGCAGAAGTCGATGTCGTTGAGGGCCACCACAAAGTCCTCGCTGAAGCCGCCCACCTGCTCGAAGGCCTTCCGGTCGGCCATCAGGCAGGCCCCGGTGACGGCGCTGTAGTTGCCGCTGACCCTGGCCCGCATCATAAAGCCGTAATAGCTCTTGGGGAAGCCGGTGAACACATGGCCGGCAAAGCCGCTGAGGCCCACCACCACGCCGGCGTGCTGGATGGTGTCGTCCCCGAAGTAGAGCTTGGCCCCTGCGATGCCCACATCGGGGCGCATGCAGCAGCCCAGCAGCTCGGAGATGCCCTCCGGGGAGATCAGCTCGGTGTCGTTGTTCAAAAACAGCAGGTAGTCGCCCCGGGCGCTCTTGGCGCCGAAGTTGTTGATGGCGGAGTAGTTGAAGCCCTCGGTCCAGGTGAGCACCTTGAAGTTGGGGCGCTCCTTCTGCATCCGCTCGTAGTAGGCGAAGGTGGCCGGGTCGGTGCTGTTGTTCTCCACCACGATGAACTCGAAGTTCTGATAGGTGCTCTTCTGGTAGATGGACTGAACGCACTTGTCCAGATCGTCGATGTGGTCCTTGTTGGGGATGATGATGCTCACCAGGGGATTGGGCTCGGTGGAGTAGATGACGCGGTACATGCCCCACATGTTGGTGTGCTCCACCACGGCGTTCTGGATGCCGATGCGCTGCAGATGTTCTTCGACGGCCTTTTTGCCCGCCTCATAGGCGTACATTTTGCTGGAGGGGTCCCCGGCCACCGAGTTGCCGTGGATGCGCCAGTGGTAGAGGATTTTCGGGATGTGCTTGATCTTGCCCGCCCGCTCGGTGCAGCGGAAGATAAAGTCGTAGTCCTGGGCGCCGTCAAATTCGGAGCGGAAGCCGCCGATGGCGTCCACAATGGATTTGCGCGCCACGAAGAAGTGGGTGATATAGTTGTGGGAGTGGAGCAGGTCCGGGCTGAAGTCGGGCTTGAAGTTGGGGTCGTCGTGCTGGGACAGGTCGGCGGACACCTTGTCCTCGTCGGTGTAGAGCACGTCGTAATCGTCCTCGTTCAGGGCCTGGGCCACCTCGAACAGGGCGTTGGGAGGCAGCACGTCGTCGTGGTCCAGCAGGCCGATATAGTCCCCGGAGGCCAGGGCCAGGGCGCCGTTGGTGTTGCCCGAGATGCCCAGGTTTTTCTCCAGCACTTTGAGCTTAATCCGGCTGTCCCGGGCGGCGTACTCCTGAATGGTGCGCACCAGTTCCCCGTCCCCCTCGCTGCCGTCGCCGATGCACAGCTCCCAGTGGGGGTAGGTCTGGGCCTGGACGGACTCGATCATCTCCCGCAGGAAGCGGATGGGGGTGCGGTAGGTGGGCACCACAATGCTGATGGTGGGATTGTAGTCCAGCACGGCGTCGCGCTGGGCGGCCAGCTCCTCCCCGGTGACTTTGTGGCTGGCGTACCACTGGCCGTAGGGCATGCCCCGGGTGCTCAGGCGGATGACGATGTGCTCCCGCAGCCCCCGGAAGCCGTGGTGGAGCACATAGTCCAGGGCCCGGACCAGATTGTGGAGGGTGAGGCTGCGCAGGCACAGGGCCAGAAAGCCCCGGCGCTCCCGGCGCCGCTGGGCGCGGCGCAGCGCCCCGGCCTCCAGCGGAATGGAGTGGGTGTTCTGGGAGTCCCGGGCGGTGAGCTGATAGCGCTCTCCCGGGGAAAAGGAGAAGGCGGCGGTGAAGCCCCGCATGGCGTTCTCGCTCTCCGCCAGTCCGGCGTCCTCGATGTCCTCCCGCAGCACCCGGGTGAGCTGGAAGTCCACCGGCTGGCCCCGGCTGTCGGTCAGGGAGAACTCCACCGCTTCTCCGGCCAGGCAGGTGTCCGCCCAGCCCTGGAGTTCGATCTGCCCGTCTCCCACCGAGGCACTGTCCAGGCGGCAGACCAGGGTGTGGCTGTCGGCGATCCGGGAGAGCTGGCCGGCGTTCAGCTTCAGCAGCCGGACCCGCCCGTCCTGGGTTTCCGCCCAGAGCTCAAACTGGCGCACCGGCGCCCCGTCTTCGGGAAACACTTTGATGGAAAAGCCGCAGTCGGCGGGGGGATTCCACCGGGCATAGCGCCCGGCGGCATCGGGGCGGGAGCGCCGCTTCAGCGTGAGCCGGGCGGGCCGGCCGTTGATCAGGGCGGAGAAGTCGGCGGGGCGGCCGGAATCGTCCAGATACCAGCCGTTGACCCTGAGGCAGCTGCCGTCCTTCCGGATCCGGTAGGCTTTGGAGTCAATATAGGATTTGTGCTTCATATCGGGTTCTCCTGTCGGGGCCGTCTGAGCGGCCCGGTGGGTGTGGAAATCGGCCCCGGTCCAGGCCGGGGCGGTCATACTGTCCTACTATACATGATTTCGCCGGGCCTGTCCAGTCCGGGGCTCAGATCCGGTACTGCTCCAGGGCCTGGGAGAGCTGGTCTGCCAGGGCCTGGCGCACCTCCCGGGGGGCCAGCACCTCCACCTCGCCCCCCAGGCCGAACAGCCAGCCGAAGAACTGCTGGCTCACCGCCACATCGGCGGTCAGGGTGAAGTGGTCCTCCCCGTCGGGGACCAGCATGACCTCCAGCCCGAACCGGTCCAGCATGACATGGGCCAGGCGGTTGGGGCAGCGCAGCTTGACCTGGCGCTCCTCCCCGGAGAACATGCCGAAATGGCGGCGGGTGTAGGCGGCCAGATCCAGCTGTTCACAGCCCGGCTGCCGGGGCTGCCCGGACAGCTGGGTCTGGGCCATCCGGTCCACCCGGTAGTGGCGTTTTTCCCCGTCTGCCAGGGCCACCAGATAATAGCTCTCATCGCTGCGCAGCAGCCCGGCGGGGCTGACCTGATAGCGCTTGCCGCCGTGGCGGAACACCTTCTGTTTGTTGACATCGTAGTCAAAATAGCGGAAGGTGATCTGCCGGTTCTGGGCGATGGCCTCGTGGATGGCGTCGATGGAGTAGAGCACCGCCTCGTTCATGGTTTTGACCCGGCCGGAGACAAAGACCTGGCGCTGGAGGGAGCCGGCCTGGTGCCGGGAGCACAGCCCCTCCAGCTTTTTGATCAGGGCGCGGCTCTTGTTCTGGGAGATGAATTTGGAGGACTGCACCGCGTCCACCAGCAGCTTCAGCTCCGCCAGCTCGAAGGGGCGCTGGGCGAGCCAGTAGCCCCGCCGCCGGTCCAGCTGGATGTCCCACCCCCGCTGGCGCAGGGTCTCCAGATCGGCATAGACGCTCTTGCGCTCGGCGGAGATGCCCTGCCCCTCCAGCTTTTGGAGCAGGTCGGCCATGGAGAGGGGGTGGTCCTCGTCGCTGTCCCGGAACAGGATGTCCAGCAGGGAGAGCAGTTTTTCCGTCTGACGGGGGGAGCGGGGCATGGTATCACCTCAACGATCACAGCGGTATATGGAACAGAGGGGGGCGGGGGAACCCCGGCGGCCTCAGGGCTCCGGCGGCGGGCCGGAGCCCTCCCCGGAGCTGTCGCCGGAGTGGGAGCGGTTTCTGCGCAGGGTGCGGATCAGCGGCACTGCCGCCAGCGCAATCAGGGCGGCGCAGCCCGCCCACAGGGCTGCCGTTCTGCCGGTGTTGCCCTGCCAGAGGGACTGCAGCCCCAGGGACAGGCAGACGGCAAAGGCGAAGATCCAGCCGAGGACCGCCAGAGAGAAGAGGAGATTCGAGCCTCTCTCCCGGCGAGCGTCCTTGCCGGGGGAAGCCTGGGGCTGCGCTGATTTGGCCTCCGGGGCATGGCCGCTGATTGCGGCGGCCGCTTTCCGGGCGCAGGTGTAGGAGGAGGGAGGGGATTTGTCCGGATGCTTTTGGTGGAGCAGATCCTGAACGAACTCCAGCTCGAACTCATCGTCGTCCATCATAGACATGGGAGCGCCTCCTTCTGTTTATCGCCGCAGATAGTCGGTGGTGCGGTACTGGATGGCCTCGGCCAGGTGGGGGGCCTGGATGCCCGGGCTGCCGTCCAGGTCGGCGATGGTGCGGGCCACCCGCAGGATGCGGTCATAGCTCCGGGCGGAGAGGGCCATGGAGTCGTAGGCGGTCTTCATCAGGGCCGCACCCGCCCCGTCCAGAGCGCAGGCATCCCGCAGCGCCTGGCCGGCCAGGTGGGCGTTGCAGTCCACGCCCCGCTCCAGCTGGAGCCTGCGGGCCGCCTCCACCCGGGCCCGGATGGCCTCGGAGGGTTCGGAGGGGGTCTCCTGGCGCAGCTCCTCAAAGTTCAGGGCGGGCACCTCCACCTGCAGGTCGATCCGGTCCAGCAGAGGGCCGGAGAGCCGGGAGAGATAGCGCCGGATGGACTGCTCCGAGCAGGTGCACTTGCCCGAGGGATGGCCGTACCAGCCGCACTTGCAGGGGTTCATGGCGCACACCAGCTGGAACCGGGCCGGATAGCGCACGGTGCCCGCCACCCGAGAGATCTGCACCACCCCGTCCTCCAGGGGCTGGCGGAGCACCTCCAGGGTGTCCCGGCGGAACTCGGGCAGCTCGTCCAGAAACAAGACCCCGTTGTGGGCCAGGCTGATCTCTCCGGGCCTGGGGTTGGGGCCGCCCCCGGTCAGGGCGGCGGCGGAGACGGTGTGATGGGGGGCGCGGAAGGGCCGCTGGGTGAGCAGGGGGCGCTCCCGGCCGGTCAGCCCCTGGACGCTCCAGATCTTGGTGGACTCCAGGGCCTCGCCCCGGGTCATTTCGGGCAGGATGGAGGGCAGGCGCTTGGCCAGCATGCTCTTGCCCGAGCCCGGAGGGCCCACCATTAAAATATGGTGGCCCCCGGCGGCGGCGATCTCCAGCGCCCGCTTGACGTGCTGCTGGCCCTTGACGTCGGCAAAGTCCGGCAGGGGTTCCGCCCCGCTGGCCGGCTCCCAGGCCGGGGCGGGGGAGATGGGCTCCCGGCCGGTCAGATGGGAGAGCAGCTGCTGGACGCTCTCCACCGGGTAGACCTCCAGGCCCCCGGCCAGAGTGGCCTCCGGGGCGTTGTCCGCCGGGACAAAGAGCCGCTGTACCCCCAGCGCCCGGGCGGCCAGGGCCATGGACAGCATGCCCCGCACCGGGCGCACCTGGCCGGTGAGGCCCACCTCCCCCACAAAGGCGCACCCCTCCAGCGCGGCGTCCAGCCCCCCGGAGGCCTTCAGGATGCCCAGCAGAATGGGCAGGTCGTACACCGTGCCCTCCTTGCGCCGGTCGGCGGGGGAGAGGTTGACGGTGATCCGGGAGACCGGGAATTTGCAGCCCACGTTGCGGATGGCGGCCCGCACCCGCTCCTTGGCCTCCTTGACGGCGGCGTCGGGCAGCCCCACCAGCTCGAAGGCGGGCAGACCCCCGGCCAGATCGCACTCCACCCGCACCCCGTAGCCCTCAATGCCCTGCAGGCCCAGTGAATCCACGCAGACGACCATGGTGTTCCCTCCCTTTTGTGCTGTTGTTGGAAAAATTATAGCCTTTCCCGGCCCGCTTTGCAATCGCAGATGCCGGATTGCGGCAAAGAGACAAAAGAAAAACCGGTTTACCGACAGAATATTTCTCATGAGCTGATAAAAGAGAAGGGGAATATAGTGATATTTTTCCAAAGCTGGATGGAGATGAGTCCGATGCGGTTGGATTTGCGGAAGTAAATTATGATGTATATTGTGATACGGAGATGAGCGCAATGGCAAGGTGGGATCAAGCGGCGGCGCCCTGGTTGACCTGCGCCGGTCTGCCGCTGGGGGTGGCCTCCTGCGGGGGCTGCTTGGAGACGGCGGAGGGGCTTGCGCCTCCCCATTTGTCATCCTGAGCGGAGCGAAGGAGCTTCTTTCGGCGGCGGGAGCGGCTTGAGGGGGAAAGATCCTTCGGCGGCTTTGCCGCCTCAGGATGACAGGGAGAGGCGGTATTGGCGTCTCGGGATGACAGGGAGAAGCAGTATTGGTGTCTCAGGATGACGGAGGGAAGGGCCTTGTGGGCTCGGGGGGGGGGGAGAGGAGAAGCCGCTTTTGGATGGCAGAGGGGGCTTACGCTTCCCCGTTTGTCATCCTGAGCGGAGCGAAGGATCTTCTTTCGGCGGCCGGAGCGGCCTGGGGGGGGAAGATCCTTCGGCGGCTTTGCCGCCTCAGGATGACAGGGAGAGGCGGTATTGGCGTCTCGGGATGACAGGGAGAAGCAGTATTGGTGTCTCAGGATGACGGAGGGAAGGGCCTTGTGGGCTCGGGGGGGGGGGAGAGGAGAAGCCGCTTTTGGATGGCAGAGGGGGCTTACGCTTCCCCGTTTGTCATCCTGAGCGGAGCGAAGGATCTTCTTTCGGCGGCCGGAGCGGCCTGGGGGAAAGATCCTTCGGCGGCTTTGCCGCCTCAGGATGACAGGAGAAGGGGTGTTGGCGCCTCAGGATGATGGAGGGAAGGGCATTGGCGCCTCAGGATGACAGGGAGAAGCGGCATTGGTTTCTCAGGATGACGGAGGGAAGGGGTTTGCGGTCTCAGGAGGATGAAAGGGGGTGCCGCTTTTGGATGGCGAAGAGGCTTGCGCTTCCCCGTTTGTCATCCTGAGCGGAGCGAAGGATCTTCTTTCGGCAGCCGGAGCGGCCTGGGGGGAAAGATCCTTCGGCGGCTTCGCCGCCTCAGGATGACAGGAGAAGGGGCGTTGGCGCCTCGGGATGATGGAGGGAAGGGCATTGGCGCCTCAGGATGACAGGGAGAAGCGGCATTGGTGTCTCAGGATGACCAGGGGAAGGGGTATCGCTGTCTCAGGATGACAGGGGGAAGGCGCTGCGGTCTCGGGAGGGACAAAAGGCGGGCGCCTTTCCGGAGACTTCCATCCCGGCGGATGTCCCGGGGGCGGGCAGTCATGAAAAGGGAGAAAACGGGGAAGGCTTTCCGCACAGGGCCCTCCCCGCTCCCGCCCTGTACCGGAGATGGGGGAGTTTCGTTCGCAAAAAAGGCGGAATTATGGCAGTTACTTTTCCAAATGTCAAAATATAATGCGAAAAATCCCGCAAAAGGTTTACAAATAAAAACGGAACTTGTATAATGACACCGTATCAAAAGGTAACGCTCCGAAAGGGAAATGCATAAAGGAGGAACAAGAAAAACATGGCTCGTAAATTCAAGACCATGGACGGCAACACTGCCGCCGCAACCGTATCCTATGCCTTTACCGAAGTTGCCGCAATCTATCCGATTACGCCTTCTTCCGTCATGGCAGAGCTCACCGACGAGTGGGCGGCCCACGGCCTGAAGAATATCTTCGGCCAGACCGTCAAGATCGCCGAGATGCAGTCCGAGGGCGGCGCCGCCGGCGCAGTCCATGGCTCCATCACCGCCGGCGCCCTGACCACCACCTACACCGCCTCTCAGGGCCTGCTGCTGATGATCCCCAACATGTACAAGATTGCCGGCGAGCTGATGCCCGGCGTCATCAACGTCTCCGCCCGTGCCCTGGCCACCCACGCCCTGAGCATCTTCGGCGACCACTCCGACGTGATGGCATGTCGTCAGACCGGCTACGCCATGATCGCCTCCACCAATCCCCAGGAGGCCATGGACCTGGGCGCCGTCGCCCATCTGTCCACCATCAAGGGCAGCGTGCCGGTGCTCCACTTCTTCGACGGCTTCCGCACCTCCCATGAGATCCGCCGTGTGGCCGTGTGGGACTACAAGGACCTGGCCGAGATGGTGGACTGGGACGCCATCAAGCGCTTCCGTGAGCGGGCCCTGAACCCCGAGCACCCGGTGCTCCGCGGCTCCGCCCAGAACCCCGACATCTTCTTCCAGACCCGTGAGGCCGCCAACAAGTACTATGACGCCTTCCCGGACATCGTCCAGGGCTGCATGGACCAGGTCAACGCCAAGATCGGCACCAACTACAAGCTGTTCAACTACTACGGCGCCCCCGACGCCGAGACCGTCATGGTGGCCATGGGCTCCATGTGCGACGCCGCCGAGGAGGTCATCGACTACCTGACCTCGAAGGGCGAGAAGGTGGGCCTGATCAAGGTGCGCCTGTACCGGCCCTTCGCCCAGGCGAAGTTCGTCGAGGCCATTCCCGACACCTGCAAGAGCATCGTGGTCATGGACCGCTGCAAGGAGCCCGGCGCCCCCGGCGAGCCCCTGTACCTGGACGTGGCCGCCGCCATCCGCGGCACCAAGTTCGCCGATGTCAAGCTGTGCGGCGGCCGCTACGGCCTGGGCAGCAAGGACACCACCCCCGGCGGCATCATCGCCGCCTACCGCAACGGCCAGTCCGAGCATCCCCTCCACGGCTTCACCATCAACGTGGTGGACGACGTGACCAACCTGTCCCTGCCCATCACCGAGGAGCCCGACATTGTCCCCGCCGGCACCACCTCCTGCAAGTTCTGGGGCCTGGGCAGCGACGGCACCGTGGGCGCCAACAAGAACTCCATCAAGATCATCGGCGACCACACCGACCTGAAGGTGCAGGCCTACTTCCAGTACGACTCCAAGAAGTCCGGCGGCATCACCATCAGCCACCTGCGCTTCGGCCCCCAGGAGATCAAGTCCACCTACTACGTCAAGCAGGCTGACTTCGTGGCCTGCCACAACCCCGCCTACCTGGCCAAGTACCAGGTGGTCCAGGACGTGAAGCGGGGCGGCACCCTGCTCATCAACTCCGGCATGACCGTGGAGGAGCTGGGCCAGGTCCTGCCCGCCGACGCCAAGCGCCACATCGCCCAGTACGGCGTCAACGTCTACACCTGCGACGCCACCAAGATCGCCCGGGAGATCGGTCTGGGCAACCGCACCAACATGGTGCTCCAGGCCGCCTTCTTCAAGCTGGCCAACATCATTCCGATTGACGACGCCGTCAAGTATATGAAGGCCGCCATTGAGACCTCCTACGGCGCCAAGGGCCAGAACGTGGTGGACATGAACAAGGCCGCCGTGGACGCCGGCCTGACCGCCCTGGTCAAGCTGGACATCCCCGCCGACTGGGCTGACGCGGTGGACACCGTGGCCGCTGAGAAGCCCCACTCCGACCGCTCCGACGTCCAGTCCTATCTGGACACCGTCATGTTCCCCGCCGCCGCCATGGAGGGCGACGTGCTGACCACCAGCCAGCTGCTGCCCGGCGCCGACGGCACCCTGCCCGCCGGTACCGCCGCCTTTGAGAAGCGCGGCACCGCCGTCACCGTGCCCGAGTGGATTCCTGAAAACTGCATCCAGTGCAACCAGTGCTCCATGGTCTGCCCCCACGCCGTCATCCGTCCTCTGGCTCTGGATGCCGACGAAGTGGCGGCCGCGCCCGCGGGCATGAAGATGGTGGACTTCAAGAACAAGAAGTACGCCGGCTACAAGTTTGCCATCGTGGTCTCCCCCATGGACTGCACCGGCTGCGGCTCCTGCGCCAACGTCTGCCCGGCCCCCAACAAGGCCCTGGTCATGAAGCCCCTGCTGGAGCAGGAGGCCCAGCAGGAGATCTTCAACGAGACCGCCTACACCGTCACCGAGAAGGACATGGGCCCGCTGACCGTGGTGTCCGCCCAGTTCCGCCAGCCCCTGCTGGAGTTCTCCGGCGCCTGCGGCGGCTGCGGCGAGACCCCCTATGCCAAGCTGGTCACCCAGCTGTTCGGCGACCGCATGTATGTGGCCAACGCCACTGGCTGCTCCTCCATCTGGGGCGGCAGCGCTCCCTCCACCCCCTACACCGTCAACAAGAAGGGCCAGGGCCCCGCTTGGGAGAACTCCCTGTTCGAGGACGCCGCCGAGTTCGGCTACGGCATGAACCTGGCCGTCACCCAGCGCCGCGCCAAGCTGATTGAGACGGTGGAGACCCTGGCCGGCCTGGATTACGCCGACGAGGAGATCGTGGCCGCCTGCAACGCCTGGCTGGCCGCCCGGGACAACGCCGAGGAGTCCCGCAAGACCGGCGACGCGCTGGTGGCTGTTATTGAGGACTTCTTCGCTCACCAGGATCAGATGGGCACTCCCTTCGAGGAGCAGTGGCTGGCCAACGGCAAGAAGTGCCTCTGCCCGGCCTGCACCGCCGCCCGGGAGATCCTGGAGAAGAAGGACCTGCTGACCAAGAAGTCCATGTGGATCTTCGGCGGCGACGGCTTCGCCTACGACATCGGTTACGGCGGCCTGGACCACGTCCTGGCCTCCCGCGAGAACGTCAACGTGTTCATCTTCGACACCGAGGTCTACTCCAACACCGGCGGACAGTCCTCCAAGTCCACCCCCACCGGCGCCGTGGCCCAGTTCGCCGCCGCCGGCAAGGCCGTCAAGAAGAAGGACATGGCCTCCATCTTCATGCAGTACGGCTATGTCTATGTGGCCCAGATCGCCATGGGCGCCAACATGAACCAGACCCTCCAGGCCATCCGGGAGGCCGAGGCCTATGACGGACCCTCCATCATCATCGCCTACGCCCCCTGCATCAACCACGGCCTGAAGAAGAAGGGCGGCATGGCCAACGCCATGAGCGAGATGAAGGCCGCCGTGGCCGCCGGCTACTGGCACCTGTTCCGGTTCAACCCCGCTCTGGCTGAGCAGGGCAAGAACCCCTTCACCATGGACTCCAAGGCGCCCACCGAGGACTATCAGTCCTTCCTGATGGGCGAGACCCGTTACGCCTCCCTGAAGCTGGCCTTCCCGGAGCGGGCGGAGAAGCTCTATGCTCAGGCTGAGCAGGAGGCCCACAAAAAGTACGAGCACTTCGAGAAGATGGCCAAGCAGTAATCTGCATTCCATCCCATCGGAGCATCGCTCCACCATCTGACCCACGCCCCCGGCTCTTCGGAGCCGGGGGCGTTTTTCTGTGCCTGTGCCGGGACGGCCCCTGTCCTCCAGGAGCCGGAGGGCTGTAGCCGTTCCCGGTTTTCCAGAGCCGGCGGGGCGTAGCCGTTCCTGGTTCTCCAGAGCTGGCAGGGCCGTAGCCGTTCCCGGTTTTCCAGAGCCGGCGAGGCGTAGCCGTTCCTGGTTCTCCAGAGCTGGCAGGGCTGTGGCCGATCCCGGTTCATCGGAGCCGGCGAGGCGTGGCTGCTCCTGGTCCACCGGGACCGGCAGGCCGTGGCCGTTTTCGGTTCATCGGAGCCGGCGGGGCGTGGCTGCTCCCAGTCCTCCAGAACCGGCAGGCCGTGGCCGTTTCCGGTTCATCGGAGCCGGCGGGGCGTGGCTGCTCCTGGTCCACCAGGACCGGCAGGCCGTGGCCATTCCCTGCCCTCCAGAGTCAGCGGAGCCATGGCAGTGCCCTGTCATCCTGAGCGCAGCGAAGGATCTTCTTCCTGTTTGCTGTTGGTATCGAAGGGAAGATCCTTCGCCGGCTCTGCCGGCTCAGGATGACAAGGAGGGAAAGTACAGCTCAGGATGACAAAAAAGGGGAGCACAGCTCAGGACGACAAAGGCTGAAAGTGCAGAGCAGCGGCGGGTGGAAGCGGAGGGGTGCGTATATATCCCCTTGAGCGGTGGGTATATGCATGCAGGGGCGTCTCCAGCGATTCGGAGCCGGCAGGTCGTGGCTGCTCCTGGTCCACCGGGACCGGCAGGCCGTGGCCATTCCCTGCCCTCCAGAGTCAGCGGAGCTATGGCAGTGCCCTGTCATCCTGAGCGCAGCGAAGGATCTTCTTTCTGTTTGCTGCTGGTATCGAAGGGAAGATCCTTCGCCGGCTCTGCCGGCTCAGGATGACAAGGAGGGAAAGCACAGCTCAGGATGACAAAAAAGGGGAGCACCGGCTCGGGATGATAAAAAGGAGGGGGCCGACGCAGGATGACCGGGCTGGCAAAAGGGGGTGGCGCAGGATGACAAGGGGGGCGCCAGCTCGGGATGACCGAGGGGGAAGTGCCGGCCAGGGACGGTCGGAACGCCCCGGTTTTCCGTTTTGGGGTGGTTAGCGGGGGCTAATGTATTGACAACGGGGGAAAAACCGGGTAAACTCACACCGTTGTCACCCTGTGAGGGAGTAGTGAGCGCCCGCCGGTCGGGCGTAGCAAGTCAACATGCTGGCCCCGTTTTGGCGGGCCTGGCTTGCTTTCAATCGCGAGACTCATGGGCCCTGCGCGGCAGCTGCCGCCCGCCGGCCCCCGGAGTTTCGCTTTTTTTGTGAGACGGGGACGCCCGGCCGCGGCAGGCCGGGCCTTTTTGCGCCCCGGGACCGGGGCCATACCGGCCGGCCGGGACGCATACAATGATATGTCCTGGGCCTGTCCGCCCGGCAGAGCGGGGAAGAAAAGAAACGGAAAGGAATACAGAGAAATGGAGTGGAATTTCGGATTTTTTCTGACCAGTGCTATGCTGGGGGTGGGATTGGCCATGGACGCCTTTTCCATCTCTGTGGCGGGGGGGCTGCAGTGTCCCGACATCCGCCCCCATCAGATGGCCGGGCGGAGCGGCGTGTTCGCCTTTTTCCAGTTCGCCATGCCCATGGTGGGCTGGGTGTGTGTCCACACTGTGGTGGAGCGCTTCCGGGCCTTTGAGCGGTGGATCCCCTGGATCGCCCTGGTGCTGCTGGGCTACATCGGCGGCAAGATGCTGCTGGAGGGCCTGCGCCGCAGAAAGGATGCCCGGCAGGCGGACGGGGCGGAGGCCGGGGCCGCCGGGACGGGCGCGGCAGCCCTGCTGCTCCAGGGGGTCGCCACCTCCATCGACGCGCTGAGCGTGGGCTTCACCATTGCCAACTATCCGCCGCTGATGGCCCTGGTCTGCTCCCTGATCATCGCGGCAGTCACCTTTGCGCTGTGCCTGGGCGGCTTCTGGATCGGCAAGACGGTGGGCAACCGGCTGGCCGGGCGCGCGGAGGTGCTGGGCGGCGTCATCCTGATTGTCATCGGCCTGAAGATCTTTCTGGACGGGGTGCTGTAATCCGGCGGATTTGGTTGCATTCAGGAGGAAAATTTTGTATGATAACCATATGTGATTACTGAAGCCCGGACATAGAATTTGGGGAGGCGCCCTGTATGACGAACGAAAAAACGCTGATCAACGACCTGACCCAGGGCAGTGTCATGGGGCGGCTGGTGCGCTTTACCCTGCCCCTGATGCTGGCCAACGCCCTGCAGGTGTGCTATAACCTGGTGGACATGTTCTTCGTGGGCCAGTTCGCCGGGACCGACGCCCAGAGCGCCGTCAGCATCGCCTCCAATGTGACCACCCTGATGTTCTTCTGCTTTATGGGCATCGCCGCCGGGGGCCAGATCTATGTGGCCCAGACGGTGGGTTCCGGACGGCTCAGGGAGCTGGGCCAGATTGTGGGCAACAGCCTGACCCTGTGCGTCATCACCAGCCTGATCCTGATGCTGGCCATCCCCCTGGCCCGGCCCATCCTGCGGCTGATCAACACACCGGAGTCCATTATGGACATGACGGTCAACTATCTGGTGATCTGCACCGCGGGCAATCTGATGGTGGCCCTGTACAACGGCCTGTGCGGCGTGCTGCGGGGGATGGGGGATTCCTTTCACCCCACGCTGTTCGTGGCCATCGCCACGGTGGTCAACATCGTGCTGGACTACCTCTTTGTGGCGGTGATCCCCTGGGGGGCTGCCGGCGCCGCCCTGGCCACGGTGATCGGCCAGACGGTGGCCTGCCTGTTTGCCCTGGGCTATCTGTTCCTCAAGCGCAGCTCCTTTGGGTTTGACTTTGAACTCTCCGCCTTTTTGCTGCGGGCCCGGCATGTCCGGGTTATCCTGCGCATCGGCGCTCCCATCGCCCTGAAGAATATCTTTATCAACCTGTCCGTGATCTTCGTCAACGCCCAGATCAACAGCCTGGGGGTGATCGCCGTGGCGGTCACCGGCATCTGCGCCAAGCTCCAGAGCCTGATGCAGGTGGTGAGCCAGGCCATGATGGACGGCACCGCCTCCATGGTGGGCCAGAACATCGGCGCCGGCAAGAACCGGCAGGCCAGCCGGGTGGTGTGGGACGCCGTCCTGGTGGGGCTGATTTTTGCCGTTGTGCTCAGCGCCCTGTTCCTTCTGCTGCCCTACCAGATTTTCGGTATCTTTTCCCATGACCAGGCGGTCGTCTCCCTGGCCCGGCCCTTTATGGCGGTGTGCGCCGTCAACGTATTCGCCGGCGCCCTGATGGCCCCCACCATGGGGCTCATCAACGGAGTGGGGGACACCCTGTACAACATGGGGGTGGCCATTGCCGATGGAGTGGTGGCCCGGCTGGCCCTGTCGCTGCTCTTTGGCTACGCCATGTCCATGGGGGCGCTGGGGTTCTTCCTGGGCAACTGCCTGGCGGGTTTTGTCTCGGTGCTGGGAGGCGGCGTCTACTTCCTGCTGGGCTGGTGGAAACGCAGGGGCGCTCTGGTGGGCGCGCAGGAGGTGCGGCATGGATAAGCGGGGGCTGTTGGATCGCGCCGGGGCCGAGGGAGAGGAGCGGCTGCTGCTCTCCCGGGTGCTGGACCGGATGGAGGCGGCCCAGCGCCGCCAGGAGGCCAGCGCCACCGGCTTTCTCTCACCGGGGGAGCTGCGCCGCGCCGAGGCGCTGCTGAACGCCGCGGGCCATCCCCGCTGGGCCGCCCTGGGGGGCTATCCCGACGCGGAGCGGCGGGTGCTGGTCTTTCTGCCCGACTGGCTGGAGGAGGAGTATCTGGCGCAGGAGGAGTACCTGACCGCCCTGCGCTGCACATGGTTCCGGGAGGACAAACTGACCCACCGGGACATTCTGGGGGCCCTGATGGGCCTGGGGGTGCGCCGGGACACGGTGGGGGACATCCTGGTGGGGGAGGAGAGCTGTGATCTGCTGGCCCTGCCCACCGTGGCCCCCTTTCTGCGGGACAACTTTGTCTCCGCCGGGCGGGTGAAGCTCCGCGTCACAGAGATTCCCCTGGACCAGCTGCGGCTGCCCGTCCAGCACCGCAAGGAGCTCCACGACACCGTGGCCGCCCTGCGGCTGGACAGCGTGCTGGCGGTGGGCTTCTCCATCAGCCGGAGCAAGGCAGCCCAGCTCATCTCCGCCGGCCGCTGCGCCGTCAACTGGCAGGATACCACAAAGGGGGATCTGACCCTCCGGGCCGGGGACGTGATCTCCTGCCGGGGGCTGGGCAAGTGCAGGCTGACCCAGGTGGGGGGACTGAGCCGGAAGGGCAGAATCAATATCACCGTGGAGCGATATCTCTGAACCAGCTCCATTTGAAGATAGAAGATAAAGGAGTTTTGACGATGACACAGGAAGAGCGCGTGGCCAGAATCAATGCCCTGGCGGCCAAGGCCAGGGCGGAAGGGCTGACCAGGGAGGAGCTGGCGGAGCGGGAGCAGCTGCGCCGGGACTATCTGGCGGAGTTCCGCGCCGCACTCACCCAGCAGCTGGATCACACCTGGGTGGTGGGACCGGACGGAACCCGGCGGAAACTGGTTCGAAAACAAAAAGATACAAGAAGTAAAAATCATTAAGTTTCTTTAAAATGGCTTGCATTCCCCCGGGCTTGTGTTAACATAAAAGCGTGAAAATGAGGAATGTGACGTGGCACATTTTGGAGGTTGTTGGACGATGAAAAGATCACAGTTGATTGCTCTGATCGCCGGCGGTGTCTGCGTGATTGCTGCCCTGGCCGTCATCCTGGGAATGATGCTGCTGCGCGGCGGCGTCTTTTCCCCGGCGGGCCGGGCCTTCCTGGAGGGGACTACGGTCAACGGCACGGACGTGTCCGGCCTGGATGCCCAGTCCGCCGCCGCCGCCCTGGCGGAACAGACCGAGACCTATTCCTTTACCCTGAAGCTGGGGGAGGACAGCTACACTGCCACAGGGGCGGAGCTGGGGATGCGCTATAACCAGGACACCGACCTGCAGTCCCTGCTGGACACCCAGAAGGAGGACCGCTCCCAGCTGGCCTTTGACCTGGAGAAAATGTACACCTTCGATTTGACCGGCTTCCTGGACCAGGTGGAGCAGGACTACAATGACCAGCTCGCCCAGGCCCAGGCCCAGGCGGAGGCGCAGACACTGGCTGCCCAGGACACTGCCCAGCAAGAGGGGACCCCGGCAGAGGGCCAGGAGGGGGAGGACGCCCCGGCGGAGGGAGATTCTGCCGAGGCAGGCGATGCCGCCGACGGGGAGAGCGCCCCGGCGGAGACCCCGGTGGATCCCAACGCCCCCCAAAACGCTTACTTACAGTATGACGCCACCGGCGCCACCTTTATCATTGTCCCCGACCGCCCCGGCAAAGAGGTGGACTGGGACGCGGTGGCGGAGCAGGTCCAGACCGCCGTGCAGGGGCTGGAGACCGAGCTGACGCTGAATCTGGACGACCTGGTGGAGCAGGCCAAAGTCACCGCCGAGGACCCGGAGCTGCAGGAGGCCCTGAAGGAGGCCAACAGCTATCTGGACCTGGAGCTGACCTACACCTTTACCCCGGACGGGGGCACCACCTCCTCGGTGACGCTGGACCGGAATACCCTGGGTTCCATCTATTATCTGGACCCGGAGGACATGAGCGTCCAGGTGGATGAGGAGATCCTGGGCAGCTATGTCAGCTCCCTGGCGGAACAGTACAGCGCCGCGGACAAGAGCACCCAGTTCAAGACCACCGGCGGCAGCTATATCAATATCAGCGTCACCCAGGAGGGCCAGAGCGTGGATGCCAGCGCCCTCTACGACGACATGCTGGAGTGCCTGAAGAACAAGACCGGCGGCACCCGCACCGCCCCTTATACCACGGTCAGCGACAGCAGCGACGGCTACTGGGGCGGCAACTATGTGGAGATCGATCTGACCAACCAGCACCTGTGGCTGTATAAGAACGGGGAGTGCATTCTCTCCTGCGGCGTGGTGTCCGGCTGTGTGGTGAACAACACCCGCACCCCCACCGGCTGCTTCCAGATCTTTGCCAAGAATACCGACCGCTATCTGAACGGCTCCAATATCGACGGCAGCCGCTACCGCACCTGGGTCAACTATTTCATGCCCTTCTCCGGTGGCTGCGGCATTCATGACGCCACCTGGCGCAGCTCCTTCGGCGGCGATCAGTATCTGTATGACGGCAGCCACGGCTGCGTCGGCGTCTCCCTCAGCAATGCCAAGACCATCTACAACAACGTCAGCGTGGGCACCCATGTGGTGGTCTACGGCGGGGCCTCTCCCAACAGCATCCCGCCCCGGACCCAGAACATCACCGCCAGCATCACCAACCCCAATCTGGTGGTGGGCGACCAGACCACGGTGAGCGTGTCCTCTCAGACCACCCCCCAGTTCACCTCCAGCAACCCGGCGGTGGTCACAGTGGACAGCAGCGGCAATGTGGCCGCCGTGGGCCCCGGCACCGCGGAGATCACCGTGTACTGCCCTGCGGGCAACACCTACGGGGAGGCCTCCGCCACGGTGAGCGTCACGGTCAGCGAGCCCGCCCACGTCCACTCCTGGGACGGCGGCACGGTGACCCTGGCTGCCACCTGCACCGCTGAGGGCGTGATGACCTACACCTGCACCGGCTGCGGCGTGACCCAGAATGAGGCCATCCCGGCTACCGGCCACGCCTGGGCCCCGGACTACACCGTGGACAAGGCGGCGACCTGCACCGAGGACGGCAGCCGTTCCATCCACTGCACCCTCTGCGGGGAGACAAAGGACAGCCAGGTCATTCCGGCCACCGGCCACCAGTGGGACGGCGGCGTGGAGACTACGCCGCCCACCAGCTCGGCGCCCGGCGTCAAGACCTATACCTGCACCGTTTGCGGCGGGACGCGGACGGAGGAAATCCCCGCCACAGGCGACGGCTCTTCCTCTGGAGAGGGTTCCACCGGCGACTCCTCCGGGGCCACCTCTTCCGCAGGCTGAGCCTCCAAGAGGGGCGAAGCATCTTTTCCCACCGGGAAAAAAGGCCGGGAAAAGATCCTTCGCTGACGCTCAGGATGACAAACAAGTTGAACAACTTCGGCACGCTGAGACGGCCGCCCGGCAGGGCGGCCGTCTTTTGCCCTGTGACGGGCAAAAAAGCCGGGAGAAAACTTGTGCCCGGCGGCAGAAAATGTTATACTAAAAAATCATACTGGAATCATATCGCCTTTTACAGGCAGCCGGAGGTCCGGGGCGGAGCGCGCCGGGGCCGGAGGGCCGCCGTAGGGCTGGAAGGAGCTGCCTTTGGAACGAAATCAAGTCATGGTGCCCCAGGAGGCGCTGGAGGAACAGCGGGACTACTGCCGCCGGGTGCGCTCCTTCAGCGCCGGACGGCCCACCCCGCCGCTGGCCCTGGTGGACACCTACGGCTGCCAGCAGAATGAGGCCGATTCGGAGCGCATCCGGGGCCTGCTGGAGGAGATGGGGTACGCCTTCACCGACGCCGAGGCCGAGGCCGACGTCATCGTCATCAACACCTGCGCCGTCCGGGAGCACGCGGAGATGCGGGTGCTGGGCAATGTGGGGGCGCTGGTGCACACCAAGCGCAAGAAGCCGGATCAGATCATCTGCCTGTGCGGCTGCGCCATGCAGGAGCCCCACATGGCCGAGAAGATCAGGAAATCCTTCCGCCATGTGGACCTGGTCTTTGGCCCCCATGTGCTGTGGAAATTTCCCCAGTTCCTCTTTGAGGTGCTCACCCGCCGCAAGCGGGTGTTTTCCACCGCCCCCAGCGACGGCAATATCGCCGAGGGCCTGCCGGTGGTGCGCCAGGGCAAGCTGAAGGCCTGGGTGTCCATTATGTACGGCTGCAACAACTTCTGCTCCTACTGCATTGTGCCCTATGTCCGGGGGCGGGAGCGCTCCCGGGACCCCCAGCGCATTCTGGACGAGGTGCGGGGGCTGGTGGAGGACGGATACAAGGACATCACCCTGCTGGGCCAGAACGTCAACTCCTATGGCAGGGACCTGGGGCTGGAGACGGACTTCGCCGACCTGCTGCGCGCCTGCAACGACATCCCCGGGGATTTTTTGCTCCGGTTTATGACCTCCCACCCCAAGGACGCCACCCAGAAACTCTTTGAGACCATGGCGGAGTGCGAAAAGGTGGCCCCCTGCCTCCACCTGCCGGTACAGGCGGGCAATGACCGGGTACTCCGGGCCATGAACCGGGGGTACACGGCGGAACAGTACCTGGACAAGATCCGGCGGCTGCGGGAGCTGATTCCGGACATCGTGCTCACCAGCGACATCATCGTGGGGTTCCCCGGGGAGACCACCGCGGAGTTTGAGGACACCCTGCGGCTCATCGAGGCGGTGGGCTACGACGCCCTGTTCACCTTTATCTATTCCCCCCGGGAGGGCACCCCTGCGGCAAAGATGCCCGATGTGCTGACCCGGGAGGAGAAGAGCGCCAATTTCCAGCGGCTGCTGGAGCGGCAAAATGAGATCTCCGCCGCGAAACACGCCGCCTATGTGGGCAAGACCCTGCGGGTGCTGGTGGACGGCGTGGACGACGACGGCAAACACGATTTGACCGGCCGCACCGACGGAGGGCGGCTGGTACACCTGAACGGGGATGCGTCGCTGATCGGCGGGTTCCACCCCTGCCGGATTACCGGCGCCTCCAACTGGGCCCTGTTCGGGGAGATTGTGACAGAAGGGAAGCGGTGACATGGCAAAGCAGAATCAGCAGAAAAAGAAGAGAAGATACAAGAATATGTTCCACACCCCCAAGACCATCGGCGAGCGCACCCGGCTCAAGATGACCCCGCTGCTCCGGGGGCTGTCCTGGGGCTCGCTGGCGCTTCAGGCGGGCAGCAGCATTTTCTCCATTGTGGGCTATGTCATGCTGACCCAGGCGGGCTATGTGGACGGCTGGATCCTGCTGGTGCTGCCCATCGTCATGTGGGTGCTCAGCATTGTGGCCCGGCTGGGGTTCCGGTATCTGCCCCTGGATATGTGGCGGATGCCGGTGGACGTGCGGAAGGGAATGGTGGTCTGCCAGGGCTGGTATCTGAAGCTGGCCACCCTGCTGGTGGAACTGGAGTGTGCCGCCGCCTTCCTGTATGTGGACATCACCCTCTATCTGGGCCACACCCCGCTGGACGTGGTCATGGTGATCTGGCTGGTGGCGCTGCTGGCCTCGGTCTGGCTGCCCTGCCGCCGGGCGGGCAAGATCGGCCGGGGAGAGCTGGCCTGGAAGGGCGAACAGCCGGAGCAGAATCAGGGACAGGCGTGAGCCGCCGGGCTTCCTGCCCGCCGGCGCCCCGCTGCCGGCAGGCTTGACAGGCCTGTATTCCGGGGCAGACCCATGGAAACACAGGCCGTGCGCGGCCGGGAGAGAACGGCGCGCCCCCGGAGTGCGCCCGCTGGCGGGAGCCTCCCCCGGGCCGCTGCTGCCCGTTGGCGTGATCTGCCTGCCCCGCATGGTATTTTTCACGGTTTGATTTGGTAAGCAATTCGACTTTAGAGAACAGGACGGAACCCCATGGCAAAAGAAAAAGAACTCACCCCCATGCGGCGGCAGTATCTGGAGCTGAAGGAGCAGTACCCCGACTGCCTGCTCTTCTTCCGGCTGGGCGATTTCTACGAGATGTTCGACGAGGACGCCAAGACCGCCTCCGCCGAACTGGACCTGACCCTGACCACCCGGGACCGGGGCAAGCCCAAGGAGGAGCAGGTGCCCATGTGCGGTGTGCCCTTCCACAGCTATCAGTCCTATCTGGCCCGGCTCATCGCCAAGGGCTACAAGGTGGCCATCTGTGAGCAGACCGAGGACCCGGCCCTGGCCAAGGGGCTGGTGAGCCGGGACATCGTGCGCATCGTCACCCCGGGCACCGTCACCGACGACTCCATGCTCACCCCGGGCCGGAGCAACTACATCTGCGCCGTGGCGGTGGACGGCACCGGGGCCGGGGTGTGCTTCTGCGACATCTCCACCGGCGAGGCGGAGGCCACCTCCTTTGAGGGGGAGGACGCGGTGGAGCACCTGATGAACGAGCTGGGCCGCTTTGCGCCCCGGGAGGCGCTGCTCTCCCCGGAGGCCGCCGCCATCCCGGCGCTGACCGACCTGCTGGGCCAGCGGCTGGGCTGCTACTGGCAGGACGGGGGGGAGACCCGCTTCCTGCCCCAGGAGGCCATGGCTCTGACCAGGAAGCAGTTCCCCCAGGCCGCAGACCTGAGCGTGGTGGCCTACCGGGCGGTGGGGGGTGTGCTCAACTACCTCTATGAGACCCAGCGGGCCGACCTGAGCTATCTGTCCTCCCTGCGCCACTATGAGAGCGACCGGTTTATGGAGCTGGACCTGACCGCCCGGCGCAACCTGGAACTCACCGAGACCCTCCGGGGCGGGGAGAAACGGGGCAGCCTGCTCTGGGTGCTGGACAAGACCAGGACCGCCATGGGTTCCCGGCTCATCCGCAGCTGGATTGAGCAGCCGCTGCTCTCCCCCGCCGCCATCCGCCGCCGCCAGGAGGGGGTGCGGGTGCTGGTGGAGTCCACTGTGGAGCGGGAGGAGCTGATCCTGGCCCTGCGGGAGGTCACCGACCTGGAGCGGCTCATCGGCCGGGTGGTCTACGGCTCCGCCAACGCAAGGGATCTGGCCGCCCTGGCCGCGGGCCTGGGCAGGATCCCCCGGCTGCGCCAGCTCTGCCAGACGCTGGAGTCCCCGCTGCTGGCGGAGGTGTGCCGGGGGCTGGACGACCTGCCCGCCCTCCGGGAGGAGCTGGAGCGGGCCATCGTGGACGAGCCCCCCCTGACCATCCGGGAGGGGGGCATGATCCGGCCGGGCTACTCCCAGCAGGTGGATGAGCTCCACTCGATTCAGACCGGCGGCCGGGACCTGGTGGCCCAGCTGGAGGCCCGGGTCAAGGAGGAGTGCGGCATCCGCAACCTGAAGGTGAGCTACAACAAGGTGTTCGGCTACTACATCGAGGTGGCCAAGAGCCAGACCGCTCTGGTGCCCGACCACTGGGTGCGCAAGCAGACCACCGTCAACTCCGAGCGCTACATCAACCAGGAGCTCAAGAACCTGGAGCACACCATCCTCTCCGCCGGGGACAAGCTGACCGCCCTGGAGTACGAGCTGTTCTCCCAGCTGCGGCAGAAGGTGGCCCAGCAGGTGGAGGCCATCCAGGCCACCGCCCGGAGCGTGGCCCAGCTGGACGTGCTGTGCTCCTTCGCCGCAGTGGCGGTGAAGAACCACTATGTCCAGCCCACCGTGGACGACTCCGGCGTCATCGACATCAGGGAGGGCCGCCACCCGGTGGTGGAGCGGATGCTCAAGGACGCCTGGTTTGTGCCCAACGACACCTATATGGACGGCAGGGGGGACACCCTGGCCATCATCACCGGCCCCAACATGGCGGGCAAGTCCACCTATATGCGCCAGGTGGCCCTGATCTGCCTGATGAGCCAGGCCGGCTCCTTCGTCCCGGCCCAGTCCGCCCATCTGGGGGTGGTGGACCGGGTGTTCACCCGGATCGGCGCCAGCGACGACCTGTCCGCCGGCCAGTCCACCTTTATGGTGGAGATGAACGAGGTGGCGGAGATTTTGAAGCACGCCACCGCCAAGAGCCTGCTCATCCTGGATGAGATCGGCCGGGGCACCTCCACCTACGACGGCATGAGCATCGCCCGGGCGGTGGTGGAGCACTGCGCCCAGAAGGTGGGGGCCAAGACCCTGTTCGCCACCCACTACCACGAGCTGACGGTGCTGGAGGGCCAGCTGCCCGGGGTGAAAAACTACAACATCGCCGCCAAAAAGAAAAAGGATGAGATCATCTTCCTGCGCAAGATCGTCCCCGGCGGGGCCGACCAGTCCTACGGCATCGAGGTGGCCAAGCTGGCCGGGGTGCCCGAGACGGTGATCCGCCGGGCCCGGGCCATCCTGGAGGAGCTGGAGGGGGGAGAAAGCCCCGCCCTGCCGGCCTCCCGGCGCCGGGAGGAGCCGGAGGAGGAGCAGGGGCAGGTGTCCCTGCTGGACCTGGGGGCGGTGGAGTGCGCCCAGAAGCTGCGGGGGCTGGATCTCAACACCCTGACCCCCATCGAGGCCATGAATCTGCTCTATGAGCTGAAAGGAATGCTGTGACATGAGGGAAAACGAGCGTTTTGTCAAAACCTATGAGCAGGGCGGCCTGGTCAAGGGCGCCATGGAGATCTGGGTGGACACCGCCACCGGGGTCAACTACCTGTTCCGCTCCGAGGGATACGCCGGGGGCCTGACCCCGCTGCTGGACGGCCAGGGCAGACCGGTGGTCACCCCGGTCAGCTCCGCCCCCCGGGGACCGGAGCTCAGGTGAGAGGACGGAACAGGCTGGAAATGATGCCGGCCTTACCAGAATCTTAGGAGTTTATTCACAAAACCGACGTTTTTTCCTGATAGAATAGGGAGCATGATTTGCCCCGCCCGTCAAAGAGAGGAACCCGCCTATGTCCAAGATCCATCAACTTGATCCCCATGTGGCCGACCTGATCGCCGCCGGCGAGGTGGTGGAGCGGCCGGCCAGCGTGGTCAAGGAGCTGACCGAGAATGCCATCGACGCCGGGGCCAGCACGGTCACGGTGGAGATCCAGCGGGGGGGCATGAGCTATATCCGGGTCACGGACGACGGCAGCGGCATTGAGGCGGAGGACTGCCTGACCGCCTTCCTGCGCCACGCCACCAGCAAAATCCGCACCGAGTACGACCTGGAGGCCATCGGCACCCTGGGCTTCCGGGGGGAGGCGTTGGCGGCCATCGCCGCGGTGAGCCGGGTGGAGCTGATGACCCGCACCGCCGGGGCGGAGAGCGGCACCGCGCTGCTGCTGGACGGGGGGATTGTGCGCCGCCAGGAGGAGGCGGGCTGCCCCCGGGGCACCACCCTGATCGTCCGGGACCTGTTTTTCAACACCCCGGCCCGGCAGAAGTTCCTGAAGCGGGATTCCGCCGAGGGCAGCGCCGTGTTTGCCGTGGTGCAGCACGCCGCCCTGTCCCACCCGGAGGTGTCCTTCCGCTTCCTGCGGGAGGGGAAGGAGGAGCTGAGCACCCCCGGAGACGGCAGTCTGAAGAGCGCGGTCTACGCGGTGCTGGGCCGGGACGTGGCCCTGGGACTGCTGCCCTGCAAAGGGGGGAGCGGGGAGGACATCGCGGTGGAGGGCTTCATCTCCCAGCCGGTGTGCTGCCGGGGCTCCCGGGCGGGCCAGTTCTTCTTCGTCAACGGCCGCTATGTCAAGTCCCGCACCATGCAGGCCGCCCTGGAGCAGGCCTACCGCAACCAGAAGATGGTGGGCAAGTTCCCCGCCTGCGTGCTGCACCTCGCCACCCGGCTCAGCGGGGTGGACGTGAACGTCCACCCCACCAAGACCGAGGTGAAATTCACCAGTGAGAAGAAACTGTTTGACGCGGTGTATTACGCCGTGCTGGCCGCGCTGGAACAGCACAGTGCGGCCCCCGTGGCCGAGCTGGAGGAGCGGGAGCGGCGGCCCGCCCCGGCGCGCCACGACACCGTCACGCCGAACCAGACCTTTTTCCGCAATATGACCGCCGGGCAGTTCCGGGGAGAGCTGCGCAGCGACGCGAAGAACCCCTACTCCACCGCCGCGCCCCGGCGCGCCCCGCTGGAGGAGCCGCTGGGCGGCGGAACGGAGGAGCGGGGGGAGGCCGGGCAGGCCGCCAACACGGCCCGCCGGCCCTTTGTCCCCCGGCAAACGCCGGAGCAGCCGCTGAAGCGCCCTCCGGCACCCGCCCCTCGCCCTGATGGATGGGCCGCCCCGGCGGCCCGGGTGACTGCTCCGGAGCAGGTTCCGGCGGCGGCCCGGCCCAGCGCTGTTCCGGCGGCTGCGCCCCTCCGGGAGGAGGCCAGGCCCGCTGCCCTGGAGGACGATGTTCCGGCCAAGCAGGTCCGGACGGAGGGGGAGGGCGCCCGCTCCGCTGCCCCTGCGCCGCGGCCCGGTGCCGCGGCCGCTGGGGAGAAGGCGGAACCGCACCGGGATGAGCCCGCTCCGGCTGCGCCGGAGCAGGCCGCCGGAGAGACAGAACCCGCCCCCCGGGAAGATGCGCCGGCCCTGGAGCCGGTTTCCCCGGCGGCCGTCCCCTCCGGAGCGGAACAGCCCCCGGAGGAGACGCCGGACACGCCGGACTGGCGGCTGGCGGGCGAAGTGCTGCGCACCTATGCCATTGTGGAGCGGGGGGATGAGGTGTGGCTCATCGACAAGCACGCCGCCCATGAGCGGATGAACTTTGACCGCCTGAAGGCCATGCATCACCGGCCCATGGGACAGCTGCTGCTCCAGCCCCTGGTGCTCCGGCTTACCCCGGAGGAGCAGGAGGTGCTGCTGGCCCACCTGCCCCTGCTGGAGGAGTTCGGCTTTGAGGCCGGAGACTTCGGCGGCGGCAGACTGATCGTCCGCCAGGCGCCGGACTGGCTGCCCGCTGAGCAGATTGAACCGGCCCTGGAGGAGCTGGCCGGGCGGCTGCTGACCACCGGCACCGCCGACCCGGATGCCGCCCGGGATGAGGTGCTCCACACCATGGCCTGCAAGGCGGCCATCAAGGGGGGCTGGAAGAACAGCCGGGAGGAGCTGCTGGCGGTCTGCGATGCGGTGATGCGGGGAGAGGTCCGCTACTGCCCCCACGGCCGCCCGGTGGCCATCCGGCTGACCAGGAAGGACCTGGAGAAGCAGTTCAAGCGGGCGTGACGTCCGTGAGATACGGCAGATGCCCTGGATCCGCCGGAACCGGGACGGAAGGTGCGGCGCTGCCTCCGGACACGGACGGCGTTCGGGCCGGTCAGGGCTGGGCCAGCCCGCAGTGTTTGCGCCTGCCATCCCCTCTTGTCATCCTGAGCGCAGCGAAGGATCTTCTTCTCAAAACCGCCGGGCCGCAGCGGAAAGATCCTTCGCTGCGCTCAGGATGACAGGGAAAAGGGGCTCAGGATGACAGGGGAAAAGAGCTCAGGATGACAGGAAAAAAGGGGTCAGGATGACAGGGGAAAATGAGTGCTCGAGTGCTCAGCATGACAGGAGAAAGTCCTCGGGATGATTGGGAGAGGCGTTCAGAATCAGGATGAACAGGCGTTCGGAATGACCGGGAAAGGGCACTCGGGAGGATAGAGACAAGGCGCTCGGGAGAACCGGGAATGGTGCTCGGGATGACCGGGCCGCAGGGGATGCTCGGGACGGCCGGTTCGGAGCGCGCCCGGAAGGGCGGCTCAGGGGCGCCCCGGAATTGGCCCGGGAGAAAACGCCGCCCTGGAGCGGCCCGGAGGTCCCGGGATATGCGCCGGACGCCCCAAGACGCCGCCCATTGGGACGGCGGACAACACGATGGAAGGAAGTGAAGCCATGCCCCCCCAGGTGATCTGTGTGGTGGGCCCCACCGCTTCGGGCAAGACCGCCCTGGGGGTGTGGCTGGCAGAGCAATACAATGGAGAGGTGGTGTCCTGCGATTCCATGCAGGTCTACCGCCGCATGGATATCGGCACCGCAAAGCCCACGGCGGAGGAGATGCGGGGCATCCCCCATCATATGATTGATGTGGCCGATCCGGAGGAGGACTACTCCGCCGAGCGCTACCGCCGGGAGGCCATCCCGGTGGTGGACGACATTCTGGCGCGGGGCAAGCTGCCCATTCTGGTGGGGGGCACGGGGCTCTATCTGGACGCCCTGCTCAACGGCCACGATTTTGCAGTCAAGAGCACCGGCTGGCGTGCCAAGCTCCAGGCCCAATATGACGCCGAGGGGATCAAGCCCCTGTGGGAGGAACTGCAGAAGGTGGACCCGGAGGCGGCCATCCGCATCCATCCCATGGACACCAAGCG
>CAUGSS010000032.1 GCA_959602365.1 uncultured Eubacteriales bacterium
TGATGGGGGATGCCAGCACCCGGTTTTTGAAGGTGACGCCCTTGATGGTCATGGGTAAAAACATATGGGGGTATTTTGTGCAAATCATGGGGCTCATTTCCTTTCTTTGAACACAGCAACAAACGCACACTCATTCATGATTTAAAAATCTCCATTGCAGCAGAGGATGGAACAGCTGAAAGCATAATTCAGGTCTGTTCCTCTGCACGGTCTCTGCCAGCTGTTTTGTCCGTTCTGCTTGACTATAACTTACCCTACCCAGCGATATTTTGTAAATATCGCACAATCAAGTCGGATTCTCCCCAAAAAGAAAGAGAGGAAGCAAAAAGACAGATTCTTACTTCGAAGTAAGAATCTGTCTTTTTGCTTCTGAATCGCCCGTTATTCTGTTTTACCCATATAAAACGGCTTATCCATCAGTCGTGGATCCGGCTCACGGTAACCATGCCACATTTCTCCTAAAATATCGACAGGCATGCCATTGCGTTTCATATCGTTCCAGCCCCAGTCATAGACCAGATCCAAGAGTGGGATCAAAGTCTGGCCTTTCTGGGTCAGCCGGTATATCACCCGGGGAGGGACCTCGGGAACGACTTCCCGGCTGATCAAATCATCCTGCTGCATTTCCTTCAGGTTTTGGCTGAGCACTTTCTGAGAGATAGGCAGCTGCTTAAAAAAACGGGAAAAATAAGTGCCGTGATCCACTTCAATGGCCCGTAAAATAAAAGGTTTCCAACGGCTGAATATCACTTTCAGCATATGGTTATAGGGATCTTTCGAGATGTCAAACACTTCATCTGGGTGCTCGATTTGGCTGAGCATTTGTTCTCGTTCTTCTGGGGTCGACATCAGCTGCGTCAGCAGTTTTTTCTGCTCCTCATATTTTTCAAATCCCAACATGGGAACGCCTCCTCTCCTGAAATCTTTCCATCTCATTAATTATATATAAAAAGGCCGGCTTATTCAAGGACTTTTCCTTCGGGGACATCGCATGTGGTTCAGACCTGAAAGTAAGATTATTACTTGTTGGTCTTGTATGTTACCTTCAAACTAGAAAATTACTTTTTTGTGCGATATTTGCTATTTTTCATTTGTTTGTTAGGATAAATATACAAACTCAAACCGCTCACTTGCGACCTGTGGCTGAAACGGCCAAGACAGAAAGGAAGTTTGCCATGTATCAAATAAAACCCTCCTGCAGCGGATGTCATACCTGTGAACTGGCCTGCCCTATGCAAGCAATCTATTATGACGGGCCTCGGTATCAGATTGACCCGGAAAAATGCGTGGAGTGTGGGCTGTGTGAAACGCTCTGTCCCACCTGCTCCATTTACGACACAGAGAACCACGCGCAGCCGGTTCCTCATGAGAAAATTGTCCGGGAATGCGATTTGGTGGTCTGCGGCGGCGGCACTGGACTGATTACTGCAGTCAAAGCCGCCCAAATGGGCAAGAAAGTTATCTTACTGGAAAAAGCTGCCCGGTGCGGCGGCAATACCGATATTGCCCATGGCTTCTTTCCTATCTACTCTAAAATGCACCAGGAACAGGGCATTGAAGATGTCCGGGACGAAGCGGTTCAAGTCATGTATGATCGGGCGGGCGGCGTTATTGATAAGGAACTGATGCACACCGCTATCTACGGATGTTCAGAATTTTTCGACTGGCTGCTGGAGTTTCCAAAGACCCGGGACGTCTATACCGTGGAAAGGCTCGGCGCAAAACGGGAAGCTGGTCCGGTCTATGGGCCCGCCGTCACGCATTTTGTCAAACGAATTGAAAACACCCGCAGTCTGGATCCTTCCATCGGCCCCGGATGGGCTGGGACCTTTGTCAAGCAGACCATGTTGGACGCCATACCTGCCCAAAAGCTGGATGTGGAAATCCTGCTGCGTCACGAGGCCAAACACCTGCTGACCGACGAGAACGGCCGGGTCACCGGAGTGCTCGCTTTGGATCCAGGGGGGGAGACCGAAATCCACTGCCAGGCGGTGGTCCTGGCCACAGGCGGTTTTGGCAGCAGCGATGAAAAACTGCAAAAGTATGCGGGTTTCTTCGACGTGGACCGCCCGGTTACCCGTTTCTCCGTCCCTAGCGACACCGGAGATGCCATTGATATGCTTCAGGAATTGGGGGTGGAGCCGGACGAAAACCGGATGTTCGTCTCCTTCTTCGGTCCGGCCCACCATCCATACAGTTATGCCCTCTACCGCCTGATTGAGGAACCGAGCAACCTCTCCGTTGATCTCAATGGTGAGCGGTGGCAGGATGAGAGCGGTGGTTTGTTCACTGGCCGCATCAATATCGCAGGCCATCCAAAAGAGTGCACCTGGAACATCTTTACCCAGGAAAATATCGACTCTATTTTCCAGCGGTTCATTGCCGACCCTGCCCTGTCGGATGAAATCGACTGTTATCTGCATTATCAACAGGATTTGGACCGTGAGACCACATATAAAATTCCCGCTGTTGTCAAAGCGGATACAGTAACCCAGCTGGCAGAAAAGCTGGGAATGCAGCCCGCTGTTTTGGAAAAGACGGTCTCAGATTATAACCTGTACTGCCGCACCAAAGACGACAAGCAATTTGGGAAACAGCCCCAGTTTTTGATCCCACGAAACAGCGGCCCCTATTATGCCATCTACGCCCAGCGCTTCTCAGAGGCGGCTATGGGAGGCCTGATGGTCAATGCTGATTGCCAGGTACTGCGCAACGACGGATCGCCTATCCCAGGACTCTATGGCGTGGGAGACGCCACATCAGCCATGCACCGCAAGGGAGAACTTGCTGTTATTTCCGAACTTACCTGGGCGGTGGCCTCCGCCTACCGATCCGCAATCAACGCTGTCAATGAAATGGAGGTGCAGTCATGAGCATCCGCAGGCCCAATATGGCGCCCCACAAGACTCCCATGGCACAGCAGCCGGTGGAACAACGTCTGAACAATTTTGACGAGGTATCTCTGGGCTATACCCTGGAAGAGGCCAAACAGGAAGCTGAACGCTGTCTGAATTGTCCGGACCGTTACTGTGCCCGTCACTGCCCTGCCCACAATTATATTCCTGAGTTTATCGCCGAAATTCGAGCCGGCAATCTGGAGAGAGCCTGGGAACTTCTCTCTTATACCAATCCCTTGATGGAAATTTCCGGGCGCGTCTGTCCATACGAGTGCCAATGTGAGAGCCATTGCACCAGGGGAATCAAATCGGAACCGGTGGCTATTGGCCGCCTGGAACGCTTTGTGGCCGATTGGCACCGCTGCAATGGAACCCTCCGCCAAAACTGTGCAGAATCTAATGGAAAGCATGTGGCCGTCGTCGGTGCCGGACCTGCAGGCATGACTTGTGCGCTCTCTCTTTCCAATGCCGGGTTCCAAGTCACTGTTTATGAGAAGTCCAGCTGTACTGGCGGCGTAACCAGCTGGGGAATTCCATCGTTTGTACTTCCCCGGCATCTAATCTCTCGCCTGTCTGATCAGATGCTCGCCCAAGGCGTGGAGCTCCATTTAAATACCATGCTCGGACGCGACATTTCCCTCGAACAACTGACAAAAAACAATGATGCTGTTTTCCTCGCCACCGGAGCTGAACAACCTGTAGCATTGGATATACCGGGAGCCAATCTGCCTCAGGTGGTTCAGGCCAAAGATTACCTGTCCAATGCCAGCCTTTACTCAGGGAAAAATGTCTTGGTCATCGGTGGTGGAAACACTGCCATTGACGCAGCCAGAACCGCTCTGCGCTACAAACCTGAATCCGTGCGCATCATCTATCGCAGAACCGAAGCCGATATGCCTGCCACCAAGGAAGAACTGGCATTGGCCCGCGCAGAGGGCGCTCAGCTGGTAACATTAACTTCGCCAATACAGTTTCTTGCCAAAGATGGTCAGCTTTGCGGGGCTCAGTGTAATGTCATGGAGCTTGCCCCTCCAGACTATCCCGGCGGTCGCAATAATGTAGTCCCCAGCGGAACACATACTATGCTCCAGTGCGATTTGGTAATATTGGCGCTTGGATTTGAGAATCTCAAGGTGGATGGCGTCGCCAGCGATCAGCACAACCGGATTTTGGTAAACCGTGATTTTGCCACCAGCATGGATAAAGTGTATGCTGGCGGAGACGCAATCACCGGTGCTGCCACCCTTATGAAAGCAGTTGCGGCAGGAAAAGATGCTGCAGCAGCTATCTTCAGCCGCCTGACAACAGAATAAAACAATTTCTGCTTCCCCCTCCTCTTCTTTCCATAGGAAATCCGCCCGATCTGTACATCTGTTCAGAGAACGGCGGATTTTCTTTTGTTGACTGTAAAAAGCATTGATACGAGAAAGAACCGCCCCCACGGACGGTTCCTTCCCGAATCAAAGTATACGGAGGATTCGAAGGGGTGGGCACCGGCCGCCCCGAAAGAAGCGGAACTCAGTTCCGCTTTTTCGGGGCAGATAAGCCACAGACGATGCTTTGCCTTCCATCCCTATGGATTCAGACGACTGTTTCATCCAACAAAAAGTCAATTACGCCAATATTGAGTATGCCGTTATCATCATACCAGCGCTTGCGGATGTCGTGCCGGACGATGATCTTCGGGAAGGAGTCGCCCGTCAGGAAAAAGGGCTTATTCTCCGTCAAAGCCTTTTCCTCTGTTCCGAGGGCGTAGGCGGATTGAATATAGGTCTTCTTTCCCCCGCTGGTGGCAACGAAGTCAATTTCTCTTGCCACCTGTCTGGACTTTCCCTTGGCATTCTTTTCGCTGCCGTACACAATACCAATATCCACCGCACAATCCCGGATCATGAGGTCATTGAAGATGATATTCTCCATGACGTGCGTCGTCTCTTGCTGACGAAAGCCGGTCCTCGCGTTGCGAAGCCCGATATCCTCGCAATAATACTTGTTTGGGTAGTCAAAGTAGCTTTTGCCTTTGACATCCCAGCGCTTACATTCTGTAAAGAGGAAGGAATCGGCCAGATAGTCCATATACGCTTTCACGGTATTCAGCGCCACCAGGTTTTCCCCGCTCCGTTTTTGCATGGTATTGAGGGTATTGGTTACCTTTGTAGGATTGGTCAATGAGCCGATGGATGAGCAGAGCAGATCAAGAATTGAAGAGAGCACATCCTCGCGCTTGATGTGCTTTCGCTCTACAATGTCTTTCAGGTAAACTTCCGAAAAAAGAGAGGTGAGGTAGCTCATTTTGGCGGCATCGGTTGGTCTGGACAGAATCAGCGGCATCCCGCCGTAAAAGGCATAGTTATCAAAGGCCTCCTGCTTATCGCCGCCGACTGCTGAATAGTATTCCGCAAAGCTGAGGGGATGCACGCGGATCTCATCACTGCGCCCTCTGAACTCGGTCAGGATATCGGAGGACAGCATCTTGGAATTGCTGCCGGTCACATAAATGTCCAGATTGGGAAGTGACCTCAAATCATTGAGTGCATCATAGAACGTGATTTTCTTCCCATCGGTGTTGTACGGGTTGGGAACTTTATCGGACATCTGGATTTCATCGACAAAAAGGTAGAATTGCTCCCCGCTGTTTTCCACAAGCCCGCGCACATATCCGGCCAGCTCCAGGGGATTTCGAAAGCGAATATCCCTTGTCAAGTCGAGCTCGACGGAAATCATGTGATCCTCCTCAACTCCCTGGCTGAGAAGATAGTCCCGGAAGAGCTTGCGCAGCAGGTAAGATTTTCCGCACCTGCGGATTCCGGTGATGACCTTCACCTGTCCATCCCACATAAAAGAGATGAGCTTATTCAAATAGCGGTCCCGTTTGATCTCCATACCTAACCCCCTATTGAAAACTTAGCTATTATATCATACTACTTTTCAACAAAAATAATACCGTATCCCAGCGGGAAAATCAAGAGATCTATTGAAATGTTTATGTGTATATTCGATAAGTTTTCAGCAGAATGATGAGTGCAAAAAGGAAACTCGATATAGGTGAATGCAATTTATACCGGCGGCTGTCTGGACAGCGTTCTAAACGAGAAAGGGCCGCCCCTGCGGGCGGCCCCTTCCCGAATCAAAAATAGGAGGATTCGAATGGGCGGGCAAAAGCGTCCCTCCCTTCGATGGTCTTATTATATCACACATGATTCCCACCCCCGTTTTTGCAAACAATGCGCACCCGCCGTGCTCAAGCCCGGCGGACGCGTTTTTTGTTTACCTTCTTCTTGCATATTAGAGATAAACAAGGGGGTTTATCTATGGCAAGTTGTTTTCTCTCCATCCATAAAATCCACGACAAGGCCCGCATGGGCTGGCTGGAAAAACATATGTGGCGTTCGGGCACACCAGCAGATAAAGCCATCGAAAGCACCTGTTCCGACCTCAGTTACTGGGACACCATTCAGAAGCGGATCAGAACATTATCTTATTACGACAGCCACAAAGTGCGCAACAACGCCGTGCTGGCCTATTCAATCTATATGACTTGCTCTCAGGAGGCAGAGGTAGACCCGCAGGGCTGGATCACCGCCAACCTCGCCTGGCTGCACAACGCCTTCGACTGTGCGCCCGACGGCGTGTCCAATATTTTGGAGGTTATCTACCACACCGCCCCGGCGCCCCACCTCCACGCCCTGGTCATCCCCATCGACCCGCGGGGTCACCTCTGCGCCAGCTTCTTTACGAATGGCTCTATCGCCATGGCCCAGCTGCAGGCATCCTATGCCAGGCAGATGCAGTCACTTTCCCGCACAGTATAAATTATTCCTCATCCACATCCATCCCTTCCTCCAACAGATGGGGCATTTCCTTGTCCTGCATCCCCATCATCATCAATTTAAGCCGGCGCAAGGTTGCCTCATCCAGTTTTTCTGACTCTTCTCCCGGCTCTGGCGTGCCAAACAGTTCATGCTTCTCAATAAAGGCCTGAAAGAACAGCTCCAACTCCTCCGCCCAGAGCCGGCAATAAAATTCAGACGCAATCTGAATTTGCAATGCCTCCGCCTCGGTGCATATAAGCCCTATCGAGGAACGGGAGTTCTTACCCCGCTTCAGATAATATGCCTTCCGCCACTCATCGGTAATTTTGTAGGCCACTTGGAGCACAAGTTGCTTCTCCCATTTGCCATGATAGGTGAAAAAGTGGAGCGTTTTCCGCTGCTCGGTCAAATCTGCTTCTGCCACATGGTATTTCTCCATGAGCTTTTCCAGCAGCGCCTGAGCGTTTTCCCTTTCACCGCCCTCTCCCCGCTCTGCCAGAATCCGCAGCTTTTTCATCAATTCCAGATTCTTTTCGTCCGCCATCTGCGTTTTACCTCCCATCCCGTACTGTATCTCTTGATGTTTCAAAAACCATCGCTGTCGCTGTCGGCAGTGTGGGAACAGGAAAAAGCGGAACTCAGTTCCGCTTTTCGTTTTTCCCGTAAAACGGTTGTTACTGCCTACTGCCCGCAAACGCCTTCCGGTGTCAGCCCGTGCACCGCGTCATACAGCGCGTCAAACCGCTGGCATATCTCCTCCTGCTCCTCGGTCAGCAGCTCACCGGCCAGCCGGGCGATCACTGCGGAGAAATCAATCTGCTCCGCTTCTTCCATCAACTGCTTTTGATCCATCCTCCCAGCGCCTCCTTTATCCAATGGATATCCTTTATCATAACGTCAAGCCTCCAAAAGGGCAAGCCCAGAGAAGGCAAAATCTTCCACAGAAGAAAAATACCATATTAAAAACAGCAGGGGAATATCCCCAAATAAAACAAGGAGGTCCTTCAATATGGAACAGAATCAGGAAAACAAAAAAGATGCGTGTGAGGCCTTGACTGTCCAGCAGCTGGCGGACACGCTCCAGATCGGGCGCAATGCCGCCTACAAGCTGGTCCACTCCGACCAGCTCCGCTGCATCACCATCGGCCGCAGCATCCGTGTTCCCCGGTCCGCCCTGACGGACTATCTCAACTCCGCCGGCTGACCCACCCGCCAATCCCACAGGAGGCGGGGACACGAAATCCCACCCTGGAGGCAAAAGCGTTCCGGCAAAAATCTACCATATTATTGGAAACGAACAAAGGAGTTTCCGATATGGTCAAACGCCAATTTCAGATCAGGGCATATCCGTCCCCCGCTCCACATACAAATGGAGCAGTCAGGAGCAGAGGGAGGGGCCGCCGGTGAAGCAGCGCAAATTAAACTATCGCTTTCATAATCCAAATCCAATAGGCACGGCGGCCAACTACATCCTCAAGGTCCTGATCGAGGCCAACGCCTCCAAGGCAGAGCAGGCCATCCAGCAGGCCGCCTGCACCTCTGCTGACCAAAATGTGCCGGAGGACACCTCGGCCTGAACGAACCGATGGCCCCGCCAGACACACACATCATGCGCCCCCTGTCCCGTTTTGTCGCGGGACAGGGGGCAATCTTTCTGTTTTGACATATTTTCTTATAAAGTCGTGTTATACTTGTGTTGCCGCAGAAGAACATAATAAAATAATATCTTTACTTCCGTTATGACTTATGTTATTCTCTTTATACGAGGTGGTCATATGCTAGAATCTGAAGTCAAAGCTTTACTTCTTAAAATCCAGCATCAAAAATGTGAAGGACAGACGCTGGAAGTAAAGTCAGCACATCAAGGTTGCCCCGAACGGCTATATGACACATTTTCCGCCTTCTCCAACCAGGATGACGGCGGTGTGATCGTGTTCGGTCTGGACGAGCGGCAGGACTTTCGAAAGGTGGGCGTCTATGATGCCCAGGACCTGCAAAAAAAGGTCATGGAGGTAGGCGAGGAGATGACCCCCATCGTGCGCCCTGTCCTCTCCGTCTGCGAGGAGGACGGGATGCTCTTCGTGACCGCCGAGATCCCGCCGCTGGACATTGTGGACCGTCCCTGCTTCAAAACCGCCCGGGGACGGCTCAAAGGCGCTTTTATCCGGGTTGGCGACGCAGACAAGCCCATGACGGAGTACGAGGTATACAGTTATGAGGCCTTCAAGCGGAAGTCCCGGGACGACCTCCGTCCGGTGGAGGGGGCGTCCTTTGACGCGCTGGATCCGGCTTTGCTGGAACAATACCTGCTCAGGCGAAAGCTGGACCGGCCCAATTTCTCTAAAGAGCCTGTAGAGCGTCTCTATGAGCTGACCGGCGTCACCAGAAATGGGGAACTGACCCTGGCGGCCGTCCTCCTGTTCTGCCCCTATCCCCAGGCCTATTACCCACAGCTGAGCATCATCGCCACCCGGGTGCCCGGCACGGAGATGGGCCAGTTGGACGAGCGCGGCCAGCGCTTTCTCGACAGCAAACGGATCGAGGGCACCTTGCCCGAGATGCTGGACGGCGCCGTCAGCTTTCTGCGCAACAATATGCGCACGTCGATGCGCATCGATCCGACCACCGGTAAACGGGTGGATGCGACAGAATACCCTCTCGATGCCGTCCGGGAGGCCGTTTTAAACGCACTGATTCACCGGGACTACAGCGTATACACAGAGAATATGCCCATCCAGCTGACCATGTTTTCCGACCGGTTGGAGATCAAAAATCCCGGCGGCCTTTATGGCAGAATGACCCCGGATCAGCTGGGCAAAATCCAGCCGGACACCCGCAATCCCTTTCTGGTCACCGCCATGGAGGCCCTGGGTCAGGCAGAAAACCGCTATTCCGGCATCCCCCGCATCCGGCGCGCCATGGAGGACGCAGGCCTGCCCGCGCCGGTGTTTCAGGATTCCAGAGGAGAATTCTGCGTCTGCCTGTACAATCAACCCACAGAGGCAGCCCCTCCGGCGGAGCAGATCCAGCCGGCGGAAGCCGTGCCGGACGAAAAGGGTCTGCTGGAGTTCTGCAAAACCCCCCGCACCCGAAAGGAGATCCTGGCATATCTGGGCATTCCGTCGGCCCAGTACGCCCTGCGGCGCTATCTCACCCCCCTGGTCCAATCAGGGCAGATCGCCATGACCAACCCGGCTCACCCCAAGAGCCCAAAACAGACCTTCCAAACCATCTGAATCCATCCGGCCAGGCGTCAGAGGCGCCTGGCCGCTGCTCTGCCTGCCCCTCCCGGCCCGCCCTCTCCGGAACCCGTGCGAAAAAGAGTTGTACCGGCACGCGGTCCGTGGTATAATACAGATACAACAGAACGTCACGGTTTAAACAAGGGAGTTTTTGATGAATATTGCCGCTTACTGCCGGGTCTCCACGGAAAAAGAGGACCAGCTCAACAGCCTGGAGGCCCAGAAGGAATTTTTTGCCCAGTACACCGCCCGCACCGGGGACACCCTGGTGGAGCTCTACGCGGACGAAGGCCTTTCCGGGACCAAGATCAAAAACCGGAAAGAGTTTCTGCGCATGATGGCGGACGCGGAACGGGGCCGGTTTGAGATGGTGGTGGTAAAGGACATCTCCCGCTTTGCCCGGAACACCGTCGACCTCTTGCAGAACGTCCGCAAACTGAAGGCGTTGGGGATTGAAACCCAGTTTCTGACCGCCAACATGACCAATATGGGCAACAGCGAATTCGTGCTCACCCTGCTGGGGGCCATGGCCCAGGAGGAGAGCGCCAACACCTCCAAGCGGGTGAAGTTCGGCAAAAAGCTCAACGCGGAAAAGGGCCGGGTGCCCAATCTGGTCTTTGGCTACGACAAGACCATCGGGGACTACTTCAACCTGACCGTCAACCCGGAGGAGGCCGCGGTGGTCCGGCAGATCTATCAGTGGTACATTGACGGGGGCTATGGGGCCCACAAGATCGCCCAGATGCTCAACCAGCAGCAGAGGATCAAGACCAAGCGGGGCTGCGACTGGAACCAGAACGGGGTCATGGGCATTTTGACCAACCCGCTGTACACCGGAAAGATCGTCAACGGCAAGCAGGAGGTCGCCGACTTTCTGACCAGCCGGCGGGTGGACCGGGACGCCTCGGAATGGATCGTGGTGGACAGGCCCGACCTGCAGATCATCGAGCCGGAGGTGTTCGACCGGGCCCAGGCGGTGCTCCAGGCCCGCCGGGAGGCCTATCACGCCAAGCACCAGCGCCAGAGCAACTGCTACCTGTTCTCCACCCTCATCAAGTGCAAAGAGTGCGGCTGGTCCTTCCGGCGGACCGTCCGCACCTATAAAAACACCTATGTCCGGTGGGTGTGCTCCGGCCACAACATCAATGGAGCCAGCAGCTGCCCCAACGCCGTGGCGGTGGATGAAGATGAACTCATCGAGGTCTTGCAGGAGTATTTCGCCGGGCTGCTGAAATCCAAGAAGAATGTGATCCGTTATGTGGTGGGGGAATTCCAGCGGGTCTACCGGGCCAAGGACGAAAACCAGAACTATGAAAAGGAGCTGACCGCCCAGCTGGCCAAGCTGCAAAAGACCCGGCAGAAGTACATGGATATGTACGCCGACGATTTGATCTCCCGGGAGGAACTCAACGATAAGATCGGCGGGATGCGCAAGGAGATCGAGCGGCTGGAGAATGAACTGAAACTGGTGTCCTACCGCATGACCCGGGGCGAGCAGCTGGAGCGCGTGCTGCAGCAGACCTTCCAGGCGATCGAGGACATCACGGATGTACGGCAGATGACCAACGCCCAGCTGAAGCGGATCATCCAAAAGATCGAGGTGGACAAGGACGGCAACGTGGACATCTACCTGCGGCTGTTCGGCGATCTGGGGCTGGATCAGACCGTTCTAGTTCGTCAGGACCATACATAAAGACCTGTCGGAGCGTCTGCCGTCGTTCAACCGGGGGCTGTACCTCCAGGCCAAGCAGGTGCTGGAGGAGAACAAAGCCCAGCGGCACATCCGGGGCGGCATGGCCACCCGGGAAAAATACCTGCATCATAAATGAAAACCCATGTAAAAAACACGCCGCGATCAAAGGATCGCGGCGCGCTGTACGGATAGGCCAAAACCAGGGCGCGGCTCTCATGCGGCCTCCTCTTTTGTCCCTCCGCCCCGGATCGGGCTGGGCGCCATTCCCGCCAGGGCCCGGGCGGGGTTCATCAGGGTGTGGTTGTACAGGGCCATCACCCGGCCGCACAGCAGCACGGTGATCAAGGTGCCCAGGCCGATGCCGATGACCCTGCCCTCAAAGACCAACCCCACCGCCAGGGTGAGCGCCACACTGGTGGCGTCACAGAGGTTCTTGGCCAGGCCGGTGGCCATGTGAAAGGTGTCCGCCACGGCGCTGACCAGCCCGTCGCCCGGGTTGGGGATGATGTCCATGGTCAGCGTGATGGCCGCCCCGATGCCGGTGAGGGCCACCGCCCCCACCAGCATGACCAGTTTGCCCGGCAGCGTGGCCGGCTCATAGGCGAGCACCAGGTCAAACACATTGAGCAGCTGACTGAACAGCAGCGCCACCAGCAGCTGAAGGGCATCCTTCCACCGGGCATTCCTGCGCCGCAGCAGAAACTGGATGACCACAAAGGCCGCGTAGACCACAAAGGTCATATTGCCGAAGTTGAGCCCGGCCACCTGGCTGACCGCATAGCCAATGGAGATCAGCGGAGACACCCCCAGCGCGGTCTTGGTATTCAAGGTGATGCCGATGGCCAGCAGCACCATACCCAAGAGATAGTAAAGGACACGAAAGAGTTTGTGCATGGGATCATCGCTTTCTTTCCTATAGAATCACGCCCGACGGCAAACCGGGGATAAACTGCCCCGCCGCCAGACCGCCGGTCCCCCGCAGGCCAAGTCAGGCCGCCTGCCGCTCCAGCCGCCGCATGCTGCGGAACTCCAGGGCGGCCATCACAATGGCCGCCGCCATGGCGAAGAAATCGGCCACCGGCCCGGCATAGAGCACCCCCTTGATGCCCATAAACAGGGGCAGCACCAGCATCAGCGGGATCAGGAAGATGACCTGGCGGGTCAGGGACAAAAACACGCCCTTGATGGGTTTGCCCAGGGAGGTGAAAAAGGTGGAGGTGATGGGCTGCATAAAGTTGGCAAAGAAGAAGAACAGGAAGATGCGGAAAAACATGGCGCCAAACTGGAAATAGGGCTCGGTGCCGTCGCCAAAGAGGGCCAGAATCTGCCGTGGCATCAGCTGGAAAATCAGGAAGGAACTCACGCCCACCACGGCCCCGGCCGACAGCGCCATCCAGTAGGCGCGGCGCACCCGGCCATAGTTTCGTGCTCCGTAGTTGAAGCTCTCGATGGGCTGGCTGCCCTGGCTGATGCCGATGATGATACTGAAGCAGAGCTGGCTCACCTTCATGACAATGCCCGCCGCCGCCAGAGGCACGGCCTCCCCGTAGACCGACAGGCCGCCATAGTGGCGCAGGGAATTGTTCAGCACCACCTGGGAGAGCAGCATGGCCAGCTGGTTAAAGCAGTTGCCCGCCCCCACCGAGGCCACCCACCGCAGCACCCGAAGCCGGGGCTTCAAATGCTCCCGTCTCAGGGGAACGGTGTGAAAGCGCCGGGAGAGATACCAGGTCACCTGGCAGCCGGAAAAGATCTGCCCGATGATGGTGGCCAGGGCCGCCCCGGCCATGCCCATTCCCAAGCCCATGACAAACAGCGCGTCCAGCCCGGTGTTGATGACCGCCCCGGAGAGGGAGCAGATCATGGTCATCTTGGGGCTGCCGTCGGCCCGGATCAGGTGTCCGCCGCCGGTGGTGAGCACCAGGAAGGGGAACCCCAGCGCGGTGATGCGCACATAGGTCCTGGCATAGGGCAGCACCTCGTCCGGCGACCCGAAGGCCCGCAGCAGCGGGGTGAGAAAAATCTGCGTGACAATGCACAGCACAATTCCGCCCACAAACAGCGCCGCCGCCGCATTGCCCACATAGTAGGGGGCCCGCTCCCGCTCCCCCCGGCCCATGGCCAGATTGAAGGCGGAGGCGCCGCCGATGCCGAACAGCAGCCCCAGGGCCGTGCACAGGGTGGTCAGGGGAAAGGCCACATTTGTGGCTGAATTGCCCAGAATACCCACGCTCTGGCCGATGAAAAACTGGTCTACAATATTGTACAGCGCCCCCACCAGCATGGCGATGACGCTGGGCACGGCAAATTTGACCATCAGGCGCCCCACCGGGGCGCTTCCCAGGGGGTTGTCGGCCTGCGCAGTCTGTCTCTGATCCATGTTATCTCTCCCTCTTCTGTCTCAAACAGAACCCATCGACCAGCGCGCCGGGACAGGGCTTTCCCCGTCCCGGCGCGCTCCGGTCGTCTCTGTTCCGGCGGCTTTTGCCGTTGCTGTCTTTTATTATAGTACAAATTTTGTAAAATGCAATCGGCTCCGCCCGGTGATTTGTCGCAAAAAAGTGAAACGAAACCCGTCCCCGCTGCGCTTTCTCACCAATCCGCGGGGCGGGAAGGAGCTGCCCCCTCCCACCGGAGCAGCCAGCGTTTGCGCTCCACGCCCCCGGCGTAACCGGTGAGCGCCCCGCCGGCCCCCACCACCCGGTGACATGGGATGATAATGGAAATGGGGTTGCGGCCCACTGCGGCGCCCACCGCCCGGGGGGCCATGCCGTCCCGGCCCAGCCGCCGGGCCGCCCGGCGGGCCAGCTGGCCGTAGGTCACCACTTCTCCCCAGGGGATCTCCAGCAGCAGCGCCCAGATCAGCTTCTGGAAGGCGGTCCCCTCCGGCTCCAGCGGCAGCGCACGGGGATCGGGCCGCCCCCCGGAGAAATAGTCATCCAGCCAGCGCCGGGCGGCCTCCAGGCACGCCAGGTCATCCCGCCGCCGGGCGCCCCGCTCCAGGCCGGCGCCGAAGTACTTCTGGCCCTCCAGCCACAGCCCCCTGAGCCCCCGCTCATCTCCGGCCAGGGTGAGTTTCCCCAGGGGAGCGTCATACTCTGTGCGATACATCGGCGATTGCCCCTTTCTGTTCAGATCAATGCTGCATCCAGCATAGCACAAGCTGTCCCCGGCTTCAACCGCCCCCAAACCATCTGTTTTCCCTGAAAATCCATTTTTTGTTTTACAGCGGGAAAATTTTTGCTATAATCAGGATATCAAAGATCTCCCGGCGCCGCCGGGGGAAGCGAGGTTATGAGCATGAGCAAAAAGTGTTACACCAACCGGGAGCTGTCCTGGCTGCAATTCAATGAGCGGGTGCTCAACGAGGCGGGCAATCCCCGGGTGCCGCTGGCGGAACGGCTCAGCTTTGCCGCCATCTATCAGTCCAACCTGGACGAGTTCTTTATGGTCCGGGTGGGCACACTGATGGCCCAGATGCACTCCAAGAATGACGTCCGGGACAACAAGACCAACATGACCAGCCAGGAACAGGTGGCCGCCATCCTGAAGCGCACCGCCGAGCTGGAGAAGAAAAAGGGAAAAGTATACGAGCAGCTGATGGGGGAGCTGGAGCCCCACGGGGTGCGCATCATCAACTTCCAGAAGCTGTCCAACGATGAGGCCGGCCTGCTGGAGCGCTACTTCGACCACCAGATCGCCCCCTTCCTCTCCCCTATGATTATCAGCAAGCAGCAGCCCTTCCCCTTCCTGCACAACAAGCAGCTCTACGCCGTGGCCCTGCTGGACCGGGGAGGCAAGAGCCGGCTGGGGGTGGTGCCCTGCACCAACAACGTCTTCCGCCGGCTCATCGAGATCCCCACCCGGCCGGGCAACTTCATGCTCAGCGAAGAGCTGATCCTCCACTTCCTGTCCAAAATTTTCAGCAAGTACACCGTGCGGGAGAAGTCCATTATGCGCATCACCCGCAACGCGGACATCGACACCATCACCGCCTATGACGAGGATCTGGACTACCGGGACAACATGGAGCAGCTGATCCGCCGCCGCAAGCGGCTCAGCCCGGTGCGGCTGGAGCTCTCCCGCACCATGGGCAAAAAAGTGCGCCAGGAGCTGGCCGGCTATCTGGGCATCCGCCTCAGCCATGTGTTCCAGTCCACCACCCCGCTGGACCTGTCCTTCGTCTCCAAACTCCAGGACTACCTGCGGCCCAAGCGCACCCTCTTCTACCCCAAGCGCACCCCCCAGCTCTCCCCCGCCCTGGATTTGAAGCAGAGCATCCTCCAGCAGATTCAGCAAAAAGACGTGCTGCTCTCCTACCCCTTTGAGAGCATGCGCCCCTTCCTCCAGCTGCTCCGGGAGGCGGCGGCGGACGACACCGTGGTCTCCATCAAGATGACGCTCTACCGGGTGGCCTCCCACAGCAAGGTGGTGGAGGCCCTGATCGACGCGGCGGAGAACGGCAAAGAGGTCACGGTGCTCATGGAGCTGCGGGCCCGGTTCGACGAGGAGAACAACATCGAGATGTCCCACCGGCTGGAGGACGCGGGCTGCCGGGTCATCTACGGCCTGCCCGAGTACAAGGTCCACTCCAAGCTGTGCCTGATCACCCGGAATACTGAGCAGGGGCTGGGCTACATCACCCAGTTCGGCACCGGCAACTACAACGAGAAGACCGCCGAGGCCTACACCGACCTGTGCCTGATGACCGCCGATCCCCGACTGGGGGCGGAGGCCGCCCAGGTCTTTACCGCCCTGTCCTGCGGAGAGACCGTGGAGCACTGCGACCACCTGATGGTAGCTCCCCACTGCCTGCAGGACAAGGTACTCTCCCTGATGGACGGGGAGATCGCCAAGGGCGAGGCGGGCTACATCGGCGTCAAAATCAACTCCCTCACCGACAAGGACATCATCAAGAAGCTCATCGAGGCCTCCCAGGCCGGAGTGCAGGTGGAGCTGATCGTCCGGGGCATCTGCTGTCTGAAGCCCCAGGTGCCGGGAGAGACCGACCACATCACCGTCATCAGCGTGGTGGGCCGTTTTCTGGAGCACTCCCGCATCTACCGCTTTGGCCGCGGCGAGGAGGAAAAACTCTTTATCTCCTCGGCAGACTTCATGACCCGCAACACGCTGCGCCGGGTGGAAGTGGCGGCTCCGGTCTATGACGAGGCGGCCAAAGACCGGCTGCGGCACATTTTCGATACCGTAATGCGGGATGACGAGAAGGGCAAGGAGCAGACCGCCGACGGCAGCTATGTGGATCGGCACATCAACCCCGAACCCCTCAACTCCCAGGAAGTCTTTTACGAGGAGGCCTATCAGGCGGCCAAGAGCTGACGGCCCGCTCTCTGCCCGCCGACCTTGCGGAAATCACCCGCCCTGCCCGGCGGGCGCAGATAGAGAAAGGATCTGAGGAATCATGTTGAAAATCGGAATGCTCACCAGCGGCGGCGACTGCCAGGCCCTGAACGCGGCCATGCGGGGGGTGGTCAAGACCCTGTGCGAGAACGCGGACGTGAAAATCTACGGCTTTGAGGAGGGCTACAAGGGCCTGATCTACGGCAACTACCACCAGCTCACCTCCCGGGACTTCTCCGGAATCCTGACCAAGGGGGGCACCATCCTGGGCTCCTCCCGCCAGCCCTTCAAGCTGATGCAGGTGCCCGACGAGAACGGCCTGGACAAGGTGGCCGCCATGAAGAAGAACTACAAGGCCCTGGATCTGGACTGCCTGGTCATCCTGGGGGGCAACGGCACCCACAAGACCGCCAACCTGCTCCGCCAGGAGGGGCTGAACATTGTCACCCTGCCCAAGACCATCGACAACGACATCTGGGGCACCGACATGACCTTCGGCTTCCACTCCGCGGTGGAGATCGCCACCAACGCCATCGACTGCATCCACACCACCGCCGCCTCCCACGGCCGGGTGTTCATCGTGGAGGTCATGGGCCACAAGGTGGGCTGGCTCACCCTGTACGCCGGCATGGCCGGCGGGGCGGACATCATCCTGCTGCCCGAGATCCCCTATGATGTGGACAAGGTCATCGAAGCCATCGACAAGCGGGACAAGGCGGGCAAGCGCTTCACCATCCTGGCGGTGGCCGAGGGCGCCATCTCCAAGGAGGATGCCGCCCTGAGCAAGAAGGAGCGCAAGGCCAAACAGAAGAAGAGCATCTATCCCTCCATCTCCTATGAGCTGGCCGATCAGATTTACCAGAAGACCGGGAAAGAGATCCGCATCACCGTACCCGGCCACACCCAGCGGGGCGGCTCCCCCTGTCCCTATGACCGGGTGCTCTCCACCCGCCTGGGGGCCGCGGCGGCCAATCTGATTCTCCAAAAGCAGTACGGCAATATGGTGGGCCTGGTCAACGGCGAGATCGTCCCCGTCCCCCTGGAAGAAGTGGCGGGCAAGCTCAAAACCGTGGATCCGGACGGCTCCATCATCCGGGAGGCCAAGAGCATCGGCATCAGCTTTGGGGACTGAATTGCCTCATTTCACACCGGCACATATGTGCTTTTGACAGATGACAGGACGTGCCGCAGAGACATACTCTGCGGCACGTCCTGTTCTACTTTACTCCGCAGCTATTCCAGGGACATTCCTTGAACCAGGCTGCTACAGCCCCAAGACAAACCGCCCGGCGGCCATTCTGTGTTATCTCACCCGTTTGAGGGCGATGATCTGGTGCTCGAAGTTGGCGTGGGTGGGGAACAGATAGAGGTTGCCCCTGCTGTCGGCGGCAATGTGGTGGGCCCGCAGATTGCCGTTGAAGAAGCCCAGCTGCCCCACAATGTTGCACTCCAGGTCGAAGATGGTCAGATAGCCGCCCCGGCCAGCCACATACACATGCTCTCCGTCGGTGTCCACACCCGAGGGCTGGCTCATGTTGTGGCTGCAATAGGCCACCATATTGCCCTCGGTGTCAAACACATGCACCGCGTCCTTCTCCCGGTCGCACACCCAGATGTGGTCCCTGGGGTCCACACAGATGGAGTGGGGCACCAGGAACTTGCCCGGCGTGTCGGTCCAGGGGTCAAACTCCCCCTTGCCGCCCCAGGTGGCCACATAGTTGCCCTGGCTGTCGAACTTATGTACCGCCACATTGCCGTAGCCGTCGGAGAAGTAGTAATTCCCCTGGGAGTCAAAGTCCACATCGGTGGGCTTGTTGAAGGGCTTGGCCAGCTTCCGGTCCTGGTGCACCAGATACTGGGCATAGCTGCCCCCGTTATAGCCGGAGAAGGGTTCGGTGGCGAAGATGCCGTTGTGGATCCGGGTCAGGTTAAACCATTCGTCCATATTGCGGCCGGTGTCGCTGGGGTGGTCCTTCTCCCCGAAGGTGCGCACCACCTCCTCGGTCTGCAGATCCATCTCGATGGCGTAGTCGTTGTTGGTCTGCAGGATGACGATGGTGCCGTGGTCGGTCACCTCAAAGAAGTGCAGGTGGCCCAGCTTGCCCTCGCCGAACTTGCCCAGATAGTTCCCCTCCGGGTCCAGTTTGATGAGGCAGGTGGCGGGGTAGGGGCTCATGAAGCTGCCGCCCCGCAGCCCGCAGTACAGGTTGTCCTCCTTGTCCACACAGCCCCCGGAGATGTTGCCCAGGATGGGCACCAGCTTCAGATCCTCCGGCAGCCCCTTGGCGTAGTCCATAAACAGCTGATAGCGGAACTTCCCGTCCGCCGTCTCCACGAACACCTTCTGCTCTTGGGCCCGGTTGTCCTCGCAGTGCATCATTTTCATTGTCGTTCACCTTTCCTTTGTCTCTTATTTCAGACTGCCCCTGATGGTATTTCGGTTAATACAGACGGCCCGGAGCGCCAGAGAGGCGCCGGGCCGCCTGTGGGCCGGTAAAATGGATCTCTTTGCCCCGTTCCTTTGCCGGGACGGCGGAGCCAGGCCCCGCCGCCCCACATGGGAAGAGGGAATGAGGGAACCGCGCAAATTGCCTCAGCCGTTCTCGCTCAGCCAGGCGTCCAGCTGCTGCTGATAGCAGTCCAGCACGTCCTGAATACCGGCCTCTTCCAGCGCCTGCAGGAACTCGGGCAGGGTGGTCTCAGGATCCGCCTGGCCGCAGTTCAGGATGGCCCGGTACTGCTGAGAGGCGTTGTAGCAGGCGGTGATCTGGTCGGCCACCGAAGAGGTGTCCACCGACAGTCCCACATACTTGGAGACCGGGGTATTCTGGAGCTGCTCCCAGGAGGTCTCCCGGAAGTCGCCGCCCAGGCCCTCCCAGGGATAGGCGATGTAGCAGTTGGGGAAGACGTCCTCGTCGCCGTGGTAGACGCTGCTGGCGTCCTTGCCCTCGGGATAGCAGGCCTCGCCCTGGTCATTGAGCACCCAGTCCACGCCTTCCTCGCCCCAGAGCAGCAGGTTCATCACGTCGGCATTGGTGTACATCAGCTCCAGGAACTTGGCGGCGGCCTCGGGCTCCTGGCAGGTGACGGGCATGCAGAAGCCGAATTTGATCAGGTTGCTGCTGGAGATGACCGGAGTGGCCAGCTCCTTACAGAGCACATTGTGCTGGGTACTGGCGATCTTGTTGACCGGGGTGGCGGGGCCGCCCTGGCCGGTGATGCTGAAGGACAGGTTGCCGGAGATCTGGGCGTCCCGGGTCTGCTCGGTGATGGCGGAGTCCTTATAGACCAGGCCGGTCTCATACCACTCGTGGGCCATCTCCACCGCGTAGGCATACTCCTCGGTGGCGTAGTAGTTCATGACGGTGTCGGTCTCGGAATCCACATAGATCAGGCTGTACTGGTCGCCCAGGTTGTCGAAGGCGAAGCTGTCGCTCCACTCCTCCTCGCCCACAAAGAAGGCGTAGTTCTCCACGATGGAGCCGTTGCCGTCGTTGGGGCCGATGCCGGCCAGATCGGTGTTGTCCACCACCTCCTGCATGATCTCCGCATAGGTGGTCCAGTCGTCGCAGGCCTCCGCCTTCTCGGTCAGACCCAGCTCCTCCAGCACGTCAGCGTTCATAGTCAGCCAGAAGCTCTCGTTGAGCTGGCGCAGGTTGGTCACGCCCATGATCTGGCCGTCGAAGGTGGTGGCGGGCAGGTAGTCCTCCAACAGCTCCAGGGTCTGGGGGGCGTATTCCTCCAGATAAGCGGTCATATCGATAACCTGGTTCTGGGCCACCAGAGTGCCCAGAGTGCAGCCGCCCACCGGGTTGAAGCACATCAGGTCCATCTGGTCCCCCGCGGGAATGCCCACGCTGACCTTGGTGGCGATGTCGGTGGGAGAGTTGAAGTTCAGATCCACATGGACGTTGATCAGCTCCTCGGTGATCTCGTTCATGGCGGCGGTCAGCCGCTCCTCGGTGGCGGTGTCGGTGGTAGTGGTGCGGAACAGCTCGACGACAATGGTCTTCATCTCATCGGTGTCCACATCGCTCTCGTCGTCCACCTCCCCGTCCGGGGCATCAGTGCTCTGGTCGCCCTGGCTGGTGTCGGAAGCGGGGGGCGTGGCGCCCTGTTCCGTGTTGCCGCAGGCGGTCAGCGCCGCCAGGCACAGCAGCAGGGAGAGCAGCAGGGCAAGCGTTCGTTTGATCTTCATGTTTCTTTCCTCCTTTTGTCTTTCTGGTATGGATAGGTGGATCTATCATCCATCCCGCCCGGGGCGGGACATGGCATACGGTCACTCCTTGACGCCGCCCAGGGCAATGCCGGCGACAAAGGCCTTCTGGAAGAAGGGGTAGAGCAGCAGGATGGGCACGGTGCCCACCACGGCGATGGCCATACGGATGCAGATGCTGGGCATGTCCGCGCTGCCCACATCCAGGTTGGACAGGGCGGTGATGTTGTCGATGATGCTCTTCAGATACTGCTGGAGGGAATACAGCCGGGTGTCGGTGATGAAGTACAGGCCGTTGGTCCAGTTGTTCCAGTAGCCCAGCCCCGTCATCAGGCCAATGGTGGCCAAAATAGGCAGGGACAGGGGGAGCACGATCCGAAAGTAGATATACCACTCACTGGCCCCGTCGATCTTGGCCGCCTCGATCAGGGTGGGATGAATATTAGAGGAAAAGTAGTTCTTGTACAGAATGATAAAAAAGCCGGTGAAGAGCAAATTGGGGAAGATCCAGGCCCAGATGGTGTCCTTGATGTGGAAAAACTGGGTCCACATGATGTACTGGGGGACCACACCGCCATTGAAGAGCATGGTGAAGAACACCACGAAGGTGAAGAAGTTCCGCCGCTTATAATCCCTGCGGGACAGGGGGTAGGCCAGCAGGGGGGCGATCAGCAGGCTCAGGCCGGTGCCCACCACGGTGATGAAGATGGTGACCCCGTAGGCCCGGAACACCCGGGCGCCGTTGGTGCTGAACAGCCATTTGTAGGAATACAGCGACCACTCCCGGGGCCAGAAGCTGTAGCCATAGACCGCCAGGGACTCCTCGCTGGTGAAAGAGGAGATAATCAGCAGCAGGAAGGGCAGAATCGCGCAGGCCGCGCAGAAGATCAGAATGGTGTAGACCACCAGCTTGAACAGCCGGTCCGACTTTCCTCTCACAGAATTGGCATTCATACCGCTCTCATTCCTTTCTGTGTTCTGCCGGCAACCCGGTCAGAACAGCGCGTTCTCCCGGTCGATCTTCCGCACGATCAGGTTCACGGTGAACACCAGCACGAAGCCGCACACCGCCTGGAATGCGCTGGCCGCCGAGGCCGAGGAGATGTTGTTGAGCACCATCAGGCTGCGGTAGACGTAGGTGTCGATGGTGTTGGTCACGTTGTACAGCGCCCCCGAGTCCAGCGGCACCTGATAGAACAGGCCGAAGTCAGAGTAGAACACCCGCCCCACCTGGAGCAGCGTCAGGGTGATGATGGTGGGCTTGAGCTGGGGGATGGTGATCTTGGTGATTTGCTGCCAGGGGCTGCACCCGTCCACCTGGGCCGCCTCATAGAGCCCCCGGTCGATGCCCACGATGGAGGACAGGAAGATAATGGAGTTATAGCCGATCTGCTTCCAGTTGTTGATGAACACCAGCAGGAAGGGCCACAGCCCCGTCTCCCCGTAGAAGTTCACGTCGGTGCCCCCCAGGATGGACTTGTTGATAAAGCCGGCCTCGTTGGACAGGAAGGCGTAGACGATGTAGGCCACCACGATCATGGAGATCAACTGGGGCAGCAGGATGCTGGTCTGGAAGAAGGTCTGCACCGCCTTTTTGGTGACCGCGAAGAGACAGATGCCCACGATCATGCCGGTTACAATGCCGATGACGATGAAGGCCAGGTTGTACAGCAGGGTGTTCCGGGTGATGATCCAGGCGGTCCGGGAGCTGAACAGGTAGCGGAAGTTGTCGAAGCCGCACCAGGGGCTGTTGAAAATGCCCACGGTGTAGTCGATTTTCTTGAAGGCCAGCAGGATGCCCACCATGGGGATGTAGTTGTTGATGAGCAGGTACAGCAGGCCGGGCACCATCATAAAATCCAGGGCGCTGAGCACTTTGGCCTTGTGGAGCAGGGAAAGTCCCCGGACAAACACCGCCGCGGCGAAGAGGGCCGGTATCATGGACAGCGCATTGGCCACAGGATCCTTGGCCTGTTCCAGCATACCGGTGACCGTCACCGACCCCACCACCACCAGCACAATGATGGCGGCGGAGAAGAGAAGCAGCAGGCCCGCATTGCGGCGGCGGCCCATATCGGCCAACAACCCCAGCAGAAGGATGGCGGCACAACAAAGGATGATGGCAATGGGAATCCCGCTGACAGCGCTAACCGCTCCCTCCGCCACCTCTTTATTGGTAAGCATGTCGAAGCCGGTATAGGGGTGGCTCACCCGTTTGTAGGTATAGCTGGCAAAGGGGGCCGCCAGAGCGGCGACAACGGCCATAGGCAGGGCAACCAGTTCAAAGTGCCGGAGCACCTTTTCCCGGCCCAGCAGGTGCAGCCCTCTGCCCATCAGCAGCACCGCCACACCCAACACCGCCAGGTAGCTGTACTGCACTCCCACCCGCCGGGCGCCTGCCAGGCTGAGCAGCTGCTCCACCCGCATGGAGAAGATGATGTCGGCCGCGGCGGCGGCCATGCCCGCAGCTGTGAGGCCGGCGCCAGCGGCCCGGCGGCCCATCCGGGGGACCAGGAAGGCCAGCGCTATCCCCGCGGCGGCACAGGCCGCGACCACCCAGACCAGGACGCTGACACTGACCTGCACAGTACCTCCAGAAATCGTGGTGCCAGTTAAGAAATAGATCCCGGGCAAGGTGTAGATCACTTCATTGTAGGTATACCCCACATATGGCAGCACCAACAGTGCGGCCAGGGCGGCGGAAATCAGGGCCGCGTCCCAGAGGATTCTCCCTTTGCCCGTCGTTTGCAGACCGTTTCGTCGCGCTCTCATCTCATTCCCTCAATTCTGTTCAACCCGTGACAGGGGCTCTTTCTGCCCCGCCTTTTTCCGGTACAGCCGCCAGCTCCGGTTGCGTTCGTCCTCTGTCCGCCGCTCTTCCTCGGTCATGTAGCGCCGGAACACCCGCTCCAGCAGGAAACTGCACATCAACATACCCACTGTGGGCAGGAAAAACAGGGTCCCCGGCCACAGCCAGACCGCCAACACACACCCTCCGGTCACAAGGCCGGTCAGCAGCGCCGCCGGCAAATGGGCAATCAGCAGCTTCAGCGTGTTCAGCGCCATCTCCCGCAGCCCCAGCCGAAACCGGGCAATATAGGCGGATAACCACAGGAAATAGATCACAGCAAAAGCAAATACGATCAGCACCAGCGCCCACAAATCGCCCCAGGGACTGCCCTGTGTCCCCAAGTGGTGCAGCAGCCCGATATCCAGCCACAACAGGATGGAAAAGGCCGCAAACACGGCGCTGGCAGGAAATGCCTGGCGAAAGTTGGCCCGAAAGGCGTGGAAAAAATCAAAAAATGCATTGCCCCGGCTGTGCCGGATGTCCTTGTAAACCACATCGTACCAGGCCGCCGTGCTGGCCCCCACCGTGACCACCGGAATGCTGACGATAATCCACAGAAAGTTCACCAGCAGGACATCCAGTATTTTCCGCACAGCGATCATCAGCGGGCTCTGCGCTCCAAACAGTTGATTCATGCTCCATCCCCCTGTGCTCTCTGTCGTTATCTGCAAAATAACCATTTTTCTCATACTTTCTTGTCCCGTTTTATACCATTTTCACAGCAGCACTGTAAAATACTTTTTAAAAATAGTCTGCATAACTCGCACATTATAGTACTTTTTTCCAGATCGCCGCTTTTTTCTTCTTTTCTGTCCTTATTTTTTCATTTCCACTCTTTTTTTGTTTTTCTTTGCATCTTTCTCCGGATTCAAGCTCGAATCCTATGCCGCATCATAACCGGGACAAGATAGAATCCCCCGTTCTTTCCCTGTCCTTTCCTTTTACATGGATAAAATGTCCAAATTTCGTCTCTTGTTTTTGGGTAAATAAAAATCCGGTGCACAGTTCCCTGTGCACCGGACCGCAAAATATCCCCCTGCCATCAATGTATGCCCCGCTCCCGCAGTTCTGCCTCTGTACTCTCTTCAATCAAATAAAAGCGGCGGGACAGAAACGAGGCAAAATCCTCCGCCATACCGGAGAGATATCCATCCTTTAAATACACCAGTACAACGCATCCCTTTTCTGCGCAGTCCTCAATGGGGCGAAATACAATGCCCGGATTGTTTCCGTTGGTCAATGGGTTATGTTTGCCGATCATGGGAATGCAGAACACACCTCCCAATCCCTTGCGCGCAGCCTCAAACAACACATCCTTTTCATCCAGTTTCAACAGGGTGCATTTACATCCGCCCCGCTCCAGGATGGCCCGGGCGGTCTCATAGGTGCGGGCAATATTGCTGCAAAACAGAAATATCCCCTCCAGATCTTTCAATTTTACGGTTCTCTTCCGGGCCAGCGGATGTCCTTGGTTCAGCGCGACAAAATAGTTGGACTCCATCAGAACCCGGTTGGAAAACCGACTATCCTGAATATGTTCCAGACAGATTCCAAAATCCGCCTCTCCATTGACCAGCATGGAGCAGATCTGTTCCACGTCGCAGGTAGTCACGGACACCGGGCTGCCCTTGCCGGCCCCGGCATACTCCTCCGCCAGATTGCGCACCATTCCCAGCGCGGAGGCCACCCGAACCCGGTTGCTCTTGCGGTTTTGAATGGCTTTTGCCTTAGTGATCCCTTCGTTCAGCACAGCAAAGGCGCTGTTGACATGCTCCAGAAAGCAATTCCCGGCCTCTGTGAGCCGGATGCTGTTGCTGTGGCGCTCAAACAGCCGGACACCGATATCCCGCTCCAGCCGCCCAATGGAGGCGGACAGGGCGGGCTGGGATATGTACAGCGTTTTCGCCGCCCTGGTAATATTTTGAGCCTCGGCCGCTATTTTAAAATAGCGCAGCTGCTGCAGCTCCATCGCTCTCTCCTCCTCTTTCCATCTGTCGCTCTTTCCGTTGGGCGGGCGCTTTCCGCCCGCCCCTGAGCTGCGGCCCCTGGCCGCAGCCTGTAAAAAATGGGACGCACGCACTGTGAATGCAATCCGTCCCATTTCTCAGCTCAATTGTACCAGCTTTTACCGGGCCGGTCTTATTTACCCTGTCCGTAATAGGCGCCCGCGCCGTGCTTGCGGTAGTAGTGCTTGTCCTGGAGCTCCTGGGGGG
>CAUGSS010000033.1 GCA_959602365.1 uncultured Eubacteriales bacterium
ACATGGTGAGCTTTTCCGTCTGGGTCAGAGGGATGTTCCAGTCGGGAACCGGATCAACATAGGGGGCAATATCTGCCGCCGTGCCCCATCGGGCGCTGCCGTACTCGATGCCCCGGCGGTATTTGCGGGCGTTTTTCCCTTTGGTGTAGACCGCCAGCCGGACGATGACCGCCCCAGTGATACCTACCAGCAGGTCCAGCGGATGCAGGCTTGGTGCCGCATAAGAAAACGCCTCCGTAAAGCCCTGACTCAAATGCAGGAACTTTTCAGAGGCGTCAAGGCCGGGCGCAAGGCGCACCGCCTGGCAGAGCTTGTCAAAGAGATACACGAACAGCAGATACGGGAGGTTGGGGATCAGCTTTTTCTTCCAGTCAACCGTCATAATTCCACACCCCGGTCTTTGGTCTTGACCTTCTCCCGCTGGCGGTGCTGGGCTTTGGACTGCTGTTTCGCCTGCTCCAGCTCCTTGCGGATGGAGGGCTTTTTCTCTTTCTCCAGGTTCTTTGCGGAGAACTCCCGAAAGGCTGCCGTGATAACGTCGGCATCCCGGCCCTTGAAGAACACCAGGTAGCGGGGTATCTCGCCGCTGGTATCCTTTTTCAGAGCAAAGTCAATGCCGTACTTCTTGGCGGTGGCGGAAAAGGCCCGGATGTTCCGGTCGGTGATCTCGATGTTGGAAACGCCGGTGTTGTGCTTCATCAGCTGCCGGAGGGTCTGCTTTCCGTGGTGCAGCTTGGTCTTATGGCCGGTCACTCCTTTCTGCATCTCGTCCAGCACTTTTTTCATGGCCTGCTGCAGCATCCCGGCGGAGAGTTTGGTGGCCTCCACACAGAGGGCAATGGTGCGCTGGGTGACTTCTTCCTGCATGACCTATCATCTCCTTTCTCCGCTGCCGTACAGGTCATGGTTCACCAGGGACGCATAGTAGCTGTCGATGGTGGCCGGGGCGTTATACAGGGCAGCCAGCAGATATTTCTTGATGTTGCGGACATAGGTGGTGTTCTCCCGCATCCGGTCCAGCACATACTCGATGTGGGAACTGTTCAGCTTCAGGAACCGGGATTTGACCACCTCCGCCGGATAGTCGTCCCCGGCAATGCGGATCGTTTCCCTGCGGGAACAGACGGTATCCACCATGAGCTCCACCAGCTCGTCCAGGCGGTCACGGTCCATGCGCTCGTTTTGTACTAGAATGTCATACTCGATGTTCTCCAAAATCAGTTCCCGATAGCTCTCTCGCTCCCGCATCCAGTCCTGTCCGGTACGTTTGCCCCCTTTGGGGGTTTGGGGGCTTGATTGGATAGGATTTGATCCTTCCGTACTTGGTGAATCCGTATTTTGTTCTTCAGGATTTCTTTTCTCTTTACTTAATTGCGGCCGGTTTTCCAGACATGGGTTATCCATATCCGGGTTTTCCGTATCTGGACAAGCCGTATCCGGCTCGTCCTCACACGGCTGGCCCGTGTCCGGGGGATGGGGCGTCTCATAGATGACATACTCCACATCCACGATTTTGCCCTTGCTGTCTCGCAGGCGGTTGCGGACTATGTACCCGGCCCGTTCCAGTTCTTTCAGAGCTGATCCGATGCTGTCCGTGCCCTCCTTGCAGATTTTGGCCAAGCCCCTGGTGGTGTAGTTCCAGTCCTCCGGCAAGGACAGCATCATGGAGAGCAACCCTTTGGATTTCAGGGACAGCCCCGCGTTGCGCAGGTGGTGGTTGGACATCACCGTGTAGTCGCGGGTTTTCTCAATGCGAAATACCGCCATTGTATCACCTCCTTTCGGCGGTTTGGAAAAGTGTTTGTTTTCGTGGAAAAGATGGCCTCTATGCCGCTTGGATACCCCGGAGGGGAAAACCTATGGGCGGTGGTCTTTCGGCTGATTGTGAGAGAAAAAGCATTGGATTTTGGACTCCTTTCGGGGCATTTTTGAGCATGAAAAAGCGCCATAGGTTTTTCCTGTGGCACAAAATCTAGCGCAGAGTCATTTTATCAACTTAATCCTGTTGCTCTCAAACGAATTTTTAATCTCATTAGAATTTAGGGGTGTATTTATTGAAAACAATTCTATGATAAGATATACTGTATAAAACTGTATTATTTTGCGATGGAGGGGAGGACAAATGGATAATATGAGCGCCGTTACTTTTGAAGAAAACTATATTTTCCGAAACAACAAATCTATTACCTCCAATAGTGATATTGCCTTGACAGAGTTTGTTGCTAATGCTTGGGATGCAGGTGCACATAATGTAGAAATTACCATTCCGTACGAAGAACACGAAAAAATAGTTGTTGAAGACGATGGCGTGGGTATGACAGACGAAGAGTTCCATAGCAGGTGGATGACGCTGAATTACGATCGCCAAAAGCGGCAAGGTAAAGAAGTAGAATTCCCTGCTGATGTTGAAAGTTCAAAAAGAATTGCATACGGCCGAAACGGAATTGGTCGACATGGAATGCTCTGTTTTGCAGATAGTTATACTGTTGAAACGTGGAAAAACGGAAAGTGTAATATCTATGATATTGTTATCTCCCAAGGCGATGCTCCATTCAAAATAATTAGGCACACTACTGGTGATAAGGTAGGGCATGGCACAAGAATCAGTACCTTTGTGAGTAGACATCTGCCAGATGCAGCAGCAATGACGGATATACTGTCTGCACGCTTTTTATATGATCCTAAATTCATTGTAAAAATAAATGGGAAATGTATTGATCTGTCCCGGCATAAGGGAATTGTTTTTTCAAAAGACTTTTCGACATCAACAAATGCTACGCTGTCAATGACCGTTATTGATTCGGAAAAAACAGCAGCAAAATCTCAACAGCACGGTATAGCATTTTGGATTTCAGGGCGCTTAGTTGGGCAACCTTCTTGGACATATGGGAAAACGACTTTTCTTGATGGCAGATTGAAAGCCGCAAAACGATACACAATCATCATAAAATCAGATGATTTAATTGATGATGTTCTTCCTGATTGGAGCGGATTTATTGGTTCATCCAACATGGAAAGTGTTTATCGCTGTATTAAATCTGAGGTTGATGAATTTATTAAATCTGTGATGAAAGATCATCTTAATGAAGTACGGCTGGATGTAATAAAAGATGTAAGAGATGAATTGGAAACTCTGAACATTACTGGTCAAAGAAACATTTCAGCATTTATTGAAAAGGTAACCGATGAAAATCCTATAATTACGCCAGACTACCTTCATAGTGCTGTCGAAGCCATGATTTCTATAGAACGGGCAAAAAAAGGCGAATTGCTTCTTAGCCAATTGGCGCAGATGACACCGGATCAGATTGACAAGCTCACCGATATATTAACTTCATGGGATGTTAATGACATTGCTACAGTAATCGGAGAAATTGATAAACGCATTGTGGTCATTGAAGCAATTCAACGCATCTATGATGATAAAACAACGGAGGAGCTGCACACACTGCATCCACTTATTCTTAATGCAAGATGGCTCTTTGGTGCACAGTTTGATTCTCCAATGTTTGTATCCAATTCGGCATTAACTACTGTTGTCAAGAACTTATTTAAAGATGAAGATTATGACTTGGATGAAATAAGCAACCCAAGACGCAGGCCGGACATTATTTGTCTCAAACAATTTTCGTTAAAAGCAGTATGTACTGATCGAATGGATCTTACTGCTGGAGAAATAATGAAACCAGACCAAATCTTAATTGTAGAGGTGAAACGAGGCGGATTTGAAATTACTGAACAAGAAGTTAGCCAAGTAGAGTATTATGTTAGACAAATTCGAAAATCAGCAGTGCTACATAGTTCTGCAACCATTGATGCCTATGTGGTTGGGGCAAAACTTGGAGATATAGATCCTGAAAAGGAAACAACAAGCGGTCGAATTCACGCTGTTACTTATGGTCAACTTGTTGATACTGCTAGTAGGAAGTTATTTCGGTTGCGAGATCGCCTAAAAGAGCATTACGAGGCATTGGGACAGGAAAGTATTGTCGAACAAGCACTTAAGGAAACAAAGCAACTAAAGATTGAAGTTTGATTTTTGATAGGAGGGCACTACTTTGAGGATTAATCATGGAAATGCAATTGTACTAGAGAGCATTGTTCGGCGCGTTTTTTTATGTGACCGCGGAGGAATGGGCGGTTATATTGACGCAGACCATTTCGAATCGGCACCGTTTGATGCTGCTTTAATTGCGCTTGCGCCATTGTGGAAAAAGGCCGACTTTCATGAGATAGAAGATTTCTTAATCAAGTGGGAAACACCGCTTCGTACGGAAAATGATGAAGCTATTAACATTGATTTGTATATTGATGAATTAGACGCTCTGATTTCTGCTCTTATGCAACGTTAAGATATAGTTTAAGCTAAATCGCAATACATACATTTTTCTTGCCTTAACAACAATCGAGCGCCATAGGTTTTGAATCTATGGCGCTCTTACAAATTATTCAGTTTCCTCGTCCAGCCCCGCCATCTTCAGCCAATCCTCAAAGGACTTTCTGGAGATGCGGATCATGTTGCCGATGCGGATCGTCTTGAACGCTCCAGAGTTGGCGAGTTTGTAGGCCGTAGCACGGCCGATACCGAGAATGGCTGCGATGTCATTCACGGTGTATGTTCTGCTTTGAGGCGTTCCTTTTTCGTTGGGTGTGTTGGTGCTCATAAGATTATCCTCCATCTGTGCTAACAGCATTTTGAAATGGCCCCTGAAAACTCTCTGTCACAAGGGGTTCCTGCTAATACCTTGCTAATACGACATTTGAAAAGCCGTTGTAAGGCAGCATATTTCAGGGGAATTTGTGCAAATTGACCTGCCTCCAGGCAGCACAATTTGCGAAGAAACAACACGGGAAGATATGATATGAACATTTTACGAAATGGTACGCCGTACTCCTAAGCGGAATGTAGTGCGTTCGAGTCGCGCCGGGGGTGCCAAAAAAGAAGGACATCCGATCGGATGTCCTTCTTTTTTGGGTTCCGGCCGCCGGAGGCGGCCTCCACCCGGTTGATTTCAAATGCTCGGCGGAAGTGAATTCCGCCTGCGCCAAGGTTTTGGCCTTCGGCCAAAACGCTTGTACGGCGCAAAAGCGCCGCCGGCCAGAAGGCCGGTTGGGTGGTTTTCCTATACCTTTTGGAAATTTCAAAATATCGATTTTAACCGTCCCCTCCACGTCGGAGCAGGGGCCGCTTGGCTCCGACATTTTTGACCGGCTGTTTTCGACCCGGTTCCAGAATCGCCTGCAGCCTAAAACCAAAAAAAGAGAGATATGACTTCAGGTCATATCTCTCTTTTTATTCCGGGATCTTTCTCGCCGCCCCCGGCTGGGCTCATGCTTCAAGCGTCCCGGGGGCACACCGGCAGCCTGGCTCCCAGCCGGGAAAGCAGCTCATTGGTGATGGTGCCGCACTGCCGGGCCAAATCCTCCGCCCGAATCTCCTCCCCGCCGGAGCGTCCGATCAGGATGACTTCGTCCCCCGGGGCCACCCGGGGCACATCCGTCACGTCCACCAGCAGCTGGTCCATACACGCCCGGCCCACCATGGGGCAGCGATGTCCGGCGATCAGCACCTGGCCGCCCCGGCCCGGCAGGTCCCGGGGCAGGCCGTCGGCATAGCCGATGGCCACCGCCGCCAGCCGCCGGTCCTCCTCCGGGCGAAAGGCCAGGCCGTAGCCCGCCCCCTCTCCTGCCGCCAAGGTGCGCACCGAGGCCACCCGGGCCCGCAGAGAGAGCACGGGGCGCAGGTCGAGATGCCGCAGGGTTTGGGTGTCGTCGCTGCCCACTCCATAGAGGGCGATGCCCACCCTGGCCCAGGCGCAGTTCTGAGCGGACAGGTTCCAGACGCCGTAACTGGCCTGTATATGGGTCTCTCCCGGATCAAACCCCTGCCGCCGCATCCAGTGGAGAGTCTCATAAAACCGATCCAGCTGGCCCTGAGTATAGTCCTGATCTTCGGGCTGGAGGCTGTCCGAGACACACAGATGGGAGAACACACCTGTGATCTTCAAGTTGGGAAGCCCGTACATGCGGGCGATGGCCCGGCGGTCCTCCGCCGGGATTCCCAGCCGGTGCATACCGGTGTCCAGCGCCAGATGCACCCGCAGCCTGACCCCCCGGGCGGCCAGGGCCTCCCCATGGCGGGCGTCCACTACCGCCTGGGTCAGACGCCACCGGGCCAGCCGGCGGGCCTGGGCAGGGTCTGTGTACCCCAGCACCAAGATCTCGCCGCCCACCCCGTGGCGGCGCAGCTCCACGCCCTCCTCCATCGTGGCCACACCGAAGCCGCCCACGCCCGCCCGGCGCAGCCGCCGGGCGACGGGCACCGCCCCGTGTCCATAGGCGTCGGCCTTGACCACCGCCATCAGGCCGCACTCCGGCGCGAGGGCCTGCTGGAGCACCTGGGCGTTGTGGGCGGCCGCCTCCAAGTCCACCTCCCGCCAGGCCCGGCTTTTGGGATCCCGGGGCAGGGGCCGCAGCCGCTCCAGCACCAGGGCGGCGCAGAAGCTCAAAACCAACACCGCGGCAAAATGCCCCAGGCTGTTTTCAATCAGCGGCCCCTCCAAACCCACCGCCTTGGCGCCGCCCCGCACCAGCACGATGCACCAGGGATGGATGATATAGACCAACAGGGACACGTCGGCCGACCGCTGGGAGCGCCCCCGGTTGACCGAACGCAGCAGAGAGAACAGGCATACCATACACACCGGCAGCATCAGATACATGCTGTCATGGCGCTGCACCCCCAGGCTGTGCAGCCAGAGCCCCTCCGCCGTCATGGCCCCCAGAGAGAGGGCGAACCCCAGGGCCCAGGGGGCGGGCCGGGGATGGGAATGGTTGTTCGCCGCCGCCCCCAACAGCAGAAACAGCGGAGTGAAGAACAGCCCGTTGCGGGTGTATTCACTGACAGAGAAGATGGCGCCGTACATGGCCTTCAGGGCGGGGAGCTGGGAGGCCAGGCCGTAATAGCTGTCCCCGCCCAGCCCCACCAGATAGAGCACCGCCGCAACGGCCAGGGCCCAGCCCGGCCCCAGCCGCCAGAGCTGCCGGGCGATCAGCGCCCCCAGGGCCACCGCGGGGAAATACCACAGGTGGTAAAAGGTGCCGTCAATCAGCAGCGCCTGGGGCCACTGGGCCAGGGGGATGCCGGCGCTGTACCAGTTCAGGGGCAGGTAGAGCACCACCGCGCAGCCGTACACCAGCAAAATCTTTTTCAGAAATCTCCACAGCGACTTCCAGCCGTTCCGGGCCAGGAAGTGGCCGCTGACCATCAGGAAGAAGGGCACCGCCACCCGGGCCAGTACCCGGGTCAGCCAGAAGTCCCCCAGCGGGGTGTAGCTGGTCAGGGGGGAGGTGTGGATGCACACCACCAGCACCGCCGCTATCAGCCGGAACCAGTCCAGAGCGGGAAAGCCGTCCCCCCGGCCCGCCCTGGGCAGACCACCCGCCGCCCTCATAGCAGATGCTCCCACACCGTCAGGAAAAACCCGCCGGCGTTGTCCCCGGAAATCTGCCAGCAGCCCTCGGGCTCCGGCAGCTCCAGCCCCTCAGCGGGACAGGGCAGCCAGCTGACTGTGGCGGCCCTGCCCCCGGCCAGGGCGCACCGGCGGGGCTTCTCCGCCACAAAGTCCCGGTACTCCTCCAGGCACAGGCCGTTTTCCTCCATCAGCGCGGCGTGGGGCGCCCCCACATAGCGGAAGTGCCAGGGCTCCTCGGCGATGGTGGTGACGGCCTCCTTCTCCCGCCGGTAGCGCTGGATGAAGCCGTAGCCGGCGGCAGCGCGGCGAAAGGCGCCGCACACCCCGTCCTCGGGGAACCGGGGCCGGATGAAGTCGATCTCCCCGGCGGCCTCCCCCAGGTCGATGGCCAGGCCGGTCTGGTGCTCACTGCACCCGGGCAGGGCCACATATTTCCGGGTGAAGTCCTCCCCCTCCCGCTCCATGGTGTCGTCCCAGATGGCCTGCTGCTCGGCCTGGCTGCGCCAGCCGGAGACCGGGACGATCCCGCCGCCCCCGCCCACGGCCTGGACGCAGGCCCGGAGCAGCCTGGCGCACCGGCGCTCCAGCAGCACCCCCGGCCGGCGGGGGTCCGCCGGCACCAGCTCCGGCCCGGGCTGGGGCCGGAGGGGATGGGTGGGGTTGACCAGGATCAGCGGCCCCATGGCGGTATGCTCCCGGCGCAGCTTCAGCGTCCTCATGACTCCGCCTCCGTCTCCACGATCCGGGTAATCAGGCTCTGGAAGTCCAGCCCGATCTGGCGCATCATGCTGGGATACCGGCTGTGGGCGGTGAAGCCGGGGATGGTGTTGACCTCGTTGAATACAATCCGTCCCTCCGGGGTCAGGAACAGGTCCACCCGGGCAAACCCCTTGCAGTCCAGCGCCCGGTAAACCTTTTTTGCCGCCGCCTGAATCTCCCCGGCCTTGGCCGGGTGGATCCGGGCCGGGCAGTGGATGGCGGAGGTCTTGAGGGTGTATTTCTCCTCAAAATTGAAAAATCCCTGGGACAGCTCGATCTCGTCCACCGCCCCCACGGTCAGGTTTTCTCCGCTGCCCAGCACGGCACAGCCCACCTCAAAGCCGGGGATCGCCTCCTCCAGCAGGATCTCCCGGTCATTTTCAAAGGCCAGGGCCACCGCGGCGGGCAGCTGTCCCGGGGCGGCCACCCGGGTCACCCCGAAGGAGGAGCCGGCGCGCACCGGCTTGACAAACAGCGGGAAGCCCAGCTCCTCCGCGGCCCGGGAGATCTCTGCCTGGGCCGTCCCCTGCCGGAACAGGGCGCTGCGGGGCACCTCCACCCCTGCCAGGGCCGCCAATTTGTGCGCCCGGTCCTTGTCCATGCACAGGGCGCTGGACAGGGCGCCGCAGCCGATCACCGGCACTCCGGCCAGCTCCAGCAGACCCTGGAGGGTTCCGTCCTCCCCGTTCTTGCCGTGGAGCACCGGAAAGGCCGCGTCAAAGGACAGCCGCCGGCCGCTGCCGTCCAGCAGCAAAAGCTGCCGCTCCCCCCGATCCAGGGACAGGGTACAGGGGGTGCAGCGCTCCTCCTGCCACCGGTCGGCGGCAATGGCCTCCATGGGGCCGGTGTAGTAGAGCCAGCGGCCCTCTCTGGTGATGCCCACCATCAGGGCCAGGTAGCGCGCCGGGTCCAGGTGGGTGAGCACCGCGTGGGCCGACTCCAGCGAGACCCCGTATTCCGTGGAACAGCCGCCGAAAAACACCAAAATCCGTTTCATCACAAAAACCTCCTGGAAAAGAAACTGCCTTGTTTTGACACCAAAATGGTATCAAAACAAGGCAGAAGTTGTGTTTCTTTTCCCTTTCGAAATTCCTGTGAAACTGTGTGGAAATTCTTATGATTTTCTTACTGCGGTCCCCCGACAGGCAGGGTGACGGTGAACTCCACCTGCTCCCCCTGGCTCTCGGCGGCGATGGTCCCGCCGTGGGCCTCCACAATCTCCTTGGCGATGGCCAGCCCCAGCCCGGCGTTGCCGGTCCGGGTGCCCCGGGAGGGATCCAGCCGGAAGAACCGCTCGAACATCCGGGCGAGCTTCTCCGGCGGGATGTGGGCGCCGGCGTTGCGGAAGGTGAGCACCACCCGGTCCCCCTCCATCCGCCCCTCCGCCTCCAGGTCGGTGCCCGGATAGGCGTAGTGGCAGGCGTTGCTGAGCAGGTTGTCGAAGACCCGGGCCATCTTGTCCGCGTCGCACACCGCGTGGAGCCCCTCGGGCAGGGAGAGCCGGCAGCCCAGCTGGTGCTCGGCCAGCACCGGGGCGAACTCGCTGCACATCTGCTCCAGCATCCGCTTCAGGTCGGTGTCCCGCACCTCCAGCTCCAGATGGCTCAGGCTGAAGCGGGTGATGTCGAAGAACTCGTTGACCAGCTCCTCCAGCCGCTCCGCCTTCTCCAGGGCCACCCCGGTGTAGCGGGCCCGGAGCTCAGGTGAGATCTGGGGCTCGTCCCGCAGCAGGGTCAGGTAGCCGATGACGCTGGTCAGCGGGGTCTTCAGGTCGTGGGCCAGGTAGACCACCAGGTCGTTTTTCCGCTGCTCCGCCTCCCGGACGGCCCGGGCATTGGCCAGGGCCTGCTCCCGGACCAGATTGAGCTGGTCCTCGGCGTTCTTGAGCCCCTCGGGCAGCCGGATGGGCGCGTCGGTGGGATGGGCCAGCGCCTCCGCCCCGGCCAGCAGCAGCGCCTGGTTCTGGGCGGGCCTGGCGATAAAGAAGTAGCTGATGACCACCCACCCGGCCAGCACGCAGACAATAGCCACCAGCAGGAAGTACTCCTGCACCACTTTGAGCAGCCAGTACAGGGGCCCGGGCTGCCAGTTAATGGAGGAGCACACCACCATTCCAAACAGCCCCAGCACCGCCACGGCCACCACCCAGGCCGACAGCACCAGCAGGTACACCCCCCAGGTCCGCAGGGCGGCCCGTTTGCCCCGGTCCGTGCCCAGTTCTCTTTCACGCACGCGCTTACTCAATGGTGTAACCCACCCCCCAGACCGTCTTGATAAACTTGGGCTTGCGGCTGTTCTCGTGCATCTTCTCCCGCAGCCGGGCGATATGGCTCATGACGGTGTTGTTGCTGTCCATATATCTCTCGCCCCACACCGCCTCAAACAGCGCCTCGCTGGACACCACCTCGCCCTGGTGGGCGCACAGGTGCCACAGGATGGAGAACTCCAGCGGGGTGAGGGAGAGCTCCTCCCCGAAGAGCAGGCACTTGTGGGTGGCCTTTGAAATCTGCAGCCCCCGGATGTCATACTCCTCCGGCTCGGCGGCGCCCCCGCCGGAGGGATTGTATTGCAGATACCGCCGCAGCTGGGTTTTGACCCGGGCCACCAGCTCCAGCGGGTTGAAGGGCTTGGTGATATAGTCGTCCGCCCCCAGGGTGAGGCCGGTGATCTTGTCGACATCCTCCACCTTGGCGGTGAGCATCAGGATGGGGAACAGATGGTGTTCCCGGATTTTCTGGCACAGGGTAAATCCGTCCATATCCGGCAGCATCACGTCCAGAATGGCCAGGTCGATCTTTTCCCGCTTGACACACTCCAGCGCCTCTCCCGCGGTGCCGAACTTGTGGACGGTGAAGCCGTCATTTTTCAGGTAGACCTCCACCAGGTCGGCGATGGCCGCCTCATCGTCTACGATCAGAATTTCCGCATTCAAAGGCCGGGCCTCCTCTCCTCCCCGTCTGCCGGGGCGTCTCCAGACCATTATAATGAAAAAGCGCTGCCAATGCAACGGCTTTCCCCTGCCGCCGGAAATGGCATAATCGGCCCGCAAAGTCTGATGAAGATACGGCATCCGCCGTAAAAGCCGCCTTACCTGGCCACGGTTAATTTATTGCCCTGATAAAATGGAAACGAACCGAAAATGCCGATCCAGCCAGTCCCCCATAATCCCTATGGCTTTTCCCATTGTAAATGCTGCTAAAACCGTCCCAATGCCCAGGCCTTTCAAGTTGCCAAGGAAGAAAAACGTCATTCCGGCGGTAATGGCCAGGCAAATTACGTCAAAAGAAATTTTAATGATAGAATACCTGATGTGGATGATCTGAGCCAATTCTCGCGGAAAAAGATCGGTCGGAATGATAGGCAGATGGCATCTCCCGCACGCGCTCATCCAGACTGCCTCCGGCGCCGTCGTCCTTGCCTCTGCCCTGGATCCAACAGCTGCCCAGGCCCAGGCCGGCCGCCGCCAGGTGCATCTGGGTCATCACAGCGGCACAGTCCTCAACCCAGAATTCAGACCGTTCCGGCTCACCCACCACCACAATGGCCGCGCTTGCCCGGCACAGCATGGAGATGGAGCCGGGCCGGCTCTTGCCCAGCCGCGCCAGCTGCTCCGGAGCCTCTACCACAAACAGCTCCCACGGCCTCAAGGCACCGCTGGAGGGCGAAAGCAGCCCGGCCTGAAGGATCTCCAGGATCTGCTGCCTGCTCACCGGCTGCCCTGTATAACGGCGCACGCTGCTCCGCCGGCGCACGGTTTCCATCATATTCACCTCATCGCGCCTCCCTCCGGGCACTGCGTGACAGGCACTCCACCAGCTCCTGATGGATCCGGCCGTTGGTGGCGATCAAATCCGCCCTGTGATCCGGCCGGAACCCGCGCCCTTCCAAATCGGTAAATCGTCCGCCCGCCTCCTCTACCAACAGGGAGCCCGCGGCATAGTCCCACGGCTTCAGATCATATTCAAAAAATCCCTCGGCCCGGCCGCAGGCGACGCTGCAGCAGTCCAGGGCCGCGGAACCGGTGCGCCGGATATCTTCACAGGACTGAAAAATCCCCTCAATGGTCCGGAACACCTGATCCGCCCTGGATTTATCCCAGGGCGCCGTCCCCACAACCACGACGCTGTGGGCCAATGTGCCGGCTGTGCTGACATGGATCCGCTCCCCGTTCAGGAACGCCCCCCGTCCCCGCTCCGCCCGGTACAGCTCTTCCCGAAACGGATTGTAAACACAGCCGTACTCCATGGCGCTGCCGTTCCACAGCCCCAGGGAAACCGCGCTGGCGTGAAAATCGTGAATCAGATTGGTGGTCCCATCCACCGGGTCCAAAATCCAGACGGGCCGGTCCCAATCTACCCGGCTCGGCTCCCCTTCCTCACAGACAAACTGAATCCCCGGGGCGAGCGCCTCAAGCTTGTCCACCAGAAACGACTGAACCGAGAGGTCCACTGCCGTCACATAGTCGGCGCGGCCTTTCTCCGTGATCTCCGCCGCCTTCCTGGAATCCAGCAGCAGCGGCTTTGTCTGCCGGATCAGCGCGGTCACCCGGTCAAAATCAATATCCATGCAACTCATCCTCTCTGTCTTTCCCCTGCTATGAGAATGCTCCCTAAAGCACGGGCGGAATTCTGTGAGTTCCGTATCCGCGCCGTAGGGAGCAATTCCCATATCTAGGAGGCGAATCTATTGGCGATCAGGTTTTTTCCTTCCCATAGGAAAAACGATACCGATAATGTTCCGAGGCCACGAATTCCTCCGGAATCTCCTGCTGGCTCATGGGGCCATGGTAGGTGGACAGGAAAATGCGGCAGGATTTCTCCACCACCTTGGTGGCCAGCACCGCGTTTTCCATGTCTTTGCCGCAGGCCACAGGCCCATGATTGCGCAGCAGAACCGCATTGCTCATCCCGATGGCAGCGGCAGCAGCTTTCCCCAGCTCAAAATGCTGCTGGGCCGGGCAGTACTCCTCTGTGATGGGAATGCCGCCCCCCAAGAGCTGGCTCATCTCCTCCACCAGGCAGGGCACTTTTCGCAGATTTGTGGAGGAAACCGCCATGGCCAGCGCGGTATGCGCGTGAATAATGGCATTGACGTCATCCCGTTTGACATAGATCTGCCGATGCACCTCTTTTTCCGAGGTGGGATTGCGCGCCCCTTCCACCTGATTGCCCTCGAGATCAATCACCACGATGTCTTCCGGACGCATGGTCTGATAGTCCACACGGCTTGGCGTGAGCAGGATATGCTCGCCCACCCGCATACTCACGTTGCCCCAGGTGCCGATGAAGAATCCCAGATCACACATGGTCAGGCAAGTGTCAATGATGCATCTGCGCTCGCTCTCGTAGGTCATGATTCACTCATCTCCGCCATGATCTCGCTGCGCATCTTCCATGTATGGGCCAGGGACTGGTAGATCTCCCGGTACAGCGGGTAAAGCTTCATGTACTTGGCGTGGTTTTCAGGATTGGGGTGATACACCTTATCCACCTGCACGGTACGCTCCACCGCCTCGGTGTAACTTTGATAGTAGCCCTGAACCACCGCGTTGTTTAACACAACCCCTTTGGCCCCCAGCTCCTCGCCCCGAACCGTCACAATTTCAATTCCCACCGCATCGGCAAAAATCTGGCACCAGGTGGCGCTCTCGGCGCCGCCGCCGCACACCGTCAGGCGGACCACCTTCTGGGGCATATGCTGATAACAGTCCAGCATGGCAAAGGCCACGCCCTCATAGGTGGCCCGCACCAGATCCGCCAGGGTGTGGCGCACAGACAGCCCTGTATAGCTGGCCCGCGCCCGGGAATCGGTAAAGGGGGCGCGCTCTCCTCCCGCCAGCAGATAGGGATGATACATCACGCCATTGGAGCCGATGGGGACTTCCGCAATCATCTGCTCCATATAGTCGTACACGCTCATTCCCGCCGCTTCGGCGTCGGCACGCACTTTTGTGCCGATGGTGTTGAGCATCCACTCCAGATTCGGAGTGCCGCCAGGGAGGCCATCAGGCGCAGCCAGCGGCCCTCCATCACATGGGTCACCGTCATGCCCGCCCGGATATCGTCCTGCAGCGGCTGATTGATGACCATTTCATGCAGCGCGGCAGTTCCAATGATGGAGCAGCACTGGCCATCCTCCACCACACCGCTGCCCAAGGCACAGGCGGCCACATCCATCGGGCCAGAGGTGACCAGCACGTCCTGGGGCAGCCCCAGCTCCCGGGCCAGCTCCGGACGAATGGGAAAGGCGTTTTCCTTGGCGGGCAGTACCGGAGGATATTTATCCCGGTACTCCGACAGGCCGCAAATCTCAAAGGCCCCCTGGGAGTACTGACGGGTCTCCTGGTCCAGGAAAATCAAAGACTGGTCCGTGGCGTCGGTGGTAATCTGACCGGTCAGCTGGTAGAACAGATAGTCCTTCAGGTGCATCAGGTATTTGGAGCGGTCCAAATCCTCCTTGGCATTGCGCTCCATCCACTTGACAATACCGTTTTGGTTGCCGGTAAAAATCCGGGTGCCGGTCTTTTCAAACAGCCGGTCGCAGGTGCCGTCGGCCACCCACTCGTCCACAATCTCGCTGGCCCGGCCATCGCAGAAGCAGCAGCCGTTGCGGACGGGCTGCATATGCTCGTCCAGCATCCAAAGCCCGTCTCCCTGGGCCGTGATGCCGATTCCCACCACCTTGGAGAGGTCGAACCGGTCTGCCAGATCCCTGACGCAGGCCTTGGCCTTGCTCCAGATTTCCAGCATGTCCTCCTCATACTGGTTTTCCTCCGGGAAAATACCGGTCAGCGGATAGGACTTTTTCCCCAGTTCGTTTCCCTCCAGGTCAAAGAGCACCGCTTTAATGCCGGAGGTTCCGGAATCAAAGCCGATAAACCATTTTTCTTCCATTTCAAAGCACCTCTTCTCTGAAGCCGCCCCAAGCCGGGGTCAGAACATACCCTGGATGAACTCCCGGGCCTGGATGATCTCCCGGTCCAGCGCCGCCTCGTCATCATTATCCGCCAGCATGGGACGCCAGACGTTGCCTCCCTCCAGAGCCACCGTCCCGCCGGTGCGCACCAGCGGCTCAAAGGAGACGCAGCGGTCGTAGCCGATATCCTTCAGGGCGTTGACAATGTCCTGCCAGGGCAGGAAGCCGGGGCGCGGCGGGCGGCGGTTATTCGAGCCCATATGGTAGTGGCCCAGTCTCGCCTTTCCCACTTTGCGGATGGCCTCGGCCAGGTCATCCTCCTCAATCATGCCATGGAACGTATCCAGGAGGATATTGATATGGGGGCTGTCAACCATATCGCACAGGGCGATGGCCTCGTCGGCGATGTTGAGCAGGTATCCCTCAAACCGGTTGACCACTTCCATGTTCCAGCTGAAGTCATAATCGGCGCAGGCCTTTCCAATCTCCCGGAGGGACTTGGCCGCCATCTCCGTGGCCTTCGCCTTTTCAAACGCGGTGTCAAACTTGCACCAGGGCGCATAGTTGATTCCGGAGAAATTCTTCGCGCCAATCCGGGCCATGGCCTTCAGCAGGGTAATGCTATTTTGCACTCCGGCCTGGCGGACACTCTCGTCAAAGCTGGCCAGATCATATTCGGGGCCAAAACCGCCGGAGACATATATCTCCACATCGTTAGCACGGCATGCCGCCAGAATATCATCCACCTCAGATTGGGGCATCGTCAGGGTGCGTCCGTAAAAGATCTCCAAGGCATCGAAGCCGCACCGTCTGGCCCGCTCAATGTATTTGGGATAGTCGCTGCCTTCCCAGTCCTTGCTCCAGTAACAATAGCAAATACCGTACTTCATACTGTTTTCTCCTTTCGTTGGCTGAATAACGCAATGCTCATCAGGAGGCTCTGCGCTGTCTTCTAAAGGCGTCCACAAACACAGCGATCAGCACCACAATACCGGTCACGACCTCTTCCCAAGAGGAGTCGATTCCCATCAGGCTGATGCTGTATGTAATCACGGACATCAGCAGGCCGCCGAAGATGGCTCCGCCGATGCCGCCCTCGCCGCCGGTCATGGCCGTGCCGCCCAACACAGCGGCCGTAACGGAGGGCATCGTCCAGCTGGAACCGATGCTGGCCTGATAGGAGCCCATGCGCATCACCATCAGCACGCCGGCCAGGGCGGAAATGCCGCCGGCCAGGGTATAGCAGGCCACTTCCACACGCTTGGTGCGGATACCGGCGATCTGAGCTGCCATCCGGTTGCCGCCAACGGCGTAAATATGACGGCCGAAGGTGGTGTACTTCAGCAAAAGCATCAATACTATGGCCAGCAGAATGGCAATCAGGAACGGATAGGGAATGACGCCGAACAGGTTGCCCTGACCGATCTGGGTGACCACCTTGGGGATACCTGTCAGCGCAAAGCCCTTGGTGAAAAGGTAAATCAATCCCGTCATAACGCTTGAGGTGGCAAGGGTGACGATAAAGGGCGTCAAATTCATCGAGGTAATCAGCAAACCGTTGATCATACCGAAGATGACACCACAGGCCACCGCCAGGAAAATGGCCAGAACCGGATTGATGCCGGTCTTTGTCACCATAGCGGCAAAAATCATGCTGCACAGGCCGCTGACCGATGCGACAGACAGGTCAATGCCGCCCAACAACAGGACAAAGGTCTGGGCATAACCCACCAGCAGGGTAAAGGATGCCGTGCGAGCCAGAGTCGTCATGTTGTACGCAGTGTAAAACCGCCCGGTGATAATCTGAACCACAATGGTCACTACGATGGTCACCAAAAAGACCATGGCTGCGGTGGAGCGGAAAATGCCCAATACACCATGTCTCCGGGCACTCAAATCATGGGTGTTTTTCATAGGAGCCTCCTAATTCATTTTGTCAAAACGTCAGTGTGCTCATTGCAGGGCTATCTTCAGAAGCGCCTCCGAAGTGAGATTATCGGAACCGGAAACAATTCCTTTTGCTTTTCCTTCAAACATGACCATGATCCGGTCGGCAATGGCCAGAATCTCCTCCATTTCCGAGGAAACAACCACTACAGTGAGCCCAGAATCGGCCAATCCGCGAATCAGGTCATAGATTTCGCCTTTGGCACGCACGTCGATGCCCCGGGTGGGTTCATCCAGGAAAAGCAGTTTCAGTTCCTTCTCCACCCATCGGGCTAAAATTGCCTTTTGCTGATTGCCGCCTGACAGGTTTTTGATGGCGTTCTCAGCGGACGAGGTCTTCACCCGAAGTTTTTCAATGGCCTTGGCCGCCCGGGCCCGCAGCTTGGGATAGCTGACCACGCCAGCCTGGGAGACCGTGTCGATGGAGGGCAGCATGATGTTTTCCTGCACGCTCATCAGCGGGAAGATTCCGTCCCGGCGCCGTTCCTCCGGCACCAGACCGATGCCGAGCTGAATCGAGTCCACCGGGGTCCTGGCCCGCAATTCCTTTCCCTCAAAGAGCACCTTGCCGGACTCCCGCCGGGTCAATCCGTAAATACAGCTGATGAGCTCGGTGCGCCCTGAGCCTACCAGTCCGGCGATGCCGAAAATCTCCCCCCGCCGGACAGAAAAGGACACGTCCTGGAACTCACCCTTTCGGCTCAGTCCCTCAACCTCCAAAATGGTCTCATCCGAAACCTCACGCTCTATATGAACCTGCCGCTGAACGTTCTGATTTGCCATATGGGAAATCATTTCCTCAACGGTCATGCTTGCTGTCTCTGCAGTCTTGACCAGGCAGCCGTCCCGCAGCGCTGTGACCGAATCGGAGATCGCTTTCACCTCATCCAAATGGTGGGTGATCAACACAATACACTTTCCTCCGTCGGCCAGCTGCCGGATAACGCGCAGCAGATGGTTTGCCTCTTTGATCGTCAGGGAAGCCGTGGGCTCATCGAAAATGATCAGATCTGATCCGGCATTCAGGGTGCGGGCAATCACCACCATCTGCTGATAGGCGGCGGACAGATTCCCGGCTTTTTCTTTCGGATCAATGGTCACATCCAGGGAGGAGATGATGTCTGCCGCATCCCGCTCCATGCGCTCCCAATCCACAATGCCGTGTTTTCTGGGGTATCGTCCCAGAAACACATTTTCAGCCACAGTCAACTCCCGGGCGAGGTTCAGCTCCTGGGGCACCATGCCAATGCCCCGCTGCAGCGCCTCCCGGGGGCTTTTGTTTTTAATCTCCTGGCCCTCCAGCAGGATGGTGCCCTCGTCTGCCACCAGATTTCCCATCAAGACGTTCATCAGCGTGCTCTTGCCGGCGCCGTTTTCACCAATCAGCGCCATAATCTTTCCTTTTTCCAAGAAAAGATCCACATGGTCCAATGCGATCGTACCGGGAAACCGTTTTACAATTCCCTTCATTTCCAAATAATACGGAGCCATATGTCTTATCCTTTCATCTTCCAATCAGACGCCCCGCCCCGGCCGATGCCAGGACGGGGCGTCTTGTTGTTTCAACGGATGAATCTGTGCGTCGTCAAATCAAGCACCATACAGCTTCGTCAACATGTCTTGGGCGTCTTCCTGATAGATAACCGTGGTGATTTCCTCGGTCTGCTCAGGATAGGTATCCTCGCCGGGCTCCAGGCCGTCGGCGATCTTGATGGCAACCTGCATGGTATCAAAGCCCATAGCGTATGTATCCTGAACGCCCAGCGCGTAAATCACGCCGTCCCGCAGATATTCCAGGGCGCGCTCATCGTGATCCATACCGACGATGGTGATCTGGTCCTCCAGGCCCGCGTCCACGACAGCCTGAGCCGCGCCCACGGGATTGCTCATATTGCAGCAGATAATGCCGTCCAGATCGGGATACTGCTTCAGGAAGCCTTCCGTCAGAGTAAGGGCATTCTCCACAGAGTCGTTATCATACTGGATATCGACGACTTCCATATTCGGGTACTGCGCCAACACATCCTGAGCGCCCTGGGCGCGATCTTCGTGACAGGGAGCGCCGTGCGTGCCGACCAGAATGGCCACCTGACCCTCATAACCCAGCTTCTCGCACAGAGCTTCGGTCAAATCGGCGCCGTCCTGATAGTTGTGGGTGTTGCCCACATAGGCGATGCGCTGGCAGCCGTCTTCCTTCGTGGCATCAGAGCTGGAGAAGGTCATAACCTTGATGCCCTGGTCAATCAGATTGTTGATGGTGGGAGTAACCACTTCGATGTCGGCCACATCGACGCCGATCACGTCAAAGCCACGTCCGGCAGCCTCTTCCAGACGCATGACCTGATCGGTGGCGTCAGGAGAGACAGGGGCCACATACTCGTAGTTGATGGTAATGCCCCGCTCAGCATACTGGGCCGCAGCATCCTCCAGGCCCATGCCGACCGCATCCCACCAGGGATGGATGACTTTGTAGGTAAAGTAGAAGTTATACTCGTCTTTCTGGGGTTCGTAGTCATCCAGCTCCATATTGAAGCTGACCGCATTGTCCACGGCCTCATTGCCGGTGGAATCGCCGCTGGGCGCAACCGCATCTTCCCCGGACGTATCGCCGGAAGAGGAGGCAGGGGTGTCGGCCGCAGGTGCTCCGGAGCCGGCATCGCCGCTTCCAGCGCTGTTGGCACCGTTGGAACCGCAGGCGGCCAAAGCGAACACCATGGCCAGCGAAAGCAGAATGGACAGTAGCTTTTTCATCTTTTTCACTCCTTAAAAATGTGTTTTTTTGTCCGGTTCTTTCCGGTGTTATTATAATTGCACAAAAAAACAATATTTTTTTATATAATTTTCACAAGAATCCCGTTTTTCTCTTTTTTCCACATTTTTCGACTTCTCTCTTTAGACAATATCTCCAAAGATCTCGTCTGTTTTAACCCGGAAATCAGTGCCTTTTCCCAGCCGACAGCGTGTCTCCGCTCTCTCAGTCTGTTTCGCTTCAAAACTCCCCCTATATATTCCACAGCCAAATTGCCGGGGCCTTCACAGACAGCTTCCTAAAATGAATCTCCAAAGAATTCCATGACATGGCGTGCGCTGTGAAAAGCTTCAGTCCTGTTCATGCGAATGAAAGGAAAGCTTGCAGGCCTGTTCCGGACAATTTATAATAGGGAAAAAACGCCCCGCCCGGCGGCGGGGCGGCACATGGGAGGATACACGCCTATGGCAACCTATGTTCTCGCCCTGGATCAGGGCACCACCAGCTCCCGGGCGATTCTGTTTGACCGGGAGCAAAACATCATCGGCTCCAGCCAAAAGGAGTTCACCCAGTATTTCCCCCGGGACGGCTGGGTGGAGCACAACCCCATGGAAATCTGGTCCAGCCAGTACGCTGTCATGATGGAGGTCATCGCCCAAACCGGCGTCTCCCCCCGGGACATCGCCGCCATCGGCATCACCAACCAGCGGGAGACCACCATTCTGTGGGACAGGGCCACCGGCCAGCCCATCTACAACGCCATTGTGTGGCAGTGCCGCCGCACCGCGGACATCGTGGACCGCCTGGTGAACGACGGTCTGGAGCAGCACATCCGCTCTGTCACCGGCCTGATCCCCGATGCCTACTTCTCCGCCACCAAGATCAAGTGGATCCTGGACCATGTGGAGGGCGCCCGGGAGAAGGCGGCGCGGGGCGAGGTGCTCTTCGGCACCGTGGACAGCTGGCTGCTCTGGAAGCTCACCGGCGGGGCCGTCCACGTCACCGACTACACCAACGCCAGCCGCACCATGCTCTACGACATCCACGCTCTGGACTGGGACGACACTCTGCTTCAGGCCCTGGACATCCCCCGCTCCATGCTGCCTGAGGTGCGGGGGTGCAGCGAGATCTACGGCTATACCGACATACAGGGCGTCCAGGTGCCCATCGCGGGCATCGCCGGAGACCAGCAGGCCGCCCTCTTCGGCCAGACCTGTTTTTCCCCCGGCGAGGCCAAGAACACCTACGGCACCGGCTGCTTCCTGCTGATGAACACCGGGGACACCCCCTGCGTCAGCCGCAACGGTCTGGTGACCACCATCGCCGCCGGGGTGGGGGACCGGGTGCAGTATGCCCTGGAGGGCTCCGTCTTTGTGGGGGGCGCCGTCATCCAGTGGCTGCGGGATGAGCTGCGCTTTTTCACCGAGAGCCGGGACGCAGAATATTACGCCCAAAAGGTGACGGACAACGGGGGCGTCTACCTGGTGCCCGCCTTTACCGGCCTGGGCGCCCCCCACTGGGACATGTACGCCCGGGGGGCCATTTTCGGACTGACCCGGGGCACCAAGCGGGAGCACATCATCCGGGCCGCCCAGGAGTCCATCGCCTATCAGGTCTACGACCTGGCAGAGGCCATGGAGGCGGACACCGGCCTTGCGCTCCAGTCCCTGAAGGCCGACGGCGGGGCCAGCCGGGACACCTTCCTGATGCAGTTCCAGGCCGATCTGCTGGACTGCGAAGTCCGCCGCCCCGCCATCCGGGAGACCACCGCCCTGGGGGCGGCCTATCTGGCAGGGCTGGCCACCGGGGTGTGGCGCTCCCTGGAGGAGGTCAGGCAGCTCTGGGCCTGTGACACCGTCTATACGCCCAGGATGGACCGCCAAGAGCGGGAAGCCCTCACCGCCAACTGGCACAAGGCGGTGCAGCGCAGCCTGGGGTGGTCCAAATAACCCGCTGCCCCGCCCCGCGCTCTGCCTCCGGTGCGGGACAGCCGTCCCATGATCTGAAAAAACAGCATAGCCCCCCGGCCGCGCTTGGACGCGGCCGGGGGGCTATGCGTTGTGGGATTCTATGGAAAGGAAAATGATTCAATCAGATCATACCGGACTGCCCGGCTCTTCCGGTCATCCGCCCAGCTGGGCGTTCAGTCCCTGCCCCTGGAACAGCTCCAGCAATGCCTGCTGTTCCTCCTGGGGGATGCTCTCCTCCTGCAGGGTGTAACTCCGGTCCAGCTCATCGTATTTGCCGGTGCCGTACTGGTGGTAGGGGATCAAATCCACCCGCCTGACACAGCTGAGCCCACTCAACCGGGCGGCGATGTCCCGGGCCTCCTGCCGGTTGTGATTGGGGATCACCGGATAGCGGACGATGACCGGTTTTCCAAGCTGTTCCATCAGCTCCAGATTCCGGGCAATCAGCCGGTTGTCCACCCCGGTGTTCTCCCGGTGGCGCTCCGGGTCCAGCCCCTTCACGTCAAACAGGATCAGATCCGCCCGGCGCAGCACCTCCAGCCCCTCCGGAGAGGTCACCTGGCCGCAGGTGTCAATGGCCACCTGGATGCCGTGGTCATGGCAGCGCTCTATCATCTCCAGGCAGAAATCCGGCCACAGGGTGGGCTCTCCCCCGCTGAGGGTGACGCCCCCGCCGCTCTGGCGGTAAAACGCCTCATCCCGCAGGCACTCGGCAAAGACGTCCTCCGCCGTGCGCTCCTTCCCCCAGATCTCCAGGGCTCCGGGCCAGCAGACCTCCACGCATTTGCCGCAGCCGTCGCACTTCTCCCGGTCCACCCGGACCAGCCCCTCCGCCAGGGACAGCGCCCCGGCGGGACAGATGGGCAGGCACTTGCCGCAGCCGGAGCAGTGCTCGGCAATCCGCCGCAGCTCGGGCCGCCGGTGCTGACTCTCCGGATTGCAACACCACTTGCACCGCAGGGGGCACCCCTTCAAAAACACGGTGGTGCGCACGCCCCAGCCGTCCACAAAAGAGCCATGGACCACATTAAACACCCTGGCCACCGCGCTGTCTGTCTTCATTGCGCCTTCCTCCCGTCGTCGGATTGTCGTCTTCTCCCCGCCGCGGATATGGACCGCGCGGCGGAGGTCTGGATACAGCATAGCATCCCAATAAAAAATAGGGAAATATCAAAAAGTTCAGATTTCATATAGCCAAAATATTATAACCCTTCTATAATAATCTCTGGCCTTTGGCCCGCTGGGCTGTCTGAAGGATTTTCTCCCCCAGCTCCGTTTTAATGGATATGGGGCCATTTTGTTCTGCCCACGCTTCCCGTCCATTTCGCTCTGAGAGGTGCCTATGTATCGCATATTTATCGTAGAAGACGACCCGGTCATCGCCAGCCAGCTGCTGCGCCACATCCAGTCCTGGGGACTGGAGGCGGCATGCGCCCAGGATTTTCAGCATGTGCTGGAGGAATTCCGCCAGTTTCAGCCCCATCTGGTGCTGATGGATATCTCCCTGCCCTTCTTCAACGGCTACCACTGGTGCCAGGAAATCCGGCGGGAGTCCAAGGTGCCGGTGGTCTTTCTGTCCTCCATGTCGGACAATATGAATATCGTCATGGCCATGAACATGGGAGGCGACGACTTCATCGCCAAGCCCTTTGACCTGAACGTGCTCACCGCCAAGCTCCAGGCTGTGCTGCGCCGCTCCTACGACTTCGCCGCCCCGCTGCCCGCGCTGGAGTTCCGGGGCGCCCGGCTCAGCGCCACCGACGCGGTGCTGGAATACCAGGGCCAGCGGCTGGAGCTGACCCGGAACGAGTGGCGCATCCTGCTCACCCTGATGGAGCGGGCGGGGCAGGTGGTCAGCCGGGAGAAGCTGATGGAGCGGCTGTGGGAGACCGACAGCTTTGTGGACGAAAACACCCTGACCGTCAACGTGGCCCGGCTGCGCAAGAAGCTGGAGGGCATCGGACTGACCGACTTCATCACCACCCGGAAAGGGGTGGGGTATGTGCTGAAAGAGGAGGGATAGCCATGGCCACCACAGTCGAATACCGGGATTACATCCTGGAACAATTTCACCTGGCCCCGGACATCTCCGCCCGAAAGATGATGGGGGAATATGTGCTCTACTGCCGGGGCAAGGTGCTGGGCGGGCTGTACGACAACCGGCTGATGGTGAAGCCCGTCCCCGCCGCCCGGGCGCTGATGCCCGGCGCGCCGGAGGTGCCTCCCTACCCCGGCGCCAGGCCCATGCTGGAGGTGGAGCAGGTGGAGGACCCGGCCTTTCTCTGCCGGCTGGCGGAGGCCATGTGGCCGGAGCTGCCCGCCCCCGCCCCAAAGCGGAGGAAGCAGCCATGAGCACCCTGAGAGGATACTGGCGGGGACGGCGCTGGGCCTTCCTGTTTCTCGCCCTGTGCTTTGCCATTCTGGCCCTGGTGATCGCCCTGTCCCGCCTGCCCCTGACGGCGGTGGGCTATGCCGGTCTGCTGTGCGCGGCCCTGGCCCTGGTGTGGCTGGCCCTGGATTTTCGCTTCTACTGCGCCCGCCACCGCTGTCTGAAGGAACTCCAGGCGGAGATCGATGTCACCTTGGACCACCTGCCCCCTCCCCGGAACGGGCAGGAGGCGGACTACCAGGCGCTGATCCGCACCCTGGACGCCCACCGGCGGAAGCAGGAGGGGCAGATGGCGGCCCAGTACCGGGATATGATGGAGTATTACACCATCTGGGCCCACCAGATCAAGACCCCCATCGCCGCCATGCACCTGCTGCTCCGGGAGGAGGACTCCCCCCACAGCCGGGCCCTGGAAGAAGAGCTGCAGCGGGTGGAGCAGTATGTACAGATGGTGCTGGGCTACCTGCGGCTGGACGGCGACACCACCGACTTTGTCCTTCGCCGCTGCGACCTGGACGCGATTGTCCGCCGGGCGGTGCGGAATTACGCCGGATCCTTCATCCGGAAAAAGCTCTCTCTGGACTACCAGGGGGCCAAGATCTGGGTGCTCACCGACGAAAAATGGCTGCTCTTCGTCATTGAACAGGTGCTGAGCAACGCCTTGAAATACACCCGGACCGGGAAGGTGACCATCTCCCTGGAGGGGGAGGCCACCCTGGTGATCTCCGACACCGGCATCGGCATCGCCCCGGAGGACCTGCCCCGGGTCTTTGACCGGGGCTTCACCGGCTGCAACGGCCGGCTGGAGCAGCGCTCCAGCGGCATCGGACTCTACCTGTGCCGCCGCATTCTGAACCAGCTGGGTCACAGCATCGAGATCCAGTCCACCCCGGGCAAAGGCACCCAGGTGCGCCTCCACCTGGAGCAGAACCCCCTGGCGGTGGAGTGAGCCGCCCCGGGCCTCGCGGCCGGGGCGGCTGTCCCTTTTGGGCGGTAAGCCCCCGCTCCCTTCGAGGGGAGGGCCCCGCCCCGCGGCGCAGCTGCCCATCTTTGACGTGCCGGACCCCCCTCCCTTCTTGACGGACGGGATGTGTCTCTCCGCTTAGCTAACCAGGCATGTTCTCCCCCTCTCGCCGGTGTGGGCGCGTTTTCCCACCACCCTGTCATGCTGAGGAGCGCAGCGACGAAGCATCTTCGTCCCGCTGCGGCTCGCATCCGGGCCAAAGGAAGATCCTTCGCTGCGCTCAGGATGACAGGGGAGTAAATTATGCCCAGGGATGTCAGGGGAG
>CAUGSS010000034.1 GCA_959602365.1 uncultured Eubacteriales bacterium
TTTGCCGCTCCCCCAAATCTGAAATTTCTACTTGACTTTTGTTAGCAGGTCTTTCGATAGGGGCAGGTGAGAAACAGACTGCACACTTCGCACCCCCGCCTGCGCAGCGACTGGGGGCGCTCCGAGATGCCCAGAATCGCAGTCACCGATTTTCTGGGCACCATGATGTAATTGGCGCTCACCGTCAGCCCGATGCGCCGGGCGGTGTCCAGGGCGGCGCACAGGCGGGCCTGGGTGTCCAGGGGCAGGTCCCCGTAGCCCGGGCTGAACCGGTCGGTCAAATAGAGGCCCTCCCCTTTCAGCGCGTCCCGCAGGTCGAACTCGAAGTGGTCGCAGACGTTCTCCACCGCCGCGCTGGCGCAGGCGTCCAAAATCACCGCGTCGGCCATGTCGGTGACCTCCCGGCGCATCAGCAGCCGCTCCACCCCGGGCCCCAGGGTGGCGGCCATCAGCACCGCCTCCCGGCACCCGGAGAGCAGCGCCCGGACGTCCTCCCCCGCCAGGGGCAGGCCGGGGATGGCTCCCCCCTCCAGCGCCAGCCGGCGGTAGACCAGCCGGGGTTCCGCGGCGCGGGCGATCTCCTCCATACAGCGCCGGATCTGTCCCTCCACCTCCGGCGTGATCTCCTGGCCCCGGTGGCCCAGGTACATCAGAATTTCATTGTAGTTCAGCTCCGTCAGCCGGGGCTCCACGGCCGTTCCCTCCCCCAAGCACACTTTTGTATGAGAGTTTATTATAATATAACATTGGACCGTTGACAAGGCAAAGGCCCGGCGAAGTTTTTTCACTTCGCCGGGCCGGGCAGGGAGCTATGATGTCATTTGCGGAAATAGAGATAAATCTCCAGCAGGAGCGCGAGGGAGGAGACGATGAACAGCAGCAGAGGGGGAAACCAATCAAACCAGACATAAGTATCCACAAGAGCGAACAGCGCAATCGTGCTTCCTACAAACACAGCCAGCGTCGCAAGGACCACAGCTGTCCATATTTGTCCCCGTGTAAGTTTTTTCACAGCCAATCTCCTCTCTTTTCCCGTAAATCTATGCAAAAACGTTACAGGCGCATCACGGCGCCGCCCGTTCTGCCGGGACAGGCGCCTCCGCTGGTCGTTTTCTCTATTATCCTATATTCGGCTTTCATTTTATTGTATATTACCACTCTTGTCAACGCAGCCAAACAACCTCCCGGCAAAACAGGTTCAGTTGTTTTCCATTATGCTTGGAAAACAAAAAACGCCCGGCCCGCTCCAGAGAGCGGGCCGGGCACACGTCACACGGCACAGCCGGCCGCCGGATCATTCGATGGCGATATAGGTGGTCTCGGGGATGGTGCGCTGGGGCTGCTTGGGCACTGTGATCTGCAGGATGCCGTCCTCAAACTTGGCGTGCAGATCCTCGGGACGCACTTGCTCTCCCACATAGAAGCTGCGGCTCATCTGGCCGGCGTAGCGCTCCTGGCGGATGTAGCGGCCCCTCTTGTCCTTCTGGTCCTTGTCCAGACCCTTGGCGGCGGTGATGGTCAGATAGCCGTCCTTCAGCTCGATCTTGACCTCGTCCTTCTTGAAACCGGGCAGGTCCACATCCAGCTCGTAGGTGGACTCGGTCTCCCGCACGTCGGTCTTCATCAGATTCCTGGCGTGCTTGCCATACAGGGTACGGTCAATATCCGGGAACATGCCAAAGGTGTTAAACATATCGTCAAAGAGATTCTCACCAAAAATGCTGGGCAACATAAGTCATTCCTCCATTCAAATTTACAGTTCCACTTTCCCCGCCGCGGCCTCATTGCCGCGCTCTGCGGGCGTTACCCGGGCCAAAGCTCTGCTCCGGCCTTGTGCATTCTCAACCTCGACATCGGGGGCTGCAGCGGTCCGCTCTGTTGCCCCTCTCTCAAGGTTCAACTGTATTATAACACCATTTTTAGCACTGTCAATAGCAGAGTGCTAATGTTCACATAATTTACGCTTTTAATTTACATACCATTCACATTCGTCTGTTTTCAACACTTTCCACAGTTTTATACCACCATTTAGATTTACATAATTTTTCACACATTTCAATTTCCCGCCTCTGTATCCCCCACACGGCAGCGAAAAAGGCTCCGCGCCCGAAGGCGCGGAGCCTGGCCCCTGCAGGGGGGCTCACAGGGAGTAAAGTTGAATTGCGCCATCCTCGGCCGTAGCCCGGAGCTGGGAGATGGGATGGGCGTAGTTGTCGATGATCCGGGTTGCGATGGCGTCCTCCAGCTCCCGCTGGATGAGCCGGCGCAGGTTCCGGGCGCCATAGGTCAGGGAGTAGGACTTGTGGGTCAGGTAGTCCACCAGGGCGTCGTCGTACTCGAAGTGGACCCCCTTCTCCTCCAGGGAATCCCGGAGCTCATCCAGCATGATCCGGGTGATGCCCTTGAAGTTGTCCTCGGTGAGCCGGTTGAAGTGGACGATCTCATCCACCCGGTTGATGAACTCGGGGCGCAGGAAGCCCTGGAGGGCCTTCATGGTGCGCTCCTCGTCCTGCTCGTTCAGGGAGTGGCCGAAGCCCACGGTCCCCTCCTGCTGGTCGCTGCCGGCGTTGGAGGTCATGATAATGACGGTATTCTCAAAATTCACGGTGCGGCCATGGGAGTCGGTAACCCGGCCGTCGTCCAGGATCTGGAGCAGCACGTTGAGCACGTCGGGGTGGGCCTTCTCGATCTCGTCAAAGAGGATGACCGCGTAGGGCTTGCGGCGGATCTTCTCAGTGAGCTGGCCCGCCTCGTCATAGCCCACATAGCCCGGGGGCGAACCGATGAGCCGGGAGACCGAGTGCTTCTCCATGAACTCGGACATGTCCAGCCGGATCAGGGAGTCCGGGGTCTGGAAGAGCTCCTGGGCCAGCTGCTTGACCAGCTCGGTCTTGCCCACGCCGGTAGAGCCCACAAAGATGAAGGACACCGGCTTGTGTTTGGGGGATATCCCCACCCGGTTGCGGCGGATGGCGGCGGTCACCGCGTCGATGGCCTGATCCTGACCGATGATGCGGGATCTCAGCCGCTCCCCCAGGTGGGCCAGCTGGCCGAACTCCGCCTCCTGGATGCGGCTGGCGGGAATGCCGGTCCACTGCTCGATCACCCGGGCCAGGTTCTCCACATTGAGCTCGGGCCAGGGCTTGGCCTCCAGCTCCTGCTGCTCCTGCTCCAGGCGCATGTCCTGGGAGCGGATGATGGCCAGGCGCTCAAAGGATTTGTCCGCCTCTCTCCCCTGGATGGCCTGCCGCTCCTCGGCCAGGGCGTCCAGGGTCCGCTGGATGTCCGCCCGGCGGGCATCGTTGGTCTCCAGACGGCTGCGGCGGGTCTCCTCCGTCAGCGTCTGGTCGGCCATAATCGCCCGGCGGGCCTGGCTCAGGGCGGAGAGCTCCTGGCGCGAGCGGGCCTGCTTCTGCTCGTTGGCGGTCAGGTCGTCATTGCGCTGCTCATCCTGCTTGGAGACGTCGCTGAGCAGCAATTCCTTTTCCTTGGCCAGATCCGCCCGCTCCTTGCGGACGGCGGCCAGCCGGGCCAGGGTCTCGTTGTGGAGGTTGACATCGGAGCAGGCCTCGTCCAGCAGGTCGATGGCCTTGTCGGGCAGATAGCGATCGGTGATGTACCGCTCGGACATGACCACCGTCTGATAGGCCACCGCGTCGGAGACCCGGACGCTGTGGTAGTTCTCATAGAAGTGGGCGATGCCCCGGATAATCTTGACGCTGTCCTCGATGGAGGGCTCGTTGACGGTGACCGGCTGGAAGCGGCGCTCCAGGGCGGTGTCCTTTTCGATGTGCTTGCGGTACTCGGTGAAGGTGGTGGCGCCGATGACCTGGATCTCTCCCCGGGACAGGGCGGGCTTCAGGATATTGGCGGCGTTCATGGAGCCCTCGGCGTCTCCGGCCCCCACGATGTTATGGATCTCGTCGATGACCAGGATGACGTTGCCCGCCTTGCGGATCTCCTCGATGAGGCCCTTCATCCGGCTCTCAAACTGGCCCCGGAACTGGGTGCCCGCCACCAGGGCGGTCAGGTCCAGCAGATAGACCTCCTTGTCTTGGAGCTTATAGGGCACCTGGCCCTGGGCGATGCGGATGGCCAGTCCCTCGGCGATGGCGGTCTTGCCCACGCCGGGCTCGCCGATCAGGCAGGGGTTGTTCTTCTGGCGACGGTTCAGGATCTGGATGACCCGCTGGATCTCCTCCTCCCGGCCGATGACCCCGTCCAGCTTGCCAGCCCGGGCCCGGTTGGTCAGGTTGATGCAGTAGTTGTCCAGGAACTTCTTCTTGCCGCTTTTCGGTTTCTCCTGCCGGCCGGCGCCGGACGGATTGCCCGGATTCTCCTCACGGGGGGCCGGAGTCCCCTGATTATTGGCGCCAAAAAGCCGGTTCAGGAACGGGAAGGTGGCCGTTTTGCCCTCGTCCTCCTCCTCGTCGGGGTTATCCCCCTGATCATGGGGCACCAACCCCTCCAGGCCCTCGCCGCTGTTGAAGGCGGTCATCATCTCGTCGGTGAGATTGTCCAAATCCTCATCAGAGATGCCCATCCGCTTCATCATATCGTCAATGGGTTTAATCCCCATAGAACGGGCGCATTTCAGGCAGAGGCCCTCGTTTTTGGTCTCTCCGTTTTCAATTCTGCTGACAAAAATCACAGCGATATTTTTATGGCATTTTGAGCAGAGCGTAGGCTGCATACAGGCGACTCCCTTCCCGCCCGGCCAGGCCGGGCGACAACACATAGAGATAGATGCCCGGCGGTGCAACACCGCCAGGCCGCGGCGCTTTTGCGCCCAGACAGCACTGCGCGGCAGGCAGGCTGTCTGTATATGGATATCCTCCTCCGGCATCAGAGATGGAACCAGTTTAATCGGATTTCTGGATAGATTATGACAGATAATTGTGAACAAAGTATGTTTCGAACGAAAAATTTTAGTAAATGCCGCTGATTCCGGCAATCCAGCGCAGCAGCATGGTGCCCTCCACCAGCGTCCGGGGCAGCAGGTCAAACAGCACCAGCAGGGCCACCGCCAGGGCCAGCAGGAGCAGTCCCTCCAGGCCCCCCAGCAGGGCTCCCCCCAAATGGTTGAGCAGATGCAGTCCCGGGATCTGATCCACCAGATCCAGCAGCAGCACCGCCAGGCGGCACAGCAGCTTGAGCGCCAAAAATCCCAGCACAAAGAGAATGAGCCATCCGATGGCCTGGGCCACCTGCTGCGCGACGGCCGGGGCAATGGTCTCGGCCAGGGTCTCGGTGACCCCCTCCAGCAAGTCCTGAACTCCCGGCACCAGGCCCAGCACCCCCAGATCTCCCAATCCCTCGCCGCCGGAGGCACTGGAGGCCCCCTCCGCGATGGCCTGGGCCAGCCGCTGGGTCACATAGGGCTGCACTCTGGGCAGCAGCAGATCGGCCAGCCGCGGCGCGCCCCAGTCGGCGATGAGCTTGGCCCCAAACAGGGACACCAGCCAGGTCATCAGCCCGGACAGCGTCCGGAACATGCCCCGGTGATAGCCGAAGATCAAAAACAGCAGAACAATGGCGACACAGATCAGGTCAGGGAACAGTTGCAGTATGGTCAATGGAATCCTCCTTATCGCCCGGAGCTGCCTATGCCCCGGCGCTGCACATCCACCGTGCTCACCCCGGCAGGTAGAGACTGGCGCTCTCAGCGGTGACCAGCAGGGCAGAACCGTCGGCGCGCATCAGCACCCGCCGGGCGCCCCAGCTGTTGGAGGCGGAGGCGTAGACTGTGAGATCGCTCTTATAGATGGTCAGCTCGCTGCTGGTGAGCACCGCCAGGTAGCTGCCGGCGGCGGAGACATCCAGCACCTCGTCATTGATGCCGATGGACTGCTCCGTTCCGTCCTCCCGCAGCAGCGTGATAGAGCCGGCACTTCCGCTCTGGTACTTACTGTAATACATGGCGGCAAAGCCGTCCCCTCCCAGGGAAAACGACCGCAGATACCGGCTGGAGTCCACACTGCTGCCCGCCACGGCCTCCTCCCGAATACAATAGACGCCGTACTCTCCGGCCGCCCAGAGGGTATCTCCCTCCCACTTGAGATCCAGCACCACGTCATTGGACAGTCCGCACCGGGAGCGTTCCGTACCGTCGGAGACTTGATAGAAGATCACTGTGGAATAAAAGCCGGTGTCGTCCTCTCCAATCGCGACCGCCGCCAGGGTCTGGTGGTCCGGGGACAAAATGGCATCGGTGATGAAAGCGCTGGAGATGTTCTCCGTCACCACCGGATTGAATGCGGCATTGTAAACGGTGACCGCCGCCTTATATCCGCTGGCCTGCTCCACAATGGTAAGCCAGCCGTCCTCACTGACCCGGGCGGCCAGGATGCCCTGATCTCCCTCCGCGGTATAGCTGTATGTGATCTCCCGGTCATGGATCAGGTAGAGCGCGGAACCGCCCGCATCATAGGCCACGGCATAGCCGCCGGTGACAGAGATGACAGGCTGGGTCATGGCGACAGTTTCGTCAATCACCGTCTCGCCGTTGCGGGCGACCATTTGGAGCCCGGTCTGGGAACACACCAGGATACCTCCGTCCAGCGGGGCAACAGCGCCGGCGGGCGCGGCGTCATAGGTGAGCACCGTGGCCTGGGTGCGTCCGGAGGTGCGGTAGGAGATGGCCCGGCGCAGCGCATCCACATTGAGTTTATCCCGGTTGGCCACCAGATAGACCGCCCCCACCACCAGAAACACCGTGACCACCAAGGCGATCACCCGTCCCAGCAGCACTCTGAGCCGACTGGGCGGCTTTTCCTCCTTCTTCTTTTTTTTCTTTTTCTCTGTGCCCTGCACCGGCTGGACGGTCTCCGGCCGTTCCTCGGGTTTCTGACTCTTCTTCGATTCATCCATAGTATAAATCCTCATGGGCGGAGGCATTGCCTTCCGCAGTTCAGGCCAGGGGGTCCGTCTCCAGCCCCACAGGCTCGTTATACCACAACTTGGTCATGTAGAGCCCGCCCGGAGGGACTGTGGGGCCTGCCTCGGTGCGGTTGCCCCGCTCCAGAATCTCACTGATGCCCTCCGGGGTCAGCTTGCCCTCGGCGGCATAGAGCACCGTGCCGGTCATGGCCCGCACCATGTTGTAAAGGAAACCGTTGGCGCACACCTTCAGCTCGATCAAGTCCCCTTTGCGCTGGACATCAAAATAATAGACCGTGCGCACCGTGGACTTCACGTTGGTTCCCACCGCCCGGACGGCGGCAAAGTCGTGGGTCCCCACAAAGCGGCGGGCCGCCTCGGCCATCACCGCCTCATCCAGGTGCTTGGGATAGAAATAGGCGCGATTCACATAAAAGGCATTTCGAATGCGGGAATTGTAGACCCGGTATGTGTACTCTTTTTTCAGGCAGGAGGCGATGGCGTTGAACCCCTCGCTGACCTCCCGGGCGGAGACCACCACAATGTCCTCGGGCAGCCGGGTGTTGACCGCCAGCGGCAGCCGTTCCACCGGAATGGTGGAGGTGGTGCGGAAATTGGCGATGTAGACCTCGGCGTGAACGCCCGCGTCGGTGCGCCCCGCTCCGGTACATTTGACCGGATGGCACACCACGGTGGACAGGGCGTTCTGGAGGGTCTCCTGGACGGTGATTCCGTTCTTCTGCACCTGCCAGCCGTGGTAAGCGGTGCCCACATACATCAACTTTAACGCAATATTACGCATAAAAACCTCAATTACAGCCCAAAACGGCGCAGCACGATGACCGCCGAGAGCACCACGGCTCCCAGCAGCAGGGCCACTCCATCCCGACGGGCATAGGTCAGCTGCTTCATCCGGGTGCGGCCGCTGTCCCCGTGGTAGCAGCGGCACTCCATGGCGGTGGCCAGCTCGTCGGCCCGGCGGAAGGCGGAGACAAACAGCGGCACCAGCAGCGGCACCAGGGCCTTGGCTTTTTGAATCAGGTTGCCCGACTCAAAGTCAGCCCCCCGGGCCTTCTGGGCGGACATGATCTTGTCGGTCTCCTCAATCAGGGTGGGAATGAACCGCAGGGCGATGCTCATAATCATGGCCAGCTCATGGATGGGCAGATGAATTTTCTTCAGCGGCCCCAGCAGGCTCTCAATGCCGTCGGTGAGCTGGAGGGGGGAGGTGGTGTAGGTCAGCAGGAAGGTGCCCGAGATCAGCATCATGATCCGCAGCACCATCATGACAGCCATACGCACGCCGCCGGTGTAAATACTGATGCGCCAGAACTGCACCAGCAGGGTGCCGGTGCTGTTATAAAGCAGGTTGAGTATGGCGGTGATCAGAATAATCAGGAAAACCGGCTTCATGCCCTTAAAGATCGCCTTGAACCCCACCCTGGAGAGCAGGATACAGGTAATCAGCACCGCTATCATGATCCCATAACTGAACACAAAGCGGGCCAGGAACAGGGCCACGATATAGACCACCACCAAGATCAGCTTGGTTCTGGGGTCCAGTCGGTGGACAATGCTGTCGCCGGGAAAATACTGGCCCAGGGTGATGTCCTTCAGCACGGCCGACTCCCCCCCTTTTCCCGGCAGGCCAGAATGGCCTGCACCGCGTCCTTCATGGTGTAAACCGCCGGATCCACCGGCACGCCCAGCCCCCGGAGGGCCTGGAGCACCTGGGTCACCTGGGGGATATCCAGCCCCATGGCCCTCAGCTCCTCCCCGTGGACAAAGACCTCCCCCGGCGTTCCCTCCAGGGGCAGCTTTCCCTCATCCACCACATAGAGCCGGTCCACACACCGGGCAATCTCCTCCATGGAGTGGGACACCAGAATGATGGTAGTCCCCTGCATCTGATGGATATCCAGGATATTCTGCAGGATGGCATCCCGTCCCCGGGGGTCCAGCCCGGCGGTGGGCTCGTCCAGAATCAGCACCTTAGGCGCCATAGCCAGCACCCCGGCGATGGCCACCCGGCGCTTCTGGCCGCCGGAGAGCTCAAAGGGAGACTGCTGGAGCACGCTCTCCGGCAGGTTGACGAAGTCGATAGCGGAGTGGACCCGCCGGTCGATCTCCTGCTCGTCCAGCTTCATATTCCTGGGGCCGAAGGCGATGTCTTTGTAGACAGTCTCCTCGAAGAGCTGGTACTCCGGGTACTGGAAGACCAGCCCCACCTGGAAGCGGATGTCCCGGATCTTCTTGGGCTGAGCCCAGATATCCGTCCCCTGGAACAGCACCTGCCCGCCGGTGGGCTTCAGCAGTCCGTTCAAATGCTGGATCAGGGTGGACTTACCGGAACCGGTGTGGCCGATGATCCCCAGGATCTCTCCGGGATAAGCCTGAAAATCCACTCCGTCCAGGGCGTTATGCTCAAAGGGCGTACCTATGCTGTAGGTATGGGTCAGTTTTTGCGTCTCAATGATCGGTTCCAATGGCGCTCCAATCCTATCTGAAAGAATTCTGTTCTGTCTTACAATGCCTTGGCAATGGCGGCGGCACATTCCTCCACCGTCAGCGCGTCCAGCGGCACATCCAGGCCGGCCCGGCGCAGCTCATAGAGCAGCTCCACCGGCTCCGGCACTGTGAGGCCCACACTCCGCAGGCCTTCCACATCCTGAAACACCTCTCTCGGGGGGCCGTCGGCGATGACCCTGCCGTGGTCCATGACAATCAGCCTTCCGGCCTGGGCCGCCTCATCCATATGATGGGTGATGAGGACCACCGTGACACCGCTCTCCCGGTTGAGGGTCTGGATGGTGCGGAGCACCTCCTTGCGCCCGATGGGGTCCAGCATGGCGGTGGGCTCATCCAGCACAATGCACTTGGGGCGCATGGCCAGCACTCCGGCGATGGCAACCCGCTGCTTCTGGCCCCCGGAGAGCAGATGGGGGGCATGGCGGGCGTATTCCGACATCCCCACCGCCTCCAGGGCGTCGTCCACCCGGCGGCGGATTTCAGCCGGCTCCACCCCCAGGTTCTCCGGGGCAAATGCCACGTCCTCCTCCACAATGGAGGCCACAATCTGGTTGTCCGGATTCTGGAACACCATACCCACGCTGCGGCGGATGTCCAGCAATTTCCCGTCGTCGGCCGTATCCATTCCGGCCACATACACTTTGCCTCCGCTGGGGAGCAGAATGGCGTTGAAGTGCTTTGCCAGAGTGGATTTGCCGCAGCCGTTATGGCCCAGCACCGCCACAAAGCTGCCGTTCTCGATCTGCAGCTCCACCCCGTCCAGCACCAGAGGGGCCACTCCCTCCGCCCCGGTATAGGCAAAGGAGAGATGTTCTGTTTTGATAATCTGTTCCGGCATAGTATCCTGACTCTTTTCTGATTAGGGGGTGGCCATCCAGCGCCCGGTGGCCCCGCAGGGCAGCGCCAGGCCGCTGGCGGTGACCGGCAGGCCCAGCTCCTGGCACTCGGTGTGGCCGCCCCGCTGTTTGGTCACCAGCGTATCCAGCAGATAGCCCAGCACCGAGGGGGCCAGGCCGGTGGTGTAGGAGTTGATGATGATGAACAGGGGCTGGTCCGACAGCACCTGGACCACCAGCTCCAGGAAGGGATAGAGGTTGTCCTCCAGCTTCCAGACCTCGCCGGAGGGCCCCCGGCCATAGGAGGGCGGATCCATAATCAGGGCGTCGTAGCGTCTGCCCCGGCGGATCTCCCGCTCCACAAACTTGGCGCAGTCATCCACGATCCAGCGGATGGGGGCTTCGCTCAGACCGGACAGCCGGGCGTTCTCCCGGGCCCAGGCCACCATGCCCTTGGCCGCGTCCACATGGCACACCTTGGCCCCCGCCGCCGCGCAGGCCACCGTTGCTCCGCCGGTATAGGCAAACAGGTTGAGCACATTGATCTCCCGGCCCGCGCGCCGGATCTGCTCCCGGGCAAAATCCCAGTTGGCCGCCTGCTCCGGAAAAAGGCCGGTGTGCTTGAAGTTCATGGGGCCCACCTGAAAGGTCAGGCTGCCGTAGCGGATGGTCCAGTGCTGGGGCAGGCTTCGCTTGTCCCAGTGGCCGCCGCCGGTATGGGACCGGCTGTAGCGCCCGTCGTTGACCTTCCAGCCCCGCAGGGTACGGGGGGTGTTCCAGATGGCCTGGGGATCCGGCCGCACCAGCAGTTTGTCCCCCCAGCGCTCCAGTTTTTCTCCCCTGCCGCAGTCCAGCAGTTCATAATCTTTCCATTGATCGGCCAACCACATAGCAATACTACCCCACTATTTACATAATCTTTTATATCTTATCATCCCTGCGCCCTGGCGTCAATGTACGAGTTGGCTAAAAAAGCGCCCCGGGCGGGAAATCCGTTTTCTGGATTCCCGCCCGGGGCGGACAGGGTGCCTTCCGCATTCAGCAGGGCAGCGTATACAGGGCGTCGGCCAGCTCCAGATCGGCGAAGATCAGCGTATCCGGCGTGTAAAAGGTGAAAACCACCACCAGAACCGCCAGCACTCCGGTGAGCATCAGCAGCGGACTCCTCCAGCGCTTGGTCACAGGGATCCAGAGGGCAACGGCGAATCCCAGCGCCAGGATGACCACATAGGCGGCAATATCCACCGCCAGATTGGCGCCGGCCATGCGGATGTTGTACACCCACCCATAGATCAGCAGCAGGGCGCCGGCCGTCAGCAATCCCAGGTACCATCCGGCCCGCTGTTCCTTCTGCCGCCGGGTGTACAGCAGCAGCGCCGCCAGCATGGGCCAATAGACCAGCTTCAGATGCTCCCAGACGCTCTCCCGCACCGGCGAGAGCACGGCAAAGAGCAGATTGGGTGACCACTGATATAAAAAGTGCAGCCCGCAGCCCGCCAGAGCGGTCAAGACAAAGACAATCAGCAGAATTCGGTTCTCCCGTTTCATGGACGACTCCCCTTCCCTTTCATTCCCTTCTGGGACATGATATGCGGGATGGGGCATCAGTATGCCGCCAGTCCTTCCGGGAGGCCGCCCCGCCTGCCCAGGCGCGTCTCTCAGCCCACGGTCACCAGCTCATAGTCCCGGCTGCCCAGGCCGATCTTTTGGGCGTGCTCCAGGCAGGTCTCCCACTCGGATTCCGGGGTGGAGTTGGTGAAGTGGTCATGATGATCCACAAAGCCGGGCTGGGCCATATGCTCCCCCAGCTGAGAGTTGACAAAGGGGGTCTGGCGCTGGCAGGCGTCGGCACAGGCCTGGTCCAGAGCCACCGGATCAAAGGAACAGAACATACCCACATCGGGCAGGATGGGGGCGTCATTCTCCGCATGGCAGTCGCAGTTGGGGGAGACATCCATGACAATATTGATATAGAAGGCCGGGCGGCCGTCCACCACCGCCTTGGCATACTCCGCCATTTTACGGTTCAGGATGGCGTTTGCACTCCAGTCCGGGTTGGAGATGGCGTCGAAATTACAGGCGCCAATACACCGTCCGCAGCCCACGCACCGGTCATGATCAATATGTGCCTTCCGATCCGCGCCATAAGCAATGGCATCCTGGCCGCACTGACGGGCGCAGAGCTGGCAGCCCCGGCACAGGGATTCATCCACCACCGGCTTGCCGCAGTTATGCTGCTCCATCTTGCCGGCCCGGCTGCCGCAGCCCATGCCCACATTCTTGATAGCTCCGCCGAATCCAGCGCACTCATGGCCCTTGAAATGGGCCAGGCTGATAAACACATCGGCGTCCATGATGGCATGGCCGATTTTCGCCTCCTGGACATACTCCCCTCCGGCCACGGGAACCTCCACCTCATCGGTGCCCTTCAGACCGTCGCCAATCAGGATGGGACATCCGGTGGACAGATAGGAAAACCCATTCTCCCAAGCGCACATCAGATGCTCCAGCGCGTTTTTTCTGGAGCCGGGATAGAGGGTGTTGCAGTCGGTCAGGAAGGGCTTGCCCCCCAGCTCCTTCACCAGATCCGCCACCGCTTTGGCATAGTTGGGCCGCAAAAAGGCCAGATTACCCAGCTCACCAAAGTGCATTTTGATGGCGGTAAATTTATTCTCGAAGTCGATCTCACCTATGCCGGCCCGGCGGAGCAGTTTTTGCAGTTTCTGCGGGATGGTCATCCCGCCGGTGTGGGTGCGGAAATCGCAGAAATAAACTTTGCTTGCCATAAACAGACCTCCTGTGTGTTGAGACGCTGTCCCGCCGATCCGGCGGCAGAGGCAGCATCCCGATGCATTTTTATTATTATAGCCTCCGCCAGCGGAAATGACAAGGCCGGGACCGCAAACGGCCCCTCTCCCCCGCCTCCAGCGGATGAAAGCAAACACCGGCGTGTGGATTTCGTCCACACGCCGGTTGTCCCTCAGGGAAAAAGAATCACTTCTCCTCCGGGCTGACCACGCTCTCAATGGTCTTGTGCCCGGCGGCTTTGGCATACTGCATCAGGTTGGCCTTATTCTTGGGGGAGCGCACCCGGCAGCCCGCCCCGCCGATACAGCCGGCATCACAGGCCATACCCTCGATGAAGTTCCCCTCCAGACGGCCGTGCTGGTCCTTCAGGATGGCGGCCTTGCAGGCGGCGATTCCGCCGCAGACCACCGGCTTGACCTCAAAGTCAATGCTCTGCTCTTTCAGCGCCTGGGCCACCGCCGCGGCCACGCCGCCGCTGGCGCCAAAGGCGCGGCCATAGCTGGAGGCGTCGTCCAGGACTGCCTCCTCCATTGTGCCCGGCTCGATGTCCCGGCTGGCAAACAGGGCGTCCAGCTCCTCAAAGGTGAGCACACAGTCCACCACGCCCCGGGTCTTGCCCAGCCGGAATTCGTGCTTCTTGGCCACGCAGGGCCCGATGAACACCACCCGGGCGTCGGCGTCCTCCTCTTTGATCTTCCGGGCGATCATCACCATGGGGGACGGGGTGTGGGAGATCTTGTGGGCCATCTCCGGGTGGTGGATCTCCACATAGGAGACGAAGGCCGGGCAGCAGGAAGAGTACAGGGTACCCTTCTCGGCCAGTTCCCGGGCCTCGGCGTGGGCGGTCATATCCGCACCCTCGGCCACCTCGTGCACCTGGCAGAAGCCCAGCTGCTCCAGGGCGGTGATCACCTGCCCCAGAGAGGCGCCTTCAAACTGACCTGCGATAGAGGGCGCCACGACGGCGTGGACCTTGTAATTCCACTGCTTGGAGCCCTTAAGCATGTTTACCGCCTGAACAATCCAGGATTTGTCAATCAGCGCACCGAAGGGGCAGGCGTAGGTGCAGATGCCGCAGGAGATGCACTTACTGGGATCCACCGAGGCCTTCTGGTCGCTCTCCCGCATGGAGATGGCCCCGGCGGGGCAGTTGCGCTCACAGGGGCGCTGGTTCTTCACAATAGCGGAATAGGGACAGGCCGCCATGCATCGGCCGCAGACAATGCATTTCTTATGGTCGATCACGGCCTTGTGGTTTTCAATGGTGATGGCCCCCACAGGGCAGGCATGCCGGCACCGGTTGGCCAGACAGCCCCGGCAGGAGGGCCCCACCTCCATCGCGGTGACAGGACATTCGTCACAGGCGGTGTCAATGACCTCCACCACCCCGGGGTTGGCCATGTCCCCGCCCATCGCCAGCTTGATCCGGTCGCCGATGATGGCCCGCTCCTTATAGATGCAGCACCGGAACTGGGGCTCGGGCCCGGGGATGATCTTTTCCGGAATGTCGAGCACACCGGATGCCATATTGCCCTCATAGGCAAGCTTCGCCACTTCCCGGAGCACATTGTATTTCAGCTCCTGAATTTTGGTCTCAAACTCTTTCATCAAAACGCCTCCATAGAACCGGCAAAAAAGTAATGAAAAAATAGTTTATAAAGCATTTTTCCAAAATAATCTGCCGAATTTAATCACTTTTCTCATCTCTATTTTACCTGATTTGTCAATATCCTGTTTCTGACCGTTCGGTCATTTTTTATTACTACCACCACTTCTGCATTGCGCCCAAAGTGATTTCGATGTAAGATATAGCAAAGTGTGAAACCGAGGACCGGTCAACCGGAAATCTGCCGTCCACCTATCTCCGGCGGCGGCACGCTCTCATGCCGCCGGTTCGGCACAGTACGAATAATGACGACAAGATTCGGGAAAACTCAATCTGCTTTGGGAGGCATACCGCTATGGAAAAGTCTCAACTACGGCATCAAATCACCCAAAGGATTCGGAATGGATGCAACATCAAGCTGCTGGGCGACAGCCTGACCGCAGGCTCCGGCAGCAGCGACAGCGACCTGAGCGGCCGGGTCATCTATCCCCCCTTCCGCCGCCAGCGGGGCAAGCGCTGCTGGGCATCTCTGCTGGGCGCCCACCTGAGCGCCCGCTACGGCTGCAGCGTGGACAATGTGGGGTGTTACGGCACCACCAGCGGGGAGCTGATGGAGCATTTGGACACGCTGTACCAGCCCGCCACCGACCGGGTGGTGTTCTGCATGATCGGCGCAAACGACAAAAAGCTGGAGAACGGGCTGGAACAGCTCCGCTCCAATCTGGAGGCCCTGTGCGCCAAGGTGACCGGTGACGGCAACAGTTTGGTCCTGATGACCCCCAACCCCGCCACCGCCGCCAACGACGCCAAGCCCAACCGGTTCTATACCCAGGCCCAGGTGGCCGAGGTGATCCGCCAGACCGCCGGTCAGTGGGAGGGCCAGGTGCTGTTCATTGACCACTTTGCCGCCATGATGGAGGACTGCCGCTCCCGGGGGCTGTCTCTGGAGGACTATCTGGAGGTGGGGGCCGGCCCGGAGAATGACGGTCTGCATCCGGGAGATCAGGTCTACCGTTTCTACTTTGAGACCATCTGCCAGACCCTCAGCATCTGAACATACAGCATACATAGACCGGCGGGCGGGGCTGTCCCCTCCCGGTCCCCAGGACATCCGGCGCGGCGGCACTGCTCCGCCGCGCCGCTTCTGATCCAGAGACATAACGTCCGCGGGCTTCAGGCCCGGGATCGGAAGGAGCGATTGCATTGACCAAAGTCCGCACCGCGCTGCTGCCGGCGTGTCTCCTGGGGCTGGCCCTGCTGCTGCCGGGCTGTACCCCCTCCAGCGCTTCCACACCTTCAGAGGCCCGAGCCAGCCAAACAGAGACGGCCCCTCTTCCAACAGGCCGCCCCCGGGACGCCGCGGAAAACACCGCCGACGGGGACCGTGCCACTGTGATGGTCTATATGGTGGGCTCCGATCTGGAGTCAGAATCCGCCCTGGGCAGTTTGGATCTGGAGGAGATGGCCCGGGCTGATCTGGGCGAGCGGGTCAGCTTGGTGGTGCAGACCATGGGCTGTCAGGAGTGGCATAACGCCGCGGTCTCCCCCGCCGGCTCCCAGCGTTTTACCGTGGAGGATGGGGCGCTGGTCTGTCAGCAGGAGGATCTGGGACAGCTGGACTCCACGGACCCCGCCACGCTGCGGGATTTTGTCCGCTTCTGCGCCCGGTACTACCCCGCTGAGCGCAACATCCTGATCTTTTGGGATCACGGCGCCGGCCCGGTATACGGCTTTGGCTACGACGAATTCAACCCCGGCGGGTCTCTGTCCCTGGATGAAATCCACTCCGCACTGGCGGAGGCCGGCGTATCCTTCGACCTGATCGGCTTTGACGCCTGTCTGATGGGCTGCCTGGAGACCTGCTGCGCCCTGCAGGACTGCAGCGACTATCTGATCGCCTCGGAGGACTTTGTGTCCGGCTACGGCTGGGAGTACCAATACTGGCTGACTGAGCTGGGAGACGACGTCTCCATGCCCACGGAGGAGCTGGGCAGAACCATTGTGGACACCTATGTACAGGAGTCGGAACAGGCCGGAGATCCCGGCGTGCTGGCGCTGATTGACCTGAGAAAAACCCCCGCCCTCTATGCCGCCTGGACCGAGTTCGCCTATGCCAATGAGGCGGCCCTCACGGCAGCCAATTACTCCTGGGCCACCCAGATGACCCGCCGGGAAGGCGGCGCCGACTGGCCCGGCAGCGGGGAGCAGGTCATGCAGGACTACTATATCACCGACCTGATGGCGTTGGCCTGCACCCTGGACTGCGAGGAGAGCAGCGCCCTGGAGCTGGCCCTCAGCGACGCGGTGCTCTACTCCGCCGCCAACTGCCAGGACAGCGCCTGCTCCGGCCTGGCCGTCACCCTTCCCTACGGCAACCCGGAGTTCTATGCCAGCCTGGCGGAAATTTTCCCCCGCTGCGGTCTGGATCAAAACTATGTCAGCTGGCTGGGCCGCTTTGCCAGCGCCCCGGGGTCCGGCAGCTTCTATGGCCAATGGGACAGTTGGGGAGAGCGCTGGGACAACAGCTCCTATTTTGGGGGCTGGTTCGCCTATGAAAACAGCTCTGCTTGGAGGGCACGGAAGGGGTGTTAACCCCGCCGGACAGTGGTCCGGCCTCCGCCCTCGCAAAACCGGCCCGGCGCAGTTTTTTTCTGCTGCGCCGGGCCGGTTTGATGCGCTCCAGGGACTGGCGCCCGCTCAAACCAATGCGAACAAAACGCAGCGGGACGCGAATGCCGCTGGCTTTCGCGTCCCGCTCATAGGGCAATCTGTCTCAGGGTCCGATCAGGCAGAGTACCAGCCCGTAGATGATGCTGGCTCCCACGCCAAATACAAGGACCGGCCCGGCAATGGTGAACATTTTAGAGGCCATGCCGCCGGAGGCCACAATCCCTTCGCTCTTGAATTCGATGGCCGGGGCGACCACCGAGTTGGCAAAGCCGGTCACCGGAACCAGCGTCCCCGCTCCCGCATATTTGGCCAGCCCTTTATAGAGGTCCAGCGCGGTAAAAAGGGCGGATAAAAAAATCAGCGTCATGGTGGCGGCGCTTCCCGCCTCCTCCTGTTCCAGCCCCAGCGCCTGCCACCCCGCCTGAATCAGCTGTCCCAGGGCGCAGATGCCTCCGCCCACCAAAAAGGCAAAGGTGAGATCCTTTGCCATGGGGGAGGGCTTAGCGAGGCTGTTGACCAGTTGTCCATACTCCTGATTGGTCATTTTCATGGCAAACCACTCCTTTTTAGGGTAGTTTGCCCCCCAATAGCCGGGTTATTCCTCCAGCATCTCTTCCAGCAGGGCGGTGTCCACACCGCCGCTGGCAGCACCCCAAAACCAGCCGTCTACATTGATCATGCCGCTGCTCTGGATGACCATGTCCTCCAGAACGGCGCCGCCGGCGTCATACCAGCGGATGGCGTAGCTCCAGCCGGTACTGTTCCCGCTGGAGTGACAGCGTTGAAACCGGATGGATTCAATGTTGTCTGTGACCGCCCGGATCACCTCCGGGTCTGTGAGTTCCACCGTCTCCCCGGTGGTGCCGGAGGTCAGGGTCATCCTGGCCGCCTCCCCGATCTGGAAGCTCCTGACCAGGCCGCAGCCCGCCAGCAGCACCAGCATCAGAGCGCAGAAGAGGGCCGGCACCAGTTTTCTACTCCGCCTCATAGCAATTCAGCTCCTCTCTCAGAAACCTTCCGTGAATTCCTTCCGCTTGCTTAGACGGAGGGGCGGGGAGAAAGTTCCCGTCCCGGATCAATCTTTTACAGCGCCCGAATACCAGTGAGACCGGCGCAGCTCCGCCGCACCGGTCGTAAATTTACATAATTAAATTTATGTCTCTATAACAGGACATACTCATTCCCTCCCGCTGTCCGGCTTTTTCCCATCCCGGCGCCGCTCGGCCTCCATTCTCCGGCGCAAAATGGGGCGCATGACCTCCTGAACCGTCTCCTCCTGGATGGCCAGCAAATCACTGATCAGCGGGTTGGAGAGCAAAAACCCCGATGGGGTAAAATGCCACCTGCCGTCGGTACATTCCGCCCAACCATAATCCCGGTACTCCCGGAATCGCTCCTCCAGCGGAATAAAATTCAGATAGAACGCCCGGCGGTACTCCGACTCCTCCACCCCGCGGGCAGTGCGCATCCGGAGCATCAGATACTCCTTGCCCCGCTCCCTGCGGTTGATGAGCCGGGACTCGTCGATGATCCTGCCGTTATAGAAGATACCCTTGACATAGACATCCAAATCCCGGACAAAGCTGTACCGCCTGCCCCCAAAATAGGAGTGGGCAGAGGGGCCGAACCCCATGTACTCTCCGCCCAGCCAGTATTTCAGATTGTGGCGGGACTCAAAACCGGGCCGGGCAAAGTTGGATATCTCGTACTGGGCATAGCCGGCTTGGGCGAGCCGGTCCACCATCCACAGGTACATGTCCGCCTGGGTATCGTCATCGGCCATCTGCTCCGTCTCCCGGCGCTGGTAGAGGGGGGTGCCCTCCTCCAGCTTCAGGCCATAGCAGGACAGGTGCTCCGGTGCCAGTTTCAGCGCCGCCTCCACCGTCTCCTGCCAGGACGCCAGGGTCTGGCCGGGCAGCCCGTAAATCAGATCCAGAGAGAGATTGTCAAAGCCCGCCTGCCTGGCCCGCTGAACGGCCCGGGTAACCTGGGCAAAGCTGTGCACCCGGCCCACAGCTTTGAGCTCGCTGTCCTGGGCGGACTGGACCCCAATGGACAACCGGTTGACTCCGGCCCTCCGGAGCAGCGTCAGGCTCTCCTGATCCATGGAATCAGGGTTGCACTCCACCGTGATCTCGCACGCCCGATCCACCACAAAGAGCCGCTGGAGCACCCGCAGCAGCTCCGCCAGGCGGCGCGCTCCGAAATAGGACGGAGTGCCGCCGCCGAAATAGATTGTATCCACCCGATAGGTTTGGGCTTGAGGGGCGCTCTCCTCCAGGTGGCATTGGAGCGCCTTCAGATACTCGTCCATCCGCTTCCCCCGGCCGGGGACAGAGTAGAAATCACAGTAATCACATTTGTGTACGCAAAACGGAATGTGCAGGTAGAGGCCCAGGCTGGGGGTCTCCTGCCTGTTGCTTTTTCGAAAGAGTGCCATGCCGTCCTCCCGTCCCGGAATACAGTTTCTTTTCAAGTATATCACAGTTCGACAGGAAAAAAGCAAAGATTTTATAAATTCTCTCTGCCGGCCGGGGCAGCCTGGATTCCAGCGGATCATCCGACCTTTTCCGCTTGACCCATCCCCGGCCTCTGTGTTATAACGAAAAAAACTGGGGGTGAGTGCATGATCCAACTGAACTACCGCATTCTGGAGGCGTGGAGGTCAACGCCTCTCTCCCGTATTCTGAGGGAAAATCTGGGCTTCTCCGCCCTCCGGCTCAAGGAACTGCGTACAAGCCAGGACAGTGTACTGCTGGATGGTCAGAGCGTTCCCCTCTACCGCCCTCCGGAAGGGGCCAAAGTGCTGACCATCTGCCTGCCCGAGGACCCTCCCTCCCAGATTCCTCCGGTGGCCGGGGCGCTGCAGGTGCTCTATGAGGACGACCACCTGATCCTTCTGGACAAGGCGGCGGGTATGGCCGTCCACCCCGGGCCGGGACACCACGGGGACACCCTGGGGAATCTGCTCTCCTGGCACTATGAATCCCGCGGCGAGCACCACCTGTTCCGGCCGGTCAACCGATTGGACCGGGGCACCAGCGGGCTGGTGTGCGTGGCCAAGCACGCCCTCGCCGCCCAACTGCTGGGGCAGTCCCTGGAGCGCGGCCGGTTCCAAAAGGAATACCTGGCGGTGTGCCAGGGGATACCGGAGCAGCTGGAGGGGCGCATCGACGCCCCCATCGGCCGCCGGGAGGGTTCCGTACTGGAGCGGCAGGTGCGCCCGGACGGCAAACGGGCGGTCACCCGCTACCGGGCGCTGGGAGGACGCCACGGCCGCAGCCTGCTCCACATCCGGCCAGAGACCGGACGCGCCCACCAGATCCGGGTACATATGGCCTGGCTGGGCCATCCGCTGACCGGCGACTTTCTCTACGGGACCGAAGAGCCGGCCCTCATCGGCCGGGCGGCGCTGCACGCCTGCGGCCTCTCCTTCGACCACCCGGTCACCGGCCAGCGTCTGCATTTCCGCTCCCCGCTGCCCGAGGACATGGCCCGGCTGATCTGATGCAGCCCGAAAATACAGCAGGGGCACGCCGCACAAAGCGGCGCGCCCCTGTTTTTTACACACTCACTTCTTTTGTTCCCGCAAAAAGCCCAGGTCCTGGATCGCCATCGTAATGCCCACCTGGTCAAAGGTGTGCTTCACCTGCTCCATCAAATCGTAGTATACCTGGGTATAGTCCCCGGTCAGGCACCAGGCCTGGAGGAGATAGGAGGCGGCGCTGTCCTGATAACCGGAGACCCGGACGAAGATCTTGTCCTTGTCGATCACCTTCTCATGGTTTTCCGCCGTGGCCCGGATGGCCGTCTTGACCCGCTCCATATCGTTTTCAATGCCCACCCGGAAGGTCAGGTCCACCCGCCGCCTGCCCTCCGCCGAATAATTGACTATCACAGCAGAGGCAATGGAACTGTTGGGCATGGTGATCCGCTTGTTGTCTGCGGTGTTGATCTTGGTATTCAGCAGGCCGACTTCCTGGACTGTCCCCTCCTGGCCGGAGATGGAGACATAGTCGTTTACCCCGAAGGGCTTGGTCATCAGCAGCAGAATCCCTCCGAACAGATTGGACAAGGTATCCGAGGCCGCCAGGGCAAAAGCCGCGGAGACCACGCTGGCCAGGGCCACCAGAGAGGACATTTCGAATCCCAGTGAGCCCGCCACAATCATGGCCGCCACAAAGTAGATGACGACCTTGACCGCGGAGATCAGGAATTTCTGCAGGGTAGTGTCCATCTTCGTCTTGCCGACGCTCCGCCGCAGCAGGCGCAGCAGAATTTTGCCTACCGCCACCACCAGAATGGCCGCGAGGATGGCCGCCAGCAGCTTGGTCGTGGCTAAGCTGGCCAAATCCTTTAAAATTTGAGACAAAACATCCATGGAAATCCAGCGCCTTTCTGAAAACAGGTGAACTGATTACTTCGTCCGATAAATGACTCCCACCACACTGGGGCCGGCGTTGATGGAGATAACGCCGCCAATCAAAAATTCCTCCGCCGGAGGATAGCCGAGAGTCTCCAGGCAGGCCTTGGAAATCTCCTCATTGTGCTCCGGCAGGGACGCATGGATCACCAGATAGGGAGAACCGGGCTCCATATCCTCCTTCATCATCTTCATCATGGCGGGAATTACGTTTTTATCCCCCCGGGGTTTGGCCAGCACTTTGGAATCTCCGTTGGGGAAGGACATGATGGGGCGGATGCCCATGGCGCCTCCCATGATGGCCGCGGCGGCGGAGACCCGTCCCGACTTGCGGGCAAACTTCAGATCGTAGAGGGTGAAGAGAATCTTCACATGGTCCAGCCAGTCCTGGATCTGTTCCACCGCCTGGGCAGCAGAGATATCCTCCGCCTGGGCCCGCTTGGCCGCCTCTACCACCGCATAGCCGTAGGCATAGGTGTAGGCCTTGCTGTCCAGAACATAGATTTCAAATTTACCCTCTGCCTCAGGGTGTTCCTGGAAAAAGAGATCCTTCGCCTGGATCGCATTGTTGCCGGTATTGGAACCCTTGAAGTTGATGCAGGTGTAGATAATGGCATCATACCCCTCCTGCCAGGCCGCCGCATAGGCCTCCTCAAACTGGAAGGTGTTGAGCTGGGCGTGGGTCGGGATCTGTTTTGCATTGCTCAACACGGAATAGAATTCTTCTCTTGTATAATCCACCCCGTCCAAGACCTCTCGCCCCTCCAGGGCAATGGGAAACGGAATCACCTGGATGCCGTATTGTTCCACATATTTCTGCGGGATATCAGCTGCTGAATCGGTCAAAAACTTAATCTTAGCCATAGAAATCCTCCATTTGTCACTGCACATGATCGGACAGAACTGGTAAAATCATACCACATTCTCTTCCAAAGGACAAGGCCAGCCATTTCTCCCTTTCATAAAAAGAGAGCCGACTGAACAGCCGGCTCTCTTCAAAGGGATAAATTAGTCGTTGTTGACGGCGATGACGACACCGGAACCAACGGTACGGCCGCCCTCGCGGATAGCGAAGCGCAGGCCCTCCTCGATGGCGATGGGGGTGATCAGCTCCACGTCCATCTCGACGTTGTCGCCGGGCATGCACATCTCAGTGCCCTCGGGCAGGGTGATGATGCCGGTCACGTCGGTGGTACGGAAGTAGAACTGGGGCCGATAGTTGTTGAAGAACGGGGTGTGACGGCCGCCCTCTTCCTTCTTCAGCACATAGACCTGGCCGCGGAACTTGGTGTGAGGATGGATGGAGCCGGGCTTGCACAGAACCTGGCCGCGCTCGATGTCGGTCTTGTTGATGCCGCGCATCAGGGCGCCGATGTTGTCGCCAGCCTCAGCGAAGTCCAGGGTCTTGCGGAACATCTCCAGGCCGGTGATAACGGTGCTCTTCTTCTCCTCAGACAGGCCGACGATCTCGACGGTCTCGCCCATCTTGACCTGACCACGCTCCACGCGGCCGGTGGCCACGGTGCCGCGGCCGGTGATGGTGAACACGTCCTCGACGGGCATCAGGAAGGGCAGGTCAGCCTTGCGCTCGGGGGTCTTGATCCAAGTGTCGACAGCGTCCATCAGCTCCTTGATGCAGGCATACTCGGGAGCGTTGGGATCCTGAGACTCGCAGGTCAGGGCGTTCAGAGCGGAACCCTTGATGATGGGGGTGTCGTCGCCGGGGAAGCCGTACTCGTCCAGGGTCTCGCGGACCTCCATCTCGACCAGCTCCAGCAGCTCCTCGTCGTCGACCTGATCGCACTTGTTCAGGAAGACCAGGACATAGGGCACGTTCACCTGACGGGCCAGCAGCAGATGCTCCTTGGTCTGAGCCATGGGGCCGTCGGTGGCGGCGATGACCAGGATGGCGCCGTCCATCTGAGCGGCACCGGTGATCATGTTCTTGATATAGTCGGCGTGGCCCGGGCAGTCCACGTGGGCATAGTGACGGGCCTCGGTCTCATACTCGACGTGGGCGGTGTTGATGGTGATGCCGCGCTCGCGCTCCTCGGGAGCCTTGTCGATGCTGGAGTAGTCGGTATAGTCAGCCTTGCCCTGGAGAGCCAGCCACTTGGTGATAGCAGCGGTCAGAGTGGTCTTGCCGTGGTCAACATGGCCAATGGTGCCGATGTTAACATGGGGCTTGGTACGCTCAAATTTTGCTTTAGCCATTTTTGAGTATCCTCCTTAACAGTAAATTAAATTCAAAAAATGGACTGGAATGGAACGACAGAATTCTGGTGCTATTGTACTCCATCGGGCGGGAAAATGCAACCGCATTTTCCCGCTTTTCAGGCCGAATTTAGTCGTTATTCTTGCCGCGTCCGGCGATAATCTTCTCCGAAATGGACTTGGGGATCTGGACGTAATGGCTGGGCTCCATGGTGTAGTTGCCGCGGCCCTGGGTCCGGGAACGCAGGTCGGTGGCATAGCCGAACATCTCAGCCAGAGGCACGAAGGAGTCGATCTGGACGGCGCCGCCGCGGTCCTCCTGACCGCGGATCTCGCCGCGGCGGGAGATCAGATCGCCCATCACGTTGCCCATATACTCGTCGGGCACGGTGACGGAGACCTTCATCATGGGCTCCAGCAGGACGGGGCCGGCCTTGCGGCAGGCCTCCTTGAAGGCCATGGAACCGGCGATCTTGAAGGCCATCTCGGAGGAGTCGACCTCGTGATAGGAGCCGTCGTACAGGGTGACCTTGACGTCCACCACCGGATAACCGGCCAGCACGCCGGCCTGGAGGGCGCCCTGGATACCGGCGTCCACCGCAGGGATATACTCCTTGGGGATGGCGCCGCCCACCACGGCGTTGACGAACTCATAGCCCTTGCCGGACTCGTTGGGCTCGACAATGAGCTTGACGTGACCGTACTGGCCGGAGCCGCCGGACTGGCGCTTGTACTTGGTCTCCTGGTCCACCTTCTTGGTGATGGTCTCCTTGTAGGCGACCTGAGGCGCGCCCACGTTGGC